>NZ_CP027226.1:0-600000 GCF_002998295.1 Fastidiosipila sanguinis
AGTAAAGGCAACTTCTACTTTGCTACATCAGACGAAAATGGTGTAGTTAAGTTCACAGATCTACCTATCTTAGAAAAATACACAATCACTGAAATAGAAGCTCCAGCAGGATATAAAGTATCTGATAAATCCATAGAAGTTGGATATGAAGACTTCAAGACTGTCTACAATAAAGCTGACAATAGCTTTGATGTAAAAATTACAGATAAGGACAGTAAAGACAAATTCCTTAACGTTAAACCTGTTTATGGATCATTGAAGTTGAATAAGATCAATGAAGATAAGGTAGCTTTGAGTTACATCAGATTTAACCTAAGAGGAATGAACGAATGGAACAAGGACTACAATAGAAACTTCTTAACAAATACTAGTGGTAACATTAGCGTAGATAATCTCTTAGAAGGTAAATACTTATTAAGTGAAATTGTCGAGGAAGGCAAGTCAGGCTACAAAGCAATTGAGCCAATAGAATTTACAATTGATGCAGATCATCGAGTAATTGACTTTACAGGAGATAAAGCAATCGTAAACGAAGGTCTACAGATTGTAATTAATAAACTTCTAGTTGCTAATAAGTTCGATCTCTCAGCTATTGATAGATTGACAGACTACGGAAAAGTTAAACTTGCAGGATTCGAGTTTGAGATTAGAGAAGTTGAGAACCCTGACATTGTCATTAAGACTGAACCAACAGGCAAAGAAGGTTACACTATTGCTTCTGGTCTAAAAGTTAATACACTTTACGCAATTACAGAAGTTAAGAAGGAAGGTACTTTGTACCTACATAACACTAATGCCTACAGATTTAAGCTGAATGATAAGGGTGAAGTAACAGATGAAAACGGCAAGGCCTTCTTACAAAATGCTCTAAACATTCCAAACCCTGAGAAACCAATTCTAGGTAAGGTGGAAGTTGAGAAATTAGATGATGAGAAGAATCCACTAGAAGGTGCAGTCTTCAATCTTGAAAAATATGATAGAGAGAGTGGAGAATACAAACCATTCTTAGCAGCTAAAACTAAACTAGTTGATGGCAAAGCTAAAGCAATATTTGATAACTTGCCAAGTGGATTGTATATCTTGAAAGAAGACCAAGCTCCTAAGGGCTACTACAAGTCAAATGCAGAGCATTATTTCGAAATTAAAGAAATACCAAATGAAGGTATGTTGGTAAATTCAGCCTTTAATGTTGAAACAGACAAGATAGTCCACAAATACGCATTTAGCTACACCAATAATCCATTTGAGGTAGATGTAGTTAAGGGTGACACTATCATGGAAAACGTAGATCTTGAGAAAGCAGAAACCTACGTTAAAGAGAACCCAAGCTATAGATACAAGAAAGTAGGTCAAGACATCTACACAGTCTATAAACCATTAGCAGGTGTAGAGTTTACTCTTTACGCACTAGAAGATGGTCAAAGAGTAGAAAAAGGTGTATTCAAGTCAGACGCTGAAGGTAAGGTAGACTTCGCAGGCTTCAAGTTTGAGGAAAAATACAACTATGAGCTAGTAGAAACAAAAACGATTGAAGCATATCGATTAGACCAAAAACCAATTAGGATTTATCTAAAAGATGAAACTAAGAAAGAAAACTTCAACGGTATAGTTTCTGCTTACATGGAAAATGAGTTACAAAAAGGTAGAATAATTATTTCCAAGTACAGCGAAGATAAGAAGGAAAGCTTAGCCGGCGCTGAATTCGCATTGTACAAAGTAGATGCTGAAGGAAATAAAGAAAAAGAACCACTCAAAGTAGCTAAAACAGATGCAAGAGGTTTCATTGAGTTTAGAGACCTTGAGCTTGGAACATATATTGTTAAAGAAACAAAAGCTCCAAATGGTTATATCCTGGAAGATAATGAGTATAAATTTATCTTAACTACAGAAGATTCATCTCAAAGTATAGTGGTAAATAACCCTGTCAATAAGATGGATATTCCAGTTGAGAAAGTTTGGGACGATAACGAAAACCAAGATGGTAAACGTCCTGAAGAGATTACAGTCAAACTCCTTGCTAATGGCGAAGTTTTACAAACCGTCAAACTCACAGCTAAGAACGATTGGAAGTATGTATTTACAGACTTGGAAATCGAAAAGACTGTAGTAAAAGATGGTGTTGAAGTTACAGAAAAAGTTGAATATACCATTGAAGAGGTCAAAGTCGATGACTATGAAACAACTATTAGCGGTTCACCTACAGAAGGATTTGTTATAACAAACAAACACACTCCTGCAACAACAAATATCAAGGTTCAAAAGACCTGGACCAGCAGCAAGAACAATAAACTTCCTGAAAGTATAGAAGTTGAACTCTTAGCAAATGGTAAAGCTCTAGATAATAAGCTAAGTCTAAATGCCGACAATGACTGGTCAGGAGAATTCATAGATCTTCCTGTATATGAGGCAGGTAAAGAGATTGAGTATTCTGTCAAGGAAGTTGGTGAAGATAAATTGGAGATTACTGTAAATGGTAATACTTATACAGTAACTTACTCAGGTGACAAGGAGAATGGTTTTGTAATTAACAATGAGGAAGTACCTGAAGAGACTACTACCTCAACCACTCCAGAAGAGACGACAAGCACTACGACTACTCCAACAACCCCAGAGGAGACAACTACACCAAGTACTCCAAAAGAAACTACAGGACCTACAACAACTCCAACTGTTCCACCAACGACAGGTGAGAGAATTGAAATTTCAATCGGAGTATCAGTATTCCTACTAACAGTAGCAGCTGTATTGATAGTAGTTAAGAAAAAACGTGAGGAGTAAGGAGGCTCAAGTCTTAGTGAAAATCACTAAAGCGAATTAGCTAAAAATTGCAGTAATTTCTCTTCAAGAGAAAACAAACTCTAAGCGACAAGCAAAAGGCCACTCAAGAATTATTCTTGAGTGGCCTTCCTTTATGCTTATATTAAATTGTAAATCTACCGGCAATATATAATTCAACAATAAATAATCCAACATTAAATAATCCCGGCAACTTAGTAAATCATTTAACCCAAATCCTAGAATATCAAGAAGCTAGCAACTTCGAAGTAGATAAGTAGAACCATTGTATCAACGATAGTTGTAATGATTGGTCCAGCCATAACTGTTGGGTCAATATTGAATTTATCAGCAATTAGAGGCATGATACCACCAATAACTTTGGATAAAACAATTGTAATTAATAGTGTAATACCAACTGTTAAGTTAACTGCTAGATTAACATCTTCTAGAATTAGCATACGTACAATATTAACAGCAACGAGTGCACCACCAGTCATTAAACCAATGGTAGATTCTTTTAGTATTACTCTTAATGTGTCTTTAAAACCAACTTCCCCAGCGTACAAGGCTCGAATAACTGTTGTAGATGCTTGAGTTCCGGCATTACCACCAGAGTCCATTAGCATTGGAATGTATGATGTTAGTACAACAGCAGCTGAAAGTAAGTCTTCATAGCGATGAATGATGAAACCGGTGAATGTTGCAGTTATTAGACATATGATTAGCCAAGTTGTTCTGTCTTTGGCCATACGGAAACTTGATTTTTCTAGGTAAGGTACCGGACTATCATCAGATTCTTGAATACCGTGGATGTTAGCCATATCCTCTTCATACTCTTCGTGCAGGATGTCGATCGCCCACTCAGCTGGGATGAAACCGACTAATCTACCTTCGGAGTCAGTAACAGGGATCTCTGAAATATCATATTTTTGTGCGATTTTTGCGGCGTCTTCTTGGTCATCTGTAGCCAAAACACTTGCAGGGAAAGAGTTTAATAAATCTACTAAATGTGCATCTTGATTACGCAATAAGTCAGCTAAGTAAACATAACCAATCAATACCAAAGATTCATCTGTTACCCAGATTTGCTCCAAACGGTTAGCATCCAAATCGGAACTCATGATTTTTTGTAATGCTTGTGTAGGAGAAACGTTTTTCTTCACAGCCATGAAGTTAACTGACATTATCGAGCCAACGCTATCTTCTGGGTAGCCCAATAATTTATTAATGACTGGTCGACGGACGTCATCTACCAAGTAATTCATGATTCTTCTAACCATGTTTGCTGGTAATTCTTGCAAAGTATCAACAAGTTCGTCTTCATCCAAATCTTGGATAAGGGACATTGTTTTCTCATCAGATAAAGATTCGATGATTTCTTGTTTTTGCTCAGATGGTAAAAGAGCGAACGTGTCGGCCAAAAGATCTTTGTTCATGATTTTCATCCTGACAGCAATTTCTGTCATGGTTAAATCACGGAACTCTTCAGCTAAGTCAACAGGGTCCATTGTATTAATGTGAGCTTGTAGTGCTTTTAGTGACTCTGCAGTGTATGTTGAATTTTCCATTTCATATGCCTCCTTAATAAAAAATACCGCCTAAGATTAGTCTTTGCGGTACCAGCATACGAAATACAGAATTAAATTGTTCTATAAGAGAGAACAATTGCAACTGATATTTAAATTTTGGTTACCGAAAAAACTTCGATTTAAGCTACAACTTCGATAGGGGTCGCAATTGTCCATATTTTTTACCTCTCAATTTGATGTGCACAGTATACTACTTTTTACAAATATCTTCAAACGATGATAATGACGAATATTCTTAGATTTTGCAGATTAACTTGGTGAGTTTTTAGCTTTTAGATAATTTTTAAAGACTTTTTAAAGAAAATATAACATTGGGATTTTATAGTTTTTCCTTGAAGAATATTTTAGCTAAATAGCAAGATAGCAAGGAGTAATTATGAAGAAAAGTTTTTTGCAGAAGATTTTTGCAGTAGTTTTGGCGATTAGCTTAAGCGTTAGTCCACTGATGACTACTGTCAAAGCTCAAGAACCAGCCAAAAGTCCATTAGTAATCTCAGAGATTGTTCCGGACACAGATAATGTATCTGGTTCTGATGCGTATGAGTTCTTTGAACTCAAGAATGTAAGTAATCAAAGTATTAACATGAACGATTACATTCTCTATTACAACAATAAGGACATTTGGACATTAAATGAGGAAATTGTTTTGGAGCCTCAAGAAGTTCTAGTAGTCTGGATTCTTAATGGTAAAAATGACAAGCTAACAGCTTCAGACTTTAATGCATATTGGGGTAGTGAGCTAACGCAGGGAGATAACCTAGCAACTATAAATAGTGGTGGTTTTGCTAATGGTAGCCAAAGAGATTTGGAAATTTATACCAAAACTTGGCAATTACTCAATTCTGTAAGATATAACCATGATGACGTGAAATTAGTAGTAAAAGACGGAGGCATCAAGTACAAGTATACTGGTGCAACAAGCTCAGAAATAATTTCTTATGATACAAAAGGCTCCGCTGGAATTCTAGAAGATAATCAAATAGAAACTTCCAACTATGAATTTGCAGGTCTAAAAGGTGAGCTAAAAGTAGTAGCCGAGAACCTTGTTAAATTCAATAATAATTGGCAATATAAAATTTCTCTAGACAGTGATAATTTAATTCTAGCTGGCCAATTAAAAATAGTTGGCGAAAATGAAACTACAATTTCTTACCCTCTAAGTTATGTGAATGGAGAATTAATAGCTGAAGTTCCATTCCAGGACGTTTCTGGATTTAAGAATTTTAAAGCACAAGCAGTATTATTCGACGGAGTTGCAGACACTCTTACCGAAGAATTGAATGTTAAAGTTGAGCAAGGAGAGTTTGACAAAACTAACGTTCCTTCACTAATAATTACTGAATTAATTCCTGACACAAGTAATGTAAATTCAGCAGATGCTTATGAATACATAGAAGTTACAAATAACTCAGATGCAAAAATTAATTTCAAGGATTATCAATTGCTATACAATTACCCAGATGATGGCCCAGATAGTAACGTTTTATGGTTCCAAACCAGGGAAGATCTATTTGTTGAACCAGGTGCATCTTTAGTATTCTGGGTAAAAAATGGCTATAACGACGAACTTACAGTTGACGATTTTAATAATCACTTCAATTCCAATCTAACACTCAATGAAAATATATTTGAAATTTTCGTTGGTGGTATGGCAAACGGCGGTCCTCGTGGAATGTATGTTAAGAGTAACGTTGGTGATGTTTATTCATACGTTCAATACAATATGGATGGCAAAGAAGTAACTGCCGATAGATCCATAGTTTATCAATACAACACAACAACAGAAGCTGTAGAAAAGGTATCAAATGATGCTTTGCCAACTCCAGGTTTCGTACCAGAAGATATCAGAAGTATTAATTCTGAATACCAAGCTCCTCAATCTGAGATAAGCGTAGTAGATCATACAGAGTCAAGCTTTGATAATGATAAAGATCTCACTTTTGCTATTGAAGTTTCATCAGATAGTGAAGCGATAAAAACAGTTGAATTATTTATTAAAGACAATACAAGTACTGAGTTCGAAGCTATTAATGTAGAAAGATCTAAAGATAATCCGGCTGTCTTCTCTTATAGTTTAGACGCTATAGATTTAACCGGTAAAGATTATTATGACTACTACTATGTACTAAGCGATGGTACTCAAGAAATAAAACTAGAAGAAAAAAGAGTTGAGTCTAAGAACAAAAATAATGATGGCATTAGATTCAATTTAGAATCAGAAACATATGTAAATAATTCAGTTTTCGTAAGTACCACTGGAGATAGCTTATATCTAGGTGCTAAAGATTTAACAGACAAAACTCACAAATCACTTAATTCTGAAGCAAAATTTGTCTTTGAAACAAGTCAAACAGATGCTTTCTTCAAGAATGCAGTAGCTATAGGAAATGATGTAATTGGCGTATTTGATGAAGGTACATATGCCAATTGGAGAACATATACATTTGATGTACCTTTAGCAGCGATTAAGCCTGGAGAAACACTACAAGTAGATATGCATGCAGGTAACAAGGCTAATGTCTTGGAACACAACGAAGAGAATAATGATGACTTCACAGTAAGAAATATTCGTTTGATTTTGCCTAATGGTTATACATTACGAGCTGAAGGTTTCGAAGATCCTAATAAGATTATTCTAATGGGAGATTCAGCTGGAAAAATAGAGATTTTAGAAGCAAAATTCACTTTAACAGATGAAATGTACAACGCCATTGGTACTCTAATAGATACAACAGAATTAGAAGATGGTACTTATGAGTTAAGTTCTGGCAAAAAAGACTCTTCTGAACTTACAAAAATTAATTTACATGTAGACAACAACGGTCCAGAGATAAATATTAATATAGAAGACAATGAGGAAATTAGAGGCGAAAAAGACTTAAAAGTTTCCTTGACAGATAAAGGTATTGGTCTAGATGAAGAGAAGACAAGAATTTATCTAGATGACAATTTGGTCGAACTACCTTTGACCTTCGATTCAACAAAAGACGAAGCTAAGAGCCATACATTAAAAATAGTTGCTCAAGATAAATTAGGCAATGAAGAAGTTAAAGAAATAAACTTCACAATTCCAGAAGAACAGCCAACAATCAACAATGTAAGCGCTAAGGTCGTAGACAATCAGATCGAATTTACTATCGAGGGTAAAGACCTTCAAAATGACACAATGAAAGCTCAAATTAAATTGTCCAAGAACTATAATTTAGAGTCCCCAGAAGTGAGTGTCGAAAAAGGTAGAAGTAATCAAGCAGCAGTAGCAGAAGATAAATTCGCCGAAGATGATATCAATGGATTGCCATACGAAGTGTTTACCTTGGATGCTGACGAGAACCTAAATGCTGATGATAGTCTAAGAATTAATTGGGTTGGAGAGAGTAATAATACTAAGACTTTCTTATATGCTCTAAATCCAGAGACTAATTCATGGGACAAACTCAACGCTAAGATGAGCAAGATCTCAGAGTCAGAAGTTGGATTAGAAGCAACAGTTGCAGCAAGCACTTATGCTAATGCAGAGAACAAAGTACAAGTAATGGTACAAAATGGTGAAGGTTTCACTCCAGAACAGTTCGAAGCAGGTGCACCAGCAAATCAGCCTACACTTGCTCACATTACAACATCTCACGCTGATGATACTGATAGAAATGCATATGATTTTACCTTTGCTTGGGAATCAGATACTCAATACTATAATGAAGATTACGTAGGAAATCCTAATATAGTCGGTAAATACCAATATCAATTAGATATTCATGATTGGCTAATTGCGAATAGACCAAGACTTAACTTGCAATATCTATTCCACACAGGAGATATTATTGATAATGCAGATGAGATAGGTCAATGGACAAATGCAGATAATGCTTATAAATTGCTAGATGACGCTAGACTTCCTTATGGAGTTTTGGCAGGAAACCATGACGTAGATCATTTAAGCAATGACTATACCAACTATGGAAAATATTTCGGAGACTTCAGATTTGAAAACAAAGAGCACTTTGCTGGCTCATACAAGAACAATCGTGGTCACTATGATTTAATCACTGTTGACGGTATCGACTTTATCATGATGTACATGGGTTGGAATATTAATGAAGCAGAGATAAACTGGATGAATAATGTCCTAGCTAAATATCCTGAGAGAGTAGCGATCTTGAACTTCCACGAATACTTATTGGCAAGTGGTGGATTAGGTGAACAACCTCAAGCTATTTATAATCAAGTAGTTAAGAAGAACCACAATGTAAAAATGATCTTTTCTGGTCACTACCACAATGCTGTTACTGTTCCAATTGAGCTTGACGATAATGGTGATGGCGTAAATGACAGAGTAGTTTACCAAATGCTATTTGACTATCAAGGATTGAAGAAAGGTGGTATGGGATATATTAGACTCATGCACTTTGATAATGATTCTAAGTCAATTAAAGTAAGAACTTACTCCCCAAGTCTAGATGATTACAATGCTAAAGATTATCCAGGAATTAATGGTGAAGGTATTAAAGGCGAAGAGACATTCACTATCCCTTATGCCGATATAAATATTAATCCAGAGAGAAAAGTTCTCAAGACAAACTCATTAGATTTGAGTGTAGATACTAATACAGTTCTTGCAGAAGTTGCTGAACTTAAGAGTGGTGAGGTCGCTACTGTTAAAGCAGATATACCTGAAGGAGCAGAAAGTATTAGTTGGTTCTTGGAGCTAACAGATCCTTATGGTGCAGTTGAAAAGAGTCCTGTTTATGTAACTAACGTAGAAAGTGGCGAGACTGAAATGCCGGAAGAACCTGGCGATGGTGAAGTTACTGAACCAAGTGACCCAAGTGAGCCGAGTGAACCTAGTGACCCAAGTGAGCCAGAGAATCCAATCGACCCAGAAAATCCGGGAGATGATAGTGACAACACTAACGAAGAGGATGTTGAGAAGTTTAAACTAGTCTTCGCACTAAATGAAGGTACATGGGCAGATGGATCTACTGAGGATAAAGTAATTGTTGCTGATAAAGGAAGCATAATAGAAATTCCTGCAGCTCCAGTAAGAGATGGTTATACATTTGATTACTGGAAAGGCTCTAAGTATTATCCAGGAGATAAATATAAGGTTGAAGAAGATCATACTTTCACAGCCCAATGGAAATTGGCAGAAAATACAGACAATACTACAAAATCTCCAGATAACACAACAGAGAATAATCAAAAAGATAAGCCAGAGGCAACAAAGACTGGACAATCAGAAGATATGCTATTTGTAGGTGGATTAATGTTGTTACTTGCTGTAGCTTTGGTAGCTAGAAAAAAGGAAGGTTTTGAAGCCTAATTCAAATCTATAAATAGAGTTATTGATAGAATTAATAAGGACTGGAGCCAAGATTAATTGGTTCCAGTTTTTTGTGAAAATAAAACTTATGATAAACTGCTTAATAAATAATTTTTTAATACTATACTATAGCTAGAACTACAGAAAAAAGGAACAGAAAAAGGAAAAAACAAAATGTTAGATATAAATGAATTAATAGAAATAGTAAAAAAAGATGGTGAATTCTTGAAATCAGCAGTACTAAAGAGCTCTGATGTACATGAGAAAGAAGGTCATGTGAACTTTGTAACAAAATATGACATGGCTAGTCAAAAGTATTTGCAAGAGGAATTTGCTAAGCGTTGGCCAGATTACAATTTCATTGGCGAAGAAGAACCTATAGCTAAGCAATTGACAGATAAGCCAGCTTTCATAGTGGACCCAATAGATGGAACTAGCAACTTCATGTATGGAGTTCCTAATTCAGCCATTAGTGTTGCAGTAGTTGAGGATAAAGAGACTGTTCAAGGAATTGTCTATAACTTTTTTACAGATGAATTGTTTACGGCTGAGAAGGGTAAGGGCGCTTATCTAAATGGTGAGAGAATTTATGCACCGGAGAGACCGTTAGAAGGAACTCTATGTGCTGTGGGTACAGCCCCATACTATGATGAGTTAAGAGGTGGTACACTGAATTTGATTGAACAGATTCTGGAATATTGTGACATTAGAAGGATGGGTGCGGCAGCTTTAGACTTCTGCTATGTAGCTTGTGGAAGGTTTTCTGCTTTTATCGAATTAACAATGCAAGCCTGGGATTATGCGGCTGGATATCTTATCTGCGAAGAAGCAGGAGCTATTGTCAGTGATATTAATGGTAATGGGATTAAACCTTTAGGCGAAAGTAGTATTGTTGTTGGTAATCCAGTAGCTTATAAAGAATTCTTCGAAAAAATTGATTTGAGTTTGGTTAAATAATTTCATATTGTCTTGGTTTATATGATAATTATTTTATATAAAGATAATGTCTTAAATGGCAATGTGTAGAACAAAATTTGTATCAAATATAAAGACTGCTTAGGTGTAGAAAGATATACCTAAGCAGTTTTTATTTGATTATGTGTTGATTACGCTTTTATAAAATCTGTGTTAAAAAAACACTCGTTTTTTAAAGTTGCAGTAACTTTAATCTCTGAGTCTTTTGTTAAGATTGAATTAGTTTGTTGGGGCATAGAGCATGATATTTATTAGATTAAAAATCTTTGAAACGGAGATTTTCAGAGCAAAATGGTAGCAAAAAAAGTTTTAACTAAATCTGCAAAAGTTTTATTTTCTATTATTTTAATTATCTGGAGCATTTTCCCAATCTATTGGATGTTTACCTTGGCATTTAGATCAGCGTCTGAGCTAAGTGGCAATTTAAGCATATTACCAAAAAGTTTTTCGCTAGATAATTTTGCAGTACTTTTCACTAAGCACAATTTCTTAGTTGCACTTAAAAATAGTATTACAGTTACATTAGTTTCACTAATAATTTCCCTATTCATAGGCGTTCCTGCAAGTTATCTACTATCCAGAACAAGATTCAAATTTAAATTAAGAAATGTCTCACTATTTTGGGTCTTGCTTGTAAGAGTTATTCCTCCAATAGCCTTTGCTATACCTTTATACTTTATTTTTAATAGCTTAGGCTGGAGTAATACTATTTGGCCATTAATTTTAGCAAATGTACTCTTAAATTTACCGTTGATTATCTGGTATTTATTAACTGCTGTAGATGGCCTATCTGAATCAATTGAAGAGAGTGCGAGAATTGATGGAGCGAATGAGTACCAAATTTTTTCCGAGATTGTTTTACCAAGACTTATGCCTGCTATATCAGCAGTTGCAATACTTTCGTTTATGACAAGCTGGAATGAGTATTTATTTGCAGTTATATTTACACGTAAGCCAGATAATTTCACTGTACCTCTGCTCTTATCGACAATGAATAGTGAGCAGGAATTGACTCAATGGGGACAAGTTGGCGCAGCTGGAGTTATATCAATAATACCAGTACTTGTGTTCGTTATTTTTGCCCAGAAATTACTTAAGGAGAATATATCAGCAGGTGCGGTTAAAGGATAGATATTTCGTATTTGGAAATAAAATATTGTCAGTAAGTAAATAGACAAAAGTAAATCTAGCGCCGTTTGAGCATTTAAGTAGCTATTAGAAATAATAGAAAGGCACCGGAGCAGAATTGCAAAGGTGCAAAGGCAGAAGTGCAGCTAAGCAGATTACAAAAGTATATTGCACAGAAGCAAAGCAGAACAAAAGTGTTAAAAGAGGAGGAAAACACGATGTTGAAAAACATAGGAAAGAAGGTATTAGCTTCAGGTTTAGCGTTAGTGCTAGGACTTGCTACTGTAGCTTGTGACTCTAAAGAATCAGCTTCAGGCACAAGTGATGGCAATGGAGCGACATTATCAATAGCAGCTAGAGGTGGTTCACACGTAGATGCTATTAATGCTGTCAAAGATGCTTTTGAGAAGGATCACAATGTAAAGATAGAAGTTACTGGTTATGAGAACGCAGACCTCAAAACAAATATTATGTTAGACAGCTCTAACAATACAGGGGACTTTGACTTAGTAATGCTAGATGACCCTTGGATTCCAGAGATGACACAAGCTAATATTTTATATAACTTAACTGAACATAAATATGAGCCGGATCCTGACTTTATCCAGGCAAGTATGGATATTGGTAAAGCTCCACACGCTACTGGGGATCAATTTGCCTTACCTTTCGCCGGTAACGTTATGTTGTTGTTCTATAACACAGAAATGGTTAAAGATGCTCCAACTTCATGGGAAGGAGTTCTAGACTTAGCAAATCAAGTTAAATCTGACGGTAAGTTAGGATATGTAATTCGTGGTCAACAAGGAAACCCAATTGTTTCAGACTGGTTGCCAATTTTCTGGGCAAATGGTGGTGATGTATTTGACAAGGACTGGAAAGCTACAGTTAATAATGAGGCTGGTATTGAAGCATTAAAACTTTACATCGAACTTCTAAACTCAGGTGCAAACTATGAGAAAAATGACTTGGTTTCATCAGTTGCAGATGGAAACGCAGCAATGGCATTAGGTTGGCCATCCTGGTTCGTAACTGACGAAGGTGCAACAGCAGCATATGCTCCAATTCCAGGTAAGTTCTCAGAAGCTAGTGAAGAACATCCAGCAGGTTTGATCGGAAACTGGTTCATGGGTGTAACAGCAAATTCAGGAAACAAAGATATAGCAGTTGAGTTATTAAAATACTTAACGTCAGCAGAAAGCCAAAAAGAAATGGCAAAAGTAGGTGGTGTACCTACAAGAACATCAGTTCTAAATGATGCAGAATTAGTAGAAGCAAATCCTCACTTCCCGACTTTAGCAGAAGGAACAGAGAAATCTAAGGTTCGTCCTCGTACAGAGAAATGGGGAGAATGTGAAGAAGCTCTAGGTGCTGAGCTGTCCGCTGCAGTTACAGGTGCAAAATCAGTAGAACAAGCACTTGCAGATGCAGAAAAAGAAATGAACAAAATAATGGGCAAATAGTATTAATTTAAGCACGGTAGGCCACTAATTATGACTGCCGTGCTTATCTTTTGTTTTAAGAGATAAAGAGGATCTATATGATAAGTGACCACATAGCAATAACTGAGTTCCAAGAGGATAATCAGTTAGCTAAAATTAAAGAAATTAACCAAAACCCCTCCAAGCAAAGGTCGTATGTAATGGGTCAAAAAATTAAAGATCGTCTTTTTACATATTCAATGATATGGCCAGCTTTATTAACTTTGATATTTGTCTCGATTGTACCAATTATTGCAATAATTAATACAAGCTTGACTAATTTAAACTTAATAAAAATGAATAATGGAGCAGAAGAGTTTATAAGATTTGAGAATTATAAAACAATTTTTCAGGATAGTAATTTCTGGCAAAGTATTGAAGTAACAGTTAAATTTACACTGATTGCCGTGTTTACACAACTTGCATTGGGAATGTTGATGGCAGTTTTTGTACATAAACAGAGAAAAGGTATTTGGGGAAGTGCAATAAAGATTATCTTGCTTTTGCCAAACCTTTGCCCACCTATTTCAATGATCTTAATCTGGCAAACAATGTACAGTAATAATTATGGTGTTATTAACCAGATCCTTAATGCATTAGGAATAGGATCTGTTAACTGGTTACAAGATATTAATGTTGCCTTCTTTGCTGTTTTGATTGTTGACATTTGGCAATATGCTCCATTTGTATATTTATTGTTATACACCTCTTTGACACAATTTCCTAAAGAAATGGAAGAAGCAGCTAACATAGATGGTGCTAGTTCATGGCAGATGTTTAAGTATATTACTTTGCCATATCTAGGGAAAACCCTTGGAATAGTTGCTCTCTTGAGAACAATTGATACATTTAGGTTATTTGACAAGGTTAATGTTTTGACCGGTGGTGGTCCATACAACTCAACCAGGACAATCACAATGTATATTTATCAGACAGGCATTGATAGATTCGAGCTAGGCATGGCTTCAGCAAGTAGTATTTTAATGACAATAGTTGTCTTGATCCTAGCTATCCCATACTTACGTTCGAATTTCCAAAACATAAGGAGAAGCAGTAGGTAGTTAAATGATGATTGAGAAAAAAAGTATAATAAATAGAAACTTTAAAGTTAAGAAGATTACACTACTTCTAGTTGCTATATTTATCAGCTCATTATTGATCTCTGGAACTAATATAGCAGCCGTAGGGAATTTAGCTCAGGACTACTCAGAACGAGAGAGGTCAGCCCAGGAAAATGATGAGCAAGAGAGCGCTTATTGGCATAATAGTAGTCTGAATTTAGATAATAGAGATTGGATGTCTAGAATCTCAGACGATAAACTAATCAGTGAGTTATCTATTCCAGGAACTCACGATACTATGGCTTATAATCCAGATTTGAAATTCCTAAATATTACAAGAACTCAAACTATTAGTTTAGAAAATCAATTAAATATTGGTATCAGATACTTGGACATTCGCTTGACGAATCAGAGTGATAGATTTGACATTAATCATGGAGCTATTTATCTAGGATATAACTTCACAGACGTTCTTGAAACTGTAGAAGAATTTTTGAACGCTAACCCAAGTGAGACGATTGTAATGCGACTTAAGCAAGAACATAGTAATTCTAGTCTTGCCGAAATGAAGAATTTATTCGATAAGTACTTTGAAGAATATAGAGAGCTATTCTGGACAAAAGATTCTAGTAACTCCCCAATCAATCCTAGTTTAGCTGAACTTAGAGGTAAGATCTTAGTAGTCTCAGAAGTAGATAGTATAGATTTTTCCCTAAGGTTTAAGGATATTATTTTGCAAGATTACTTTGCCCTAGGAACTGTATATAATATCACTGATAAATGGGATAAAGTTAGAAATCACCTTGAGCTGAGTAATCAAGATTATAGTAATAATATTTACATGAACCATTTAAGCGCAACCGGTGGAGCTATGCCTTATACGGTGGCTAGTGGACAGATTATTCCAGATAATAATACAGAGAAACTTTGGACGGGTATAATCAGGCCTACCAAGGAAAATGTGGAATATCCTTATTTCTCTAAAAGAGAGTTTTTACCAGGATTAAACGCTTTCTATTACAGAGGTATAAATGAACTATTTGTAGACTATATACAGAATAATTATATTGAAAATAAGACAGGTATAGTGATTGCGGACTTCCCAGGGGCAGCACTGATTAATTCGATTATAGAAGTTAATTTCAGTTAGAGGTGTGAAGATGTTGGACGCTAAGATACAATACCAGGATGGAGCATTTTCCTGTGAAAGTGACTTAGATATCTTTAATCCTAATTGGATGAGCAAATTACCTGAGCGAAAAAAACTTAATCAGATTTCTATACCTGGTACTCATGATAGTATGGCTTATGGGAAAAAGATTGAGTTTGCGTCAAACACCAGGACTCAATCCCTAAGCCTCAAGAACCAGTTGAACAAAGGTATTCGTTTTTTAGACATAAGGCTTAATTATAGAGAAAAGTTTTTCGCTATACATCATGGATCGATTTTCTTGGGATTTAATTTCTTGGAAGTACTTGTCGATTGTGAGAATTTTCTCGAGAAAAATCCCAGTGAGTTTATTCTAATGCGTGTACAGCAAGAGGCTAGTTCGGCCAATGATAGGCAGATTTGGGCCATGTTTAGAAAGTACCACGATATGTTTAAGAATTTGTTCTGGCTCAATCGCAAGGGACTAGTTAATCCAAATATTGAAGAATTGAGGGGGAAAAATGTCTTGTTGAGTGAGTTGGAATATGTAGACTTTTCGCTTAAGTATAGTTCCTTAGAGATTCAAGATTATTACAGTCTTGAGAGTTTAGATAATTTAAAAGACAAATATATTGCTATTAAAGATCATTTCGATAAATGTAATACCGATGTGAAAGGGGGATCAGAGAAAATATTTTTAAACCATATTAGTGCCAAAGATGCGGCTTTCCCTTACATGATTGCTGGTGGCAGAACAGTCATGAAAACTAATAGTCCTAGGATTGTTACGGGCAAGATCCTTTTCGAGAATGATGATGAAAGTTTGTACCCAAGGTTGGATCTAGGAGAGGGTGTTTTTGCGGAGGTTTATCCTGGAGCTAATAAGATGACGCTAGATCTTGTAAACAAGGCAGAGTTAAAGTACTTAGGAATTGTAGTTTGTGACTTTCCTGGTTCTGAATTAATCCAAAAAGTTATAAATACTAATTTCGATTAGATCGTAAAAAATAGAATAAAATACAGATGAACTTTGAGGAGAGTTATTTGTAAAAAGATTTTTAATATAGCAGTCAAAAGTTGATAAGAAATTTAACAACTTTAGTACTAGACCTGAGTATGTCTTAAAAAGACTCTTTTTTATTTGGGGTTGTTGGGATATTTGGATATTCTATGGTTTTGTAGAAAGTTGTTGGAAACTGTAGATAATAGTTGGAAAATTTTCGAGATGTTTTCTATAAAGTAAAATGCAAAGCCGTAGAGAATTAGAAACTATCTGACTAGTAAAATTCTGAGTAGGAGTAATTATTGCTTTGTTATAATTAAAAGACTAAGTGTTTAGGAGAGAAATTATGTCTATTGACAAATTTAAAGGCAAGAAAATATACATAGCTTACGGTAGTAACCTGCATGTTGAGCAAATGCAAGAACGCTGTAAGGAGGCAGAGTTGTTAGGAGTAGCAACTCTCCAAGATCACTGCTTAGAGTACAAGGGAGAACCTGGCAGAGCATACCTTACAATTGCTCCATCTATAGGTGAATTTTTGCCCGTGGCCGTGTGGCTAACTAGTGCTGCAGATGAACTAGCTCTAGATGAGTATGAGGATTATCCTGAGCTTTATTACAAGACATCCTACCAGGTAAAACTTGATAAAGTATTTCCTGAATTTGCTCAAGACTTCAAACAAGGAGATACCATCAATGCCTACACCTATGTTATGCAAGATGATAAAGTTCCAGCACGACCAACTGATGAATATATTGAAATTTGTAAAGCCGGATATGATAATTTTGGCTTTGATAAGAAAATCTTAGATGAAGCTTTAGTGAAACTAAGGTAGTATAAATATATTAATTATTCATTTTATACAAGGAGTGCAAGATGAGTAGGGCGGATGAATTATTTGTTAGAGATTGTAGACGCATTTTAGACGAAGGTTATGAGCAAAATTCAGGTGAAACTAGAGCTCGTTGGGCAGATGATGGCTCACCAGCTTATACCAAGAAAATATGCTCTGTAGTAAATAGATACAACTTACAAGAAGAGTTCCCAATCCAAACAATTAGACCAATTAATTATAAGGCTGCTATTGACGAGATTTTGTGGATTTGGCAAAAGAAATCTAATGTAGTTTCAGAATTAAATAGTAAAATTTGGAATCAATGGGAAAAAGAGGATGGCACTATTGGTAAGGCTTACGGCTACCAGTTAGGACGAGTACATAAGTATCCAGAAGGTGAATTCGATCAGGTCGATAGAGTCTTATATCTTTTGAAAAACAACCCTGATAGTAGAAGAATTCTGACTTCTATGTATAACTTTGATGACTTAAACGAGATGGCTCTATACCCATGTGCATACGGTATGATGTTTAATGTTTTTGGGAACAAGCTTAATGGTATACTGCAGCAAAGATCTCAAGATATGTTAGTTGCTAATGGTTGGAATGTTGTCCAATATGCAGCTTTGATACATATGTTTGCTCAGGTAAGTGGGCTTGAAGCAGGTGAGTTGGTGCATGTTATTTCTGATGCACATATCTATGACAGACATTTCGAGATTGTAGAAGAAGTTATAGAGCGAGAGCAATATCCAGCACCTAAGTTGTGGATTAATCCTGAGGTAAAAGATTTCTACGATTTCACAGTTGATGACTTCGTTTTAGAAGATTACAAGCATGGCGAAAGAGTACGTAAGATTCCAGTGGCAGAGTAGATTAGTTTACCTGGAATAAACTTCCTTGCTTACATTTAATAAAACAAAAACTCAACAGTAAAAACTGAACTGACCCTTGTCAAGTAGACAACCAATTTAATTAAAAGTTTTGCATTAGGATGCATGATATCTATACTCAATTGGTGTCATGCATTCTAAATTTTTTTGATATCTTTTTTCGTTGTAAAATTTGATATATTTTTCTATGCTTGTCTTTAATTCTTCTAATGAGTTAAATTTCTTATCATAGAACATTTCGGATTTTAACGTTCCAAAAAATGCTTCCATTGGACCATTATCAATGCATTTACCTACTCTAGACATACTTTGTATCATTCCAGCATTCTCTAGTTTAGATTTAAATATACGTCCAGTGTATTGAAATCCTCTGTCACTATGAAATATTGGTTTAGCTGTAGGGTGTTTCTTGATGGCCCTATCAAACATGCTAAATACTAGTTGATTGTTGTTTCTAAATGATATTTCATATTCTATTATGCTTTTATCGTATAAATCCATTATTGGACTTAAATAGAGTTTTTTAGATTCGCCTGCTATTGAAAATTCTGTTACATCTGTTAACCATTTTTGATTTGGTAGGTCTGCTTTAAAGTCTCTGGCTAGTATATTTTCTTTGGTGTATTCTGGTTTTATACTTTTTCTGTTTATTTTCTTTCTGCGTATTCTTGCAGATATACCCATTAGCTTCATTAGCCTATGTATGTAGCCTGATGAGTAGGATTTTTGATTAAGTCTGTTTATGAAAATTGTCATTCTACGGTATCCTAGAATACCATCAAATGTTGAGTGGTATTCTTTTATGAGATTGCATAGGAGTTCATCTTGTATTTCTTTTTCTGCTTTGACTCTATGTCTATTTTTGTAGTAACTACTCCTTGATATTCCTAATATTTCGCATAACTTGCTTATTGAATATCCAAGATCTTTGAAGTAATCTATGGTTTGATAGTCTGCTAATTGCCTTACTTTCGTGATTGTAGTTTCCTTTCCAATTCTTCTTTTTTTTTAAGAACTTCTAGTTCAAGTTCTTTTCTTTTGCGCAAGGACCTTTCTTTTTCTAGCTCTATTTTGAGTTTTTCTATTTCACTTAGGTTATCAAAATCAATTTCAGACTTGGATTTCCTTCCACGCTTTTTGTATCTTAGGGCTTCTTCTCCATTTCTTTGATATGATTTTGTCCACTTATACACGTTGGCATAGGGTAGTGCATATTTATCTGCTGCTTCTTTATAGCTTAAGTTATTTTCTATTACCCACTTAACTATTTCTAATCTTTCTTCATAAGTGGTAATTCTCGATTCCATGGTATAGATGTCTCCTTTGGGATCATAGTCCGTTATTTCTATTCCACTATACCATTTGTTCACCCATCCTCTTATTACTGATTGACTTATGTTATACTTCGCTTCTAATTCAGAATATGAGCATTCTCCATTAGTATACTCACTTATTACCATATTCTTGAATTCTTTGGGGTATGTCTTATTTCGATTCGACGTATTAAATACAGTTTCTCCACGTTGTTTGTATTTTAAATACCAGGTACGCACTGTTTCTTTATCCGCATGTAATTTCTTAGCAATACTTTCAAAAGATTCATAGCCATCTTCATATTCCAAGCATGCCTTTATCTTTACTTCTGCACTAAACTTAGGTTTCCTTCCCATAAAAAGTACCTCCAAATAGATTAGCCTAATTTAATTAATTAGACTGTCTACTTTGGAGGTATCATATCAAACTGTTGAGTTTTATTTTGCGCAAATTTATAAATATCTTTTTCATTTCATATACATCTCATATTGGATTGCTATATTACTATCATCCCCAAAGGAGAGGAACGAATATGTCTATAAAAAGTAGAGCTTTTAAATATTTAACGAGAAAAACCAGCCGAAGTATAATTATGTTCTTGCTGATGACCTTGATAACAATAACTTTGTTTTCTAGTATTTCTATTCACTCATCAGTGAAGTCGCTTAAACACAGCTTGCAATATAATACGAACTCTTCATTTAGCATAGAAAGCACAAATGGTAGCATAGCAATCCAAGATCTTCAGTTTTTGCAAAATGAAGATATCAAAGCGAAAGTAGCCAAGACTAACTATCAACTAGAAGGATTTGCTAGCTTAAAAGAGATGCAAGTTGTTTCAACCGAGAATGGTGTAATTCTAGATGAGGATATTAACGCTGGAACAACTAATGTGTTGAGAGTATCAGCAGTTCAAAGATCAAATGACCATAGAAGTTTCATAGCAGAAAGCTTCAAGCTGGTATCAGGTAGACACTTAAATGAAAATGACCAAAACAAAATCCTTGTTCACGAGGAGTTTGCAAAACTAAATAACCTTAAACTAGGCGACAAAGTCAAGTTGAGTAAGGCGGAATTTAACCAGGAGCAGATGTACCCTGAAAGAAATGAGAACGACGGGGTAGAATTGTATACGAACGAAAAAACTCAGGAGTCAAACCAACAAAATAATTTACACCACAAATCCAAAACAACGCAAAATATGACTACTGAGCCAATTGACTACGAAATCGTAGGAATTTTCACAGGGGAAACTTTAGAAAATTTCACGGGTACATCTGCTGATATTAGTCAAAACCATGTGTTTACAGATTTTCATTCTGCCCAGAGCTTAAGTGCTCATGAATCTAATGAAAAAGAAGGGGACGCTAAGTCAAGCGAGAGGGCAAGTACTGTAAGAGTATTTGCGAAAGATGCTGCGGAATTAGATAGTCTGTATGCTAAAGTGCAAGAAGCCCTTAAAGATAATAAGAATGTAAAACTAGTTAAAGATGCTAACAGTGTATCTGATGTCTTAGATTCTATAGCTGTAGTAGAGCAGATAGTCTTGATTATGAGCCTAGCAATTTTCTTTGGTGGTATTTTAGTCCTAAGTTTATTACTATTGCTATGGTTGCGTGAGAGGATTCATGAGGTAGCTATTTTGCTAAGCGTAGGTAAGAGTAAATCTGAAATTATTTATCAATTTTTACTAGAGTTATTCGTACTGTATATACCTACAATTGTCATTAGTACATTGCTCTCTGCTTTTACTACACAATGGATGTGGAAAGCATTCATAGCAGATGAAGTTTCAGCGAGCGAGTCTATAATGAATGCAGGTTTAGGAAATAATTTATGGCTGAACACTTTAATTACTTATGGGGTTCTATGCCTGATATTAGTAATTGCAGTTTTGATAAGTTCATTCTTCATATTGAAGAAGAAACCAAGAGAATTATTAGATGAAATTATTTAAAAATGTGAGTTTGAAAGGTTAAATTTAACAAGATTATAAGAGGTGAAAAAATGGGAATTTTAAATATAGAAAATGTAAGTTACGCATATAACGGTACAAAAAATTTAGTTCTTAATGATATCAATGCTGAGTTTTTGCCAGGGAAGTTTTATGCAATTATAGGTAAATCAGGTGCAGGTAAATCTACACTACTGTCATTGTTAGCAGGTTTGGATAGTCCTGATAAAGGATATATAAAAGTTCAAGGCAAAGATATTGCGGAGGCAGGTTATACAAATCATAGAAAATCTAATATTGCCCTAGTTTTCCAAAGCTATAACCTCATCGATTATTTGAGCCCACTGGAGAACATTCGTCTCGTAAACAAGGATGCAGATCCACAAATACTTTTAGATTTAGGTTTGAGTGAGGAAGAGATCAATAGAAATGTTTTGAAACTATCTGGTGGTCAACAGCAGAGAGTTGCAATTGCTAGAGCTTTGGTATCTGCAGCGCCTATTATTTTGGCGGATGAGCCTACAGGTAACCTGGACGAAGATACTGCTAACGAAATAATTGCTCTACTTAAGAAGTACGCACTAGAAATGAATAAATGTGTAATTGTTGTAACTCACAGCTTCAGTTTGACAGAAATGGCAGATGCAGTTTTGCAGTTGAAATCTAAGAAACTTAAATTTGTTAGAGAATTAGAAGATTAATATCTGCGTAGATTTTAAATAGATATTGAGAGGTTTAAGAGGTTTATTATGTTTAAAAATGCATTTGCTTATGTAACAAAGAAAAAAGTTAAAACACTTGTACTGTTTTTGATAATTATGTTAATGGCAACTTTGTGCTTAACAGGTTTATCTATAAAATCAGCTACTGATGAAGCTGCAAAAGAGACTTTTAAAAATATTAGTAATAGCTTTAACATGCAAATTAATAGAAGGACAAATCAAGGTACAGCAAGAGGTGCAGGTAACTTGAAGTCTGGAGATATAGATAAAATTGCTAATTTACCAGGAGTTGAAAAGCACTTGCGTAGAATGAGTGCAGTTGCAGACTTGGTAGATATGGAGAGAGTTGAAACTGAGAATACTTTAGCCAACCTAGATGAGCATAAGAAAAAATATTTTGGCCAAGCAGTAATGGTTACTGGTGTTAATGACTCCTCTGTAGAAGATAAATTCAATTCAGGTGCCTTGCAACTTAAAGAAGGACGTCATATAACTCCAGAAGACAAAAATGTTGTCTTATTACACGAAAGCTTAATGAAGAAAAACAATCTTAAATTAGGAGATAAGATTAAGCTAAAAGGTAATCCTTACGATGCCGATAATGTTAAACAATCTTCAGAGACTACAGAGGTTACAATCATTGGTGTTTTTGGTGGAGATAATCAAGGACAAGTAACTTATGCCTTAGAGCTAAATGACAATATTGTTATTTCAGACTTGACAACCAGTAATACTTTATACGATACAGACGCAGAAACAGCTAATTATATGGACGCTACATTCTTCTTGAAGGGCGGAGAAAACCTAGACAAAGTAATGGCAGAAGCTAAGAAACAAAGTATCAATTGGGATAGCTATACTCTATTCAAGAGTGAAAGCAACTTCCCAGTATTGCAAGAATCAATCAATGGAATTTATGGATTCGCGAGAACAATGTTCGTAGGATCTCTAATCTTCTCAGGATTGGTAATAACCTTGATCTTATTCTTGTGGTTGAACGCTCGTAAGAAAGAAGTTGCCGTCCTACTAAGTATTGGTAGAAGCAAACTACAAATCATCGGACAGTTTATATCCGAAGTACTTATCATTAGTGTGTTTAGTTTCACCGGAGCATATTTCTTGTCTAAGTACACAGTCAATGGATTTGCAAATGGAGCAATCCGCCATGCTACTAAATCTATCACTAAGAAGCTAGGCCAAGCAGCAGCTCAATCTAACTTAGGTGGAGGTGCCGAGGCTGAAGGATTCAACAAGACTATAAGTGAACTTAATGTTGCGGTAGATCCAAGTCATATGATGTATGTTGTGATTATAGGTATTGTAGTTTTGGTATTGGCAGTATTGCTAGCAAGTTATAAAATAATGAAGAGTAGAGCAATCGAACTATTGACTGATATTAAATAGTTTGACTAGCTTAGTTACTTGAAGGGACGAGACTGTTAAGCTTGTCACAACGAGCAAAACAAATATTTAGAAACAATGAAAGTGAGCAGCAATGAATATCTTAGTTGTAGAAGATGAGAAGATTATTCTAGATGGTATTTGTGAATATTTAGAGAGTCTAGGGTATATTTGCATCAAGGCTCCTGATGGACAAATGGCTATTGAGAAGTTTCAAAACAACAAGATAGACATGCTGCTTCTTGATGTTATGCTCCCTATCAAGAATGGTCTGGAAGTCCTGAAGGTTGTGCGAGAAAATAGCAAGATTCCGGTATTGATGTTGACCGCTCTTGGTGATGATGAAACTATGATCAAGAGCTTTGACCTACTTGTTGATGGTTATATTACTAAGCCTTTTTCTCTAGCAGTTCTTGGCAAAAGAATAGAGGCTATTAAGAAACGCTACTATACCGAGACAGAAATTTGGGTTTATGAAGATGTTAGGGTTAATTTTTCTGCTTTTGAAGCAACTTACAAGGGTCAAGAAGTTAAGCTAACTACCAAGGAATTTGAAGTTTTGCGCTTGCTTTGTCAGAACGAAAATCAAGTCTTAAGTCGTAGCCAGATCTTGGATCACATTTGGGAAGATGTAGATGATGCGCCTATAGATAGAATTGTTGATGCCTATATAAAAGAGTTACGCAAAAAGTTAAATTTAGATTGCATTAAGACTATAAAAAATGTAGGTTATGTATTACAACGAAAGTAATTTGCTGAGGTTGAGGTCCAAAGGTTGAGGTACAAAGGTAGAGGTGCAATGCGAAGACTGAAGATTTTACCAAAAACATTTTTATATACTTTGAGTATTCTAGTGACAGTTGTACTTATTGCACACCTGACAATTTACTTAGTTTTCCCAGCTCTTTATTTAGAAAATAGAAAAAATGACCTCAGTGTTCAAGCAGACCTTTTGGCAGAGAATTTATATGGACTGAGTAAGGGCGAAATTGAAAAATCTATAAATCTCTATAATAGAAGTAACGATATTAGTGTTAGCCTGAAAGATCCTCAAAATTTGAATCCAGGTAAACTGGAAGTACCTATAGATGACAATGTAGGTCGTATGCCTGGTAGTGATAAGAACTCATTGTTTATTGAAGATAGGAAAGTAAAAAGTGCTGAAGGGCAAGAACTAACGATTCAACTGATTTCTTCACAGGAACTTTTCCATGAGGCCAAAGAACTTACCCTGGACATTTTGCCATACTCCTTGATTGTATGTTTAATTTCTGCGGCTATACTGTCATATATTTACGCAAGAAGAATAACCAGACCTCTGATAGATATAAAATCAGTTACAAGACGCATGAAGCAATTAGAGGAAGATGCTTTCTTTGAAATTGATTCTGAAGATGAGATTGGTGAGTTTAAATCACAAGTTAATAGTGTATATGATCAGTTGCTACAAATTATTTCTGAGTTGCAAGAGAAAAATGAATACATGCTCAACACAGAAAAGCAGAAAGTAGACTTCTTGCGTAGTACTTCACATGAGCTCAAAACCCCTTTGGCAAGCCTGAGAATTATGCTGGAAAATATGCAGCTTAACATTGGTAAATATGCCGATAGGGATAAGTACCTGGCGGAGAGTATTAATGAAGTCGATAGAATGACTGAACTAATGAGCGAAATACTTAATGTTTCTAAATTGCAAGAAGTTAATAGTCCTAGTGAAATTTTAGATCTCGAAGAAGTTTTGAACGAAGTTCTGGCTGAGTACAAGGTATTGATAAAAGCAAAATCAATCAAACTTTGTGTAGAGTTGGAAGGAGAAAATGTTTACATAGCCAAATCTGCTCTTAAAAAAGTTCTTTCTAATTTAATCAGTAATGCTGTTAAATATACCGAAGAATCTGGGAGTATCCACATTTATACAGACCAAAACAAATTATATATAGAGAACACTGGAAAAGTTCTGAGTGAGAAAGAATTGAAAAAAGTTTTTGAGATCTTCTATAGAAGTGAAATTAAAGATAAGAATTCTCTTCAAGATGGCAATGGATTAGGGCTTTATGTGGTCAAGAATATTTTAGACCTTTATGGATTCAGCTATGATTTTAAGGCAAGTGCTGCGGGAATGGTTTTTGTAATTGACCTTATGAGTAATAAATAGATTTTTGCCTGTGAAAAGAGCTGAAAGTTCGCCGGATCCAGCCTTATTTACAAAATAATTAATAAATTTTATCCGTAAGTGTTATTATTAAGTGTGAACAAAATGCTAATAGATAAATAGTCGCTGTTGCTTATTGGCAAGAACGCTAGGAGGAGGTTATTATGGCATATAGAATGATTTTAAACGAACGCTCTTACTTCGGAGCAGGGGCAATTGAGAATATTCCAGTAGAGTTTAAAGGACGTGGATTAAAGAAGGCAGTTGTTATTACTGATAAAGGCTTGCTAAAAGCTGGTGTAGTAGATAATGTTACTGCTATTTTGGATAGAGAAAATATTGATTATGAAATTTTCGATGAAGTTAATCCAAACCCATCAGTTGACAATGTTAAAGCAGGTGTAGAATTTGTTAAAAATGCAAATGCAGATTGCTTAATTGCTATAGGTGGTGGTTCTTCAATGGATACAGCAAAAGCTGTTGGTATAATTATTGAAAATCCTGAATTTGCAGATGTTGTCAGCCTAGAAGGTGTTGCAGATACTAAACACAAAGCCATGATGACTTTCGCAGTTCCTACAACAGCAGGTACTGGTGCAGAAGTTACAATCAACTACGTTATTACTGATACAGCTAATAAACGTAAATTTGTTTGTGTAGACCCTAACGATATCCCTGATGTTGCATTTGTAGATAGTGACTTAATGATGTCAATGCCAGCTAAATTAGCAGCAGCTACAGGTATGGATGCTTTGACACACGCTATTGAAGGTTACATCACACCAGGTGCATGGGAAATGAGTGACATGGTTCACATCAAAGCAATTGAAATGATTGGTGCAAATATTAGAGCAGCTGTAAAAGGTGATCCTAAAGCTAGAGAAAATATGGCAACAGGTCAATATATTGCAGCTATGGGATATTCAAACGTAGGATTAGGTTTGGTCCACGGTATGAGTCACCCACTAAGTGCTTGGTACGGAATAGCTCATGGTCAAGCTAATGCAATTTTACTTCCAACAGTAATGCGTTATAACAAAGACTTTACCGGTGAAAAATATAGAGATATTGCAAAAGCTTTAGGCGTAGAAAATACAGAATCTATGTCAATTGAAGAAGCAAGAGATGCAGCTTGTGATGCAGTTCTACAAATTGCTAAAGATGTAGAAATGACAGAGAAATTGTCAGACTTAGGCGTAAAAGCAGAAGATTTACCAGAGATCGCAAAAGATGCTTTGGCAGACGTTTGTACACCAGGAAACCCAAGAGAAGCAAAATTAGATGAAATCCTAGAGTTATACAAATCATTGATGTAGGATTTTAATTTTAAATATATTAATTTTGTATAGATTATTAGAGCTACGTGGCAAAATCTTGTCACGTAGCTTTTGTTTTTGGTTTTCTTATATTCTTATACTGTTCGCGATGTATTTTTGTTAGAATGTATGCAAAGTGGAATATAATATATTCGTACGGTCTCGGTATGTGACAGATTTGATTAGTAAAAAGTTTAATTAAAAGAAAAGGAATGAAAAAATATGGATTTTAAAGCGTTATTAAAAGCAGGTGGAGTTTTTGTAGTAGTTGTTATTGCCTTGTGGTTTACAAGAGGAGTATTTAACTTTATCTCTAAATGGATTGTTTCTCCAGGATTAGTACTTGTCGCTTTGGTTATTGCATTTTTTGCATATAAATTCTTTAGGGGTCAAGATAATAACAACAAAAATATAAATGCAAATTCAAACACTAATACAAACACAAATTCTAGCAGTGTTAATAATCAAGACGATTTTAATTAATTAGTTAGTTAGGGTAGTTAGGGAAAAATAATTGGAAAATAGAGCAAAAAAGAAAATTTTAATCTTGTCTAGTGGTACAGGTAGTGGGCACAATAGAGCGGCTGAAGCTATTATTGAAGCCTGGGAAGCCAAAGGCATGGAATGCAAAATGTATGATATTCTGAGCTTCTTCAGCGAAAAAGCCAGAGAGACGATCATTAATATGTACAACGGTGCAGTTAATAGTCTGGCAGAAGGCTGGGGAATCCTCTACAGAACCGCAGAAATAACTGACAAGATTTCTTTCTTTGCGCCAACTTACTGGTTTAATAGTACATACGCTAAGAAATTGTATGAACATATTAAGAAAGAAAAATACGATGCGGTTGTTTGCACGCATATGTTCTCTATGGAAACAGTTACTAAGTTGAAAAGAGAAGGATATTTAAAAATCCCAACTTTTGCAGTAATTACCGACTATGCTATGTACCCATTTGTGGCAAAAACTGATGTTGATTATTATTTTGTATCTTGTCCGGAGGTCAAAGCAGCTTTTCTTGAGCACGATTTCTCTGAAGATAGGATTATTGTTTCAGGAATTCCAGTTTCAGCTAAATTTAGTGCAGACTTAAGTAAGGAAGAGGCAAGAAAGCAATTGAACTTGCCAGTAGAAGATGACGTCTACCTAATCATGATGGGTGGTACAGGATTTGGAAATGCGAATGAACTAACAGACAGTATTTTGAAAAAGTCCCCGAAAGCTTATATTGTCGTTTTCACTGGTAATAATTCTAAGCTCAAAAAAGAATTTGAAGAAGAATATTCAGGTTCAGAAAATGTAATTGCTTTAGGCTTCACAGACAAAGTTCATTTGTATATGCGAGCTGGAGATGTTTTGCTTACAAAGCCAGGAGGTTTAAGTAGTACTGAAGCCTGTGTAGCAAATATTCCTTTGGTACACACTCGTGCAATACCAGGTCTAGAGACAGATAATTTAGAATATTTCATAAAAAAAGGTATGAGTGCGACTGCAGATAGTGCAGAAGGTTTTGCAGAACTAGCATACAAATTAATTAACGATAAAGTGGCTGCGACAACTATGCGCAAAGCTCAGACTGAAAATACTAATGCTGATTCGGCTAAAGATATTGCTGAGTTTATTTTGGAGAAGGTGCAGTAGGTTCGCTATTCTTTCTATTGCAGTAGCCATGTAAATTGACAAGCAAATTTTTGTCAAGTAAACTTTATAGGCGTTTGATTTTATTTTGACGTCAAAAGATGTTTAATAGGAGGTTAATTAAATTGGATACTTATCCCAGTTATACAAGTCAAAGGAAAATCCAGATACAAAATTTAATTAATCACTAAAAATAGTGAGAGTCTTTACTTTGCTATTTTTGGTGAGCGAATGGAGGTTCTCATGAAAATATTCAAAAAGCTGAAATCAGCTAATGATCCTAAAATTCAGGGAAATACACAAAAAAATAAGATAGATAATTTAAAGAAGTTTTCTAATGCTTCTGTAGACGAAACTCTTGCAATGCTTGAAACTAGAGTTGAAGGTTTGACGACCTCAGAGGTTGAAGCTAGACGAGAGCAATATGGAATGAATGAGTTTGAACAAGCTGATAAGCATACAATGCTTGGCAGATTATTTGAGGCTATTATTAACCCTTTTAATATAATTTTGTTGATTATCGCTGCAGTTAGTTTTGTTACAGACGTTATTATTAGCCAAGAGTCTGACTACCTTACAATAATAATAATTTTATTTATGGTGGCTTTATCTTCTATAGTAACTTTCATACAAAGTAGAAACTCTGACAAAGCTGCTGCAAGTCTACATAGCTTGGTTGCTAATACTTGTCATGTGTACAGAAACAATGAATTAGTTGAAATCAATATAGATGAAGTTGTTCCAGGTGATATTGTTTATTTGTCATCAGGCGATATGTTGCCAGCAGACGTTAGATTTATTAGAGTGAAAGATACTTTTATTTCTCAATCTGCTCTTACTGGTGAATCTCAACCTATTGAGAAATACGTTGATGTTCAGACTCCGGACCAAGATTTAACTGATATTGAAAATATTGCACTACTGGGTTCAGATCTGGTTAGTGGTAGTGCATTAGGAGTAATTTTAACTACTGGTTCTAACACTTACTTCAGTAGTATTGCAGATGCAGCAAGTAGTGATAAAGCAGAATCTAGTTATGATAGAGGCATTTATTCAGTCAGTAAACTTCTTTTGCGAATGATGCTCTTGTTGGTACCAATAGTATTTGCGATTAATGCTTTCGTCAAAGGTGATTGGCTAAACGCTTTATTATTTTCAGTAAGTCTAGCAGTTGGTCTAACTCCTGAGATGTTGCCAGTAATCATGACCACTACGCTTTCACGTGGTGCGGTTAACATGAGTAAAAGAAAAGTTATTGTTCGTAAACTTGGTTCAATTCAAACATTCGGTGAAATGGATATTCTTTGCACAGACAAAACAGGTACTTTGACCGAGGATAGAATTGTTCTAGAAAAATACATGGATCTAAATGGTCAGGATGATAGAAGAGTGTTACGCCATGCTTACCTTAACTCCTACTTCCAAACAGGGTTGAAAAACCTAATAGATGTTGCAGTAATTAATAGAGCGAATAAATATGATATGAGCGATATCTTGAATGACTATGAAAGGATTGATGAGGTCCCATTTGACTTTGCTAGACGTAGAATGAGTGTTGTTCTTGAAGATAAGAATGGGAAACGTCAGCTAATCACAAAAGGTGCTGTTGAAGAAGTTATGGATATCTGTAGCTTTGCTGAAATTAATGGGGAAGTTTTGCCGTTAGAGGAGCAAGAAATTAAAATTGCTATGAATACCTATAGAGAACATAATGATGCAGGTTTACGCATGATTGCTGTTGCTCAAAAGAATGAGGTTCCAGAAGCGGGTGCTTTCTCAGTTGAAGACGAAAGTGACATGGTTCTCATTGGATTTGTAGCCTTCTTAGATCCACCAAAAGAAAGCGCTGAAGAAGCTATTAGAATTCTTAAAGAGTATGGTGTAAGACCAATAGTCTTAACTGGAGACAGTGAAGGTGTAGCGATGAAAGTATGCCAGAAGGTTGGCATTGACGTACATTATCACTACCAAGGGCACGAAGTAGAAACGATGAGTGATGCTCAACTTCAAGAAGCTGTAGAAAAAGCTAATTTATTCAGTAAACTTTCTCCAATGCAAAAAGAAAGAGTTGTCAAAGCCTTACAAGTTAAAGGTCATACAGTTGGATATATGGGAGATGGTATAAATGATACACCTGCTCTAAGACAGGCAGACGTTGGTATCTCTGTAGATTCAGCAGTTGATATAGCGAAGGAAACAGCGGATATAATCTTGCTCGAAAAAGATTTGATGGTACTAGAAAACGGTATAATCGAGGGAAGAAAAACTTTCGGAAACATGATGAAGTATCTGAAACTTGCTGTTAGTGGTAATGTCGGAAATATGATTTCTGTTATAGTAGCAAGTATATTCTTGCCATTCCTACCTATGCTTCCAGTACAAATTCTAGCTCAGAACCTACTTAACGACTTTGCTCAAATGGGTATAGCGCTAGATAACGTTGATGCTGAGTACGTCCGCAAACCAAAGAGATGGGATACAAAAGAAATCCAAGAATTCATGTGGATTATGGGCCCTGTAAGCTCTATATTCGATATATGTATCTTCATTGCACTATGGTTTGGTATGGGTTTCAACACAGTAGAACAAGCTATGTACTTCCAGGCAGGTTGGTTTGTCTTCGGTACAATATCTCAAATTTTGATTATTTACTTGCTGAGGACTGAGAGAATACCATTCTTTAAGAGTAAACCAGCTAAGGTGTTAGTCGGCTTAACTTTATCCGTAACAGTGGCTGTTTTGGCACTTGCGTTTACGCCTTTAGCCATAAGTTTAGATATGGGAATTCTAAGCTGGAATTACCTGCTTTACTTGATACCTGTCCTTTTAGGATATGCTCTAACAACAGAATGGGTGAAGAATATAATGAACAAAAATAAGTAGTAGGGTAAAGGTTTAAAGGCCTTACTAGCAGATTTATAAAATTACTAAATAGCACGGCTAAAGGATGATATCCACTAGCTGTGCTATTTTTTATCTCAAAACTAGTTGTAAAGCGTTTTCTCCTTTGAATCAGGATATATTTCATTAAATAAAGGTTTTTTGAATGTTGATTATGTTAGGGAAATGTATGTTTTGTAATTAGAAAGTTGTGAATTTGCTTAGTACTGACTGCTCATATAATAGCTTAATGTGATTATTCAAAACATGTTTGGTAATATTGCACAAAAAACTTGATTTATTTGTGGCTGATGGCTATACTTTAACCTGTTGATTTATTTATTCGTATTTGGAGGGTGTGATGAAAAAAATATCTAGTAAGATTCTTGCTGGTATTAGTGCCTTTAGCATTTTATTAAGCTCAGCATTAATAACAGAGAAAATTAACGTAAGCGCTCAAGAGAGTCTAAGTTCGAGTGAAGAAGCTATTCAAGAATATAAATATAATCCTGAATCAACTGCTTTGTTCCCTAAGACTTTATTGAACTGGAGTCCAGAAACAGATAGTGATGCAATCTATAATGTATCACGTGTACCTCTTGCTTCAAGAGTACAAGGTGAACCAGTTAATGAGCATCAAAGTACAAAAGCTAAAGTCATGTCATTGGCAATCGCAAATAAGCATACTGCAGGAACTCCTTCACAAGGTGGCTCTGATAAGGCTGTTTATAATTTTACAAACTGGCAATACGTAGACTATTTGATAGCGTGGGCAGGATCAGCAGGTGAAGGTATTATCGTACCTCCAAGTGGTGACCTAACAGACTCCGCTCATAGAAATGGTGTACCAGTTTTGGGTACAGTATTTTTCCCACCAGAAGCTTATGGTGGTAGATCTACTTGGGTAGATGAATTTGTTGTTAAGGCAGAAGATGGTTCATTTCCAGTAGCAGATAAGTTAATCGAAATGGCTAATTATTATGGTTTTGATGGTTGGTTTATTAACCAAGAGACTAATGTAAGCCGAGCAACAGCAACAGCTCTACAAGAATTTATGAAATACTATCAGGAAAATAAACCTGAGAATCAGCATTTGACTTGGTACGATTCTATGCTCCCTAGCGGAGGTGTTTCATGGCAGAATCAACTTAATGATAGAAATGCTAAGTTCTTCCAAGATGGCAATACTAAAGTTTCAGATTCTATTTTCTTAAACTTCTGGTGGAATGCAGATATGTTGAGAAGTTCAGGCGAATTAGCTAAATCATTAGGCAGAAATGAGTATGAAGTATTTGCAGGTTTAGATGTACAACAACACGGTACAAATATGAGGACTACTCCTGAGAATATTTATCGAAGCGGTCAGGGTGATGCTCCGTTGTCCTATGCTCTATATTGTCCAGATTGGACTTTGAGAAATGGTGCTAACCATGATGTCGATAAATTCCAAGAAAATGAGCAGGACTTCTGGATAAACGCCGCAGATGATCCAAGACAAATTTCTGCAACAGGTAATTGGTATGGAATGTCAAAATATGTAGTAGAAAAAACTCCTGTAATTTCATATCCATTCATTACTAATTTCAATAATGGTGTTGGTGAGAATTTATACTCTGAAGGTAAAATAATTAATCCAGGATCATTCAATAATAGAAGTTTACAAGATATTATGCCAACTTATAAATGGATAATTGATAATGGCGAAGGAAATAGCCTAAAAGCTAGATTTACCTATGAAGATGCTTTCAATGGAGGTTCTTCAGTAAAACTAAGTGGTAATATGGCAGCTGGTTCTGAATCATTTATTAAACTTTATGCAAGTCAACTATCATCAGACAAAAACTTAACTGCTGAAGTTATAACTAAGGGTGCAGATAAAGTTAAACTAGTTCTTGAGACTAACGAAGGAACACTAGAATTTGATGCTGGTAATACAGAAAGTATAAATTCTTGGACAAAATCTACTTTTGATCTAAGCGAAGTAAAAAATAAAGTTGTTAAATCAATTGGCTTAAAACTAGTAGTAAATGAGGCTCAAGAAGCGAATATATTCATAGGTAAAATTTCATTAGTTGAAGATGGCGAAATTGAATCTCCAAATAAAATAGAAAATCTAAAAGTAGTTGGTAAGACTGTTCAAGATGATTTGACTGAGAGCGCCAGATTATCTTGGACTGATGCAGGTAAAAATGCATACACATATAACCTATATGAAGTTAATAATGGCGAAGAAACATTATTGGCAAGTACTTCAAATAATGCATTTACTTTGTTGAATCAAAAACGAAATGATGCTGATGAAATAACATACAAAGTGTATCCAGTTAATGCTATTGGTCAAGAAGCAAAAGATAAAGGTGCAGAAGTAAAATATACTTTTAATAAGTTGAATACACCTGATATAAACTTCAATGCTGAGACAACATTTGCTAAAGCTGGTGATGAGATTAAAATTGAAGCTAAAACTTCTCCATCAACCACAAAAATCGAGTGGGTAATTAATGGTGGTGAAATAGTAGAGCAAGAAGGAAATAAAGTAGTTGTAAAATATGAAAAAGCTGGTGTATATACAGTAATTGCTGAAGCAAGTAACAAAGTAGGTACCAGTAAAGCAGAGAAAAAGAATTACATTTATGTCTATGACGAAAACTCAGATTTAACCGTAGAAAACTTAGCTCGTAAAGTAAATTCTCCAGATGCATTTTCAGGTTCTGGTTTTGTAAATTATAGTGAAAGTTATAGACAAGCCTTTGATGGTATCAAGAGTACCAAATGGTGTGATAACTCTAGCGATCAACCATATATTGTAATTGATTTAGGATCTGTAAAAACAATTACAGGATTCAACCTTTTCCATGCTGAAGCTGGTGGTGAAGGTTCCAATATGAACACTAAAGATTACGATATTTCTGTAAGCTTAAATGATAAAGAATGGCATAAAGTTGTAGAACGTAGAGATAACACAGCTGGAATTACCTCAGACAATATCGGCATGACCGAAGCCAGATATGTAAGACTAGATGCCCTAAGAGCAGAGCAAAGTGGTAATGTCGCTAGAATTTATGAATTCGAAATCATGGGTGTTGATGGTACTGGTTTTGAAGTCGCAGAGAATGCTGAGCTTATATCAGAATTGAGAGATAAGATATATGAAGCTGAGAATAATAATGTCTCTGCTGAAGCGATAGAATCAGCAAAAGCAGTTCTAGAATCTGACAATGTAACAGCTGATGAAATTAAAGCAGAAATAGATAAATTGAATAATCTTTTAGGTAATGAAACTGGAGAGGAGCCAGAAGAAGTACTTAAAGGTATAGAAAAAAATAATGTAATTCCATTTGCTAAGTGGAGTGAAGCCGATATTATTTCACAAGTAAACGATGGTGTTGTAAGTTACGATGACAACCCTAGAAGCAGATGGTCAGATTGGAAGAGAAATGATCAGCTAGCTGAGAACTGGATTGCATTAGCTTTCGGCTCTCCAGTGGATACTAGAGAAGTTAAACTTAATAGTTTAGATATAGACTTTTTCTACGATACAGGTTGTCAATTGCCTGAAGAATATATTGTTGAAACATTCGTAGGTGATAGTATTGAACCTTTACCAGAAATGTTCTCTTATGCAGAAGGTTCAGTATTTGACAATGATGATAACTGGCAAGAAGTAAAATACATTAATCATTCAAGTGCTGTTGCAAATGGAACAACTACTGTTGAGTTTGAAGAAGTAACAACAAAAGCAATAAGAGTTAAGATGAAAGCGAAGACTGGTAAATCACTTGCAGTAACAGAGATTACAAGTCATGGTGAATTTGTTGATAAATCTGAAATTGCACAAGGTTTGACAGAAGCTGAACTTTTAGATGCTATAAATTCTCTACCTAACCTTGCAGAAAGACATAAGGAAGACTTTAGAAGGTTAATTGGTACAAAAACCAATGAAAATGTTCTGAAAGAAGCACAAGAGGCAGATGCTAGGTTGTTCAAGTATGAAAATATGGAACTACCAAGCAAACCAGAAATGAAGGAATTGAAAGAACCATTGTACGGTGGTTGGTTCAGAACCTGGCATGATAAATACGCTGAGCCAAATTCAATTATGCCAAACTCATTTGGAGAAATTCCTGCAGAAGTAGATATGGCATTTGTGTTTACAGATGACACAAAAGACTACAGTATATTCTGGGACAAACTTGCTAATGAGTATGTACCAAAATTGAACAAACAAGGAACAAGAGTACTAAGAACAATAACAGTAAGGGATACATATTTTGACCTTTCAAGTTGGGCTGGAAATTTCCCTAATACAGAAGAAGGAAATAAAGAGAGAGCAGCTTTCTTGGTATACCACTATGTAAATAGGTTTGGTCTTGACGGACTTGACGTAGATATTGAGTATCATGATACAGTTGGTAGATCCGAATGGAACGAAGAGACTATGCAACAATCTGTTGAAGTAATGCGAGAAATGGCAAGACTACTTCATCAAAACGGCAAGCTCTTTATGATTGATACAAATATGAATCCAGAGCAACCTGTTCTAACCGGAATTTATGATTATGCAGATTATGTTCTACTACAAGCTTACGGTAGATCTTCAGATCAAGTTGCACTTGATGGACAATGGGAAGGCTTCAATAAATATATTGAGCCTGAGAAATTTATGCTAGGCTTCTCTTTCTATGAAGAAGGAGACCGTAACGGTTGGAATGATATATCTGATCAAGTGGAAGGTTCAAGAGCGGAGGCATACGCTAAGTGGCAACCACAAAATGGTAAAAAAGCAGGTATCATTGGCTATGCTATAGATAGAGATGGTGTGAGATTTGGTGACGACACTATTAAACATACTGACTATAGTCAATCAAAAGAGTTGAAGAGAATAATGCTAGCAGAGAGCGGAATAACTGAAGTGGATAAATCAAATCTAGAAGCTCTAATTAATGAAGCGGAATTGATTAATCAAGATAAATTCACAGAAGAGTCATTAGAAAAACTAAGTGAAGCTTTAGAAAACGCAAAAGCAGTATTTGAAAATACTGAATCTACTCTAGAAGAAGTTAAAGCTGCTGAAGATGAGCTATCTGATGCATTAGGAGGTCTTGAGGAAAAAGCTCCAGAACCTACTAAGTCAACCCAAGATAGTTTAAGAGAATTATGGGAAGTAATAAACAAAGCTAATGACATTGATACAAGTAAATATGAAGAAAATTCAGTCAACTTGTTGAAGCAAGAAATTGTTGAAGCAACAGAGTTTGCTGTAACTGCTATGTTTAACCCTAATTTGAGAACTGAGGATATAGATGCTGTAAAAGCAAAATTACAGAACAGAATAGATGGACTTGTAGAACTTGATCCTGAGGTAAGTGAACCAACTGAGACCACTACTGAGACTTCAGAGACTACAGAAACATCAGAGACAACAGAACCTGAAGTAACTGAACCATCAGAAACAACAAAACCTGAGGTAACAGAACCATCAGAAACAACTAAAACAACAGAGTCAGATGAAACTGAAAATACATCTTCAGAAGTGGAGAGTACAAGTTCTACAACAACTGAAAAAGTTCCTGAAGTGACTGAACCATCTGAAACTTCTGAAGAGACAACAAGCTCAGCAACAAGTTCAGAGTCAAAAGAGACAAGTTCAGAAGTACCAAGTGAACCTAGTGAAAAACCTACAAGACCAACTGAACCTACAAAACCAACAAGTAAACCTACTGATCCTATTGTGGATGAAGATGATTCAAATAGACTAGGTTTAGCGAAGGACTCACCAATCAAAGACGTTAAAATTGTTGATGTTCAAGGTAAGCATGCAGGTTATTTCTTAAGAATAGAAAAAGTTGAGTCTGCAAACAAACGTGAAGTTTATGATATTAAACTATTCGATAGCAATGGCAAACAGGTACAAGCACAAGGAGATATAACAATTGAATTAAACTTAGGCATTGAGATTGAAAAAGGTGAAGAAATTATCCTAACTCACGTATTGAGTAACGGTGAAAAAGAAAACCTTTCAGTTGAAATGAATGGTAATAAGGCTAGATTTACAACTTCAAGTTTCTCTGAATTTATATTTGAAGCTAAAAAGGCTGAAAATCAGACAAGTACTAGTGTAAATCCAAGTTCAAGTACTAAAGCAGACATGACAAAAACTGGAGAGACAGTAGTGTTTGCAAGCTTACCAATAATTATGTTGGGAGTAGCTTTAGCAATAATTATTGTCAGAAGAAGATTGAATGGGGATGCTTAATACTTAAGTGATAGCATTAGCCTAGAAGTAATATAATTTTTCTGAAACAGGTGGTTTCTCGTTTGGAGGCCACCTGTTTTATAGTTTATAAGTGATAGTCTATTTAAGAAAATTTTAACGGAGTATGTAGAGTTTTAAACTGAACTTCCTACATAGTAGAATTATCGTTACAAAAAGAGTAAAATTGTCTAAATAAATGGTACGGACAATTAGCTCAGTTGGTTAGAGCGCATGCTTCACATGCATGAGGGCGCCGGTTCAAGTCCGACATTTCCCACCAAGGTTAAAGCCTGTAACCATCGTGGTTTGCAGGCTTTTTAAAATTTAATCTTGAAGATCTGTATCAGTTACTTGATTAAATTTCAGGAGATTATAAAAATGGAAAATAAACAAAAGAATGTGATGGATGAAGATAAGCATAAAAAATGGGTTGAAGAAGTTTATGAGTATTACAGTCGCAGTAAAAAATTTACTATTGAGTATAAAGGCGAGGGTTACTCTATAGACTATGATGGTCCAGGACTATCGGTTAGAAAGTCCTATGATAATTCAGGAGATCCTATTTTCACAATGCCTCTTGATACACCTCAAGATGTATTTTTGGATTCATTTATGTTAGAAGGTAAATCATTTAAACAAAGATTTGAAGAGAATGATGAGAATTTAAAAATTTGGCATTTATATTAAATGTTAATAAATTTAGATAGTTAAAAAGAGTTGCCTCGCAACTCTTTTTTTATCGAAAAAACACAGTAAAAACAGGCAAAACTGCCGCGAATATCCAAGAGAAATGTGTTAATCTTATAGGTGGATCTATTCAGTTGTTCAGTGCTTACTGTATACTGAATAGTAAATAAAAGCATGAACTATCTATTATCTATGCTAATGGGAAGGGACGAGTTTTAATGAGAAAACAAAGAGTTTTGCTGACTGGTGCCACCGGCTCTATGGGAGAGGAGACTTTAGCAGCGTTAATTAAAGATATAGATATTCAAGATATTGTTGTTTTTGCTATAGATAGTGAAAGAGACAGATCTGTAATTGCAAAATATGAGGAATTCCTTGGAAGTGGTTTAGAGGTAATTTGGGGAGATTTGACCAGTTACTATGATTGTAGGAGAGCAGTGCGTAATGTAGATATAGTCCTACATTTAGCAGCTTTAGTTTCTCCTTTAGCAGATAAAAACCCTCAACTTGCCATGGAAGTAAATCTTGGATCCACATATAATTTATTGCATGCTATAAAAGAAGAGAGAAAAGAAAACGACATTAAATTTCTTTATATTGGAACAGTCGCAGAGACTGGAGATCGCTTGCCACCTATTCATTGGGGAAGAATTGGCGATCCAATTAAACCAAGTATTTATGATTATTATGCTGTTAGTAAAGTTGCAGCTGAGAGAGCTGTTATAGAGTCAGGCTTGAAATATTGGGTTAGCTTCAGGCAAACAGGTATTGTCGGTAGCGGCATGACTAAAATTTTTGAACCGATCATTTTACATAATCCTTTGAATAATGTATTGGAATATATTTCAGATAGTGACTCTGCTGAGCTTTTGCGAAGTTTTTGTCGCCAAATCAAGGAAAATGAGATCCCTGAAGAGTTCTGGCAACATTGCTATAACATGGGTGGTGGAGATACTAATAGAGCTAGTGGTATTGAGCTTTACGAAAGAGTTTTTGCCATTGTAGGTTTTCACAGAGTTAGAGAAGCTCTAGAGCCGAAGGTTATTGCCTCAAATAACTTTCATGGACAATATTTCTTAGACTCTTATAAGCTTGAGGAGCAGTTTAAGTTTAGAACTAATAGTTTAGATTATTTTTATAAAGAGTATGCTAAGCGTATTGGAAGGTCTGCGAAATGGATTTATAAGATGCGTAATTGGGCTGGCGTACAGAAGTTAATTGCTTGGATTATTCGCAGATTGTTTAGAAGCTTAGGAAAAAGAAAAGGCGGTACAATTCGAGGCGTTAAGCAATTAGGAGAGCCATATATTGCTGCTTATTGGGGCAGTAAAGAGTATTGGGAATCGCTGCCAAGTTCATTTGCAGAGTTGCCTGACGAGCTGTTTAGACCCCTTAATCTCTATGATGTTGTAGAAATTGACCATGGGTACGATGACACTAAACCTGAGTCAGAATTGACTTATGAAGATGTTAAAGCTGCTGTGGAATTTAGAGGTGGAGAATTACTATCTAAGTCGATGCAAACAGGTAACTGGCAAAATAAATTGGAGATGCGTTGTGCTTTCGGCCATGAGTTTAGTGCTTCACCGAGGTTGATTTTGCATGCTGGACATGGTTGTCCGAAATGCGAAAACAAGAGCTGGAATTATGGTAACAGAGCCAAGTTTAATAAGTTTTTGGCACAAGTCTGGTATCCTCTACATCCGGAAAATGAGCCTGTCTTTGAATATGAAAAAACTGTGCATCCTGATATTATTTTTGAAAACAATGTTTCGCCAAAAGAAGATCGTTTTATTTAATATTTCAGTTGTCCTGGCATGCTGCTAAGTGATCCAGATGTGTTTATAATATTTATGCTGAGGTCATGGGCTGTTCATATTTTCCGCCTATAATGTAAGATAACTTTTCGATAAGATCTCGATAAGTTAAACAATTAAATGGAGGAAAAAACATGAAAAAATTATTAAGTACAGGATTAAGTTTAGCTTTAGCACTTACCTTAGCTGCTTGTGGAACTACTACAAAGCCTACAGCAGATGCTGGAGCTGCAAGTTCTGAGAATGTTGAAAATACAACTACAGAAAATGTAGTAGAAGATGATAAGATGGATGAGACATCAGCTAATGAATCATCAGCTGATGCTGCAGAAACTAAAGCTACTGAAGGTGAAACTTCAAACATTAAATTTTTAAGCATCGTAGACATAAGCAAGAAGGCTTTAGATTTAGCTGGAAATGAAGGTATAGTTACAAAAATCGACTTGGATAAAGAACGTAACACATATGTATACGAAGTTGAGGTAGAGGCACCAGGAGTAGAGCATGAAATTAAGTTCAATGCAGAAAATGGTGAAATTGTTAAACACGAAAAAGATAAAAGTGATGACTACAATGAGATTAAAGCTAAAACAGCTGGAATTATGTCAATAGAAGAAGCTATAGAGAAAATCAAGGCTAACTCAGACTTCACAAATCCTTTTGTACACTCAATTGAGCTAGATGAAGATGATAATCTAGTTAAGTATGAAGCAGAGGTTCGTTCTGATAGCAAAGAGTACGACATAGATATTGATGCAAAATCAGGTGAAGTTTACAAACTAGAAGTTGATGATGATAAGTTCTTCGACTTTGACTTTGATTTTGATTAAGGAATAATGAGCTTAACCCTAATCTGCGAAGATTAGGGTTTTGTTTATATTGATCATGAGATCAAGGATTTATCTTATAGGAATTTGGTAAATCGAAATAAATATACCTTTAAGATTTAAGATTTGCGTTAAAATAGATATAAGTCTAAAAAGTATTGGAGGAAGTACTATGCAAACATTAAAGACAATAAAAGCAGTTGCTAAAACATTTTTAGTAGTGACAGGAGTTTACTTTGTACTATATTACTTAGATTACAAAGAAATAGGTAAAGACGTAAAAAGAGCAAAAAAAGCCAAGAGACGTTGGTTCTAGGGGTTTGCTCAGATTTAATTAAGTTTTAGTATTTACTTCTAAATAAAATACAAATAGAAAATAGAATAAATTTGGAGTATAAAAATGAGCGAGGCATTTTCAAGAGTCAAAGAGATCATTCAAGCAGGTGTGGACGAAAAAGTTTTCAGTGGAGCTGCACTAGGAATTTCACTTTATGGCGAGACAGTTGTTGAAGAGTATTTTGGCGAAACTTCTTTTGAAACTGATGCAAAACCGATCGACAAAGATACAAGATTTGACTTAGCAAGTATATCAAAGATTTTTTCAACAACTTCTATAGCTTTGAGATTTATTGATAGAGGCTTACTGAGAGTTTATGACAAGGTTGGAGACTTTTTCCCAGAAGCAACAACTGTAAAGGATACTACCGTTTTGGAATTGATGTCACATACTAGTGGGCAACCGGGACATTATAAAATGTGGGAAGAAGCAAAAGGTAGTTCTTCTGAAGAGATAAGAGATGTCTTATTCCATAGAGAGTTAAAAAATGAACCTGGAAAAGTAGAAGAATACAGCTGCATGGGTTACTTAATACTTGGTGAAATTTTGAAGAAGATCTCAGGTAAAACATTAGATGTACTATTTGAAGAAGAAGTTGTAAAACCTTTAGGTATTAAAGACACATCTTACGGTCCTATTGATACTAGTAAAATTAAAGTCGCTCAAACAACAGACTTTACCACAGGAGAAGCACTGAATGGTGTCGTTCATGACGAAAATGCTAGATTCCAAGGTGGTGTTAGTGCTAACGCTGGCTTGTTCAGTACTTTACATGATGTTATGAGATATGGTCAAACTTTATATAATAGTGGATTTGTTTATGCTGAAGGTGATGACTTAGAGCAAGCAGCTGAAAGTTTTATAAGTTATGCAACCTTGGATAAAGCTAAATTGAACTATACAGAAGGCCTTGCTCAAGATAGAGGTTTAGGATTTATCTTAGCTAGTAGCAAAAATACATCTTTTGGTGAACTTCTGAGCGATGATGCATTTGGACACACTGGATTTACTGGTACTTCAATTATTGTTGATCAAATGAATGGCTTGGTTATAACAATTCTTACCAACAGAGTTATTCAGAGAAATGATGGTAAAGCAGCGTTTAGATTAAGAGCTCTAGCACATAACTCAATTGTTGCTGATGCCACAAAGTATTACAGTAACTTTTTCCCGGAAACATTTATGGACTAAACACAAAAGAATTTTTTGACAAGTAGGCTTGTTACTAAAATAGAAAAAATTGTTTTTATAATGGTATTAGATTGGATCAAAGAACGTCTTAGCTCGCTAGTATATAGATGTGCAGGTCTAATCTAATATCATTTTTATTTAAAAAAGGAGAAAAACATGGAAAAGAATATAGTAAATAATATGGAAGAATTAATAGGCAAAACACCTTTGTTTAAACCTAATAAATGGCTTAAATCACATGGTTTAGAAAATAGCGAATTTGCTTTTAAGCTAGAAGCCCAAAACCCAAGTGGTTCTGTTAAAGATAGAACAGCTTTAGGTATGATTTTAGCTTTGGAAAAAGCTGGAGAACTTAAAGAGGGTTCTACAATCATTGAGGCGAGCTCAGGAAATATGGCTGTTAGTTTAGCAGCTATTGCAGCTTCAAGAGGATATAAAGCAGTTTTCACAATGCCAGATACTATGACTGAAGAAAGAAGAAAAATGATTAGTGCTTACGGTGCGAAGTTGGTTTTGACCCCGGGAGCAGATGGTATGAATGGTGCAATTGCAAAAGCCAAAGAATTAAATGAAGAGATTGAGAACTCAATTATTCCTTCACAGTTCAAGAATCCTTCAAACCCCGCCTATCACGATGCTACAACAGGTGTAGAAATTTGGGAGCAAACAGCTGGTGAAGTTGATATCCTTGTAGCAGGCGTAGGTACAGGTGGTACAATTTCAGGTGCAGGTAAATATCTAAAAGAGAAGAATCCTGAAATTAAAATTTTTGCAGTAGAGCCTAATACTTCTGCAGTTATCTCAGGCGAAAACCCAGGTAAACATGGTATTCAAGGAATTGGAGCAGGGTTCATTCCAGATAATTTAAATAAAGATTTACTAGATGATGTAATCCAAGTTGATACAGACGCTGCAAAAGAAGCAAGTAGAGAATTAGCAAGAACAGAAGGTCTATTAGTTGGTATCTCAAGTGGTGCAGCTTTGGTAGCAGCTAGAAAAGTTCTAGAAAACCCAGAGTTTGCAGGTAAAAAAGTTGTTACAGTCTTACCAGACTCAGGTGACAGATACTTATCAACAGATACTTTTAAACCAGTTGAAGAATAATCCTATCGGAGATGTATATGCACTCATATCAGAATGTATTAACTGAACTAGATTTAGTTTGTCAGAGAAATAATTTGAATAAGGAAAATGTAGAAGCTATTCCAGAGATTGCTCAAGTTGAGAAGGCTCTGGAGTTAATTCGATCTATAATTTTCCCAGAGTTCTCAAACAAAGGGCATTTGGATATGTCTGCAGAGTTGGCTCAGTTTGTTGAAATAATGGAAGTGGAGATTTGCAGAAGTCTCAACTTAAAACCAGAAATGAAGAACCTTGAAAAAGTTGAACGTCGTAAAGATGCGAAAAAAATCTTAAATGATTATTTATCACAACTTCCAGAAATTTTAGAGCTTTTGTTGGGAGATTTAGAAGCTATTTATGAAGGCGACCCTGCAGCAGAATCACGAATGGAAATTGCTATTTCCTATCTGTCTTATCAGGCAATTGTAATATATAGATTAGCTCATCCATTCTATGAGGCAGGCGTACCAATAATCCCAAAGTTGATGTCAGAGTATGCTCATAAAATAACAGGTATAGATATCCATCCAGGTGCTCAAATCGGCAAAAACTTTTTTATAGATCATGGTACAGGAATTGTTATTGGTGAAACTACAGTTATAGGTGATAATGTAAAGATTTACCAAGGTGTGACTCTGGGGGCTTTGTCCTTGAAAGAAGGAAGAGAGTTGAGAGAAGTTAAACGTCATCCAACTATTGGAAATAAGGTAGTAATTTATGCTAATGCCACAATATTGGGTGGAGATACAGTTATAGGTGATGGTGTAATTATAGGTGGTGGTACCTTTATTACTAAATCTGTTGAAGAAAACACACAAGTTTACTTAGATGCTAAAAAATTACCGATTAAGTCAAGAAAATAAATTGAATTTAGTATAATATGTAGAAGGTAATCTAATTATTTTATGATTAGTGCTAATGAGAGAGTACATAATAGAAAGGGTAATGTATGACTTACTTAAATTTAGTAGAGAAAGAATTAAATGAATTGAAATCAGCTTTGCACGCTGAGGAAGCTGTTTTACAAGAAAATGAATTCCCTGTAGAAGAATTTGAGACATATACCGTAGGTGATATTCTAGTTAAGATGAGAAATCACTATGAAACAGCACCTAATGTAAAGCGTACACTAGCAATGCAGGAGAAAGTAAAAATAGATGTTCTATTGAAGAGCATTGAACATTTAGAAGCGCAATCTGAAGAACTTAACTCTGCAGATGCACACAAGACTCTATTAGAGAATATTGCAGCGGCTAAAGAATATTTTGAGGAGCACACTCGTAGACCAGAGTATGCACACTATGCTGATGGTGAGACAGTTGGCCACATGCCAAAATTCATTTACCTAGATGCAACACAAGCACAATACTTCAACGTATACTTAGCTTACCAAGATTATGCTAGAGCATTGGAAGCAGAAGGATCATCCCTAGAACTAATTCCTGAGTTTATCAGTGTTGATACAGTATCAGAAGCAATGTTCAAATCCTTGATCGATGGTAAAAGTGTTGTGTTTAACCCACAAGGTGATTTGGAATTCTTAGAAAATTTAGAAGCAAAACTTAATTAGACTTATTATTTTAAGTTGAGGTTTATGTAAAATTAATTTATGGCCCCAGTACTATGAATCAAGCTGAAGTTACAGAGTTGATTAAAGAGCTGGGGTTTTTCTGTTTAAGAATGATGTAATTAATAACTCTCTATTAAAGAAATTGATAAATATAAAAGAAAAGGTGATGAGATGAACGAAAATATAGGTATGACATCCCCAAGCAAGGAAAAAGATAATAATAGTATTAAAGTTCTAAGTTATAACTTGCGTATGGATAATCCGGACGACCCTCATGTATGGGCAGAAAGAAAAGCGGTTGCTTTTAATTTGATTAGAGAAGTTAATCCGGATTTAATTGGTTTGCAGGAAGCTCAGGAACATATGTTTAAAGATGTAAAAGAAGAGTTTGAAGAAACCTATTATATTTTTGGTGAGCCGAGATCTTTGGAGGAAGGTACTGAAGCGACTCCTGTTTTAGCCAAAAAAGATAGGTTCAATGTACTATATGAGCATAGTTTCATGTTGTCTGAAACTCCTGATGTAAAATACTCAAAAGGTTGGGATGGGGATCTTGAGCGTATTGCGAGTTTCTTTATTCTTGAAGATAAAGTGGATATGCAAGCGTTCGTATTTTTAAATACTCATTTTGACCATGCAGGAGTTGAGGCAAGGGTCAATTCCTCTTTTCTTATGAGTCAGATTATTGAGTCTTATCATTTCCAAGGTTTAGAGTCGATTTTGACAGGTGATTTTAACGCTACACCAGATTTGGACGATATTAAGGGATTGCTAGATAATCCAGAGCTTAATAATTCTTTTGATAGTATGACTAGTGAAGAACAAGAAAATTCTTTAAGCTTCCATGTATATACAGGTGAGGTTGAAGGTATGCCAATTGATCATATTTTTGTCAGCAAACCTTGGTCTTTGCGAAATGTAAAATTGGAAAGATTTTCTGAGAATGGTATTTATCCATCTGACCATTATCCAATTAGTGCAGAAGTTCATAAGGGATAGAGAATAGAATTGTAGTATAGATTTATAGTTTATCTACTGAAAATTTGCTGTGAAAAGAAACTTAATAGTTTTTAAACGTTAAAATCATCATTGGTTTTAACGTTTTTTATTGTGTAAAAGCATAAATAGAAAAATTCTTTTATGGCAGTTTCCACACAAAAACACAGCGGAATTCTTAAATTAATAACTGATAATGGCAAAAGTTGTTAAAATTGACCAATAAAAGCATATAATTTCTTGACAATGTTGCTCATAAGGTATAAGTTTAAATTATTGATCTGTGCAACGACGAACAAAAAATATTTTTTGCACAGATGGAGGTATTGTATGAGGAATATATCTAGTAAAAACCGTAAAGCAAAGCGATTTACGCTCTCATTTTTAACATTTGCTTTGGTTTTTATTTTCTTTATTAAATTAGGCGCTGATAACTGGCCTCTGGATATGGGAAGTGCTCAACCACATTTTGTTGGATATAGAGCAGTTTCTATGTTGAACTGGAGTCCTGAAACAGATCCATACGCAGAGATGCTACGTTCTAGAGTGCCTTTGCAAACAAGAATAGGACACAACAAAGATACACAGATTAATCCTGATTTAAATGGAAAATCTGAAATTATGTTGATGCAGGCTGACTATGGAAACTCTTTCTTTAATAGTACAGCTTTGAATGATACGTATGCCGAGAATGTTTTACAATTTTGGCAATATGTAGACTATTGGTCACCATGGCATGGTGCTGCTACAGCAGAAGTACCATCAGCTTTATATGATCCGAAAACCAGCGATTGGAGAAATCGTGGATTTGAATTCGGTTTGTTGAATATACCAAACCCTGCATATACTGACGCTGCACATAGAAATGGTGTTAAATCAATTGCGATTCTCTATGTTGACCCAGCTTTCCGTCCAGGACAAACTGTAGATGAATTCTTTATCAAGGATGAGAATGGTCGCTACATTATTGCTGATAATATGGTCAAGATGGCTAATTACTATGGATTTGATGGTTGGTTCATTAACTCAGAAGAGTACAGTAATAGAAAAGATTGGGATGGCTTTAATAACCAATTGCGTGAGCAAGGAATGTATGTAAACTATTACGATACAAATAGTAGCTTTAATGCTTCCAAAGCTGAAAATCTAAAACACTCAGATAGTGTATTCGTAAACTATGGCTGGTATGATAAGTCAAGCTACGATTATGCAGTTAGTAATGGCTATGACCCAATTAAACAAGTATTCATGGGTGTTGAGGCTAACCAAGGTGGCTTTGGCGGTAAACATAATTCAACTAAAATTGAAAATTTATATGAAAATGCAAACGCAGGTAAGAAGAGTCCAGTTACCTCTTTAGCCTTGTTTACACCATCTGACATGTACCAAAGAGGTATTAATGTTGAAGGAAGCGAAGAAGCATATCCAGATTATCAATTACCTCAATTCCAGTGGATGGTTGAAGAAAGAGAAAGAATGTATTTCTCTGGTGTTAAATCAGATCCAACAGATACAGGAAGAAAATCAGGATTCAGTAGACCTGATGTTGTTGTTAATGATGCAAGTGGTTGGGCTGGTGTTGCTGACTTCGCCCCAGCTAGATCTGTAATTAGCGGCAGTAACTTCTACTCTGACTTTAATACAGGAAAAGGTCGTCAATATTTCCTAAACGGTCAAGTTTCAAAAGATGAGTTATGGACTAATATCTCATTACAATCAATTCTTCCTTCATGGCAATGGTGGGTAGAGAGTACAGGCAATAAACTTTCTGTAGATTATGATTACGGTAAATCAGATGTAAGATTTGATGCTAATAATCAAGCAATGAATTTACCTTATGAGCAAGTAGGTGCTTATAACGGTGGTAGTTCATTAGTAATGTATGGAAAATTGACTGAAAGTAATAAAGTTAACTTATTCAAAACTGATATTACTGTAGATAATTCTAGTGAACTTAACATAACTTATAAAAAAGTATCAAATGATAGTGCGAAGATGAGCTTAGCACTTCAATTTGAAGATGCAGCTGATGCAGTTGAACTTGTTGAACTGAAAAATTCTCAAGCTGCTGGCAATTGGGTTAGTGAAAAAGTTGATCTATCCGCTTACGCAGGAAGAAAAATTGCCAAGATTAGTCTGCAAATTGATGGTCAAGCAGAGAACTATCAAATGAATATTGGTAGATTAGCAGTAAGCAATAATAAAGCTGCAGCATCTACTCCAAGTGGATTTAAAGTAGACAAACATTACCACGATGGACAATTACACTTATCTTGGAATCTAGGAAGCTTCGATGAAGTTAATATGTACGAAGTTTATGCTAAAGATTCATCCGGTAAACAAGTGTTCCTAGGTGGTAATTTCAACGAGAATATTTATGTTAAAAACTTAAACGGATTAAGTGGCGATATAACATTACAATTATTTGCTATTAGCAAGAATGGTGAATATAGTGCACCAGCAGAAATAAGTCTATCTAGAAGTCATGCAGCTCAAAATGTTCAAGTCAAAGAAATATTGAGAGAGAACAAAGTTCAGATGGCAGACGAAAAAGGTAAGATCAATGTTTCATGGAATGCTCCAGCTGCTGGAAATCCAGATTCTTATAGAATAACTGTTAATGCACTTTATGTTCCAGAGGGAGCAGAAGAGAAAACTTCATTCCAATTTGATGTCGATGGAAGCTCAGTAAGTGAGTCATTAGATATACCATTGAAAGAAGGTTATAGATACGATCTGACAATAGAAAGTATAGTTGGTGGACAAAGTGTAGCATCAGCAAGCTATAGAGGAAGATTATATGATAGTTATACAAGACCATATTCTGTTAAAGAAATGGAGATAGATAATGGTAACCAACTATTATTACACTCACCAATTACTGAAGATTGGGATAAATTAGAATATTACTTCGAAGATTTAACAACTCCAGTAAGAACATTTGTAAGAGCAGAATCTAAAGATTTCCCTAACAAAATTCCATTAACCTTACCTAAGAATGAAGGATTAATTCAAATTGTATTAACTGACTATTCAGCTAATAGATCAGAAGCTATATTAGTACAGTTAAAAGACAATACTTTAACTGAATTGACGGAATTCATTGATGAAACAGATTTCCCTGATCCAGAGTTGTTGAAGGCAGTTAGATCACAAGTTGGTAAATATCGTGAGCTCCTAAAAACCTATAGTGGTGAATTAGATTTAGTAGGCTTAGATGTTAAAGACTTAAGTGGTATGGATAAATTTGAAAAGCTTTCAACTCTAAAATTAGGAGAAAATCCTAAACTTAAAGAAGTTAAGAACCTAGCTAAATCTCTCAAGAGTATAGAATTAGGTGAACTTCCAGAACTAGAACGTTTAGATATATCAGGTTTATCATTAGAGAAGATAGAGGCTAAGGATATTTCTACTTCAAAAAATTTAAAATATGTAGATATTTCAAACAATAAATTAGATTTAATGGAAGGTACTGTAGAAAGAAAATTCTTGGATGCAGCAAAAGCAGTTCTAGAAGGTAATGGCGTTGAATTGGGTGAAAACTTGAAATTCAATATGCAAAGACCTGTTGCATACAATGATCCTCAACTACCTAAAGAACTCAAATATGAAGTTTCTGAAGGTACTACTTATGATGTTTTAGAAGCCTTGAAGGGCGATAAGACAATTCGTGAAAATAACTACCTCGATTTGAAAGGGCTACAAATCGATGGCCAAGATGTAATTGCCCCAGACTTCGTTCTAGAAGATAATTTGAGCGACTACTCAAACTATACAGCTAAGATATTCGATTCAAGCACAGCAATGGTTGAGAATCCAATTTCTGCAGCTAAGACCGAAACATTTGTTGTTAATTACTTCGACCCTGAAGGAAACTTAGTAGGTAAAACCAATTACATAATTGGCGAAGGTAAAGAAGTTCAAGAAAACCTAGCTCTTAATGCTAAGATTTTAGGTTCAAATAAAGATGGCCATAGAGATTTAGCTTTTGATGGTGACCTAAAGACACAATATGAAGCATGGGGAGGAGGATTCCGAGAAAAACTATGGCTCGCCTTTGATATAGGTGAGAATCCAGTAGCTGATAAATGGATACTATACTCAGATAAAGAAGATGATCCTGATTACTACGTCAGAAATATTAAATCAGCTCGTCTTGAAGTATTAAATGTAGAAGCTACAGATGAACAATTGAAAGACAATGCTTTCTTAGCAAATCAAGATAATTGGAAGACAGTTGCTGAGTTTAGCGGCAATGAGGGCTTCCAGGTAGCAAGAGACCTAGAAAAACTTACAGATCGTTACTATAGATTTGTAGTGGTTGAATCATCAGGATGGGACTCAGGTGTAATTTCTGAATTGAAGATTGTTGGTGTAAGAGATAATACTTTACAAGCCAAATTCAAACCTGAGACTCAAGATGTTATTATCAAAGAGGGTGAGCAACTAGACTTAGAGCAAGGATTAGTTAATAAGGCAGACTTACCTGAAGGCACTCAAATTATAAGCAAGGTAGATAATATTGATACCGAAAAAGCAGGTAAATATCTAGGTCAATTAGAGCTTGTCTTTGCTGACCAAAGTGTTAAAAATGTAGAGATTACAGTATTTGTAACTCCAAGAGTTGATGTAAATAAAGATCAACTTTCTGAGATGATAGAAAAAGCTAAAGCTATCCCAGAAAAAGGATATACAGAAGCATCAATTCAAAAACTAAAAGAAGCTATTGCAGAAGCTGAAGCTGTTAGAGATTTACCAAGTGCTTCACAAGCTGAAGTTGAACAGCAAATTAAGAATCTAACTGAGTCAATAAGTAACTTAGAGAGATATGCTGTAGTAGCAGAAGAGAATATAGCTCTAAACAAACAAGTGTTAGCATATAACGCTTATGATGAAAATGGAGAGGTAAACAACACTGTTACACCAGGACAAGAAATTGAAAAAATAGTTGATGGAAAGCTAGATTCAAAATGGACTCCAGGTGAAATTACAGCCTCAGGTTGGTTCGTAATAGATTTAGGACAAGAGTACGTATTAGATTTAGCTAAATTCCATAGCGCATTCCCTTATGAAAGATGGAATTTCGATAAAGGTATAAATACAGCATCCGCTTCAATTGAAATTTTGCGTGAAGGTGTAGATCCTAATACCTTAACTGATGAAGCTGTAGCAAATAATCCTGATAATTGGTTAGAAATTGCTAAGTTTACTGATAATGAAGAGGATATTGCAGAGTTAGATCTAAGAGAAGCTGCACAACGTAAAGCTCGCTACATTAAAGTAAATATACTAGATTCTGGTACAGGTGGAGATTACGGTAGAGCAATTAGGCTACATGAGTTTGAACTATTTGGTTCAATTGAAACCCCAGCTGACAAAGAGCAATTGCAAAACAAATATGATGAGTTGAGCAATATAGATAGAGATAAATATACAGCTGAGAGCTTGAATGCTTTAGACGAAGCTTTGAGAAGTGCGAAAGAATTATTAGATTCACCTGAAGCAGATCAAGTTCACGTTGATAACGAAATAGTTAAATTAGAAGCTGTTGAGGCATCATTAGTTCTAGTAAGAACTGTATCATTTGATCTTAACTATGAAAATGCTCCAGAAATGACAAGTCAAAGAGTTGCTAATAATAGTCTTTTGAAAGATGCTTTACCAGATGAGCCAGTCCGCAGTGGATATAAATTCTTAAGATGGACACTAGATGGATTAGGACTAAATGGTGATGAGATAGTCAACAAAGATATTACTTTAGTAGCAGAATGGGAAAAATTAACTGACTACACAGAGCTTAGAAACTTGGTAGCACAGGCTAAAGAAATTAAGGCTGATGACTACACTGAAGAAAGCTTTGCTAATTTAGCAGAAGAAATTTCCAAGGCTGAAAAACTATTAAACGATGACGCAGCTGCCCAAGAAGAATTAGATGAAGCTGTAGCTAAATTAAATGAGTCTATGGGTAAATTAGAAAAAGTCAAATATGAGTTAACTGTTAAAGGTGCATTAGCTAAGATATTGAATGTTGAGATCTTGGAAAATAACTTGAAGATGGATGAAGATTTATTCTTAGTATTTGCAGAGAAAGCAAATAATGCAATTAAGACTGATCAATATACATTTAATGAGATCTACGATATTAGGTTAGAGAATGCTAAGGGTGAAGAAGTTAAAGCAAACGGAACAGTTAAGTTAGCATTTACTCCAAAGACAAATGTTTCAGATAAGACAGTCTTGGTACATGAAACTCAAGCTGGTTTAGTAGAGTTAAGCTATGAAAAAGAAGGTAATAGAATTAGCTTCACAACAGATGGCTTCTCAAACTTTGGATTAGGTGTTAAGTCAGCAGACAAACCATTCGAGCCAGGCAAACCATCAGAACCAGGTAAACCAAATGAGCCAGGCCAAAGCGATAAGCCAGGTAATACTGATAAAGGTAATGTCGATAAAGGTAACACCAAACAGACAAGCAAGAAATCGGCTACTAAGACAGGCGCTACAATGAACGTTGCTCCATACTTGTTGACAATTGTTCTATTCACAACAGCATTTGTAATCGTAGTAGTTAGAAGAAAACTTGATGTCAAAAAGTAATAAATTTACTTTGCGATAAGACTTAAATAATTAAGTTTAATTAATAAAACGGAGTACTACAGAATTAAAATCTGTAAGTGCTCCGTTTGTTTTTGTACCCTTTTAGTGTTTAGTAATTAATTTAGTGCTATTTTAGTCTTTGCTTATTAATAAATAATGAACATTTAAACCTAATGTCACTTTAGTTCAACATAAAAGAACTCAAGTGTTAGTATTAGATTGTAGTCTAAATTACATAAAGGCTACTTAGATATAAGTATATGAGGAGGTACTAAGGATGGATAAAAGATATACAGATAGAGGAAAACAAGGTTTAGTTGAAAATATGGAAGCTTGGACATTAGATAATGATAAATATCGTGTTGCAGTATGGACAGGTAAGTATTTCCAAATGACTGTACAAGCTATTCAACCAGGTGATGATATAGATCTAGAAGTTCATGAAGAGAGTGACCAATTCCTAAGAATTGAACAAGGAACTGGCGTTTGCCGAATGGGTGATGCTGAAGATAATTTAACCTTCGAAGAGAAGATTGAACCTGAAAGTGCTATTTTAGTACCAGCGGGAACTTGGCACCAAGTAGTTAATACTGGTGATGAAGTTATGAAATTGTATACTATTTATGCAAAACCAGATCACGTTGAGGGAACAGTTCATGATACACATGAGGATGCAAAGAACGATCCAAATGAACACTAATCTAACTGATTACAAATGAACATTAATCTTTAAATAAAAACAGCGTAGCTTAAATTAAATATATAAATATTTAAGACATAAGAAAAGGCATTCAATTCAAGATTGAATGCCTTTTAAATTGCTAATCTTATGTGTTAAATTACTTGTCTTGGTTTGCTGCTGCAATAGCCTTGATTACATCAATACTGAATTTTTGGCAGTATTCGCCGAAGATGTGATCAAACTCTTCTTCTGGGTGAAGTTCACTATTACTTAGAATTCTTATTCCTAGTACTGGAACATCAAATTGGTAACATACTTGTGCTACTGCATGACCTTCCATCTCTTCACAGTCAGAGCCATACTCTTCGTGTAGGTAGTTAATTCTGTCGATTTCTTTATTCCAGATATCACCTGAACTAATTGTACCAACGTATACATTACCGTGATCGTAAGCTACTGATTTCGCAATTTCTAGAAGTTTAGCATCACTGTGTAGAACTTCTACGTCTTCGAATTTACCTGGTGTTTCAGATTTCATTTGAATTCCTGGCATATCCCACTCTGTGAAGTCACTACCTTGACCAGCATCTTTGTGAGGTGAGTAGTAGGCACCTATGTTAATGATATTCTCACCTAAAACAATATCACCTTGATGATATGCTGGGTTGTGTCCACCTGATGTTCCTTGGAAAATTACTGCGCTTGGGTTGAACTCTTGAATTGCTAGAGTTGTTACAATTGCAGCGTTTGTCATACCGACGTAGGAACGTAGTGTAACTACATCTTGACCTGAAATTATTCCACGTACAAATTTGTATGGGCCAATCAATGTCTCTTCAGGATTCTCTAAAGTAGACTCTAAGATTGCATATTCAGACTCCATTGGACCAATAACAACAATTGGTCTAGAAGTTTCTTCTGACTTGTTTTCAGTTGTTGCTTCTGTATTCTCTTTACTTGCCTCGGTGTTTTTGCTAACCTCAGCACTCATTGATGAATCAGATTCCTTGCTGTCAGGAGTGTTTTGGTTTTGGCATGCGCTTAAACCTAATACACTTAGTGATAAAGCTAAAACAATAGCTGCTGCTTTTTTGAAATTACGAACTTTCATATAATCCCTCTCTATCCAACCGCCTAAAAGGCGAACAATTAATTTACGCTTAACACTATAACATAGCTAAAGACGAACATTAATTGAAATTTTTGGATTTTTAAAACTTTGGTAAACTTGACAAGTTTTGTTGCTTTAAATGTAAAAATATTGGGATATTAAGTATGGATAACTAAGATATATTAGAGTAATAGCAAATAAAGATAGTAAATAAAAAACTCCATGAACTTAAAATTCATGGAGTTTAGAAATCTATAAATAAATAAGAAATTATTGGTTTAAAACAGCTTCGAAGTCTGCAGAAATATTATCGTTTTCAGACCATGCTTTTTGGTCAGCACCTGCTGAAACTTCTTTAATTTTTGCTTCAGTAGCTGCTGATTGATATGCTACTACAACTTTTTTAACAATTTCACTCTCTTTATCTGCAGCTTTAACAGCCATTACATTTTTGTACTGACTTGCAACAGCAGCGATATTATCTGTATCAACAAAGATTCCATCCTTATATGGGTCAAAGCCTGCATCAACAGCAAAGTTAGTATTAGCAACTACAGCTGCTACATCTTTTATACCAATGAAGATTTGAGCTGCATCAATACTTGTGATCTTAATATTTTTAGGATTGCTTGTTATATTAGATGTGCTTGGAGTAATACCTGCAGCATCATCAATTTCTAGTACTCCAGCTTGTTCTAGTAGAAGCAATGCACGGCCACCATTTGTAGGGTCATTTGGAATAATTACTTCGTCACCATCTTTTAGTTCATCAAGAGATTTAAGATTTTCTGAGTAGGCTGCCATAGGAGAGATGTATGTATAGCCAACAGGTACAATGTCTGATTTATTAGCTTTTACATAATCAACCAAGTAAGCAACGTGCTGGTAAGCATTCATATCTATACTACCATCAGCTAAAGCTTGGTTCGGCATTACATAATCAGAGAAGACTTCTATCTTGATATCTTCTCCATCAGCTTCGAGGCGCTTCTCAACGTCTTCCCAAACTGAACGTTCTACATCACCAACAACACCAATAGTAAAAGTTTTCTTACTGCTGTTTTGGCAGGCCACTAATGTGATTGCACTGACTAATGTAAGTGCGTAAATTGCAAATTTCTTGAAAAATTTCTTCATTTGCGTTTCCTCCTTTTATCATTCTATTATTTTTTTGAATGATCAATTTTATCAGCTATCTTGTCAGCTAAAACTTGAATTACAAAAACTATTAACAATATCAAAATGGTTGCAACAATTGTGACATCGTGGTGATGTCTGTTATATCCTCGGGTAATTGCTAAGTCTCCTAAACCACCACCAGCCACTGTTCCGGCCATTGCAGTCAAACCAATTACACTAATTAAAGAAACAGCTGAGGTTCTGATGATATCTGGCAAAGCTTCTTTGATATATACCTTAAACACGATTTGATTTGTGCTTAGTCCCATACTCTGAGCAGCTTCGATGACATTTTTATCCAAGAGAATTAGAGTGTTTTGAATTTGTCTAGCATAGAACGGTATTGTAGAAACTACCAATGGAACTATGGTTGCCAAAGTACCTGTAGATCTACCTACAATTAATCTTGTTACACCAACTAGCAAAGCGATCAAAATTACAAATGGTATAGAGCGGAAGATATTTACAATTTTGTCCAAAAACTTATAAAGGCTAGGGTTTTCCTTTATACCTCCAGGCATGGTTAAAACTAGTAATACACCTAAGCCTAAGCCTAATGGGAAAGCTATTAGTGCAGTAACTAAGGTCATAAAGATAGTTTCTAAACTCGCTTGGATTAGTTCTCCAGGTATTTTAATAACATTAGGAATAATTTGTTCTAAAAATTGATAAAGGTTTTGCATTTTCTTATCTCTTTCTTTTCTCAGTTGTTTTATGTATTAGTTGAATAAGTTAATTTCTTTGAAACTAATATTCTCAGAAGTGAAGTAGTTCAGAGCTTCTTCTAGATTAGCACTAGAACCAGAAAGTGATACGAGCAAAGTACCTACAGGCTTATCCTGAATGATTTCAATGTTACCAAAGAGAATACTTAGAGAAACATCATATTTACTTGCAAGTTTAGCAATCAAAGGCTCTTTGGCACTACCACCGGCAAAGTCTATACGTATAAGTTTATCATTAGCGTTAATATCCATAAGTTCTGGTCTTGCTAAAAGCTTGGCCAAACCTTGCTCTGTGGAACTTGCGGACTGGATAAATTCCTTGCTAAGATCAGTTTGAGGATTAGTAAATACATCAAATACCTTACCTTCTTCGATAACCTCTCCATTCTGCATTACAGCAACTCGGTCACAAATATCTTTGATAACTGACATTTCGTGAGTTATTAGAACTATTGTGATACCAGTTTTTCTGTTTATTTCTCTTAGTAGATCTAAGATTGATTCAGTAGTCTTGGGATCGAGAGCACTAGTTGCTTCATCAGATAAAAGTATTTCAGGATCGTTAGCAAGTGCTCTAGCAATAGAGACTCTTTGTCTTTGTCCACCAGAAAGCTGTACAGGATAAAAATTTTTGTGACTGCTTAACCCTACGAGCTCAAGCAATTCATCAACTTTTGCATCTATTTCTGCCTTGCTCATTTTGCTTTGTTTCAAAGGAAATGCTATATTTTCGGCAACGGTCAACTGTTTAAGTAGGTTAAAGTGTTGGAAAATCATGCCGATTTTCTTGCGAACTTGGCTTAATTCTTTGTTACTTAAATTGGAAATTTCTTGTTCATTAATGAAAACCTGTCCAGAGTTTTGTTTTTGCAGCTGATTAATAACACGTAAAAGCGTACTTTTCCCTGCACCAGAATATCCAACAATTCCATAGATTTCTCCAGACTTAATATCCAAACTTACATCATTAACTGCATGCAAAACTTTGTCTTTCTCATTTTGAGAATCGTTCTCTACTTTTGGAAAATGTACTGATACATTTTTTAGCTTAATCATATCTGCTCCTAAATTTAATAATTTCTAAATATCATACCTAACCATGCTAAAACCCTTTACTATTATTTCTTGGGACTTCTCCAAAGAAATTTCAGACAATTATATATGAAAAACTACACTGTTTGCAAGTGCTTGGGAGTAATATTTGAATAAAAAGTTGGAAAATTTTTTAACTTACATTAAGAAATAATATCTTTTATTACATATAGTTTTTATTCAATGATAAAATTAAGCATATAATAACTCAAAAAATGGGGTGTAGATTATGAGAGTAGAAGCAGAGGTAAACTTATCTGAGGCAATTGCTGCTTTTCCTATAGAAGGAGAATTAGTAGGAGCAGTTAGATACGGTGATGGACATATAAACGATACATTCTGTGTATATACACAATTAGAATCTGGAGATGTCAAAAGATACATACTTCAAAGATTAAGTTCAGTAGCTTTCAAAGAACCTGATCAGCTTATGCAAAACATAAACAAAGTGACATCTTTTTTGCAAGATAAAATAAAAGCAGCTGGTGGAAATGCAAGTAGAGAAGCAATGAATCTCATCCACACAAAAGCAGGTCAACTATATTTCACCGATTCTAATTCTGAAAATTGGAGACTATACGATTTCGTTGAAGGCACATATTATTTATCTAAAGTAGAAAATGCAGAGCAATTTTACGAGAGTGCCAGAACTTTTGGTAAATTCCAAGCTTTATTAGCCGATTTCCCAGCAGAGGAACTTTATGAAACAATAAAAAACTTCCACAACACAGTAGATCGTTTGAATAAGCTAAAGAAATCTGTAGAAGCGGACAAGATGGATAGGGTTAAAGAAGTGGCGGAAGAGCTAAGCTTCGTAGAAGAACGTGTTGCAGATTGCAAAGTCCTTGTCGAACAATTAAACAACGGTACACTTCCTTTAAAGGTCACACATAATGACACCAAACTCAATAATATCTTATTTGACAAAGAAACTGACAAAGGTATTTGTGTAATTGATCTTGATACTGTAATGCCTGGTTTGTGCGCTTATGACTTCGGCGATTCCATAAGATTTGGTGCCAATACTGCTGCGGAGGATGAACAAGATTTATCCAAGGTTAAATTCGATCTCAATTTATTCGAGGTGTACACCAAAGGTTATGCTGAAACTAACAAGGGGACTCTTAGCGAGGCTGAGATTAGATCCTTGCCTTGGGGTGCGAAGTTAATGACGCTTGAATGTGGAATTAGATTTTTGACAGACTATCTTGATGGAGATGTTTATTTTAGTGTGAAGAAAGATAGGCCTACACATAATTTAGATAGATGTAGAACTCAATTTAAATTAGTTAGAGAAATGGAAAATGTCTGGGAACAAATGTTAGAAATTGTTGAAAATTGTTTCGCATGATGAGTAGAAAAGTAGGTCAAACTTAAGTTTATAGGTGTATTAGCTAAGTATTAAAAATTAGGTGTGTTAGATGAGCGAGAGAAATATTGAAAATATAATTTATGATAGAATTCCTAATCTCAAAATATTTGTAAATGAGATTAGTTATGTTACTCCGCACTTACATCTTGATTATGAGTTAGGTTTGGTTTTAGAAGGTGAAAGTGAATTTATAGTTTCTGGTAATGAATATAATCTGATCAAAGGCGATCTTATATTAGTGAACCCAAATGAGTTGCACGAGATTAGAACAAAATTAGAAGATGCAGTTTTTCTATTTATTCAATTTAAAGAGAGTGTTTTTTCAAGCGTCCTACATAGTAAAGAAATTATTTTATTTAATGAAAGAGTTTTAAATTTACAAGCTGAAAATAAATACAATAATGTAGTTGATAGTATAAGCAATTTAGCTAGAGTATATTTTGAAGATAGCGATACTAATTTAAAATTTGATGTGATAGGTGTTTTTTATCAATTTATATTTGAGCTGCTAAAGACAGTAAATTATAGATTTGTAGAAGATAAGCAACAAGCTTCTAATGATAAGAATTTAGCTAGATTAAATAATTTTCTTAGATTTTGTAATGATAATTATAAACACAGTGTATCGTTGTCAGAATTTGCTGAATCGGAAGACTTATCTTTATCATACGCGTCTAGATTTGTTAAAAATCAAATGGGGATAAGTTTCCAAGAACATATTAGAAACTTAAGATTTGAAGAAGCAAAGAGTTTATTAAAAAATGAACGAATTTCTTTGACTGAAGTTGCATATGAATCTGGATTTACAGACCTCCGTTATATGCAAGATTTATTCAAAGAAAAACTTAATGTAACAGCTAGTGAATATAGAGATAATTATGCAAATCTAAATAATATAGATAGGTTTAATTCCAAAGAATTGAGTAAGGAGAATGATATTGAAAATATATTAAGCTTTACTGATGCACTTGAATTTTTCTCATAACTCTTGTCAGCTTGCACATTTTTAGTGTAATAAAATTGTACGGTTCTACAAATTTTATTTTTAAGACAAATTTACCTTAAAATAAAATCAATTTTACCCTTTAAAAATCTTTTCTAACGTAGACAATGGAAGTATAGATGATATTTATGGAGGTTGAGAATAATGTCAGAATTTTTTACTAATATACCAAAAGTAGAGTTTGAAGGTCCTACAAGTACAAATAAATATGCTTTTAAATTTTATGATGCTGAGAGAGAAATTTTAGGAAAGCCAATGAAAGAACACCTTAAATTTTCACTTGCTTGGTGGCATGCAATGAATGGAGATGGTAAAGATATCTTTGGAGATCCAACTATTAAAAAAGATTATGGTACTGGTGAAGTTGGAACAATGAAGCATGCTTTAGCGAGAGTTGATGCAGCATTTGAGATAATGCAAAAACTAGGTATGGAATATTTCTGCTTCCATGACGTTGACATTGCTCCACAAGGTAAAACTTTAGCTGAAACTAATAAGAACTTAGATGAAGTTACTGATTACATGTTAGAGAAAATGCAAGAGACAGGTATTAAATTACTTTGGGGAACAACTAATCTATTTAACGATCCAATATTTATGAATGGTGCTGGAACAGCAAATTCAGCTGATGTTTTCGCATATGCTGCAACAAAAGCTAAAAAATCAATAGAATTAACAGTTAAACTTGGTGGTTCAGGTTATGTATTCTGGGGTGGACGAGAAGGTTATGAAACACTATTGAATACTGATGTTGCTTTAGAGCAAGATAATATGGCTAGATTTATGAAGATGGCGATTGAGTATGCAAGGAGTATTGGATACAAAGGTGATTTCTATATTGAGCCTAAAGCACAAGAACCAATGAAACATCAATATGATTTCGATGCTGCCACAGCAATTCAGTTTATTCAAAAATATAATTTACAAGATGATGTTTTCTTAAATATTGAAGCAAACCACGCAACTTTAGCAGGTCATACATTTGAACATGAACTAAGAATTGCAAATATTAATAATGCATTTGGTTCTGTAGATGCTAACCAGGGTGATCCACTATTAGGTTGGGATACTGACTCATTCCCTAGCGATGTTTATGCAACAACTTTAGGCATGCTTGAAGTTTTACGTGCTGGTGGATTCACAAATGGTGGATTAAACTTTGACTCTAAGAATAGAAGAGCTTCAAATACATATGAAGATATTTTCTTAGGATTTGTTTTAGGTATGGATGCATTCGCTCTAGGTCTGATAAAAGCGGCTAGAATTATTGAAGATGGTAGAATAGATGAGTTTGTAAAAGATAGATATTCTAGTTTCTCTAAAGGAATTGGTAAAAAGATTGTTGATGGAGAGACAAACCTCGTTGAATTAGCAGAATATATCGAAGGATTAGATGAGTTTGAGAATCCAGGAAGTGGTAGACAAGAATATTTAGAAGCAGTATTGAATCAGATATTATTTACTCAAGAGTAATAAATTTAAAGAGTGAAAGAGCAATATGTATTTATTAGGTATTGATTTAGGTACTTCTTCGCTAAAAGCTATATTAGCAGAAGAGTCAGGTCATATTTTAGCTATAGAGAGTGCAAAATATCCATTATATATGGAGAGAAAAGGGTGGGTCGAGCAAGACCCTAACGATTGGTGGGAAGCTTTTTTAGATGTATTAACAAAGATAGCTAAAAAGTTTGATATTACCAAAGTCGTTGGAATATCTTTCTCCGGACAAATGCATGGATTGGTAACTTTAGATAAAGATGATAATATCATCCGCAATGCTATCTTGTGGAATGACACTAGAACAGGCGAAGAAGTACAATATTTAAATAATACTATTGGCAAAGAAAAGCTTATTTCTGAAACAGGTAACATAGCATATGCAGGATTCACTGCTCCAAAAATTCTTTGGATGAAGAATAATGAACCTGAATTGTTTGCCAAAATTGATAAAATTATGCTTCCAAAGGATTATCTAGTTTATAGATTGACGGGTGAATTTGTTACTGATTTTTCCGATGCTTCTGGAATGCTCTTGTTAGATGTTAAGAATAAATGCTGGTCTGAGTTTATGCTTAATTTGTGTGGGATAAACTCAGAGCAAATTCCAAGTCTACATGAAAGTTTTGATAACATTGGCACCGTTAAAAATGAACTTGCAATAGAGCTAGGTCTTTCTTCTAGTTGTATCGTGACACCTGGAGCAGGTGATAATGCTGCAGCTGCTGTAGGAACAGGTACAATTGATAATTTTCAATGCAATATATCGATAGGGACTTCAGGAACTATTTTCATTGCAAGTGATAGTTTTATTGCACTAGAAGATAGTGAATTACATAGTTTTGCTCATGCAAGTGGAAAGTTTCATCTGATGGGAGTAATTCTATCAGCAGCTTCTGCTAATGATTGGTGGATAAAAGATATACTTGAGACTAATAGTTATGATATTTCAGGAGAAATTAATCTTGGTGAGAATGAAGTGTATTTTATGCCACATCTAGTAGGAGAAAGATCTCCTCATAATGATGTTAATGTAAGAGGAGCTTTTTTAGGTTTGTCAAAAAATACAAGTAGAACAGATATGAGTGTTGCAGTTCTGGAAGGTGTAGCATTTGCATTAAATGATTGCTTAGAGATAGCAAGAAAAAAAGGTCTAGATGTTAAGGTATCTGGAATAAGTGGCGGTGGAGCAAAGAGTAAACTTTGGAAACAGATACTTGCAAATGTTTTGAATGTTGAGATTCAAGAAAGAGAGATTGAAGAAGGCCCGGCTCTAGGAGCAGTTTTGCTTGCTGGAGTAGGTTCAGGAGTATTCCCTGATCTTAAAACTGCCTTTGGAAAATTTGATAAAGTTACTAATACAATTAAGCCTCAAACAGATATAGTTAAAAAATATAGATTGTCTTATAATAATTACAAGAAACTATATCCATTGTTGAAAGAATTTTATGAGAGGTAAGTTTGAAGTTAACTAACAAGATTTTTTTAATGTGCTTATTGGCATGTTCTATTCCTTTAATTTTGTTTAGTCTTTATTTAATTAGAGACACACGTGAGTATGCGATTGATACTGCACAAAAAAATGACATTAGTCAGCTTGATAGTTTTGATAGACAAACAACAGACCTGTTATATAAATTAAATGATATATCTAAGAATTTTGCTCTAGATGAAGATCTAGGGCAAATTGCACTTAAGAATTATGATAAATATATTGATCAAGCTAGAGATTTCTTGGCTTATGATAATGATAAAAGAATAAGGGTACTAAATTCCAAATATGTATCAAGTATTGAGTTTTATTTGGAAAATCAGAGTTTGGTCAGTAATTCACTTTTTAATGTGATAGATGAAGAAATAAAAAAACAACAATGGTATGATGAAATTTATCAATCTAAGTATCCTATAAATTTATCAATCATTCCCAAAGATAATTATACTAAAACTTCATTAAGTCTTACTCGAAGAATAAATTTCTCAGGGAAGTCTATGTTAGTTGTTTCTATGGAAATAGTTGAAGACAGATTAGATGAAATATTTAGAAGTACCGATTCTAATGTTTACCTTTTTAGGGATGGAAAATTTCTTCTTTATACAAATAATAATGATTTAAAATTAAAGCAAAAAAATGAATTAATCTCAGTATTAAATGACATTGATAATGATTCTCAAAAGTTTTCTGACACAATAAATATCAATGAGGAAAAATTTCTCCTAAGTAAGTCAAGATTGAACTTGCCAAGAAATATGAGTCCTATTGATATAGTGATAGTATCTCCTTATAACCATATACTTAGAGGTATTAATAGCCAAACATATAATTTCTATAAAATGCTTTTCTTTATTGTTGTATTTTCTTTAGCAATAATTTCATATTTAACCATACAAATTGATAGACAATTCAAAGATTTTAAAAATAGAGTTGAAAAAATTGCTATTGGTAAAACATTAGAGCCTAGCACAAGTATGGTTGATCTAAATACAAAAAACGAATGGGGAAAATTATATTACTATTTGGAAGGCATTATTTTAAGAATGCAAAATATGAATTATGATATACAAAACTCAATGGTAAAAGCAGAGAAATTTCAAACTCAAAAAATAGAAGCAGAAGCAAAAATGTTGAGAATGCAGATAAATCCACATTTTCTATACAACACATTAGAAAGTATTAGGATGCTGGCATTGAAAAACGAGCAAAAAGAAATAGAAGAGATTGTCAAAAATTTATCCAAGCTAATGCACTATGCTTTGGCATCAGGAAGAACTGATGTTACTTTGCAAGAAGCTCTTAATGCCAATGATTATTATTTATCAATACAAAAAATAAGATATCAAGATAGATTTACATTTAATGTAGAAATTAATAGTGGATTAGAAAATTGTCTTTTAGATCCTTTTATCCTTCAACCAATAATTGAAAATGCGATGACCTATGCTATAGAAGAACTAGAAGAAAATGGACATATATCTGTCAAAGCTTACGAACTTAATGATGATTTAGTGATTAGAATTAAAGATAATGGTCCAGGTATAAAACCGGAAATATTGTACAAATTAAATGAAGATCTTGATAAGTCTACAGAGGACGGTAGACATATAGGATTAAAAAATGTCCATCAACGTATTAAATATAGATATGGTGAAAAATATGGTTTGAAAATTTTGAGTGAAACAGGTGTAGGAACAGAAGTCTATATTTTAATACCTAAAAGATTTGAGGAAGAAAAATAAGGTTCTAATATGTATAAATATATTATTGTTGATGATGAACCCCTCATACGAGAAGGTGTTCAATTACTTTTAGATTGGGAAAAGTTGGGATTTGAGTTAGTGGGAACTGCTAGGAACGGAGAAGGTGGTTTAAACTTGATTGAAAACCATCAAGTAGATTTAGCTCTCATAGATATTCGCATGCCTAAAATGAATGGAATTGAATTAATTGAGAGGATAAGATCTTTAAATAAAGATTGTCACATTATCATTATTTCAGCGCACTCTGAATTTTCCTATGCTCAACAGGCTATAAAATACAATGTTGATGCATATGTGCTAGTACCAATAGACGAGAAAGTTCTAGAAAAAGAAGTAATCCAGATCAAAAAAGAGCTTGATAATGAGCGTATAAAAAAACAAAAAGATCTGGATAATAGCAAACATCGTTTGAGTGAGTTTTACAAACAATCCATGTTGAATATTGCTATTGAAGATGATGAATTATCTGCCGAATTGACAGACAACTTTAATAGTTTGGGTAGGGAAGCAAATGTTCTCTTAATAAAAGATACCTTAACTAATCCAGGTGAAGACAGAGACGAATTTTTCAATATTTTTGCAGAAAATAGTCCAAATGAATCAGGGTTTGGCTTAAAAAATGATGATATTTATATTCATATAATTTTTGATAAACCTGATTGGAAAATATTGGAAGAGTTAGGAGAGTATAGAAGCCGCTTGTCAGATAAGGTAATCGAGTTGCCGATTGCATTAGGCCACAAAATATATAGATGGGAAGATTTGCGCTATTCATATGAAGTTGCTAAATATTTATTAAGTCGAAGTTTTCTTTTTAACACTTCTTATATACCATCATTTAAAGATATTATTGCCGAAAATACTTCTCAGAAAAGTATTGACTTAGATGATGTGCGGGAATATGTATTTTTTGGTGACAAAGAGGATATATTTAATCTGGTTCAAATAATAAAAAATCAAGCATTGAGTAGTTTCCCCGAAGAAACTGAAATTAAATATTATTTGCTTGAACTATATATTGAACTAGTAAAAAATATAAATTTTGCTGTTGATCTAACTCAAACCAAAAATGATTACCTGCAAACAAAAAAATTTGAAGATCTTTTAAATATTTTTACATCTGATTTGCTAAAATTAAGAAGTCAAGTTCAACATTCTGAAGAAATGTCAGGACAATTAAATAATAGTGCTGTTAGTAGGGCGATATTTATTATTAAAACAAACTATAATTCATATATAAATTTGGATGAAGTAGCAGGAAAATTAAATTACAATGCTAACTATTTTGGCCGATTATTTAAACAAGAAACAGGAAAAAGTTTCTCAAAATATTTAGATGATGTTAGACTGGAAAAAAGTTTAGTTTATTTGAAACAATCGAATAATAAGATTTATGAAGTTGCTAGAAAAGTTGGTTTTTATAATCCTGATTCTTACAGTAGTAAATTCAAGAAAAAGTATGGTGTGTCTCCAAAAGACTATAAATTTTAATGAAAAAACACAAAATATACATTTTTAAGGTTAAAATGCTCAAGATTTAACGGTAGAAATACTTTCTTCACCCCATATAATTAAACTATTAAAGCGGAGGTGAGAGTTTTGGGTACTGTTAGTCAAGAAGATGCTAAAAATAAACCTAAACGTTCAGGTTTTAGAAAGACATTACATAAAATGGGTCAGCAAAAAGTATTATTGCTTATGTCTGTTCCATTTATTATTTGGTTATTTGTTTTTTGTTATGTCCCTTTAATGGGTTGGGTTATGGCTTTCTTTAAAGTCAAGCCGGCTACATTCTCTTTGCCACTTAACGAATGGGAATTTGTTGGTTTTGATAATTTTAAAAAAGCATTTAATGATAGGATGTTTCTCCCAACTCTCAGAAATACCTTGGCTGTTAGTTTGCTAGGTTTAGTTTTCCAGACAATTTTTTCAGTTGGTTTGGCAGTAATCATTCATGAAATTAGATTTAATAAATTAAAGAAATTTACTCAAACAATTTCTTATTTACCACACTTCGTTTCCTGGGTTATTATCGCAAGTATTGCTAAAAACTTTTTGAATGATGGTGGTGTATTAGACACTATGTTTAATAATGAATTGCATTTAATGTCCGAAAATTCACCAAGAATATGGTTTGTTATAACCTTTATTAATATTTGGAAAGAATGTGGTTGGGATACAATTATTTATCTTTCAGCCATGGCAGGTATAGATAGGGGTCTTTATGAAGCTGCTATGATAGATGGTGCTAATAGATTCCAAAGAATTAGATATATTACTCTACCAGGAATATTACCAACATTATCAGTAATTTTAATTATGGCAGTTGGTGGTACATTGAACGTAAGTATGGAACGTCAAATGCTCTTAAGTAACCCATTAATCCAAGATCACACAATGGTTATTTCTTGGTTCTCATATCTAAGAGGTATAGGGAATAATAATTATGGACTAGGAACAGCTATTGGTATAGCTCAATCTTTAGTTAGTGTTATTCTCTTGACTCTTGCAAACTGGTCAGTTAAACGTATGGGACAGGAAGGAGTAATTTAATGGCACGAGCAGATATAAAAACAAATACTAATAGTAAAAAAGTTAAAAATAGTAATCCAAATAGACCAGAGATTTTTGATGTAGTTTTGGCAGTAATTTGTCTATTCGTCCTTGTAGTAACATTGGTACCATTTTTGAATGTTTTAGCTATATCATTTAATGATCCAATTGATACAATGCGTAACGTTAATATGCTCTTCCCAAGAGTATTTACCGTTAGGAACTATGTGCATTTGTTTAGTGAAAATAACTTAATGACACCATTTATTACTTCTGTAAGTAGAACGGTTATAGGTACAGGACTAAGCTTATTGGCAACTTCAATGTTCTCATATGTATTAAGTCGAAAAGATTTTGTCTTTAGAAAAGGATTCAATATATTCGCTGTTATAACAATGTATGTTAGTGGTGGATTGATCCCAAGTTATCTTTTAATTGTTAGAGGATTAAATTTAGGCGGAAATTTCTGGGTTTATATTATCCCAGGTTTGATCTCAGTCTGGAATGTTATATTAATTAGATCATATATAAATTCTAGTATACCTTACTCATTACAAGAGGCAGCTAGAGTTGACGGAGCGGGTGACTTCTATATTTGGTTTAGAATTATTTTCCCATTGTCTACTCCGGTATTAGCAACAGTTGCTCTCTTTATAGCAGTAGGTCAATGGAATAGCTTTATGGATACATATTTGTATGCCAAGAACTTACCAACTCTCCAGTATATTCTTTATGAAATTACACAAAAGGCTCAAATGAAAATTGATCCACACTCACAAGAAGCAGCTGAACAACTTAAGAACGCAGTTTCACCATTGTCATTAAGAATGGCAGTAACAATTGTGGCAACTGTTCCAATTCTAGTTGTTTACCCATTCTTACAAAAATACTTTGTCGGTGGATTAACACTCGGAGCAGTTAAGAATTAAGCAGATAATAATTAAATAAATATATTTACACATACAAAATTGCAAACAAAAAATTAAAAATAGTTTAAAGAAAGGAAGGAATTAAACTATGAAAAAAATTAAAAGTTTGAAAAAACTATTAGCTAGTTCATTAGCAATTGTATTATCCCTAGGGTTGGTAGCATGTAATCAATCTGGTGGTGATAGTAAAAAAACTGATGGAACAAAAGATCAATCTACAGATTCAAGTGAGAGTAATACTGATGAAATATATGAAGTAGATTGGTATAACGCAGATGGTACAGCAGATGACTGGACTGATCCAATAGCACTAAAACTTACTGAAAAGACTGGTGTTAAATTAAATACTACAGTTCCAATCAGTCAAAGTGATGAGTCTGTAGCTCTGATGATTGCAGAACAAAATTATCCAGATATGTTATTAGCAAAAGGTGATACAGGTGCTCTTATTGAAGCAGGTGCTTTGATTGACTTAGCTCCATTAATCGAAGAACATGCACCTAATATTAAAAAAATGTATGGTGATCAGCTTGATAGACTTAGATTCTCTAAAGATGATCCAGCTATATACGAGCTCACATCTGCAGCAGCAGGCCCTAATACTCCATTAGATACTTCAGGATCAGCATTAATGCAATTCCAAGTCTTGGAAGCTAATGATTATAAGATCCCTGAAGATTTAGCAGAGTTTGAAAAAATGATTAAGGACTTCCTAGCAGAAAATCCAAAAACACCAGAAGGTGAAAATTATATAGGTTTATCTATTTCAGTAGCTGACTGGCAATGGTTAATTACTTTAGGTAATCCAGCAGGATTCATTGCAGAAGCTCACCAAGATAATGGTCAATGGATAGTCGATGAGAATAATAAAGCATATTATAAATTCTTATCACCTAAGATTAAAGAATATATGAGATGGCTAAATAGAATGTACCAAGAAGGAATCTTGGATCCACAGTTTGCTACTAAAACACATGAGGACTACGTTGCAAAAATAGCATCAGGTAGAGTCTTAGCACTAACAGATCAATTCTGGGATTTCCAAGATGCTACAAATATTCTGGAAGTTGATAAGAAGTATTCTCAAACATATGCTCCATTACCACTTAATATGGAAAAAGGTCAAAAGAATGCAACACTTCTATACCCTGGTATAAATGGTTATGGTATATCCATTTCAAAAACAGCAGAAGATCCAGTTAAACTTATTAAATTCCTTGATTATATTGCTTCAGATGAAGGACAAGTATTAGTTCAATGGGGTATTGAAGGCGAATATTGGGAATATGACGAGAATGGAAAACGTGTTGTTACAGAAAAACACAAAGAGATGGCAGAAACAGATCCAGATTATGGTAAGAAAACAGGTATAGGAAGACATAACTACCCATTCCCAGCTCAACCAAATACATATTTAGATGAAACTGGAAACCCAGTTATTATGTCAAGTAAAGAAAAATTCATAGAAGATTATAATGAGGCAGAGAAAGCAGCTGTAAAAGCTTGGGGAGTTGAAACAATTCCTGAAATATTCCCACAACCTGATGAGTTTGAAATTCCTGATTATCCACCACTATGGACCTTGAATTTACCTACCGATGTAACAGCAATTGTTAATCAGTTAGATGAAGTCGCCTGGGCAGACTTAGTAGCAATGATACTAGACTCACCAGATAATTTCGATGCTAATTATGACGCCATGTTAAAGAAATTTGAGCAAATAGGAGTAGAAGAAGCTGGCGAAATGGTTTCAGAGATTCTTGCAGATAAAATTGCAGCTGCTCAAGCAGGTAATTAAATTAAAAAATAAAAATTGAACTTGAAAGTTCTTTGATCACAAAAGGCTACAAAAATTACATTTGTAGCCTTTTATAAAAAAAGGAGAGTATATGAGATTTCAAAATGGACAGTGGCTTCAAAAAGAAGGTGTTAAATATTTCTCAGGTAAACATATTTGGGAAACAAAAATTGAAAAATCTGTAGTAGCAGGAGAGGAAATAGAAGAGCTAGTTTTCCTAACTCCAAGTACAAGAATTAACCATAATGGAGATACTCTTGGTGGTGTTGTTCTGGAGATTAGAGTTAGTATACCTGCCGAAGAAGTTATTAGATTGAGAGCAATTCATTATAGAGGTGAAATTAACCATGGTCCTAATTTTGAGTTGAACTTAAATAATAAAAAAGGTATTGATTATGATGAAACTGAAAATGAGTTTAGTGTAAGCAGTGGTAGTTTAACATTTAAAATTAATAAAAATGATGCAAGTATTAGTTTTTGCCGAGATGGTGAAATTCTTGCTACCTCAAAAGGTGATGATCTTGCTTACGTAAAAACTGATTGGCAAGGAGACTACTATAATGATCACAAACCTGGAACAAACTTCTTCCGTAGTCAATTTGGTATAGATATTGATGAGACATTTTATGGATTTGGTGAGAAGTTTACTCCTTTCGTAAAAAATGGACAAACTGTAGAAATTTGGAATGAAGATGGCGGTACAAGTACAGACCAAAGTTATAAGTCAATACCATTCTATCTTTCATCTAAGGGTTATGGACTTCTTGTAAATAACTCTGATAAAGTTGAGTTCGAGATCGCAACCGAGAATGTTTCTAAGATAGCATTATCAGTTCCTGGAGAAGAATTAGATTACTTCTTCTTTAACGGACCAGATCTCAAAGATATTGTTAAGAGATATACAGATATGACAGGTAAACCTGCATTACCACCACAATGGTCATTTGGACTTTGGTTATCTACATCTTTTACTACAAAGTATGATGAAGAAACAGTAATGCATTTTATTGATGGAATGATTGAGAGAGAGATTCCATTGTCAGTTTTCCATTTTGATACAAGTTGGATGAAAGAATTCCATTGGACAAGTTTCGTTTGGGATAAAAATAAGTTCCCAGAACCAGAAAAAATGATAAAGAAAATTCATGATAAAAATATTAAAACTTGTGTTTGGATTAATCCTTATGTTGGTCAGGCGTCTGAAATTTTTGATGAAGGTGTCAAAAATGGTTATTTCTTGAAGCGAGAGAATGGTGATGTATGGCAATGGGATATGTGGCAACCGGGTATGGCCATAGTCGACTTTACTAATCCAGAAGCAGTTGAGTGGTATAAATCTGGACTAAGGAAATTATTAGACATGGGAATCGATTCTTTCAAGACAGACTTTGGTGAAAGAATTCCTACTGATGTTGTATATCACAATGGTGCAAATCCTAAAAAAATGCATAACTACTATACATATTTGTTTAATAAGACTGTATTTGAACTTTTAGAGGAAGTTAAAGGTAAGAATGAAGCAGTATTATTTGCAAGATCAGCAACAGTCGGAGGGCAACAATTCCCAGTTCACTGGGGAGGAGACTGTTGGTCAAATTATCCTTCAATGGCAGAGAGTTTAAGAGGTGGTTTATCCTTAACTGCAAGTGGATTTGGATTCTGGAGTCATGATATTGGAGGTTTCGAAGATAAATCTACAGCAGATGTATATAAGAGATGGGCAGCGTTTGGACTACTATCGACACATAGTAGGCTGCATGGATCTACTTCATATAGAGTTCCTTGGAATTATGATGATGAAGCTGTTGATGTAGTAAGGTATTTCACTAAATTAAAGATGAAATTAATGCCATATATTTATAGTCAAGCAGTTAAGACACATAATACTGGTGTGCCAATGACTAGAGCTATGATATTTGATTATTTAGATGATAAGAATGTGCGCTACCTTGACAAGCAATATTTATTTGGTGATTCAATTATAGTTGCTCCTGTATTTAATGAAGAAGGAATTTCAAGTGTATATCTACCAGCAGGTAAATGGACTCATTTTATTACAGGTGAAGAACTAGATATAGAAGATGGTAAATGGATTAATACAAAAGAAGATTACTTTAGTTTGCCAATTTGGGTTAAAGAAAACAGCATAATCCCAATCAGAAAAACTGAGAATGATGAGGTTAATAAAGACTTTACCAGTGAGTTTGCTGATGATTTAGCATTTGAGATATTCAATATTAATATAAACCAAAAGGTTGAAGTTTATGATAACAATGAGTTATTGAGTGTTTTAAATCTAGAATTATCAGAAGATGGTACTGAAGCTAAGGTGAGTTTCGAGGGTAAAACAGCTCCCGTTTATATAAAAGATAAAATTTATAATGAAAATGCTGAAGAGAAAGAATTTACTATAAAACTATAATGGTAGGTAACGATGAGAAAGACTCTTAACAATGATTGGTTGTTTCAGAAACAAACCTTCAATGATGATTTAGTTAATAAGCCAAATGAAAACATGTGGGAGATAGTTAATCTCCCACATGATTGGCTGATCTTTGATGTCAATAATTTATACGATAATACTATTGGTTTCTATAGAAAAGAGATTAATTTAAATATAGAAGCTGATGATGTCTATTACTTGCACTTCAATGGCATATATATGGATTCTGAAATCTATATTAATGGGAATAAAGCTTTTGAGTGGAAGTATGGTTATACAAGTTTTTATTTTGATGCTAGTCAATATTTAGTTAATGGATTAAACAGAATAGATGTCACTGTTAAACATATGCATCCAAATTCACGTTGGTATAGTGGGGCAGGTATTTATAGAGATGTTTATTTGCTGAAAAAGACGAAAACTCATTTTGTACCTCAATCTTTGTATATAAGTTCCATTGTTGATTCAAATGAGAAAAATGCAGAACTTGAATTTTCTGTAGAAATTAACGGTATAAGGAATAGTAATTCAGAACTAAAGTTAAAAATTGATATAAGTGATAAGTATAGTAATGAGTCTTTAGCTAATTTTGAAACAAAGGCAGAGTCCACAACTAATGAAATAATAAATTTGGATAATGTTAAACTATGGTCTACCAAGACACCAGAACTTTATAATTTTAAAATTCAGTTGTTAGAAAATGGGCAAGTAATTGATGAAGTACAAGAACAAATTGGCTTTAGATCCCTTGAATTTACTAGTGACAGAGGTTTGCTTTTAAATGGTGAGAAAACTTTGATCAAGGGAGTGTGCATGCATCATGATCTTGGTTTATTAGGATCTGCCTTTAATAAAGATGCAGCTGAACGTCAAGTAATTAAACTTAAAGACATGGGTGCGAATGCCATAAGATTTTCACATAATCCACCAGCGCCAGAATATATAGATCTTTGTGATAAATATGGCTTGATGGTAATTGATGAAGCTTTTGATATGTGGCAGAAACCAAAAACTGAATTTGATTATGCTAGATTTTTTGATTCTTGGTTTGAAAAAGATATCGAAGCAATGGTAAAAAGAGACCGCAATCATCCAAGTTTAATAATGTGGTCAATAGGGAATGAAATTTTTGATACTCATGTAAATCCAGAAGCCAAACTTGTTACAAAAAAATTAGTTGAAGCAGTTAAAAAGTATGATCCAAGATCAAACGCAAAAGTAACATTTGGTAGTAATTTCTTGTATTGGGAGCCTACACAAGATTGTGCAAAAGAGCTTGATGTTGTTGGATACAATTATTCAGAATCAATTTACAAAGAACAACATTTGCAATATCCTGACTGGATTATGTATGGTGCAGAAACAGCTTCAATAGTTAATAGTAGAGGAATATATAGATTCCCTTATGAGAAAAATATACTTACAGATAAAGATAAACAATGCTCAAGTTTTGGTAATAGTAATACTAGTTGGGGTGCACCAAATTTTGATTTTCTTTTTGAAGAACAGGCTAAACATCCATATATATTAGGACAATTTATTTGGACAGGTTTTGATTATATTGGAGAACCAACACCATATGATACTAAGAATTCATATTTTGGAGTAATTGATACTGCAGGATTTGAGAAGGATAGTTTTTATCATTACAAAGCAGCTTGGACAGATCCCAGAGAAGAAATAGTTTTACATTTAGCTCCATATTGGGATTTTAATCCAGGTCAAGAAATTGATGTGGTGGCTGTGTCAAATGCACATAAACTTGAACTCTATCATAATGGAAATTTAATTGGCTCACAGAATCTTAACCCGAAAGAAGGTAATTTCTCTGCTAGATGGAAAGTAGATTTCACTCCAGGATTTATTGAAGTAATTGCTTATGATGAATCTGGCAATGAGCTTAAGAGAGTGAGAAATTCTAGTTTTAGCGATGCAAAATCAATATCAGTTAATTCATCAAAATCATCTGCAAAAATAGGTGATCTGATATTTTATGAAATTACCTTAGTTGATGAAAATGGTATAGAAGTAGCTAATGCTAATAATTTAATAGAAGTAACTGTATCTGGCGGAGGTCAGCTAATTGGTTTAGATAATGGCGATAGTACTGATTATGATCAATATAGAGGTAATGTGAGAAGACTTTTCTCCGGTAAGTTACTTGCTATTGTACAAGCTACGGCTCAAGAAGATATTAAAGTAGAATTCAGTGCAGTTAATTTAAGTAGTGCCACTCATACATGTAGTGTTTCTGGTTTAGATAATGAAAAAAGCATAATTAAACCTTCTACAGTTGTAGATGAAAATATTCTGGAGCACGAATATATAAGAAAAATAGAAATAGAGTACCAAGGATCTAGACTCATTCAGGCACCATTAAAGGATGTTAGCGTTAAGTTCAGAGTTTACCCTGAGAATGCTAGTGTTAATTCAATAGATTGGTTCGTAACAGATGTTAATGGAGTAGAAATTGAAAATGCCAAGATCATAGAAGTTGATGAAGTTAAAAATATAGTGAAATTTGAGGTCCATGCTGACGGAGAATTCTATATTAGAGCCATGGCAAATAATGATAAACTCATACCTCAGATTATTTCACAAGTTAGATTTGTTGCTGACGGCTTTGGAGATTTACAACTTGACCCATATAATTTTACATATGCTGTATTGGCAAATCACTTTTCAGACACTGTGATTACTGGAAGAGAAGGTGGTATGTCATTGACTTCTGATGGAAGTAACTGGATTGCATATAGTAATTTAGACTTTGCTGGTCAGAGCTCGAATGTTATGAAAATTTCCCACTTTTCTTATAATGATGATACGGAATTTAAAATTTACAAAGGCTTACCGAATGACCAAAACAGAAGATTAATTTTCCAAGATACAATTACTAAGAAAAGTGTTTGGCAAACTTTCCAAGAATATGATTTAAATTTATGGGAAAAAGTAAATACTGGTGATGTATTAAGTATAGAAGTTAATGGCAGAGGAACTTTGCAAGGGTTTGAATTTAGTCATAATTCTTATCAGGAAGTTACTATGGACCAAAGAGTATCCATATATGGAGATGATTTTACCGTAAAGGATAAACGTATTGAAAATATCGGTAATAATGTTTCAATAGACTTAGGTAAGTTTAACTTTGACAATGGAGGAGCAAATAAGATAATAATTAAAGGTTCGACACCTTTAACAATAAATACTATTAGAGTAGTAATGACTCCAGGAATCGATATGTTAGAAGAACAGAATCAGGGAATTGAAACACAGAAAACTATTGAGCTGATAGAATTTAAACAAAGTGACGAAATAGAAGAACAAAGTTTCAATATTAACAATAAATCTGGCAAATACAAGGTTGAATTGGTATTTATGCCGGGCTCAAATATGACACTAGAATCGATAAGGTTCAAAGAAGAAGGAGATAATAATGGCAGTGGTATTAGATTATAAAAAATATGCACAGAAAGCTAGAGAAGCAGGGGCAGAGGGCATTGTCCTCTTAGAAAATAGCAATAATGTTTTGCCTCTTGTAGATCAAGAAATCGCTGTATTTGGTAGAACACAGTACGATACGATTTATTGTGGTACAGGATCTGGTGGTTTAGTTAATGTCCCTTATGTTGTTAGCATTAATGAAGGGTTGAAAGAGAAATACACTTTGGCTGAGAAGGTAGACGAAACCTATAGAAATTGGATTAAAGAAAATCCTTTTGATAAGGGACAAGGTTGGGCCCAAACACCTTTTAGTCAAAAAGAAATGGATTTATGTGAAGATCTCTTAAAAGAAACTTCTGAAAATATTGATACAGCAATATTTGTAATAGGAAGAACAGCAGGTGAGGACAAAGATTTTACACTTGATAAAGGTTCTTATTATTTATCAGAAAAAGAGTTGAAAATAATAAAAGATTTGCGTAAACATTTCAAAAATTTAGTTGTTGTAGTGAATTCTGGAAATGTTATAGATTTAAGCTGGCAAGAAGAAGTACAAGCTGATGCAATTGTATTTGCATGGCAAGGTGGTTCAGAAACAGGCCATAGCGTAGTAGATGTACTGTCTGGAGATGTTAATCCTTCAGGTAAATTACCGGACACAGTATTACGTGACATAAAGCGCCATCCAGCTTTCAAATATTTTGGAAGAGTAGAAGAAAATCTATACGAAGAAGATATTTATGTTGGCTATAGATACTTTGAAACACTAGACCAAGAAAATGTTCTTTATCCATTTGGGTATGGATTGTCTTACACTGAGTTTGAATTTGAAGTCTTAGATAGTTTAGTAAATGTAAATCCTAAAGCTGATAATTATGATATTAATCTACAAGTAAGAGTTAATAATATAGGAAATCAGTCTGGTAAAACTGTAGTACAAGTTTATGGAAGTAAACCGCAAGGGGGATTAGGTAATCCAATACGTGAATTAATTGCATTTAAGAAAACTAGTGAAATTCCAGCAGGTAAAAGTGAAGATGTTAATATAAATATTGATCTACGAGATCTTAAGTCATATGACGATAGATTAAATTCTGATACTGAATCTTGCTATATTTTAGAAGCAGGTGAGTATAAAATAAGTGCTGGATTTGATGTTAGAAGCGCAAAAGATATTGAGAATATATTCTTAGAAGACACAATTGTATTAGAGCAACTTACTTCACGTCTATCGCCACAAATAAGTTTCAAAAGAGTGAAAGTAGTTAAAGCTGAGAATGGTTTAGAGCTAGACTATGAAGATGTTCCTAACAGAGGATATGCTGAAGTCCCTGTCTTAGAAAGCGATATAAAACAAACTGATGCTGAGTTTAAACTGACTGATGTTATCAGTGGTGAGGTTGATTTAGATGAGTTTATTGCTCAATTCTCAGATGAAGATCTTTTACAAATGTCGTATGGAAACGGTATGGGACCTATAGGTGTAACTGCAGGTATTGCAGGAGCATTTGGTGGTGTTACAGAGAGATTGTTAGAAGCTGGTATACTTCTTTATGCTTGTGCTGATGGCCCATCTGGTATTCGTATGGATAATGGAAGTATGGCATTTAGTATACCTAATGGTACATGCTTAGCAGCTAGTTTTAACCCTGAAATAAATCAAGAATTATTTGAATTTGTAGGTCTAGAATGTAGAAAAAATAATATAGATTCACTGTTAGGCCCAGGAATGAATATTCATAGATATGCATTATGTGGACGAAATTTTGAATATTTTTCAGAAGATCCACTATTGACAGGTGTTATAGCAGATAGTCAATTGATAGGTATGAAAAAATATAATGTTCTCGGAACAGTCAAGCATTTTGCCCTGAATAATCAAGAATATGAGAGAGTTAATTCAGACTCTGTAGTTTCTGAGAGAGCAGCTAGAGAAATATATCTTAAACCATTTGAATATATTGTACGATCTGGTAATGCTCAAAGTATCATGACTTCATATAATTATATAAATGGATTACATGCAGCATCTAACTACGACCTCAATACTGCTATTTTAAGAGATGAGTGGGGTTATGATGGAGTTGTCATGACTGACTGGTGGGCAGAGCTTAATGACAAGCCTTACTCAAGCAGTAATAAAGAGAATGTCCTTCCTATGATTAGAGCTCAAAATGATTTGTTCATGGTTACACCTAGTGCAGATAGGGTAAGCTTAGAAAAAGTATTAGAAGTTTCTGGCAAAGCTGAGATCAATAGATCTGAGTTGGTAAGAAATGCTAAGAATATATTAAATGTAATTATAAAATACTCTCAAGCAATTCACCCACTTAGTGTAGAGGTTCAGAATGAACCAGAGTCTAATAGTGATAAGATTCAAGTTGTAGATGTCTATCAAGATAAGGAAAAAGTCGATATTAATTTAGCCGACTTAAGCACAGATATAGGATACACAATCCAATTGCTGATAGAAAATCACACCTCTGGAATATTTGAATTGAGATTAGATGCAACAAGTACGGCAAAAGATGTAGCTCAAACTAATATTGCTTTATCAATTAACAATGTACCAGAGAGAACTATCAACTTTGTAGGAAGTGAAAGAAAACAAGAGAATATTAGGTTGGACCTCAGACAAAACTTGCTTAATGTTGTAGACATGCATTTTGCAGAATCAGGAATCAAAATAAACTCAGCGGAACTGGTGCTACTTGAGGAAAAGAACAGGTAGTTATAGTTAAAAATAAAGAATTGATTCTATTCAATTAGGCACCATTAATTTTTTAAGTTAATCGGTGCCTTTTTAATTTAAAAACCTTTTTGTTTTAAGTTAAAATACTAAGAATTTAGCCTAAAAATTAGCTATAATTTAATTAATAAACTTGAGGAGTTATTTATGCACAAAATTGATTTGGCAGGAGATTGGAAATTAAGCAGTTCAATTTTAGATAATGAAGTGAAAGTGAAAGTCCCAGGTTCTGTTTTTAATGATTTAATTAACAGTGAAATAATGCCGGACCCTTATTATAGACTGAATGAACAAAAATTCACTGAAATTAGTTTTTCTGATTTTACTTATACAAAGGCTTTTACCGTTAATTCAGATTTATTGAATCATCAATGTCAAGAACTTGTTTTGGATGGAGTGGATACTCTGGCTAATATTTACCTCAATGATGAGTTGATTCAAGAAACAGATAACATGCATAGGACTTATGCTATTAATGTTAAAGGTGTTTTGAAATCAGGAAAAAATACAATTGCAATTGAGTTGAAATCTCCTTCTAGTGCAGTTGAAAATGCAGAGCAAAATAATCACTTGCCTCAATTTACAATTTCAATGCCAGGTATCGGCCATATTAGAAAAGCACACTACATGTTTGGTTGGGATTGGGGCCCAATACTACCTGATTTAGGAATTCATCGTTCAGCATATTTTAGGTTTTATGATGAAGCTGTTTTGGATTCTAATTTAATAGGTCAAATTTTTAGTGAAAATAGTTCTGGTGAGATTACAGCTGCCGATATTTTCATCGATACGAACTGCAAGATATTTGAAGATGAAATATCAGAAGATTATACAGAGTTAAATTTAAAATATGAACTTTGTGATGAAGATAATCAAATAGTAGCAGAAGCAAACTCAAGTTATGGAGAACAGGTTAAGTTAAATATTAACAACCCCAATTTATGGTGGCCAGTAGGCTTCGGTTATCCTTATTTGTATACATTAAAGACAAAACTATACTATAAAGGGGAATTAATAGATTACAAGGAAGAAAAACTTGGAATAAGAAAAATAGAATTAAGACAAGACCCTGACCAGTGGGGTGAAAAATTTGAGTTTAGAGTAAATAATCTTCCAATATTTATCAAAGGTGCTAATTATATTCCTGAAGACAATATTTTATCTAGAACTTCCAAGGAGAGAACCAAGAAGTTATTAGATGATTGCATCGCAAGTAATTTTAATACAATTAGAGTTTGGGGAGGTGGAATCTACCCAGAAGACTATTTCTTCGAATTATGCGATGAAATGGGAATTCTCGTTTGGCAAGATTTCATGTTTGCTTGTGCTACATATGAGATTTATGATGAGAAATTTGCCGATAGTGTAAGAGCTGAAATTGCAGACGCTTGTAAAAGAATTAGAAATCATGCATCTTTATTACTTTTCTGTGGAAATAATGAAATGGAAGCTAGCCATGTAGATTGGGAAATGCCAGATCGTGATAAGAATAAACAAAAGTATTTAAAATTATTTGAAGATCTTATTCCTAAAGTTTTAGAAAATGAGGCACCTTACAATATTTATTGGCCTTCTTCACCTTCATCAGGCGGAGGATTTGATGATCCAAATGGTGAAAGCAAAGGTGATATGCATTACTGGGGAGTATGGCATAGTACATTACCCTTTAAAGAATATAAAAATATAAATCCTCGCTTTATGAGTGAGTTTGGCTTGCAATCTTTTCCCGCTTTAGAAACTTTAGAAAAATATATAGAAAATGAAGATAAGAATATTTTTTCGAAAGTAATGGAAAATCACCAAAAAGCAGGTCCAGATAGTAATCAGAGAATTTTAAATTATGTTTCTCAACTATATAGATATCCTGAAGATTTTAGAAGTGTAATCTATATTTCACAATTAGTACAAGCAGAAGGTATTAAGTATGGTGTAGAGCACTGGAGACAAATTTCCGGAAGATGTATGGGGATTTTGTATTGGCAACTTAATGACTGTTGGCCAGTAGCTTCTTGGTCTTCAATAGATTATTTAGGTAAATGGAAAGCTTTGCAATACTATAGTCGTGATTTTTATAATCCACAATTAGTTTCTGCCTTTGTTGATGATACTAAGGTAAATGTTTATGTAAGTAACGATGCTGCTGAGAGTAAGAACTTAGTTTTGTCATGGGAACTTTTAAGTTTTTCTGGTGAGCAAGTTGATTCTGCTCAATTTGAGATTGAGGCAAAATGCTTTAATACAGAATTAGTTCAAACTTTAGACTTTTCAGATAATCTTCCTGATGACCAGGCTAAAGAAAGTCATCTTTTGCGTTTGAAGATATGTGAGGGTAAGAACCTTATAAGTTCAAACACATATTACTTTGCTCCAGTGAAATATATGAATCTGGAGAAAGGTGAAGTAAACATTGACGTTCAAGAAAATAAAGATGAAATAGTCATGTCACTTAATTCATCAGCTTTTATGAAATCAGTAGAACTTAGAGCTGAAGGTATAGATCTGTTTATTCCACAAAATTATTTTGATATTTTACCAGGTGAAGAAAAACATATTATCTTTGGTAAAACTGAATTAGAAGAGTTTAAAGAAAATAATGGGTATCCCTTGAGCAAAGATCTTTTAAAAGAAAAAATTAAATACTTGTCAGTTGTTGATACATACAAATAATAAAGGAGAAAAACATGTCAATAAAATATAATCAAGAATTACAATCTTTTTATTTAAATACTAAGAACACTACATATATCATTTCAATAGTAGATAATAAATACATTTGTAATACTTACTATGGCGAAAAAGTTAAGGAAGATGATTTAAGATACTTATTAAGATTAGACGAGTCGCCTTTTACACCTAAGGTTAACAAACGTGATACTACATCATTTTTGGATTCTTATAGAGCTGAATATCCAAGTAATGGTATTGGGGATTATAGAGAAAGTGCAATTGCTATTAAAGACTTTAACAATCAAGATGCTGTAGAGTTTCTATATAAAGATTTTGAAATTATGAAGGGTAAACCGAAACTTGAAGGGTTACCGGCGACTTTTGGAAATGAAGATGAGGTAGAAACTTTAATTATTAATGCCTATGATCCAGTCTTGGATCTAGAATTAGATCTCTATTATTCGGTTTTTTCAGAAGTAGATGCTATAAGTAGAAATGTGATTTTTAAGAATACTAGTGCAAATAAGGTTGAGCTTAATAAAATATATTCTTTATCTTTGGATCTAGAAGATGAAAATTATGAAATGTTAAGTATGCATGGCTCCTGGGCAAGAGAAAGAACGATAGAAAGGTCGCCAATTCACTACGGAAAACAAAGTGTTTCCTCTATTAGAGGTGAGAGCTCACATCAGGAACACCCCTTTATTGCAGTAGTAGATAAAAAGGCAACACAAGATTGTGGTAATATCTACGGTTTTAGTTTTGTCTATTCAGGAAATTTCATCGCTCAGATTGAAAAAAATCAATTCGATACTTTAAGAATTAGCATGGGTATACATCCATATCACTTTAATTTCTTACTTGAACCAGGAGAAATATTTACCACTCCAGAAGTAGTTATGACTTTCTCTAGTACTGGTATAGGACAAATGACTAGAAATTATCATGATTTGTATCGTAATCATTTAGTAAGAAGCAAGTATCTTTATACTGAGCGTCCAGTATTGATTAATAATTGGGAAGCAACATATTTTGATTTCGATGAGGACAAAATTTATGATATTGCAAAACGTGCTTCAGAATTAGGAGTAGAGCTTTTTGTACTAGATGATGGTTGGTTTGGTAAGCGTGATGATGATAACTCTAGTCTGGGAGATTGGTTTGTAGATGAAAACAAATTGCCTAGTGGTTTAAAGAGCCTGAACGATAAGATAAATAAACTTGGTATGCAATTTGGTTTGTGGTTTGAACCTGAAATGGTTTCTCCTGATTCTGACCTATATAGAAAGCATCCAGAATGGGCAATAGCAATTCCTAATCGTGATCCGAGCTTGTGTAGGAATCAATATGTGTTGGATTTATCTAACCCAGAAGTAGTTGACTATGCTTACGAAGCGGTAGCAAAAATCTTGCGAGAAACTAATATTTCTTATGTTAAATGGGATATGAATAGACAACTTAGCGATTTAGGCAGTGCCTACTTAGAAAAAGATAAACAAGGTGAATTAAGTCACAGATATGTACTTGGTGTATATGAGATGCAAGAGCGTCTAATCCAAGAATTCCCAGATCTATTATTAGAAAATTGTTCTGGTGGAGGAGCGAGATTTGACCCGGGTATGTTATATTACAGTCCACAAATTTGGTCCTCAGATAATACAGATGCTATTTCCAGATTAGCGATACAAGAGGGAACAGCGCTAGTTTATCCTTTGTCTACAATAGGTTCACACGTTTCAGTAGTGCCAAATCATACTGTTGGTAGAGTTACCCCATTTAGTACTAGAGGAAATGTAGCAATGTTTGGAACTTTCGGGTATGAATTAGATATAACAAAATTAAGTTCAGATGAACAAACTGCAATACCAGATCAGATTGCTAACTACAAGGAAATTCAACCTTTGATTCAAAGCGGTGACTACTACCGTTTAGAGTCTTATAGAGAAAATGGTGTTTCGGATTCTTATATAATCGTTGATAAGAAAAAAGAAAAGGCAATTTTGTTTTTCGTAAATGTTTTAAATAAAGCAAATGTCAAAAGTAGAAAGTTGAAATTGCAAGGTTTAGATTCGGATAAACTATACAGAGTTTCAAGTGAAGATGGAGAAGAATTTGAAGTATTTGGAGATGCCCTCCAAAGAGCAGGAATACTAATAAAGGGAATCGATTCTGATTTCTTTTCAAAGAAATATTATATTGAAGCAATTTAATTAAATGAGAGGTGATTAATAAATGGAGAAAAAAGTTACCTTACAAGATATTGCAGAAAAAGTAGGTGTTAGCGTTGTAAGTGTTTCCAAAGCAATTTCTGGGAAAAAAGGAGTCAGTGCTGATAAAAGACTAGAGATTTTGGAAGTTGCTGAAAGTATGGGTTACCAAAAAATTAAAAGAAATATAGATGTTAGCACTTCCAATTCATTGAATATAGGTATTGTTATTAGCGAGAACTATATGGATGAATATGATTCTTTTTATCTTAACATGTACAAGAATTTAACAACTGCAGCAGCAATGAGCAAAAATTTTACCTTGCTAGAAATACTTTCTGAGGAAGATGAATTTGCGTTGAATATGCCTCAATTGATAGTAGAGTCAAAGGTTGATGCATTAGTTATAGTAGGTAAAGTAACCAATAGTTATATGCATGAATTAACAAGAAAAATAACTATTCCTCTAATATGTCTAGATTTTTCGTATAAGAGTGATAAATGTGAATGTATAATTTCTGATAGTTTTTATGGGTCATATACTATGACTAAGTATTTGATAGATCTAGGGCATAGAGATATAGCCTTTGTTGGTACAGTCTTGGCTACGGATAGTATAACAGATAGATATTTAGGATATGTTAAAGCTCTAATGTATGCTGACATAGATGTTAATATGGATTGGGTAATACCAGATAGGCATCCTCAAGTAGGTGGTATAAATTTCGATAAGTACTTAAAACTACCTAACAAAATGCCTACAGCATTTGTCTGCAACAACGATTTGACTGCTAGCGAAGTCATCAAGAGATTGAAGCAAAAAGGTTATTCTGTTCCAGGAGATGTTTCTGTAGTAGGTTACGATAACTATATTTTCCCTGGTATTAGCCCAATTGAAATAACATCATACCAGGTTGATATTGATAGAATGGTAGCTATGACTCTCAGAAAAATTAAAGAACGTTTACAGGGGCAAAATACTTCCAGCAAAATTAGTATTATTGAGGGACATCTTGTGGAAAAGAATAGTGCAGCGCCTTTACAAAAAGCAGGGGAGAATTAATGTAATTATAAACTATCTACTTATTGTTTTGTCTGAATGTTTGTTGGTATTTAAATGGTGTTATAGCAAACTTATCTTTAAAAAGATTGATGAAATGGTTGGTATTTGGTATTCCAACCATTTCTCCTATTTCGTGTATTTTCTTGTCAGTTGTTTCTAGTAAAAACTTTGCTCTTAATAAACGTGTCTGGTTTAAGTGTTGTATAGGTGCGCATTTATAGTATTTAGAGAAGTTGTTACTTAATTGATTAACTGTAATATTTCCGACTTTTGCTAATTTTTCCAGATCTAATTTTTCAAAGAAGTTACTGTCTATATAATTTTTTATCATCTCAAATTCTCTAGGAATTTTACTAGTTTTATACTCTTCTTCTAACAAAATTGTTTTTCTAATATTGTACAAAAATTGTATACAAAATGTCTCTAAATGGTAAGGATCAAGATTAGAAGAGTTCTTATCAAAGTAGTTAAGTAGGAAGATTATGTAATCAGATATTATTTCTTGTTTATCATAAATAAGCTTAATTGGATCATTGATTAGAGATAAGAACATGCTAGCATTACTACTAGAAAGACTTAAAAATACTACTTCGCTATTATCTTTATTATTAGTTATTTGGAATTCTACACCGGCCTTTAAAAAAATAACTGATCTTTCATTTTCATTATTGGAATCTAAAGACAGGTGAAATTTTTCATTGTTTTTACCATTTATATATATTTCACCTTTATTTAGGAAAATTAAATAATAAGTATCTGATTTAACGAATTCAGTTTTTCCTAAATGCTTTGAGAAAGTATACATATATATATTCTTTAACGATGAGATTTTGTTAATTTTAGAATTCTCCGCTTTGTCTTTAAATGTTTTACTGAAACTCATACTCTGCATAATATCCTCGAATGTAAATTTACTTAAAGTTTATCACATGATTTAATTAATTTTTAGAGATGAATAGGGTAAAAAACGATTAAAAAAATAATAAGAAATAGATATTTAATCATAAAACGATCAAATTAGCTTGTTTGTCTTGACAAATGCACAAAAATATATAGAGAAAATTGTAATTAATCACAGTAAAATACTGTAAAACAGTAATGAGTGATTAAAATTAGATTCAATGATGAATTAAAATAAGCAATTTTGTAAACTTGATTTAAGTTAAAAATAGTTAAAAATTAGTTTAGCTAATTGAGGAGGTTTTAAAGTGAAAAAGAAAATTATAGCAAGTGCTTTAGCTTTTACTATGTTACTGGGTGCATGTAACAACAGCACTGGAAAAGAAAATGAGCAAGGAAATGAAAATCCAGAAGAAAGCTCAATTGTTAATTATGCTGATCTTAAGGTAGGTGAAGACTTTACAGATTTGGAAGCAGAAATATCTTTCTATAACCATAGAACTGATATGGATAGTGATGATTATCAAGGTAAAAATTGGAAACAATATATTGAAGAGTTCAACAAGGTTTATCCAAATATTAAAGTTAATGTTTTAACAGATACAGCATATGCTGATAACGCTTTAACTCATATTTCATCTGGAGAATATGAAAATGTAATGATGATACCTGCATTAGATAAAAAAGATTATCAAAATTATTTCTATTCATTTGGTAGTTTGGACGAAATGGATAAATTGATAAATTATGCAATCGAGCATGAATATGGAAAACAAGTTTATGGTGTTCCTACTTCAGCTACTACAGTCGGTATACTATATAACAAAGCTGTTTTTGAAAAAGCTGGAGTGAAAGAGCTTCCAAAAACTCCAGAAGATTTTATTTCTGCCCTACAAGCTATAAAAGAAAAGACTGATGCAATACCTTTATACACAAACTACGCAGCAGGTTGGACAATGGGTGCATGGGATCAATATATAGCTATTAATTCTACTGGTGATACAGAATATTTTAACCAAAAATTCTTGCATGCTAAAGATCCTTTCCAAGACTATGGTGATTCAACACACCCATACGCTGTGTATAAAGTTCTATATGATGCAGTTGCAAATAAATTAACTGAAGATGACTATACTACAACTGACTGGGAAAGCAGTAAGACAAGAATGAATAATGGTGAAATAGCAACTATGGTATTAGGATCTTGGGCTATTCCACAAGTGTCTGCAGCAGGTGAAAATGCTGACGATATTGGGTACATGACCTTCCCTATTTCTATAGATGGAAAACAATACTCTTATGCTGGACCAGATTATCCATATGCTGTTAATAAGAATGCATCACAAGATGAGATTCAAGCTTCATTAATTTTTGTTAAATGGATGACAGACGAATCAGGATATACATATAACGAATTTGGTTTACCTGTTTCAAAGAAAAGTGAAGATACAAAATTATCTTTCGATAATGTTGAGTTACTAAGTACTGCTCCAGCAGTTGAAGGTGAAGAAGATTTATTTAATAACCTAAACTCAGAGAGTGAATTAAATATTAATGCTGGTGGTGACCAAAAAATTCAACAAATTATTGAACATGCAGCAATTGGTGATAAGACATTTGACGAAATTATGTCTGAGTGGAACCAAAGATGGTCAGATGCTCAAGCTGCATTAGATGTAGAAGTTAACGAATAATAAATAAAGATTAGTAAATGGTGCTATCAGATCCGCAATGGGTCTGATAGCTTTTTAAAAAGGTAAGATAAACATGAAAGAGAAAGAATTAAAAATGAAGAGTAGTAAAAGGAGTCTTTGGCAAAAGATGCAAACTCTAGAGGGCCAAAAATGGACCCTGATTATTTTATTTTCACTGATTCCTTTAGCAATGCTGCTACTATTCACATACATTCCTTTTGCACAAATGGTTGAATTTAGTTTTTACGACATGAAATATTCAACTCCAATGGATAAAAGAAAATTCGTTGGGTGGAAAAACTATATTGATATATTCAAAAGAGATGATACTTTACAAGGATTGCTACGAAGTGGTTATTACATGGTAGGAGCTGTCGTTCAAATTGTATTGGCTATGTATTTAGCTGTTGTATTAACTGGTAAAATGAGGGCAAAGAATTTATTCAAGGGTATTATGTTCTTTCCTTATATGATAAATGCAATTGCAATAGGTTTTATATTTAAATTTTTCTTCACTAGAACTTTCGTGTTTGACACAGTATTACAATGGTTTGGTTTTTCCCAAGAGAGTTTACCTTATTGGTTACGAGATAAAGCAGTTAACAACTGGTCACTTGCTTTTAGTTCGGTATGGAGATATTTCGGGCAGAATATGGTTTTATTTGGTGGAGCCATAATGTCTATTGATACCACTTTATTCGAAGCTGCAGAGATTGATGGAGCGAATAAATGGCAACAATTTGTTAATATTACACTTCCTAGTATTAGAACAATAATTACCTTAAATGTAATTATGGCGATTACAGGTTCATTAAGTGCATTTGAGCAACCTTTCGTTGTTACTGGTGGTGCAAATGGAACTGCAACGTATTTTATTGTTATGCATAACTTAGCTCACATAAGTCAAAAGATCGGTTTGGCATCTGCAATGTCTATAGTCCTATTCATTGTCATTATTATATTCACAATTGGACAGAGAGCTATTTTTAAATACTTTTTCAGAGAAGCTGATAGTGAGGTCGAATCTTATAAAGCAAAGAAAGCCAGGAAAAAATCTAAGAAAACTAAGAAGGCTTAATTTGCTTAAAGAAGCTAATTATTAGATTTCAAGATGTAGATAAGAGGATATATATGAATACTATTAGTGATAATAAAAAATATAAAAAACCAACAAAAGGCAAAGTTGCTAATATTGCATGGACTATAATTAAATATTTCTCAGTGATTGCAGTAGCAATAATTACTTTAATTCCATTAGTTTCTATACTTGTAACTTCATTTAAAGATAATACTGAATATATGGAAACTAACGTAATGACGCCACCGCAAAACTGGTTTAATTTCTCTAATTTTAGTAGAGCTTTTCAGACAGCAAATATGGGCAGAGCTTTTATTAACTCAACTATAGTTTTAGTATCAGTTTTGTTTATTACGATTTTAATTGGTACGCAATTAGCTTATGTATTAAATAGGTTTAAATTTAGAGGAAACACGCTGATCAGAGCTTTATTCCTTTTTGCTGCACTTTTACCAGGAATTTCAATGCAAGTTACAGTGTATAAAATAATGACTTCTTTAGGACTTGTAAATAGCTTGCCTGGCTATATTCTTATGATGTCCGGTACTGATGTTATGTCAATATATATATTTATTCAGTTTATGGAGAATATTTCAATTTCATTAGATGAATCGGCAATTATTGATGGCGCTTCATTGTGGACTATATATTGGAAGATAATTTTGCCTCTGCTTAAACCAGCAATTATAACAGCAAGTATCATTAAGGGTGTTGGTGTTTATAATGAATACTATTCAGCAAATTTATATTTACAGACTCCAGACTTAAGAACTGTTGCAATTTCTCTGTATTCTTTTGTTGGTCCAATGGGAAGCCAATACAACATGATTGCTGCAGGAGTAATTATTTCATTTATTCCAGCGTTGATAGTTTTCTTAATATTCCAAAAACAAATTTATAGTGGTATTACAGCCGGAGCTGTTAAGGGATAAAATTCTAATAATATAGAGGATAAAAATGAAAGATAATATAAATAATAAATTAAACGAGTTTGCAAGAGAACTTGATGATCATTTGCGAAGCAAAATAGCAAAATTTTGGGGAAGTTTAGTTGATCAAGATTATGGTGGTTTCTATGGTTTTGTTGATTTTGACCTGAATGTTGAGAGAGAAAGTATTAAAGGATGCATTTTAAACAGTAGAATACTTTGGTTCTTTTCTAGTTTAGCTGAGCTATATAAAGATAATGCTGATTACAAAGCTGAAGTAGAGCAATATCTGGACTTAGCAAAAGTTGCTTATGATTTTCTTAAGGATAAATTTTGGGATAAAGAAAATGATGGAGTTTATTGGTCAGTAGAATATAATGGTAAACCTTCAGATTCTTCCAAACACTGTTACAATCAAGCTTTTGCAATTTATGGATTAGTGAAATATTACGAGGTTACTCAAGATGATGAAGTTCTAGAACTTGCTAACAAGTTGTTTTGGATAATAGAAAACAAATGTAGAGATAAGGATGGATACTTAGAGCAATTCTCTTCTGACTTTACTGCCATAAGTAATGATAAATTGTCTGAAAATGGGGTAATTGCTGAGAGAACAATGAACACTCTTCTACATGTATTTGAAGCGTATACAGAATTATATAGAGTAACTCAGCAAGAAGCAGTAGAACAAAAATTACTAGAAATAATAGCAATAATTGAAAGCAAAATCTTTAACTCAGAGAAAAGTAGGCAAGAAGTATTCTTTGATAAAGACTATAAGCCAATAATAGATTTACATTCATTTGGACACGATATAGAGACTTCTTGGTTGCTTGAATATGGTCTTAAAGTTTTAAATAGAGATGAAACTAAATATGATTTCAGTGAGAGCCAGAAGATTGTCGATAATCTAGCTGAAAAAACTTATGAATTGGCATTTGATGGTGCATCACTAGCTAATGAATCTGAAAATGGTGTAGTAGATACTTCAAGAATTTGGTGGGTTCAAGCTGAAGCATGTCTAGGATTCTTCAATAAGTGGCAGAGGAATGAATCAGATATTAAATATTTGGATGCAAGTTTAGCAATTTGGGAATTTATCAAAAAGAATGTGGTTGATAGTAGACCAGGCAGTGAATGGTTCTGGTTGACAGATGAAAATGGTCAAGCTGTACCTGATAAACCAATTGTCGAGCCATGGAAGTGTCCTTATCACAATGGCCGAATGTGTATAGAAATAATCAAAAGAGTGAAAGAAAGGGAAGAATAAAATGATTCATGAGAGATATTTTGAATTGTTGAAGGAACAAGAGGAATTATTGTCAAAAAAGAATCATGCCTTAGAAAGTAAGAATGGCATTTTTGAAAGATATGAAAATCCAGTTCTAACTAGAGAGCATGCACCTGTTTTTTGGCGATATGATATTGATTCTGAGTCTAATCCAAAATTTCTTGAAAGACTAGGAATTAATGCGGTATTTAACTCAGGAGCAATATATTTGAATGGCAAATATTATTTAGTGCCTAGAGTCGAAGGTAATGATAGAAAATCATTTTTTGCAGTAGCTGAAAGCGATAATGGTATCGATAATTTCAGATTCTGGGATTATCCAATTCTTTTAGAAGACATTGTTCCAGAAGAAACTAATGTTTACGATATGAGATTAACCCAACATGAAGATGGTTATATATACGGAATATTCTGTTCTGAAAGTCATGATGATAGCTCCAATGATATATCTGCAGCAGTAGCTCAAGCAGGGATTGTAAGAACTAAAGACCTTAAAAATTGGGAAAGATTACCAAACTTGAAGACTCTTAGATCTGACCAACAGAGAAATGTTGTTTTACACCCTGAATTTGTTGATGGTAAATATGCTTTCTACACAAGACCTATGGACGATTTTATTGAAACTGGTTCTGGTGGAGGTATTGGTTTTGGACTCTCAGAAAGTATAGAAAACGCTGTAATTGATGAAGAGATTATAGTAAGTAAAAGAAAATACCACACGATTACTGAAGCTAAAAATGGTGCTGGTGCAGTACCAATTAAAACTGACAAAGGTTGGATCCATATAGCTCATGGAGTACGTAACACAGCAGCAGGCTTAAGGTATGTATTATATTGCTTCGCGACAGATTTGAATGATCCTAAGAGGTTGATTGCTGAACCTTCAGGTATGTTCCTCGGACCTCTTGGCGGTGAAAGAGTTGGTGATGTAAGTAACGTAGCTTTCACGAATGGAGCTATTGTAAACGAAAATAATGAAGTATTTATTTATTATGCTGCGTCTGATACTAGACTTCATGTAGCAACTACAACAATAGATAAATTAGTAGATTATGTATTTAATACACCAGAAGATCCATTGAGGTCTGTAGATTGTGTAAAACAAAGAATTTCATTAATAGAAAAAAACAAGAAATTATTATCAGAGAAGGAGAAATAATATGAAATACAAAATGATTTCAGAACCAGTAGCAAACATGCCATGGCAAGAAAAACCAGAGAATCTAAAAGGAGTACCTGTATGGAGATATGATCAAAATCCAATCATTGATCGTAACCCTATTCCAGGTGTAGTTGCAAGAATTTTCAATAGTGCTGTTATACCTTATGAAGGTAAATTCATAGGAGTATTTAGAGGTGAGCAAGTTGATGGAATTCCAGGAATTTATTTAGGATATAGTGACGATGCTATTAATTGGAAATTTGAGGAAGAAAAAATTCAATTTGTAAATGAAAACGGCGAACCATTTATGCCAAGATATGCCTATGATCCAAGATTAGTAAAAGTAGAGGATACATATTATATTATGTGGTGCCAAGATTTTTATGGTGCCTCAATTGGATTAGCTACAACTACAGATTTTAAGACTTTTACAAGAATAGAAAATCCATTTATTCCATTCAATAGAAATGCTGTACTCTTCCCTCGTAAAATTAATGATAAATTTGTAATGTTATCTAGACCTTCAGATAGTGGACATACTCCATTTGGTGATATTTTCTTAAGTGAAAGTCCAGACATGACTTACTGGGGTAAACACAGACATGTTATGTCACCAAGTTCTGCCTGGTGGGAATCAGTAAAAATTGGTGGTGGAGCAGCTCCTATAGAAACATCCGAAGGATGGTTATTGTTCTACCACGGTGTAACAGGAACTTGTAACGGACTTGTATACTCAATCGGTGCAGCGATATTAGATATTGATAACCCTTCAATTGTTAAATATAGATGTAATAACTTCATTTTGACACCAGAAAACTGGTATGAAGAAAGAGGTTTTGTACCTAATGTTGCTTTCCCTTGTGCAACTATCCATGATTCAGAAACTGGTAGAATTGCAATTTATTATGGAGCAGCTGATAGCTATGTAGCGTTGGCATTTACACAACTAGACGATATTATTGACTATATAAAAGAAAACAATAGTGTATCTGAAACTGATACTGAGATTGGAATAAGATGATAATTTCTGCAAAAAATGAATTATTAAAGTATAGCGGTAGGATAGATCATTCTAGCTCTGAATGGGCTAGGATGATTTATGCTTCTTCATTTGTAAAGATAAAATTTATAGGTAATGGAATTTCTGTAGAAATAGAAAATCATAATCAATATTGGACTAATTTCCTTGGCGTAATAATTGATGGAGTGCAAAATAAAGTTGAAATATCTTCGGAGAAAGGACGTAAAACGTACATTCTAGCTGAAAATTTGGATTTTAAAGAGCATGAATTAATATTGTTTAAGAGACAAGATGCATGTCATGTTTTAGATATTTATTCATTTGAAATACTAGGAAATGATTGTGAGATTCTTCCATGTACCATAAATAATAATAGAAGAATAGAAGTATTTGGTGATAGTGTTTCTTGTGGTGAAGTAGCTGAAGCTGTTGATTATGTTGGTAAAAGTGATCCTGAGCATATAGGTCAATACTCAAATTCATGGTATTCATATGGTTGGATTTTGGCAAGAATGTTAGGAGCAGAAATTCATACAACAGCACAAGGTGGGATCGCCTTGATGGATGGGACAGGTTATTTTTGTGGACCAGATTACATTGGTATGGAGTCTGTTTATGATAAGCTTCAATATAATCCTCAAATTTTAGAAACTAGTGAGTGGGATTTTGATCTATATGAACCTCATCTTGCTATTATCGCAATTGGTCAAAATGATAGCCATCCTGAAAGTTTTATGGCAGATGACTATGATGGCGAAAAGTCTAAGCTTTGGAGAGCAAAATATGAGAAATTTATTCGAACTCTCATGGAGTTTTATCCAAGAACTCATTTTATTTTAATAACGACTCTGCTTAATCATGATGCGGCTTGGGATAGAGCAATTGAGGATGTTAAAAATAGTATATCCAACGATCGTGTGCACCATTATGTGTTTTCACGAAATGGTTCGGCAACTCCCGGACACCCACGTATTAGTGAAGCCCAAGAAATGGCAGATGAACTTTATAATTACATAGAAGAAATAGATGATCTTTGGAGTTTTTAATGGTTAATTTTGACAAGAATGAAATAGATTATAAATCCGGAGTATTAAATACGGGTAATCTGTATATTTGGAAAAATTTATTCGATAAAGCTAAATCTAAAAAAGAGTTGAATGTAGGTTTTCTTGGTGGTTCAATAACACAAGGATCTTTAGCCAGCTCTGAAAGTAATACATATGTAAGTAAATTCTCACAGAAACTAAAAGAAGAGTTAAATTTAAATGAAATTAATTTTATCAATGCTGGTATAGGAGCAACTGATTCTCATTTTGGAGTAGCTCGTGTTGGCTATGATCTTTTGAGACATGATTTAGATCTAATAATTATTGAGTTTTCTGTAAATGATGACGAGAATGATTTTTATTTGGAAACATATGAAGGATTGTTGAGGAGAATCATTAGTTTTAATCCTGAGATTACTATTCTTCTCTTGCATAATGTTGAATATAGTAGTGGCAGAACGGCAGAGAGAATTCATAGCAAATTAGCCAGACACTATAATCTAACTAGTGTAAGTATGAAAGATTCTGTGTATAAATATCTAAAAGATAATGATCTTTTAGAGGCGGTTTCAGAAGATGGATTGCATCCTAATGACTTAGGAATGGAGTTAATCTCAGAGCTTTTGCTTAGCTTTATTCAGGATGTAAGGAGAAAAGTAGCGACTTATAGTGGTACTGAACTTTATAATTGTTTGAAAGAACCAATTACTAAAAATAGATATGAAAACTCTATAATCTTTAATCAAAAAAATTCTGAACCGAAACTAAATGGATTTAAACCAATGCAATTAGAAAAGGAAGCAATTAAAGATGTTTTTAAAGGTGGATGGTATAGCCAAGAAAAAGGTTCAAAGATAAACTTTAACATTTGGGGCAAAGATATATATGCTCAATTCAAAAAGACTATAATTCAACCAGCTCCAATTCTTAATTATAAAATTTATAGTAAAAATGAAAAGTTAATTGTTAGTGGTCAACTTGATGCTAATTTTGATGAAACTTGGGGAGATAAGCTTTTTATACAAGAGCTTGTATCAGGTTTAGAGTTAGCGGAGTATAAAGTTGAATTTGAGATTGACTCTGAGACTGCAGGTCTGAAAGCTCCATTTGAATTGATTTCACTAATCGTCAATTGATTAAAAACTTCAGTATATGAAATATGGTTAACTTCAGCAGTTCTACAATCAAGTAGAACTGCTTTTTTATTGCTGAAGGTAAAACCTAAAAAATCTATAATTTATATAACACTAGCCTCAACTCTTTTAGTAGAAATTTCAAGTTTTAATGCTTGTGGGTGATTGCCAAATTTTTCACCAAAGAGGTTAATTCCTCCAGCGGTCTTTTTCTCACCGGCAGCAGTTTTTTTGTCTCCACGGACTACAAGTTTGAAGCTCAAATAATCCTTGCTGAGGTCTAAATCGCCAAGGTTCAAATTTTCCGCAGGTGAAGAATTAATATATGCTTTACTATTATCTAGAGAAATATTGTGCAAAATTCCGTGTTGAGTCCTGCCATTTGACCACCATTCTGGATTGAGTATCCCTCTAGATCCGCCAAAGTCACCTTCGGAATGGATAGTTCCACAATATTTATTATCTAGGTAAACTTCAATGTCTGAAGGCCAATTGTTGTTATACCCAGGAGCTTCTGAACATAACTCCAAAGATATATTTAAGCTGGTTATTTCTTGGTTTTGATATTGTTTCATGGGGAATCTATATTCAATGGATCCGGATTGAAACCAGAGAATTTGAGCTTGATTTCTTTGATTGTCAAAAAAGGCTGAAGTGTCATCTTCAATACCTATATATCCAGTTTCAGAACATATGCCTGAAGGACTAGTAATATCACAGTCAAAATAATTACCTATAGACATTGGGATTATATATTGGGTCACATCTTGAGGTTTGTAATAAATTTGGCTATCTATATAAATTCCTTGGAATATTACACCACATATTTTCTGAGAGCCTCTTGCTCCAGGTTGTTCCGTGCAAGAGATTAAGTCTGCCTTTTCTAATATATGAACGTGATTAGCAATAGTGGAAAGAGGTAAGCCTAATTTTTCGGATAACTCAGAAAGATTACAAGATTTATCTAAAAGTATTTTTAAAATTTCTAATCTAGCTTCAGAGGCTAAAGCTCTGCTAACCTGATAGGTTTTATCAATATTATTTAAATTTAGATATATTCTTTTTTTCATAAGTTATCCTTTCTAAGTGGACAATATATGGTTTTGTCTTTGATTTTTTACCATACTAGAAACACATCCATAACTCAATATATTTATGCCTAATTTTCAATAAATACATGTGTAAATTAAATTATATTGCAGGATATTTAATTATTTCGTTTGTTTAGTTACAAATTATTTGTAGCTAAATTAAAATAAAACGCTATTTTTGTGTGATTGTACTAAAAATAATTCTGTATCTTGTCGTTTTGTCAATTTAATAAGAATTTTTAAAGGCTTAAAATTATTACATAAAGTATTAGTACAAATTTTTTGATGCTTTGTTTAATCCAAAGCCTACCCCAAGAAGAATGAGGTACAAAAAATGAATAGAAAGATAAAAAATGTATCTATAAAGCTTATTTTCATCGTTCTGATTATGTTTTTAGTCTCTTGTAATGGTAAATCCAGTAACGAAAGTACCATTAAAGAAAATGAAAACTTAGATGGTAAGAATAATAGTATTGAGAGCGAAGGTGAAGTCAGTATGGAAGCAAACAATGAATTAAATTTTGTATTAGCAAAAGATATTTCTAAAGATGATGAGACTTTCTTTTATAGTAATCCATCACGTATTAATGGAATTGGTGATCCGTTTATAATTCGTGACCATAAGACTGGTGTATATACAGTTATTGCTACCTCAGCAAGTATTGGATTCTATGGTTGGGATAGTGAAGATCTTGTAAATTGGGGAAGTAAGCATTGGGTCTACCAAAGACCTGAGAATACTTGGTCCACTGATTCATACTGGGCACCAGAAGTAGTATTTTACAATGATGCATATTACATGTTCTACACCGCGAGAGATAAATCTGGAAGATTGTTAATCTCTGTTGCAAAATCTGATTCTGCTGCAGGTCCATATGAGGATGTTAGTCCAGAAAAGCCAGTATTTGATTTCGGTTATGCAATCATTGATGCTTCAGTTTTCGTAGATGATGATGGTAGAGCATATCTTTATTATGCAAAAGATTGTTCTGAGAATGTCATAAATGGACAGCATGTTAGTGAAGTTTATGGTGTTGAGTTAAATGAAGACTTATTATCAATTAAGAGTGAACCAGTTCTTTTAACACGACCAGATAGTAGATGGGAAAATCCTCAAGGAGACTGGGCGTGGAACGAAGGTCCAATTGTACAAAAACATAATAATGAATATTATCTAGCTTACTCAGCAAACATGTTTGAATCTCCAGCTTATTCTGTAGGTTATGCGAAATCAGCAAACCCTCTAGGTCCTTATGAGAAAGCTCAAGAGAATCCAATTCTAGCTACAAAGCAATTGGAAGGAATATCTGGATCTGGACACCATAGTTATTTCAACTCCCCTGATGGCACTGAGTTATTTACTGCTTATCACACACATACAGTTCCTCAAAAACCTTCAGGAAATAGACAATTAGCAATTGATAGAGCTTTATACACAGAAGATGGCAAATTTGTTGTTAATGGTCCAACTGAATCATATTTACCAGCACCAGCGAATGATAAGCAAAGAGTACTGCTAGGTTCAGAGATTAGTGATATTCAATTGTCAGAAGCAGCCACAGCTTTATCAGAAGCTAGCGGTGATGATGCAAGCAGTCTAGAATTAGCCAAACTATTTGATGGAATTCTGTCAATTCATCCAGATCAAAAAGTTAACGATGTAAATATTCAGACAGAGGCTGATGGAAATATAGAAATAAAAATTACTCTTCAAGAAGAACATAACTTGGCTGCTATTTGCTTGGTTAGCTCTTCACAAAAGGACAATAACATTGCCAATATAAGTCTAAAAATTAATGACAAGGTATCAAACCTAGGAGAACTTGAAGGTACAAATCCAAGGAATCATACTTTGGCAGGTAAGTTTGATCCTATTACAAGTAATGAAATTGTATTAATTATTGAGCCAAAAGATGCGAGCTCTCCAATTTCATTATCTGAAATTTACATAAGTGAAAAATTAAATTAAGGAAAGGTGTAATGTTATGAGCGTAAGAAATGAATATCCACGTCCTCAAATTCAAAGAGAAAAGTGGATGAATCTAAATGGTCAATGGCAATTTTCATTTGATGATGATTTTGTCGGCTTGAAAGAAAACTGGCAAAAACCAGGCTTCGAGCTAGATATGAAGATTGAAGTACCATTTGCTCCAGAAAGTAAAATGAGTGGCATAGGAGATCCATCACGCCACGAACATGTTTGGTACAAGAGAAAGTTCACAGTACCAAGTGATTGGGATGAGGAAGTTGTTCTACATATAGGTGCAGCAGACTACATTACTAAAGTATTTATTAATGGAAATATGCTTACTGAGCACGTAGGTGGAAACGTTCCTATATCAGTAAATATTACAGACGCTTTGGTCGGTGATTGGAAGAATGGCGAGGAGCAAGAAGTTGCTGTTTATTGCTATGACCCATCATACGATGAAAGTATTCCAAGAGGTAAACAAACTTGGACAGATGAGTCTCATGGTATTTGGTATACAAGAACAACAGGAATTTGGCAGACAGTTTGGCTAGAACCAGTTTCTGAGTATCACGTTGATAGGCTTAAGCTTACTCCAGATATTGATAAAGGTGTAATTGAAATTGATCTTGACGTAGCAGGTACAACTACAAAAGTTCCTGAAAGAAGATTCCAAGATAAACTTTCATATAATATCAAGATTAGCTTTGAGGGTGAATTAATTGCAGATCAAAGAGTATTAATTACTGAATTCTCAAATAACAAACAAGTTATTGATGTCTTCGGTCTAAAATCTTTCAACGGATTATCTCATGGTTTCAGAAGATGCTGGTCACCAGAAAATCCAAAACTATTCGATTTAGAGATAAAACTATTTAAGAACGATGTTGAAGTTGATAAGATTGATAGCTACTTTGGAATGAGAAAAGTAAGTATCGATAATGGTCAATTGTACTTAAACAACAGACCTTACTACCCTAAACTCATTCTAGATCAAGGTTATTGGCCAGAGAGTTTGATGACTGCTCCAAGCGATCAAGCATTTATTGACGATATTAATTTCACTAAGGCATTTGGATTTAATGGTGCTCGTAAACACCAAAAAATTGAAGATCCAAGATTCTTATATTGGGCAGATAAAATTGGTTTCCTAGTAACAGGAGAAATGGCCTCTAGTAGTGTATATACAGATCAAGGTGCATTGAATTATGAGAGAGAGTGGATGGAAGCAGTAGTTAGAGACTACAATCATCCTTCAATCATAGCATGGGTACCATTTAATGAGAGCTGGGGAGTACCTAACATCAGAGATAATAAATATCAACAAGCTCATACCTTATCTGTATATCACTTAATCAAATCAATTGACCAAACTAGACCAGTTGTAAACAACGACGGTTGGGTATTAACAGAAACAGATATCTGTGCAATTCACTGTTACTCACACGGAAATCCTGATAGAGAAGATGAGCAAGATAAAGTTGAATTCTTTAAGAGATTTACTAAAGAGAAAGACTTATTACTATCTACTTACGCAGCTGATTTACCAATATTTGCAGATGGATTCGAGTACAAAGGTCAACCAATCATGCTTACTGAAGTCGGTGGTATAGCTTACCAAAATGATGAAAGTGCTTCATGGGGTTATACACAAGCAAATGACGAAGATGCATTCTTGAGACAATTTGAACACGTTATTGGCAGCATCCTAGAGTCACCTGTTGTTAGTGGTTTATGCTACACCCAATTGACAGACGTAGAGCAAGAGACCAACGGTTTACTAACATACGACAGAAAGCCAAAAGTAGATCCTGAGAAGATTAAGAAGATTATGGATAAATGGCGTCCAAGAATTGTTATGGACAATTAATCGCAGTTACAAATCTTAGTTGAAAATTGCAGATTAAGATTTCAAGAATAAAGAAATAAACAAAAAGAAAATTTAAAAGCTAGAAGAGAGAAGTTAGCAATCTTATTTGATCTGAGATTGCTTGGTCCTAAGAGAGGAGGATGTATGAAGAAAAAACTAAGTTTGCTAATGGCAACAGCAATGATGATTAGTACATTAGCAGCATGTAGCAATACCGGAAAAACTCCGGAAGATAAGCCAACAGAAGACAAAACTCCAGCTGGAACTACAGCAGAAGTTGATACTAGTGCTGAAGTACGTGGAGCAGATGGTAAAGATGAAGCAGTATTAAATAGAGTTCTAAATACTTTAGATGATACTTATTTAGCAGATCCATTTGATGAGAAGATTCCTTCACACTATGAAGCATATCCATCACAAAGTGATAAGACTTTAGATATTTGGATGCCTATAGATGGTTTCTTGGCTTCAATTGATGGTGATTTGAATGAACTTTTCCCATACAAGAAAGCTCAAGAACTAACTGGAATCAATGTTAACTTTATATCACCAGCTGCTGGTACAGAAGATGACGCATTTACAATTATGACTTCATCAGGTGACAGTTTGCCAGATATAGTTGTACAAGCAGATAGATATCCTGGTGGTATTGAAGCTGGATTTGAAGATGGTGCATACATTGACTTAACAGATAAAATTGAAGAATGGGCACCTAATTACCATGAATTTAGAAATTCAAATGAGAACAGAAGAAGAACTACAGTTACTGACTCAGGTAAAGTTTTATCCTTTGCTGGTTTATCACCATATAATGAGTGGATTTGGTTCGGACTCTTGATCAAACAAGAAGCTCTAGATAAGACAGGTTTACCAGTTCCAGAAACTATTGAAGAATGGGAAACATTCTTAGAAAAATGTCAAGAAGTAGGTTATAGCGAACCATTGAACTACGGTTCAACTTACGGTCAAATTTTCACAGATGCATTTAACGGTGCATACGGTGTATATGACTGGAGATTCATTGATGAAAACAAACAAGCACACTGGGGACCAATCCAAGAAAATGCCAAAGAATATCTAGCATTGATGAGAAGATGGCAAGAGCGTGGATTCTTCAACCCAGACTGGACAAGTGCAGACTATAACCAACGTATGGCTCACGCTTCATCAGATAAAGCTGCTGTTATTCTAGACTCACCTGATACTATGTGGGGTGTCTGGAGAAATGATAACGGTATAGAATTCGTTGGTGCTCCAAACCCAGTACTCAAGAAGGGTGATACCCCAACAACAACCTATAAGAACTGGTCATGGACAGGTAACCCAGCAGCAATTACAACTCAAGCTGAAGATGTTGAGCTAGCAATGAGATGGTTAGACTTCGGTTACAGCAAGAAGGGTTGGGAATTATTCAACTACGGTGAATATGGTAAGACTCACTTGATTGATGAATCAGGAATGCCTTACTACCACGACGAAAGTGTTATGTTCCACGATCCTGATAACCACCCTCTGTCACAATTAATTTGGAAGTATAGAATTCACAGTGGTCCAAATATCAGAGATGAGCATAACTCAAACCCTCTAATTGCTAATAAAGAATCTTACTCAGGAAAAATTAGAGAAATGTGGACAGAAACAGAAGATGCAAGTCCAGCAGTTCCTCCGATTTCCTTGACTCAAGAAGAGAATAGAAGAGAAGTACAACTTGGTACTCAATTAGCATCCTTGAGAAATGAATACTACGCCAAGATTATTATGGGTGAACTTCCATTAGAGGCATTTGATGAGTTCGTAGAAAAAGCGAAAACTATTGGTGTCGAAGAATGGCAACAAATCATTCAAGCTGGTGTAGACAGATTCTACGAAAGATAGATTATTCAAATAAATTTTAAATAAATGGTTAGATGAAAAACTGATACTAGGCTTTCACTAGCTTTACCTAGTATCGGTTTTCTAACTATATTAATAGAGGTAACAGAAGTGGCAGACAAAAAATATATTAATCAAAAACAAAATAAAATAAGAAAAAAATCCACATCACCTAGCAAAGCCAGAAGTGGAAGTTCAATGACTTCTTTGAGCAAAAGAATCGATAAAGATTGGAGAAAAAACTGGTTTGCATACTTAATATTTGTGCCAGTCATAGTATGGTATGTAGTATTCTGTTACTTGCCAATGTGGGGAATACTAATTGCCTTCAAAGACTATAAACCATTATTAGGTTTTTGGAAGAGTAAAACAGTAGGTTTCCAACATTTTAGAGACTTCTTTGGCGGAGTCTACGCAGGAAGAATTATTAGAAACACAATTATGTTGAATGTTTGGGCTTTAGTTATTGGTTTCCCTGCACCAATTATTTTGGCTTTGATGCTAAATGAAGTTAAAAACAAACATATCAAAAAGAGTGTACAAACAATTACCTATTTACCTCACTTTATCTCACTAGTTGTTATTTGTGGTATGATCCACATTTTCTGTGCGCCTAATGGACCACTTACTAAACTAGTAGCTTTATTCACAAATCATCCAGAGAACAAATCATTATTAATGGTTTCAGATTATTTCAGGCCTATATATACATTATCTGGGGTTTGGCAGAATGTCGGATGGGACAGTATTATTTACCTTGCCGCCATGTCAGCCATAGATATGGAATTATATGAGTCAGCTGAGCTAGACGGTGCGAATAGATTCCAGAAAATGGTTTACATAACAATCCCTCAAATTTCTCCAACAATAATTATCCTATTGATTTTCGCTATTGGTGGATTAATGGGTTCAAGTTATGAGAAGGTAATCTTGCTCTACAACAATATGAATATGGACAAAGCTGACGTTATTGCTTCTTATGCATATAGAGTTGGTTTGAGAGACAAGAATCTAAGTTTCTCCACAGCGGTCGGATTATTTAGTTCTGTTATCAACTTTGCATTACTGTGGCTAACAAATATTTTGGCTAGAAAATATTCTGATATAAGTATTTGGTAAAAGAGGAGGTAAAGATGAAAGCACTTAGAAGAAAAAGAAAAAAGATGACAACTGGAGATATGATATTTAGCGGTATCATATATTTCCTCTTACTATTGCTAACCTTTATAACCTTGTATCCAATTTTGCACGTTGTGTTTGCCTCTGTTAGTGATCCGGTAAGACTGATGAGGCATAATGGTATCTTATTTAAACCTTTAGGGTTTACAACAGAAGGTTATAAGATTGTTTTTAGAGATAGTAGAATTTTAACAGGTTACAAAAATACTTTAATCTACGTATCTTTAGGAACATTAATAAATATGCTAATGACAATAATGGCTGCCTTTACATTGTCTAGGAAGAAATTAGGATTAAAGAGATTTTTCACAATCTTTATTACTATAACCATGTTCTTTGGTGGTGGTTTGATCCCTTGGTTCTTAGTTGTACAAGATTTAGGCATGACAAACAACTTAGCATCTATGGTTATACCTACAGCTATTAACACTTGGAATATTATTCTGATGAGAACTGGTTTCCAGAGAATTCCTAGAGAGTTGGAAGAAGCTGCAGAAGTTGACGGTGCAAGTCAGTTGTATATCTTAGCCATGATATATGTACCATTATCAAAAGCTATAGTAGCGGTTATTTTCATGTACTACTTGGTCGGAAACTGGAATAGCTGGTTCAACCCAATGATCTTACTGAAAGATAGAGATAAGTTCCCATTGCAATTATTCTTGAGAGAGATTTTGGTTTTAAATGAGGCTTCAGGTGGTACCGCTGGTGGTGCTTTAAACACTAATGTTTCAACAACCATAGGTACAACTGCTTATAGAGAGCTAGTTAAATATAGTACTATCGTGGTAGCAACTGTACCAATTGTAATGGTATATCCATTCTTGCAAAAATACTTTATGAAGGGTGTTTTTGTAGGTTCTATTAAAGGATAGTGACAAAAATCCTGAAAAATTGATTTTAAAATTATAATTAAGACCCCTTAGCTAAAAATTTTAGCGAAGGGGTTTTGGTTTTTACTATCTTTTTATTTACCATTCAAAATATCTAAAACTTGGGCGACGTCTTTATCACCACGACCGGATAGATTAACTATAATTATCTGATCTTTAGACATAGTTGGTGCTAATTTAATTGCTAAGGCTAAAGCATGTGATGACTCGAGTGCAGGAATTATACCTTCTGTAGCACAAAGAATCTGGAAAGCTTCTAATGCTTCATCATCAGTGATAGCTAAATATTGGGCTCGTTTAATGTCCTTCAGATAAGCATGTTCAGGACCGACAGCTACATAGTCAAGTCCAGCAGAGATAGAGTAGGTAGGGCGTAAGTTGCCTTCGTCATCTGCGATTACATAGGTGTTCATACCGTGTTCTATCATGACTTTTCCAACAGATAAGGTTGCAGAAGTTTCTAGAGTTTCAGGACCTTTACCTCCGCCTTCAGCACCATATAATTGAACAGACTCGTCATTAATAAAATTTGCAAATGCTCCAATTGCATTAGATCCACCACCGACACAGGCAACTACAGCATCTGGTAAGCGGCCTTCTTTTTCTAAGATTTGCTCTTTCATTTCTTTGCTAATTACAGATTGGAAATCTTTGACCATTGCAGGGTAAGGGTGTGGACCAACAGCGGATCCGATTAAGTAGAAAGTGCTGTCAAGATTTGCCGCAAGATCTTCGAAAGCGCAATCAACTGCTTCTTTTAAGGTTTGACTACCTTCTTCTACAGCTACGACTTTTGTACCCATTAATTCCATACGGAAGACGTTTAGTTTTTGACGTTCTACATCTTTTTTGCCCATGTAGACGGTGCAATCCATTCCAAATTTTGCTGCAACTGCTGCAGTGGCCACACCATGTTGTCCTGCTCCTGTTTCAGCTATTAATCTAGTCTTGCCCATTTTCTTGGCCAACAAAACTTGGCCAATAGCGTTATTAATTTTGTGTGCACCGAGGTGGTTCAAGTCCTCACGTTTGAGGTAGATCTTGGCTCCGCCTATTTTATTACTTAAACCTTCTGCAAAATAGAGTGGAGATTTACGACCTACATAATCTCTAAGGTAGTAATCTAGTTCAGCTCTAAAGTCTTTGTCATCTTTTAGCTCGTCATAATATTCTGCGATTCTATCTAATTCTTTTTGAATTGCTTCTGGAACATAACTTCCACCAAATTTTCCATAAAAACCTTTTTTGTTTTCCATTTTCTTAAACTCCTTAATATTTTCTGTCTTATTCTACTGGAGCCTAGAAATCAGGTATAAAAAAACCGCATATCTTCTATGCGGTAATACTAAGATCACACCCGGCATAGACTCCTCATTTATCCATGAATAATAGTGAGCCTAACCGTTTAAAGTCATCTCACATGCTACGCCAGCTTTGCCAGATGTAAAATGTTGGGAACATCGTGTGATCTCCTTTCAAAAAATCTATTAAATTAATTCTAATACAACAGACTAAAAGGTCAAGCTCTTTTTACCATTCTTGTAAAATTGTAAACTAGTGCCATATAATGTATATAGAATAAAAAAGCTGAATTAGAGTGTTATTTATAATAAGAAAAGGTTTATTTATAGCTAGCAAAATTCAGGGAGATAAAAGATGAGTGACAAAAACACAAGCGACAACACAAGCGACATCATAAATGAAAAAATAAGCATGCAAGAAATTATAGCCTCCGCCTATATGGTTAACAAAACTATAGGCGATAGGCCAATTATCAAAAACCTTTCTCTAGAGGTGAAAAAAGGTAAAACTTTTGCCTTGCTGGGGCCAAATGGTGCAGGTAAGACAAGTACTGTACGTTTGTTGACTGGCCTATACACAGCAGATTCTGGTGTAGTCAGACTTTTTGGAGAAGAGCTTACAAAAGAATATGCTGATGAAGCTAGAAGTTTAATTGGGGTACAAAATGACGGCAGTCTTTATGAGCGTTTATCTGTGTTTGAGAACTTGAATATTTGGGGTCAAATTTATGAAATGCCAAAGACAGATCTTGAGAACAGAATAAATGAACTCTTAGATTTCTTCGATCTTGCTGATAGGGCAAAATCAAAAGTGTCTTCTTTAAGTAAAGGTATGAAACAAAAGCTTCTATTAGCTCGAGCAGTTTTAAATAAGCCTAAGTTTCTAATTCTAGATGAGCCAACTTCTGGTTTGGATCCAGAGAGTAATGCCAAGATTATTGATTATCTAGTTCACTTAGTAAGAGAAGAGGCAGTGAGTATATTCTTGTGTACTCATCAGCTTTTTGGCCTGGAGCGACTTATTGATGATGTAGCGATTATAAAATCAGGAGAGATTATTGCTCAAGGAGCAGTTGCTGATTTGATAAAGGAAGAGTTTCCGCGCAAGGATGTAATTATAAAATTTGCAGAAAATCCAATGATGGAGTCTATTCTGAGTGCTTATAACTTTGAAGTTTTGTCCAAGAACGAAGTTAAAGTGGAATTAGATGATGAGACAGCTATAGCTGCTCTGGTTAAAAAAGCTGTTCAAGCTAACGTAGATATTTATGAAGTTAAACATATTGAGAAAAGTCTGAATGATCTCTATTTCTCCAAAATAAAAGATGCTGAGCTAAATGGTAAAACAAAGGTTTCAGCTGAAGAGGAGGTGTCTTATGAACTTTAAAAGAATTTATGCGGTAGCTAGAAAAGATGTAATGGATGTTATGAATGATAGAGAATCTATGCTCGCAATAACCTTATTTCCATTAATAATGTCAGTCTTAATGCCACTAGTGATTATAATTATTTTCAAGTTTAGTGGTGAGGTTAATAATGGTGGCGATTTGGACAAGCTTTTAAGTATTTTACCAAATGAAGTTTTGCCCAATGTTGCTGATACTGAAATTAAAATGCTTGTACTTGCTTTAACCGTATTATTAGCGCCTATATTCTTGATGATCCCAGTTATGATAGCATCGGTAATTGCGTCATATAGTTTCATAGGTGAAAAAGAAAATAAAACGCTTGAAGGGCTAATGTACACTCCTCTTACTAATACTGAACTTATTACTGCAAAAGCCTTAGGTAGTTTCGTGCCTTCTATACTAGTGACAGTTATAAGTATTTTAATTTATGCAGTACTTGTTAATGTAGCTAGTAGATACTTCATCGGCTATGCGATTAGATTGAATCTTACTTGGTTAGTGATGACAGTCTTACTAGTTCCTGCAGTTACTATACTTAGTATTTTGTTGGTTATACTAATATCTTTTAAAGTAAAAACAGTCAGAGCAGCTCAGTCAATATCGAGTTTAATAGCCTTTCCAATATTGGCCTTGGTAATTTCACAAGTAAGTGGTGTCTTTTATTTTGGTGTTGTTGCCCAGATCATTTTGGCGTCTGTTATTTTACTTATAGATATTGCTTTATTAATATTTGTGTCCAAGAGAATTAATAGAGAGAAATTCCTCGTTTCCTAGTCGAGGATAAAGCTTGATATTTACTATGGCTATCGTAAAAATTTTACAAATGGATAATATATTTTTGCATTGCAGTGATGTAAAATTACTTTAACTTGAAATGTGGAGGCTAAGTTTTAACTATTAGTCTTTACATACAAGGTCAAGTTAGATTTTAACAGGGGTGTTTGAGGGATGCTTGACCAATCGGATAATACAATTATTAAAGTGAAAAACCTACATAAGCTTTATAAAGTAGGTACGCAATATGTTCACGCTTTGGCTGGGGTTAGTTTTGAAGTTGAACGTGGTGAGTTTTGCGCAATTGTCGGAACTAGTGGTTCAGGTAAGTCTACTTTGCTTAATATGTTGGCAGGTTTAGAACCGCCTAGCAAAGGCGAGATTATCATTGGAAATAAGGCCATTGTGGGTCTTAGCGAAAGTGATCTCGTTAAATTTAGACGTGAAAATGTTGGTTTTATTTTTCAATCTTTTAATCTAATTCAAACAATGAATTGCATTGAGAATGTGGCTTTGCCTCTAACCTTTAGAGGAGAAAGTCGAGCTAAGCGTGAAAAAATAGCCTTAAGAATTCTCAAAAGTTTGGGCCTTTATGAGCACCGTTATCACAAGGCTAATGAGCTTTCTGGTGGTCAGCAACAGCGTGTCGGCATTGCAAGAGCTTTAGCAGTTAAGCCGGAAATTATTTTCGCCGATGAGCCGACAGGAAACCTAGATTCCAAGACGAGCATGTCCACAATGGAGCTTATTCGAAAAATTGTTAAGAAGCAGAATCAGACTTTAATTATGGTTACACACGATGACAACCTAGCACAATATGCGGATAGGATTTTTAGAATTAGTGATGGGAAAATCATAGGCATTGAACAAGGCTCGAAGAGATACGAACTAATAAATGAAGATGAGAATGGATCCAATGCAGACAGTAAGGGGTCTGAAACAGTTGAAGATACAAAAACAACTGAAGAAGTGAAAGTAACACAACAAACAAAAGAAAACGAACCAGTTGAACTGAAAGGACAGGGGGAGTAGGAAATGAGAAAGAATATAAAAAATAAAATTGTGGCTCTAAGCTTGCTTATGGGTATGTCTCTAATGCTAAATGTACTAGTTCCAACTACAAGATTAGTAGCTGAGGGTACAGAGTCAAATGAATCTACTAGTACTGAACAATCTAGTCAAGAGTCAAGCACTGAAGAAACAACAAAGAAAACAGAGGCAAGCAAGTCAACAGAAACCACAAAACCATCTAATACAGATGCAGGAAGTTTCATTTTAATAGCTGACAAAGAGATCCCAAAACTAGATGCAGGTTCTAAATTTAAGTTGAGAGTCCCTTTAGTGAACTGGGGCGCAGTCAATGCTAAGAATATTAAAGTAAGATTAGATCTTGCAGAGAAAGCAGAAGATTTTCCTTTTGAGATTGAAAAAAGCGAGTATCTAGCAACTAATAAATCACAACTTGAAACTATAGAAAAATACAATAAAGAAGAAGTTGAAGCTAAGACTAAATATTTCGACTTTGGTGAATTGACTGTGAGAAAAAATTTAAAGAGTGGCTACTATAGAGTTCCTCTTAAAATTTATTTCAATGATGATTCCAGCGAGGTAAAAGAAGTAATTAGATATTACTTTATTAAAGTTCAGGGTGATGGGGCCATAGATGATAACAAGGCACCTAAACCAGAAGACCAGCTTCCACCTAGTGATGGTGGTTATGTACCGAGCTTACCACAACCTGAACCTGATTATCCTGCTCCAAATCCAGGCGGTGGAGACGAGCCAGGCAAAACATCTACCCCAAGAGTTATGGTCGCAGGTTTTACCACCTCACCAGAAAAGATAAAAGGTGGAGAAAACTTTACCCTTAAATTGCAACTTAGAAACACTTCAAAAACAACCGCAGTTAAAAACATTCGTTTAGTACTAGGTTTGGGAGAAGATAAAGCCAGCTTTATCCCACTATCAGGTTCATCCTCTGTTTTTGTTGAGCAAGTTAATGCGAACAGCACAGTAGAAGTGCCTATTGGCTTAAAGGCTTCACCATTGATGGAACAAAAATCTTATCCCGTAAGTGTAGCCATAGAGTATGAAGATGCCAATGGTGCATCCTTTAGTACTAATGAAAGCGTAACTTTGCAGGTTTACCAAGATCCTGTCGTTGAATTTACTGGATTGCAGATTTTGCCTAGCCCAATGACAGTTGATAATCCATCTAATATTACTTTGACCGTAATTAATAAGGGTAAAAGTACCTTGTACAATACCAGTTTTGGTGTTGAAGAAAATGGTGTCCTAAGTGCCCAAGAGTCATATTTAGGTAATATAGCTCCGGCTGAAACAAAGAACGTAGACACTATGGTTACACCGGTTAAAATGAGTGAAAATGGCAAAGCTGTTGTGACTTTAACCTTTGAAGATGAGCTGGGTAAGAAAACTACAATCAAAAAAGAGATAGATGTAGAAATTTTAGAAGCTATGCCAGAACCAAGCTGGGAAGATCCAGCGACTCCAGAAGAACCTGAACCAGAAACAGGATTTAGATTCTGGCCTATAGTGATAGTTATAGTTGTCATAGCTTTGATTGCTTTGCTCATAACATTATTGCTCAGAAGACAAGCGAAAAAACGCAAACAAGAAGAGTTGGAAGAGATTGAGGATATAGATGAGATTCTCTGATTTATTAAAATTAGCATTATCTAACTTAGGTAGACGTAAATTAAGAACTAGTCTCACTGTTTTGGGAGTCATAATTGGTTGTGCCTCAATTGTAGTCATGCTTTCTATTGCTGCAGGTCAGGAGCAAATGCTTTTGAAACAGATAGAGTCTAGTAGAGGTCTAACAGAGATTGATGTAAGTAGTTATCAAGATCCTAACAAGAAACCTTCTGGACCTGGTTCAAATGGTCTAGTTAGAGAAGGTACAGGTTTAACCGATGCACAAATTGAAGAGTTAAGAACTTGGCAAAATGTGAAGAAAGTGCATCCTGTCCTTACTCATTACATGAATGCTAAAACAGCAACTGGTAGTGAAGCGTATATTAATTTAATAGCCTATCCATATGAGTATATTCAAGATTTGAAATTAGATTATCTAAAAGGTAGCTTCCCTAAACCTGGCACTAGTCCACGTTCGATTTTGCCACTTAGTGCGGGTAAAGATGTGCAAGAGATGTTCTTTGATCCACATGGAAAAGATGGTGGTTATTATGAGTATTATGATAATTTTGGTTTCGACAATGAGTCTGAAAAAGTAGATTTATACAATGAGGCTATTTTTGTAACAGTTCAGGAAGAAAGAGAAGAAGATGGTGTAACCATTCCACCAAAAAAATATCTTGTTCAAGTTGATGCTATTCACGATACCAAGAATGACTATGAATTGAAATCTAGTTTGATTACAGAAATTGAAGCATTTAAAGCCTTCATGACCCAAGCCTTTAAGGGAAAAGCCTGGCCAAATCAACCAGCTAGCAAAGATGGCAAGGCTATGGGATCAATTAACTATAATAGCCTAAAAGTTATAAGCAATAGCATAGAAGACACAGAGATGTTATTAAAAGATTTAAGAGCTGCAGGATATGAGTGTAACAGCAACTTAGAATTTGTTCAAAGTATGCGTGAAAATATGCGTACCATGCAATTGGTTCTAGGTGGAATAGGTGGTGTTGCCTTCCTAGTAGCTGCCATTGGTATTGCTAATACAATGATGATGTCTATTTACGAACGTACCAAAGAAATCGGTATATTCAAGGTTTTAGGTTGTAGGTTAAGAGATATTTCATACTTGTTCTTATTGGAATCTGCTTTTATAGGATTTATTGGAGGTGTCCTGGGAGTATTAATTAGTTCAGGAATTTCAATGTTGATAAATAGCGTAGCAAACTCTGGAGGTGCCTTTGAATTTGCGGAGGCTGCTGATGAAATTAGACAAATATCAGTTATAAGCCCTCAATTAGCAATAATGGCAATTATTTTCTCCACCTTAATAGGTACAATCTCAGGTCTGATTCCTGCAATTAGAGCCATGAAGTTATCACCGTTAAATGCTTTGCGTACCGAATAGTAAGATTAAATTTTAATTAAGTTATTATTTTTCCAGGAGTAAGTTACAGAGTTTTTCATAAGCTAATGTGAAAATATATTTGACTTTTGAATGAGAAATTTTGTAACTTAAAAAACGGAGCAGCCATGCTAAAAGACATTAAGAAAAATTTGAAAAAATTAAGAGACCCAGAGTACAAGGAGTTTCAATCTAAAATTATCCCTAATATTGATAGGGGTAGGATTTTAGGTGTCCGTATGCCTGTTCTACGAAAGTTTGCAAAAGAGAATATTCTCAATTCTACAAAAACTAAAACAGAATATTTGATGAGCTTCCCGTATAAATATCATGAAGGCGAAGTTCTTCACATGATGATCTTAGAGAAAGAAAAAGATATTAATGTAGTCTTTGAAGATCTGGATAAATTCTTACCATATGTAAGTAACTGGGCTGTGTCAGACTATGCTTCTCCAAAAGTTATTCTGGAAGATAAGACCCTAACACTAGAACAAGTCAAAAAATGGCTGGCTGTAGATCCAAATATTTCTCCATATAAAATTAGATATGCGATCAAGATCTTGAAGGATCATTTTCTTTCTGAAGATTTTTCGCCAGAATATATTGATTGGGTAGTAGATGTTAAAAGTGATGAGTACTATATAAAAATGATGCAAGCCTGGTTCATAGCGGAAGCTCTATATAAACAATATGAAGCTGCTATACCAGTTTTACAAGAACGAAAATTAGATGCTCAAACTCACAATCAAGCTATTCAAAAAGCAATTGATAGTCGTAGAATTGATCATGAAACTAAGAAGTATTTGAGAACACTTAGAGTACCCGGTGGAGTATTGAAAAGAACATAGTTAATGAAATTTCTCTTAAGGGTGAAATATAGATTGCGCAAAATGAACAAGCAGGATACTTATTAAATATCCTGCTTTTGTTATTCGCTTAATTGTTTATATAAGCTTAATCTGTATAGTTAAGAGATATCTTGAAGAGGAATTACTTATCTTTATTTAGATATTCATCTACCAAACTAGCCATAGTCTTTGCTGCAATAATCAAAGCGCCGTCGTCACAATAGAAGTATGGATTGTGATGTGGAGTCTCTTCTTTACCTTCTGGAGTGCAACCAACGTAAAAGAAAAGTCCGGGAACTTTAAGTGCAAATTCTGCAAAATCTTCCGAAGGAGCTTGAGGGCCGCAGTGACTGTAATCTTTTAACTCCGGGATTTCAGTTTCTTGCATGACTTTATCCATCATTTGACAGAGTTCTTCATTGTTATGTAGGACAGGATAGTCATAGGTGAAAGTTATCTCATAGTCAATGGCGAAACCTGCTTTAATACCCTCAAGTATTCTCTTGATTTCTACTTCTACTTTCTTTTGAGTTTCAGGGCTCACAGCTCGTAAATCTGCAATGATTTCAACGTGATCGTTTACCGCATTAACTGGACCACGACCGTCTATGGAATTTATTGAAATAGTTGCCATTTCGAAAGGATCTATTCTTCTTGAGATTACTGATTGAACTTCTGTAATGAAGTAGGCAGAGGCTAGAATCGCATCGTTAGCTAACTGAGGAGTAGAAGCATGTCCAGCAGTACCTGAAATTGTCAACTTGAAATTTCCACGTCCAGTTTGAGCATTTCCAGGACAAAGTTTAACTTCTCCTAACTTCCCGTTGGTCATTACGTGTGCTCCAAAAACAGCATCAACTCCGTTCATAACATTATCGTTGACCATTCCAATGGCACCACCAGGAGTGACCTCTTCAGCGTTTTGGTGGATGATAAGAACTTTACCGTTGAATTCAGATTTTAATTCAATAAGGGATTTGGCTAAAACCATTAAATAAGCAGTATGAGCATCATGTCCACAAGCGTGCATAACACCAGAGATTTGGGATATATAAGGGACGTTAGTTTTTTCTTGAATTTCTAAAGCATCGAAGTCTGCCCTCAAGGCTACAGTTTTGCCAGGATTTCCAGAGTCAATTAAGACAGTTAGACCTAGGCCATCACCAACATTTCTGGTGACTTCACAATCAAGATCTTTGTAGTAATTATAAATATACGCTTCTGTTTCATGCTCTTTCCAAGAGATTTCTGGGTGTTGATGAAGGTGATGTCTAATCTCAATCATTTCATCTTGTTTTTCGTTAATTTTATTAATGAGTTTTTGGCGAAAACTATTCATTGCAAGTTCCCTTTCTGCAAATTTTTGCATAAAAAATTAGCACCTGTAAAAAGTGCTAATTTTATCTTATTTAATTATTTATCTTCTTTTTTGCAACAGTGGTCACAAATATCAAATTTCATGTCTTTGTATTTGGCTTTGGCAAACTTCATTGCTTCATCAACATCCTTGAAAAAATCTAAGGTTACACAGTTTGCATTTTCTGGTGTATGTGGGCAAATATATTCATGGATTTTGTGAGTTCCATCATTACTTGCGTTCAAATTGTATGTGAATAAAGTCTTTTTCTTTGTCATAATCTTGACCTCCATAAATATACTGTTGTATATATTATACTACCTTAAAGATAAAAAACTCGTTACTTTTATCTGAATAATTGTCCAGGTAATCTTATCGGCTTGCTATAGCAGAGAAGCGTTGATACTTTTTCTCGAAGTTTTCTCTATCACAGGTTAAATTAAACTTATCAATAATATTTTCATGCATATCCTGAACAACCTCCGCTAAGAAAGCTTTATTTTTATCACTAGCAGAAGTTACTAAAATAATAAATGCATCATAAAGTGTATTCATAATCTCAGAAGTTTCACCTGCATGATTGTAAATATGGACGAAAGTATCATAGAAATCTTGCTCAAATGACTGTGTAAAATAATAGATTAACCCTTTATCTCCAATATTTTTGACGTAGTGATTGCTATCAACTTTAGAGAGTTTACTCATCAACAAACTTAGCTTCCTAATACAATGAGTTGCAGTTGATGGATCTCTGACATCTGAGGAAAGAGCAGTTATGGTAATTTCGGTCAGTTTATCAAGTCCATATCTATAATCGGTTATGCTGATTTTATTCTCTTGAATATGAAAAATATCATAAATTTCTTTTATAACTTTATCGTTTATTAGTTCTGAATCTTTCTTGGTATAAATTCTGGCTAATTCTTCTGACTCTACGATAAATTCACCTCTCTTATGAGATAGATAAACTAGACCACTAAAATTCTTAAAAATGTCTCCAGCTTCTGTATAATTAATAGCTTCTAAATATCCGGATTTATTACTGAGTACTGATATATACTGGCTGTTTTCAAGATCTTTGACATTATACTCACGGTCTCTGTCTTTTAAATCTTCATCGATAACTTTTGAGGTAATATCAGAAATCTCAGTAATTAAATTAGTAACTTGTAAGCTCTTAATAGTTTCTTGGAAGAAAATTGTTAAATATAAAACACAAAGCAAACCGTATAAGACACCAATATTACCTGCAATTACAGGAGTTTCAGAGTTATAAGTTTTGGTGAAATTAAGAGCAATAATACTATAGATAAATCCTCCAATAAATGCTCCTAGGACTTTCATAGTAATCTTTTTACTGGCAAAATTTTCAACCACACGTGGGGTAAAGCTACTACTATAAAAAGTCAGAACAGAGATTATCGTCGTAAAAGTGAAGGTAGCGATTGATAATAATGCTGAGGAAAGTGATGATAAAACAGATTGAGCACTCTCAGCAGAAGTGAAAAATGCTTCTGGCAAATATCTATGGTCGATAGTATCACTCGTATCCACTAATAAGACTGCAGTCAAAAGCACCAACGATAATAAAACATACTGTAAGAAGTAAACCCAAGTACGTTTGTTATATAGGAATATCTTTGCGTTATTTAACATTTTTTCTCCGGATTCTTTTTGAATTTATTGAAGTTAATTTTCTTGATAGGAAAACCTACCACAACTCATCCATTTGATTTACCAAGGCTTCGTGCATAGCAGTTTCAAATGAGCTGTGGCCACTAGCTTCAACAAAGTGCAATTTTGCATGTGGACAAGCTTGCTGTAACTCGTAAGCGCCTACAGGTCTACAGTTAATGTCATAGCGGCCATGGAAGATATGCATAGGAATTTTGCCCAATCTATCTGCTCGGTTCAGGAGGTAGTTATCCTCATACCAGAACATGCGGTTGGCAAAATAATGAGCTTCCATTAAACCTAGAGATAACTCACCGTCTGTTACTTCAGCGGCGTAGTCAATTTCTTTAGGTAACAATGTACTAACTGCAGTTTCCCAATCGCTCCAACGCTTACATGCTTCAGCACGAGAGATATCAGATTTCAACATTAATTTGTAGTAGGCATCAACAAGATCATTTTGTTCAGCTTCTGGGATGTAATTTTTGAAGCGTGCGAATTCTTCTGGGAAAAATTGAGCAGCCCCACCATTATAAAGCCAATCTATATCAGCTTTTCTACCTAAGAATATTCCTCGTAATATTAAAGAGCGAACTCTCTCTGGATGATGAATTGCGTAAGCAAGTGCCAAAGTAGAGCCATAACTTCCGCCAAATACTATCCAAGACTCAAAACCATAGTATTCTCTGATTTTTTCAATATCAGCAACACTATCTAGTACAGTGTTATTTTCTAAACAAAGGAATGGTTCACTTTTGCCAACTCCTCGCTGATCAAAGAGAATAGTGTGAAATGAATTAGGGTGGAAAAATGATCGAGATTTCTCGTTAATACCGCCTCCAGGACCACCATGTAAGAAAATCACTGGTATACCTTCAGGGTTACCAACATCTTCAATATAAATTTTGTGAATGTCGTCTACTTGCAAATGAAATGCTTTGTTTAATTGATGATTATCATATCCAGAAAAGTCCATATTTCACTCCTAAATAAAAGTATTTAAATCAATTATAGATGAAAGTGATTAAAATATTTAAAAATACTTAAATTTCAGCTATTCTAGTTAATATGAAGAGAAAAATTTTACATGTAGATATGAATAATTTTTATGCTTCAGTTGAGCTTCTAGACAAGCCTGAACTGCGAGATAAACCTGTCATTGTTGGTGGTGATGAGTCTAGTCGACATGGTATAGTTTTGGCCAAAAATGAAATAGCCAAAAGGTATGGTATTAAGACGGCAGAGACACTTTATCAGGCACGTAAGAAATGTCCTAATCTAGTAGTTTTACCTTCACATCATGATCTTTATAGGGAGTATTCTCGTAAGGCAAAAGCAATATATTTGGAATATAGTGACAGAGTTCAAAGTTTCGGTCCTGATGAGGCTTGGATAGACGTCAGTCATAGACCAGAGAGTGGTTTGGAGATAGCCAAAACGATACAGAACAGAATTCTTAAAGAGCTGGGGTTAACAGTTTCAGTAGGTGTTTCCTGGAATAAGACTTTTGCGAAAATGGGCAGTGACTATAAGAAGCCATTTGCTATAACTGTAATTGATGAAAATAATTATCAGGAGATTTTGTGGCCTTTGCCGGTTGAAACGTTTTTATTTGTAGGGAGCAAAACGGCAGAAAGACTTAAGACAATTGGAATCGATACAATTGGTGAATTAGCAAAAGTTGACCCAGTTTATATTAGTAAGTATCTTGGGAAAAATGGAATGAGTCTAGTGAAAAATGCTAGAGGAGAAGATGAAGATCCGGTTCTAAGTCAGGATGAACAAGGACCTGCCAAATCAATTGGAGCGATGCGGACGACTAGTAAAGATTTATCCAGTCTGGAAGAGATCTCCAAATTGTTTTCTATATTAGCGGAGGAAGTTGAAGCAAGATTAGCCGCTGAGAATATGCGTACCAGGACTCTTAGAATATATGTTAGAGACAATAAATTTAATAACTACACTCGCCAAAAGGCCTTGGAGAGGGCAATCTCGACGAAAACTGAATTAACAAAAGCTGCTCTCGATCTGTTTCAAGAGCATTTCCAAGATCTTGGAGCCATACGCTTATTGGGGATTACAGCAGATAAACTTGAGGATAAGAGCCAACCTCAGCAGATGAATTTAGAAGATTTAATGCAGCTTGCGAATGATATAGAAGAGAATAAAAAAGTAACCTCTAAGGAAATTGAGGTATTACTAAATGAATTGCAATTTAAGTTTGGTGAAGCAAGTGTATTTTTGGCAAATGATCTTAATGAAAGCCATGATTTGAATAGCCTGGATGATTTGAATGACTTGAATGAATTGTACGACTTGAGTTAACAGGATGACTTGGATGCTATCCTTGGATGATATTTGTGACAAATAGTATTTAATTGTTTAATCATATTGAGCGTATCTGTGTTAAAATATTTAGACTGTTAAAAATATTTTTTGTTAGGAATTATTAGATAGAAAGAAATTAATTATATAAGGAGTGGATTATGTTTTCAAAGGTTAAAGGTGCTGATATTGAGCAATTATTGGAAGAGAAACCTTTACGTTTCTATGATGAAAGAGAAGAATTAGAAGATCTATTGTTTGATGATGAAGCTGAGTATTATCTGTCAGATGATAATGCTATTATGGTAAATCCTGGTGAGACTAGAGAAATTTGGTCAATGCCTTTATCCGATGATTTCGACCTAAAAGCATTCGAAGATTGGCTAGCAAGACAAGGGTCTGAATTTAGCGTAATCATGAATGTCACTGGTATGAATCCAGGATCTTTTAGATATCAAGAATACTATGATGTTTCCGAACCAATCAAGAGCTACTACCATAAAGGTGAAGGTGAGCTTAAAGATAGTTTCGATCCTAGTGAATTTGGTGCTGAAATACCTGGAACAATTCGCTTGTTAAATGTAAATGATGAGAAAACTGCTAGAAACTTCTTCCAAACAGAGACAAGAGGAATAATGGATTTAGGTCAAGTATTCTCCTTTATAGTTAAAGATGAATTAGGAAAAATTCTAGGCTATTTCGATGAAGACGGTAAGTTAATTGGCTATATTACAAGTATGTATGGTGCCTATGATGTTCTTGTAGTTGATGATCTATATGTCCTATCTTCTAGACGTAAACAAGGAGTTGGAAGCAGCTTGGCTAAAGCTTTACTAGCTGTTGCGAATGCAGAATCAATGGACGTTTACTGGCCAGTGGCAGAAACTGAATTAGCACAAAAAACAGCTGAGTCAGCAGGTTACGAAGAAGTTGCCCAAAGAATTACAATTAGAAATTTATAATTTTTAGTTTTGAGATAACTACTCAAAAATTAGTTTTGACAAAAGGTTTAGGCACAAATTTGGTGCACAAAATTTTATATTAGTAAAATCAGTTGAATATAAAAACTGCTAAAAAGTGAAAATGTTTTTATCTGCCAAGTCATTTGTTTTCAAGTGATCTTGGCGGAAAACTTTTAGAGCAAGGTATTAATATTAGTTTTGATAAATAAAGAGGATATTTAGTTTGAAAATTTTAATTGATGAAGAAAAAATTAAATCATTAACGCCTAGTAACAAAATATATATGCGTGGTCGAAATTTGTACAACGCTAAAGAGCGAGTAGGACCATTTTATTACGATTCTAGAAAACAACTTATATCTGCGAAAGTAAGTAGTTTTTCTGGCAATGTTTATGATACTTTTATTCAACTTAATAACAATGGTACTGTGGCCGGCGCAGGTTGTAGCTGTGGATCTTTTGGTGTGTTCAAAGGCCCTTGTAAGCATGTTGTAGCGTTGCTATTTTCTCTGCAAGGGAAAGAATTTCCAGACGAGGATGTGATACCTCAAGAGTTACCTGATACCAACCCTCTAAAAGGTGTCCCTGTATTGAAACAGGCCATCCTTTCATTTGATGTGCTTGAGAGTATTACTAATCCTGATGAGAAAAACAAGAGTTTGCGTAGAAAAATTAGAAACATAAAGAACAAAGCTGGTGATAATTCCATGAGTACAGGTAATACACCAGCAAGTGATGTCCAAGGACTTCTAAGGGATAAGACTGTGACAAATTCTGAGGATGATGCTGATTCGGAATCAAGCTATGTCAAGTTAAACCCAGGTAATTTTTCTAATATGGAAAACCTTGTTTTAGAGACTCAAGCTGATGGAACACAAATTATTAAAAGAAGAATTTATGAGCCAGATGGTGAAGATCTAGTAAAGCAGGTCAAAGTTTGGAATACAAAAGAAGAAAATAGAGCTAACACCTTAGATAGAATCCTGCAATTAGATAGATTGGTTATTTTTGAAATTACATTAAATCTAAATCCAGGAAGTGGACAGGATGTTGAGATCTCTTTGCGTGTAGGTAATAACGAGCAACTTTACGTAATTAACAAATTAGGTGAATTCATTGACCAAATTAATAGTCGTGACTTCATTGAATTTGGTGTGCGCTTTACTTGGCACAAGAAGCAATCTTTAACATCAGACCAAGCTAAGTTTTTGGAATGGTTAGAAAATAACTATATAGAAACTAAGAAGCGTTTACGTGCATATTTAGATTCGAATGAACTGCTTAGTGGCGAGTATGTTATTGACGGTAAGTTCCTGTCATTAACTATGGAGCAATTAAGATCATTCTTTGAACTTGACTTGGAAGAGAGTGAAGAATTTATAGTTAAAGTTAATGCAGGTGGGCAAGACTTCCCACTTGTTTGGAGAGATACTTATCCAGAAGATCTTAACTTGAATTTAGACTTAATTTCTGAGTTGAAAGATAATGGCGAAACTGCTTTGTTTGAAGAAAAAGAAGTTCAAAAAGCGATTGAGAAATCAGAAACAGATAAACCAGAGATTGCCCGACTTGGAATTAGCTTCAAAAAACAAAACATTGAAGTTCATAATCTAAAAGATGAGATAAGTCGTAAGGATATTTCTAACTCGCTTATAATATTGCCAATGCTCGATGTAGTGTTGTTGGACAAAGTTTTCTACCGTTGCAAAACTCCAGAGAGTAGATTGTTTTACTCGATTATGTCACTTTTGGCCGATGCAAAATCTAACACCATTGATGTAACAGCGGAACAAGCCTCTTATGTGCTGGGAATGAAGGCTAGTGTTTGGGAAAAAGGTGGATTCTTAAATCTTGGTAAGAAGCTACAATCTAAAATAATTAAAGAAAAATTAGATACAAGAATTTTTATAGACTTTGACGGTAAAAAAATTAACATGTCAGTCTTCTTTAACTATGGTGATTATAATTTCAGACCAGGCTATGCCCAATATGGATTGCTAAGTAAACACAAGGATGATGAAGCTTTAATTATCAGGGATTTACCTTCTGAGAAGACTCTGATTAGACTTTTAAATGAGATGAATTTTGATGAGGTTTCTTTGGATAAGTCCGAACTGCCTATGGTAGTAAAAGGCAAAAAAGGAAGCCAAATGATTCACCAATATTATCTTAAACATAGCAAAGATATATTTAATTTTATTAATACAAATATCCAAAGATTGGCAGAAAATGCACGTCTATACTTAACTCCAAACTTTAAAGAGATAAAAGTTCTAGAGCCAGGTAAAGCTAGTGTGAACCTCGGATTAAGTGATGACAAAAATGAAATTAAGGTTGAAGTAAATGTAGAGGGTTACTCAAAAGAGGTAGCAGGTAAGATTATTGAAGCCTTTTTGGCAGATAAACCTTATGTAAAATCAGATCACAAAACATATATTAATTTGTCATCAGATAGAAAAGACTGGGCGAAAGATTTACAAGATTTACAAAACATTGTTAAGACTTTGAATTCTTGGGAAGTTTCTTGGGAAGAGAATGTTTTCTACGTCCCGAGAATAAGAAGCCTATCATTAATAAGTGCGTTGAGCACAAAAGGTATTGAAATAAATTCCGATCTCAAAGAAATTAATGAACACTGGGAAAATCTCAAGAGAGACTTGGATGATCCTAGCCTGAGAGGACCAGAAGTACCAACAGAAGTTAATGCGCAATTGCGACCATATCAAGTAGAAGGTTATCACTGGTTGTCGTTCTTAGATCGCTATGGACTAGGTGGTATTCTAGCCGATGAAATGGGTCTTGGTAAAACTTTACAGATGCTAACTTTCATCTGGTCAAGGTATAAAGAAGAAGGTGGCAGGACACTTATAGTTGCGCCTACATCTTTGCTTTACAACTGGCAAAGAGAGTCTGAACGATTCGTTCCAGGCTTACCTACATATGTTGCTTTTGGTAATAAGAGTGATAGAGAAGATGTATATGCCGAGTTTGAAAAGAATGACGGTCTAATGATAGTCTCATACGGATTGGTAAGACAAGATAGAAGATCGTTATCTAAATTTAACTTTAATACTATAGTATTGGATGAAGCTCAATATATTAAGAATCCAATGACCAAAACTGCAAGAGCTGTTAAAGCTTTGCATGGTGAGCGTAGATTTGCCATGACAGGTACGCCTTTAGAAAATCACATTGGCGAATTATGGTCTATATTTGACTTTATTATGCCAGGATTCTTGTTCTCCTATTCCGACTTCCAAGATAGATTTGGAGCACTATTTAAAGTTTCTAGTACAAGCTATAGTCAAGCAGAGTTAGAGGAGATGAAGCGAAAGGCAGATGCGGCCTCGAATGATAATGAGAATTTTATTATTGATGCAAATCAACTGGTAGAGCAGAAGACTAGAGAGAGTTTGAGACAATTAGTGTCACCATTTATACTGCGTAGGCTAAAAACTGATGTTCTCAAAGAGCTCCCTGAGAAGATTACAACAAATATTCCTTGCCCTATGACACCAGAGCAACAAAGAGTGTATCGTGATCACCTTGCGAGAGCGAGAGCACAGATATTTACCTATGAACAGAGTGAAGGTAGTGCCCAAAACCGTGAGCGTATGAATATCTTAGGCGAGCTGACAAGGCTCAGACAGATATGTTGCGATCCTAAGTTATTTATGCCAAATTATGAGGGCGGAAGTGGGAAGTTAGAAGTATTAGAAGACTTACTAGATAACTTGATCTCTGGTGGTCATAGGATCCTACTCTTCTCACAATTTACTAGCATGCTAGAAATTATTAAAGAGAGACAGGAAGCTTTAGGTAGGAAGATTTTCTACATTGATGGTCAAGTCCCTTCGAACAAGCGTGTAGAACTAGTAGATGAATTTAATGCAGGTGAGGGTGAAGTATTCCTTATCTCACTGAAGGCTGGTGGTACTGGACTGAACTTGACTGGAGCGGATGTAGTAATACATTACGATCCATGGTGGAACCCAGCAGTTGAGGATCAGGCAACAGACAGAGCTCACCGTATAGGACAAGAAAAGCATGTCCAAGTGTTTAGATTGGTGACAATTGGCTCAATTGAAGAAAAGATCCAAGAGATGCAAGAAGCAAAGCAAAAATTATTAGACGATATAGTTTCTGCAGGTGCGACTTATATCAATAAGATGAATATGGATGATATTAAAGAATTATTCGCTGAGTAAGCTGAGTAAGCTAAGTTAAGAGTAAATGAGGTGACTATGGATAAACTTTTCCAAGATGAGTTAAATTATTTAAATGAGACTTTGGCATATATTGAGCAACGTTTAGAATATTTGCTAAGTAATAATGAGAGAAGAGAAAATGAATCACGAGAGATAATGCGTGAAGCTTATTCTGAAGGTTTGGAGCTCAAAGAAGAGGATGGGAATGGTCATTTCGACTCATCCATGGTCCAAAATGAATTAAGGCAACAAGCAGAAGTTATTTCAGCTCAAAAAGCAGAGACTGTAGTATTACAAAATCTCTATAAAAGACCTTATTTTGCACATATAGATTTCAAATTTGGGGAGGAAGATGAAGCTGAAGCTGTATATATTGGTCTTAAGGATATTATTGATCTAGATAATTTCCGACAATATGCGGTAGACTGGCGAGCTCCAATTGCAGACCTTTACTATAACTATAAAGAGCTAGGGCCTGTTAGCTTCATGTCCAAAGACCAAGAAATAAAAGGTGAAATTCTAGCCAAGTATCAATTGCTTATTGAAAAGGCAAAGCTAATAAATGTCTTGGATACATCAGAGCAAATTAATGATGAAGTCCTGCAAATTGCTCTCAGCAAAATGGGATCTGCTACTATGAAAAACATTGTAGAGACTATTCAGGCTGAGCAAAACAAGATCATAAGAGCAGAACCTAATAGAACCTTGATTGTACAAGGTGTTGCAGGGTCAGGTAAAACTTCAATCGCACTGCATAGAGCAGCATACTTGATCTACCTCATGCCAGACATTGAAGCAGCCGATATGTTGTTGATTTCACCAAGTATCTCATTTGCGAATTATATAGCTAGTGTATTGCCTAGTTTGGGTGAGAGAAATATTTCATATGCGACTCTAGAGTCAATTGAGCAATTAGAGATTTCTGATGTTAATTCAAGATTCTCAGATTACAACTTTGTCCCAAGCACGAGAGAAAAAATGGAGATCTTCTCCAAATTTGGAGTGGTTGATTATATTTACGATTTTGCTGATTTCATAGAAAATGCTATTTTTACTGCCAAAGCTATTGAGCTGGATAACGAAGTTTATGTCAAGCAAAACACTGTAGATAATTTATTTAGACAGAATTATAAATTCTTGCCAGTGTTTGCAAGGAACAATAGTATTCTACAGCACGTTGAGGATATTATTGGCAATAAGAACTTATTTGACGAGAAGAAAGATGAGATTCAAAATCAAATTAACTCAATGTACGTCTTAGATAATTTAAGCAATATCTATTCAGTTTTTGCTAAATGGCTAGAGAGTGAAAAACAAATTTCAAGTGCTTATTTTGATCCTAGTAATATGGACGAAATCGACTTAAGTATCTTAGCTTTATTAAAAATTCTTCTCTATGGTGCTTCTGATTCTGACTGGGTTAAGCATGTAATTGTTGATGAAATGCAAGATTTATTGCCAACAGACCATGAAGTGATACGCCTACTATTTACCTGTCCTAGAACTATATTAGGTGACGAGAACCAAGCTGTCAGATATGAACTTGATAAGAACTATTTAGAGCAGTTGGAAGAGCTTTATACTCGAGATAAATTAAGAGTGGAGAGTTTTACCTTAAATAGGTCATACAGATCTACAGCGCAGATTACAAATTTTGCTAAAAATATTATTGAATCTGATACAATCTTAGCTCTCAGTAGAGATGGCGAGGAAGTTGAAATAGTAGAGGTTAAAGAAGAAATAAAAGAGCAGGCTGAACAAAAACGAGACGAGCTTATTTATAAGGACTTGCTCAAATTGAGAGAGGAAGAATACAATACAGTTGCAGTTATAGCGAAAGACAAGAACGAGCTCAATAGATTCAAACAAAGCCTGAAGTCTATAATGGCTGCTGATACTGCTAATAAGGATATATTATTAAATTCATTCCTTAGAGAAGAGGAGGAGTTCGCAGCAACTCTATGTGATATTGCAGGCTCAAAAGGTATTGAATTTGATGCAGTAATATTGTTAAATGCTTCTGATGAACAGTATAATTCAGAACTTGATAGGACTAAGCTATATGTAGCGTGCACAAGACCATTACATAATTTGAAATTGTACGCAATTGGTGACAAATCAAGATTTATAGGGTAATGAGGTTATAAGGGGATAAAGTTTTTGTGATGAAGTAGCAGAAATATGGTAAAAAGAAGCTACGAAAATAAGTTAAATTAACTGGTATAGATTTACTGGTATAGATTAATTTAGGCGGAGGGATAGAATTGGCAAAAATAAATTTTGATATTAATCCAGTAAATGAGATTAATCATGTTATGCATGATTCTGATTCTGGTTCTATGTCTAAATTATTGGATCTCTGCTTGAGGTTTGGTAGCTTGATGAATAGTGTTGGTTCAGAGAGTGCCAGGACTGAGGATAGTATTGAGAGGATTCTTGCTGCTTATGGTATTGATTCACCTTCAGCCTTCTGTATACCTACTATTGTTATTATTAGTTTTAAAGATGAAGATGGTAATATTTATACAAGTAGTAGAAGAATGCGCTCACAGAGTAGCAACTTCACTAAACTAGACGAACTCAATAGTTTATCCAGGTATTTATGCGATGGAGAGCTGAAAACTCTAAGTATTTTTGAATCTGAGTTGGATCGAATCGAAGAGATTGAATACAACTTTAATATGAACAACCTGATTGGTACTCTCTTAGTTGCCTTTGGATTTAATTTTATCTTTGGTGGAGATCTTAGAAACGCAATAGGAGCAATGTTAGCGGCATTTTTAATGGCGCTTATTAACAATTTCTTGACCAATGCCCAGGTCAACTCTACCTTTAATAACCTAGCTTCTAGTTTCTTTGGTAACGTCTTCGTTGAGTTGTTTGCCATGATTGGCTTAATTAATAACACAGGAACAGCGAGTATCTCGATTATCATGGGATTGGTCCCAGGTATGCTTCTGACAACTTCTATTAGAGAAGTTTTCTCGAAAGATTATACTTCAGGTTTAAATAAACTAGTTGAGTGTTTATTTATAGCGATAAGCCTGGCAGTTGGTGCTGCACTTGCTATTGTATTATTAAGGTAGGTGAAATATGGAAGCATTAATTTCAGGTTTAGTAGTAATTTTAGCAGTAGCTCTTTCTACGTATGGCTATTCAAAGATGTATGTTTTGCCGAAAAGGTTGTTGCCTGTTTCAATGTTGGCAGCTATTGCAGGTTGGGTAATAAACTCATTGATGATTGAATATTATGGTAGTTCTTTTGCAGCTGCTTTTGTGGCAGCATTTAGCATTGCAATGATAGGAGAAATTTGCGCAAGAAAAGTAAAAGCTCCAGCAATTATCATTATTGTTATAGGAATTTTGCCACTAGTTCCAGGTTCTTTGGTATATAGAACGGTTGAGAAAATAATAGCAGAGGATATTAGTGCAGCTATATCAATTGGTTTAGAAACCATAGGTATTGCTTTATCCATGGCATTAGGTATTTTAGTTAACTCTACTTTTGTACAGCTTTACTATCTAACAAAGAGACGATTAAAAAAATATCAAGAGCGAAAAGCTATGAATGAGTCTGATAATGCTAGTGGAAGTAGTGATAGTAGTGAAAGCAGTGAGGAATTCAAAGGCCTTAAGGATGCTGATGAAATTTCTGACCCTGTAGTAATAGATGAAGATACAGATGAAAATAATTAGTTATTACTGCATTCGCATATAAAAGTAGATAATACTAACGACAAATGTAAAAAATAAAGTTATCATATAAGCGTAGGGAATCTAAATTTAGGATATATTTAATTCTAGCGAAGATTTGGATAATAAACATTAACTAGAAAGGATATTGATAATGAACAACTTATATTCTGGATTCAACGCACGTAATGAATTTTGCTTGAATGTAGATAAATTAAATTTAAACGAGTTGGACGTATTGAAGAGAGTCGCACCTGTTTTGGACATAGACATTAACAAAAATAATGGTATAGCTCTTTTTACAGAGAAATCAACAGACGATAGCATTACAGTTGAATTTGATGCAATTGATAATATTATGCGCATTAAATATTTTGACTTGAGAAGTTTTGCTAGAGCACTCTCACATTTAAGAGAAGTCCGTGAAACTGGCAAGGCTGTTCACGAGAAAGTACAATTTGAAGATCTCGGATTCATGGTTGACCTCTCAAGAAATGCAGTTTTAACCGTCGATAGTTTGAAACTCCTAACTAATTACCTTGCTGTTATGGGTTATAACACACTTTTCTTATATATAGAAGATACTTATGAAATCGATGACTACCCATATTTCGGTTATCAAAGAGGAGCATATTCAAGCCAAGAGCTCAAAGAGATTGACGATTATGCATATAGTTTAGGTATTGAAGTTATTCCATGTATGCAAACTTTAGGTCACTTGAGAAATGCTTTCATTTGGCCATATGCAAATGAGATCAAAGATACTGATGATGTCCTTTTAGTTGGTGAAGAAAAAACTTATGACTTTATAAGATCCATGTTAAGGACATTAAGTAATTCAGTTAGAAGTCGTAGAATTCATATTGGTATGGACGAGACTTTTGGTTTGGGACGTGGTAATTACCAAACAAGAAATGGTGCTGAAGCTCCACATGAGATTTTCGGTAAACACATCGAAAGAGTCTTGGAGATTGCTAAAGAGTTTGATTACGATCCAATGGTCTGGTCAGATATGTACTTCCGCTTCATTTCAAGCACAAATAATTATTATGATCTAAACACAGAAATAACTGAGGATATCAAGAAAGTTGTTCCAAATGAGGTTTCACTAGTTTATTGGGATTACTACAATACCAACGAAGAAATCTATGAGAAGATGCTAGAAAGACATAAGTTACTAGGTGGTAATAAGACCTGGTTTGCAGGTGGTATCTGGAACTGGAACGGTATTAAAGTCAATCACGGCAAGATGTTTGCTACAAGTCAACCTGCCTTAGAAGCATGTAGAAAAGCTGGTATTAAGCATATCTTAACTACTGCTTGGGGAGACAATGGTTCCGAAACCAGTGTATTTGAAGCATTACTCGGAGCACAATATTTTGGTGAAGCAACCTGGCAAGAGCAATTACCTACTAGAAGTGAGACAATCAGAAGATTTAACTTAACTGTTGGTGGTGACGGAAAAGCATACTACAACATGCGCTTGTTCGATGAGGTCCCAGGCGTTCCTAAAGATAATCTTGTTTGTTATAACCCAAGTAAATACATTTTATACAGTGATGTATTGACTGGTCTATTTGATGTTCACATTAATCCATATGCAGAAGAGTTAAGTGAGCATTATGGCAATCTAGCAGACTACTTTGACTTGAAGGCAGCAGAAACAACAGATCAACATAGATTGTTCTACTTGCAGTCAGCACAATTAGCAGATGTTTTACAACGCAAGGTTGTTTTAACCTCTACTTTGAGAGCATCATATTTAGCTGGCGATAAATCAACATTAAGACAATTGGTAGAGTTTGACTTGCCAGAATTGATTGGTGCAGTCACAGACTTACAAGCTTTCACAATGTCAATCTGGTATCTACACAACAAACCTCAAGGAAGCGAAGTAATTGACTCTAGAATGGGTGTTTTAATTGCAAGACTCAAGACTACTTTGGATAGAGTTGACGGTTACTTGAATGGTGTATATGAATTCTTACCAGAGTTAGAATCTAAACGCTTAGCCTTTGATGGACGTAGTTTGGCAGAAGTTGAGATATCACCTCATACCAGAGTAAATGACTGGAAGAGAATAATATCAGCTAGCCCAATTTCTAACGCTCCATAGGGTACAGGGGAAAATTAAATAGTTATCAAAATAAAATAAAATTGCAGGTAACAAGCCTTTGACATTATCAAATAAGCGGACCTGCAATTTTCGGGTGAATGTTTATCACCAAAGAAAGGATGTTTTATGAACAGAAATCGTTTACGCTACATTGCTCTAGCAGCAATGATCGCAGCACTATACCTATTGTTGTATTTACCATTGAAACCAATAGGATTTGGACCTATACAATTTAGGCTAGCAGAAATCTTGACGCTATTGCCAGCCTTGACCCCAGCAGCAATACCTGGAGTATTCTTGGGTTGTATTTTAGCTAACATTGTTGGTTCAGGACACTGGGTAGATATAGTTTTCGGAAGTTTGGCAACCTTGATTGCAGCTATACTAACTCGTATCTTAGCAAATAGAACTAAAGTTAGTGAGCAATACTCAGGTTACACAAGCAAGGAATTAGCTCAAAAGAAAGCCTTGTACTTGCTACCACTTCCAACAATTATCTTAAATGCTCTTATTGTTGGTACATATCTAACACTAGTATTTACAGATGCTGCTTTCTCTTGGACATTGCTAATTACAAATGTTTTGTCTCTAGCCTTGTCTGAAGCATTTGTCTTGTATGTAATTGCTTTACCTCTTTATATTGTATTGCAACCTTACTTCACTAGACATAGATTTGATAAATAATTAATTTAGTTAAAAAGTTAAATTTTAGAAAATAGAGTAAATTGTCTTGCTGATTTTGCTGGGATAATTTACTCTATTCTTATTATTAGGACTAAAATTTAAGTGAAAAGGTAAGATTATGACAGAGAAGAATTCATTTTATTTTTCTGAAGAACAAGATGTAAAAAGTGATGAGAGAATCATTGATTTTACTTGGGGAGAAATAGATTTAAGCTTTATTTCAGATAACGGAGTTTTTTCCAAAAATCACATTGATTTGGGATCTAAACTTTTGCTAGAAGCATTTGAAACAGAAATGCTCGAATTAGCAAGAGAGGATTATCCTAAGTTTGAAAAAATAAGTTCTGGTAAAAAACTAGATCTTGGAACAGGCTATGGTGTAATTGGTATTACTGCTCAGAAACTTTTCCCAAAAGGCTCCATGCTCTTAAGTGACGTTAATGAAAGGGCTCTAGCTCTAAGTGAGAAGAATATTGCTAGAAATTTAGCAGTTAAGACAAGCACTATAAAGAGTGACGGCTTCAGTAAAATTAATGGAAAATTTGATATTATTTTGACCAATCCACCGATGCGAACTGGTAAAGAAAAAGTCCATGAACTACTTAGCCAGGCGAAAGATCACTTGAGTGATGATGGAATTTTATTAGCTGTTATTGGTAAGAAGCAGGGAGCAGAATCTTACGGTAGATACTTGGATGAAATTTTCCCTTTGACCTGGACTTCTTTGAAGAAAAAAGGATTCACAGTTTTTGCTTGTAGCAAAAAAGTAGACGAACTAGATTAAATGGACTCTCTGTAAAGGAGTTGCAAATGAAATTAAAGAGAATTATAAGTGTTATTCTTGTGAGTGTAATGGTACTTGCGACGGCTTGCTCTGGTAATGATAGCAATAATAAAAAGACTAGTGAGAATGAAATCTTGGGTGAGATAAACTACCAAGCTAAGAATGTGTTAATTGAACCAGGCACAGATGAATTAGGCGAGACTTTGGACTATAGAGAGATTTTAAATCTTGAAGAATACGCACTTTCATCTGAGAAGCCGGTCTTGCTTTGTGTAAAAAGAGATAAGCTTAAAAACATGAATGTCATTATTCCTTGGATGGAGGATATGGCCCATAAATACAGAGGCTCAGTCAATGTTGTAATGGCAGAAGATGACCCTAATGAGGAGCTATTCTACTATTTGGATTATCAAAATGTGCCAACAATTTTTCTACTATATGATGGCGAAGTAGTCCGACAAGCTTCTTGGGAAGAAGAGGATGGATTGCAAATCTTAGTTGAAAAGATGCAGGAGTTGGTGAAATAGTTTTTTAGCCCTGATTTTATGCCATAAAGTTAGCTTATAAGAATAAAAATAGTTTAGAATTAAACTAACACTAATTTAACCTATAAATTTTGATATTGAATTAAAATTTATTTAATAAATAATAGGAGAATTAGAAGGCTATGGATTATAGAGATATTGCAGCATTTATAATTGATAATGTTGGTGGTTGGGATAATGTGCAAGCGTTAACACATTGTATGACAAGATTAAGATTCGATCTTAAAGATGATTCAAAGGCTAATGAAGAGGCGCTTAGAGATAATGAAAATATAGTTGGTGTTGTCAAAAGTGCAGGACAGTTTCAAGTTGTATTAGGACAGCATGTTTCTAAAGTTTATGAGCAAATTATTGCTATTAAAGATAATCAGATTATAGAAGTAGTAGATACAACTGAGAAAAGATCAAGTAATCTTAGCAGTGGAGTTCCAAGTGGAGAAGCGAATGATAAGAAGGTAGGAATTTTCTCTAAACTAATTTCTACTATAGTTGGTATAGTTGGACCACTGTTGCCAATATTGATAGGTGCAGGTTTAGGTAGAGCAATTTTAGCTTTAATAGTTCAATTTGGCTGGGTAAATACTGAAGTATCCTTAACTTATAAATTATTTAATATGGTTTTTGATGCAGGTTTTACATATTTACCAATTTTTGTAGCAATATCTGCAGCAAAACACTTTAAAACTAATGTTTATTTAGCAGCATTATTAGGAATGGCATTAGTACACCCAACTTGGAATGCAAGTGTCGATGTTTTAAATCCACAATTTATAGGTAAGATTTTTAGCTTTGTTCCAGTCTATGGTATGTCATATACTTCATCTATAATTCCGTCAATTTTAGTTGTTTGGGTAATGAGTAAAGTTGATCACTTCCTTAATAAAAAATTACCAGATCTTATCAAGCCTACTTTTGGTCCACTCTTACTTTTAGCAATAATGATTCCTGCAACATTTGTAGTATTGGCACCAGTAATGGGTGTAGTTTCCAATTTATTAGGAAATGCAATGCTATGGTTCTTTAACACATTTGGTGGAATTGGTCTTGGAATTCTAGGTTTAATTTATCCATGGATGGTTGCTACAGGAACACACTCAACTCTCGCTGTAGGTGGTTTGCAAATACTAGGTCAGAATGGATTTGATCCAATCTCAAGAACACTAACAATGGGAGCTAATATGGCTCAAGCAGGTGCAACTTTCGCAGCTTCTATTAAGACAAAAGATGTGAAATTAAAATCAATGAGTTTATCAGCAGGTGTTACAGCCTTAGTTGCTGGTATTACTGAACCTGCTTTATATACAGTATCTTTGCAGTACCGTAAAATTATGTATGCCGTAATGGCAGGTTCTGCTGCAGGAAGTTTATTTGGCGGTTTGATGGGATTGAAAGCATTTGCCTTCATGTCACCTAGCGTTATAAATATCCCAATGTGGATAGGTGAAGGTGCACCTAATAACGTTATTATTGCAATAATTTCAATGTTGATTGCGTTTTTAACTACTTTTGTAATTACATTGTTCATGAAGATAGAAGGCTTGGAAGAAGGAGCATCAGTAAATAAAAAGTAGTGATGGAGGATTTTATGTACGCAGATCTACACACGCATACGAATTATAGTGACGGTAATGTGGAAGTTGAAGATCTTGTTAAGTTGGCTAAAGAAAAAGGAACTAAAGTTCTCGCAATAGCTGATCATGACACGGTTTTTCATTATGATCGAATAAAAGAAGCTTGTGATCAATATGGAATCAAAAGTGTTTGGGGAATAGAGCTTAGTTGTTACGATTTTTCTGTGAATAAGAAAGTTCATATTCTAGGACTAGGATTTAAAGATTACCCTGTAAATGTTGAAGCCAAAGGTAAGCAGGCGTTAGCAGGAAGAGATAATTATCATAAAAAGATGATTAAAATGCTAAATGAAAAAGGCTACGATATCACATATGAAGATGCTAAGAAACATTCGAAATACAATATAGTATTTAAGCGCCATCTTTTCGATGCGATTGTAGAAAAATACCCTGAGATGAAAGATGCAAGCAAGTATAGAGAGCTATTTCTTAATACAGGCTTTAGCAATGCGGATCTTGAAATGGACTATATACCAGTAGATGAGGGTATTGAGGCGATTCATAAAGACGGTGGAATTGCTATCTTAGCTCACCCATGTCTATATAGCAATTACCCAGAGATAGAGAAGTATGTAGCTTATGGTCTGGATGGTTTAGAAGTATCACATCCGGAAATGAAAGCGGAAGATTATGTAAAAACCAAAGAAATAGTTGAAAAGTTTGACCTTATAGCAACAGGAGGATCTGATTTTCACGACTTTCTCTTAACTCCTGATATGGGAGAATATGGCATTACAGAAGGACAGTATAAAGTGGTAGAAGAGAAGATAAAATTTAGAAATGATAAATAGTGTTGTAAATTTCAGAGATGTATCTGGATATATTAATACTGAAGGTAAAGAAATAATACCAGGAAGAATTTTCAGAGGTGGCAGTTTAGATGATATTACTAGCCCTGAGATAAGCTCATTCTATAAGGATTTGAATATTAAGAACATAATTGATTTTAGAGGGGAAAATGAGGTTCTTGATAAGCCGGATCCTGAAATACCTGGAACAGAACATTACCATCTTAATGCATTAAAGAATATTAAAGGATTTGATGGTTTTGACTTTGGTCATATACTTGGTACTAATCCTTCAGATGAATTAATTAATAAAGCGTATGATTATCTTCTAGCAGGATATGAAAGTATGCCAATAGATAATCTTGCTTTTAAGAAGGCATTTGATATTCTTTTGGAGAATAATGGAAGTACATACATACACTGCTCAGCTGGCAAAGATAGAACAGGACTTCTGGTGTATTTATTAATGCGTGCCTTAGGTTTCTCACACGAAGATGGGTTAAGTGAGTATTTAAAGTCGAATGAATATATAAATTTGGGCTTTGATGCATATATTGAAAAACTTGGAATAGCTTCAGAGAAGCTTGAGTTGTATAAACCATTGTTATTTGTTAATGAGACTTTCCTGAATAAAGCTATGGATAGAATAAAGGCTAAATATAGCAACTTGGAAGATTATTTCTTGAATGAACTTAATTTAGATGAGCAAAAACTTCTTAGATTGAAGTCATATTATTTGAACGACTAATTCAATAGCTTGAACTACAAAACATAAAAAATTAAAAATATAATTAAATAACTCTCCAAAATTATTTTTGGAGAGTTATTTTTGTTGGTTAAATGAATCTAATACAAATCAAATGTTAAATCACCAAATAACATCCATCGCTTCGCCGATAGAGTCAACGTAAATTATTTCCATCTCTAGATCACTTAGTTTTTTGACTTGTTTTTGATTAGCTCCTGGCACGATCATGTATTTAAACCCTAATTTACTAGCTTCTTTAACTCTATTTTCTATGTGAGATACTGGTCTGACTTCACCAGTTAAACCAACCTCACCGACAAGAAGTAATTTGTCTTTGATAGCCTTTTCTTTGAAACTGGAAACTATACCTGCGATTAAGGCTAGGTCTGTAGAAGGATCGTCTGCCTTGAAACCATTAACTACATTGATAAATGCATCCATATTACTGATGCCAAGATTTAATTTTTTCTCCAAAAGAGCGATTAGCATGCTTACTCTATTACGGTCAAAACCTTGAGTGACTCGAATAGGTGAAGCGTAAGAACTTGGATTTAGCAGTGCTTGAATCTCCATAATCATAGGGCGAGTACCTTCTATTACACAGGTTAAAGCAGATCCAGCAACGTTTATAGGACGGCCTTGAAGCAAGCTACTAGAAGCATCCTCTAAAGGAATTAGACCTTGGCCAGTCATATCAAAAATACCAACCTCATTAGTTGCACCAAATCTATTTTTTACGGCTCTAACTAGTCGTAAGTTTGAGTATTTGTCTCCCTCGAAGTAGATAACGGTGTCGACCATGTGTTCAAGAATTCTAGGTCCAGCAATATTTCCATCTTTAGTAACATGACCTACTAAGATTATTGTTGTGCCTAAAGATTTTGCAATACGCAAGAAGCCAGCACTACAGTCTCTGACTTGGCTGACAGATCCTGGAGCAGAACTTGATTGCTCAGAATACACAGTTTGAATTGAGTCAACAATGCAGAGTTTTGGTTTAAGTTCTTGAACTATTGCAGCAATATTTTCAAATACTATTTCACTGCTTAAATTAATATTGCTTTTATCCACTCCCAATCTTTCAGCACGATTTTTAACTTGAGCTGCAGATTCTTCACCGCATATATACAGTATGGATTCACTCTTTATATCAGATTTACTTGCTGCTTGTAGAAGTAAGGTGGATTTACCTATTCCTGGATCTCCACCTACCAAGACAAGAGAGCCTGGGACAAAACCACCACCAAGTACTCTATCAAATTCTGAAATCCCTGAGCTATAATATTCAGATTTGCTCGAGTCGACTTTTTGCATTTGTATTAATTTTTGATGCCTAGAGTTAGTGCCAGAGTTGGAGCGTAATTTCGGGCTAGCTTCAGATGTGTCAGAACTTTCATCTTCGTTATCTAGCTCAATTTCTACAGCGGCTTCATCAAGTAAGTCTTGAAGCCAACCGGTACTTACACCTGCTTGTTCAACTTTTTTAGGCTTAACGTCACGAGGTTTCTCTTCAAAAGTATTCCAGCCGCCACAATTTGGGCATTTACCAAGCCAGCCGCTACTCTCATAGCCACAAGCTGTACAATAATAAGTATTAGATTTCTTTGCCATGCAAAACCTCGCAATTCTTATGTTTTAATAAACTTTTGCTTTACAGACCTTAGCACAGAAAAATTCATGTGGTTTTTAACCGTCTGCATCTAAATTTATAATAAAACTTTGCCCAAAGCTTATTCGTCAACAATTTCCAACAAAACTGGACAATGGTCAGAACCCATAACCTGATCCAAAATATCTGCCTTCAAGAGTCTATCCTCAAATCTTTCACTAACTAAGAAATAGTCTATACGCCAGCCAGCGTTTCTGTTACGAGCATAGGTCCTATAGCTCCACCAGGTATAGCGTTCTTCTACGTCAGGTTCAAAATATCTAAAAGTATCGATAAACCCAGTATCTAGAAGTTTAGAAAAATCCCCACGCTCTTCATCACTAAAACCAGCATTCATGTGGTTTGATTCAGGGTTCTTCAGGTCAATTTCTGTGTGGGCCACGTTTAGATCACCACAAACAACAACAGGTTTAATGGCATCTAACTTCTCTAAATATAATCTAAAAGCCTCATTCCAGACTTGACGATTATCTAGTCGTTTAAGTTGGTTTTGTGAGTTAGGTGTATACACGGTGACGAAGTAATAATCAGAGAATTCAAGGGTAATAACACGTCCCTCAGTTTCCATTTGCTCAACAATCAAGCCATGGTCAGATTCACCGTGGTCAGCAGCGATAAAATCTTGTGACATATGGAAAATTTTAACCTCGTCTAGATCAATTAATTTTTCTTCTTCAGGAATATTTAATCCGTGACTAAAACTAATTGGTTTATTTTTAGTAAAAATAGCAGTTCCAGAATAACCCTTTTTGCCTGCATAGTTCCAAAATTGATAATATCCTGGGAGGTCCAACTTAACTTGATCTTTTTGACACTTAGTCTCTTGAATGGCAAAAATATCTGCATCAATCTCCTCAAAGAATTCATTGAAGTTTTTATTTAAAACTGCCCTAATTCCATTAACGTTCCAAGAAATAAATTTTTTGCTCATAAAACCTACTTTCTTTAATAAATATTTTTTGCTTATGTACTTAATTTTAAGGCTAAAGTGTTTTTTTGTCGATTGACTTTGTTTGTAGTTTGTTTGTACTTTGTTTGTAGTAGATTACGTGATAAAATTACCGAACTGTTATATAATTTTAAAGATAGATTTGCCCTAAGTTATGGGCTTAAATTGTACAATCATGGAGGCGTTATGAAGAATACAGCAGCAAAAGGAACTCAGGATATATTGCCAGAGATTAGTAGTGCCTGGGAACATATAGAAGATAAGTTCAGGGAAATATGCCAACTTTACGGATACGAAGAGATTAGAACTCCGACATTTGAGCATACTGAGGTCTTTGCTCGTGGTGTTGGTGAGACTAGTGACGTCGTCCAAAAAGAGATGTACACTTTCGAAGACAAAGGTAATAGATCAATTACTTTGAGACCAGAAGGAACTGCTGGTATAGTAAGAAGCTTTATTGAAAATGGGATGAACTCCTTAGCCTTCCCAGTTAGATTATTTTATGAGATAACAGCTTTTAGGTATGAGAATGTACAAAAAGGTCGTTATAGAGAATTCCACCAACTAGGAGTGGAAGCTTTTGGTGCTGAGGGACCATTTATCGATGCTGAGATGTTAGCAATGTTGCAACATTTCTTCAAAGCTCTAGGTTTGAAACAAATTAATTTAGAAATTAACAGTTTAGGAACACCAGAGAGTAGAGCAGTTTATAGAGAAACCTTGCTTGGATATTTGAGACCTCATAAAAATGAACTTTGTGAGGACTGCCAAGCTAGAATGGAGGAGAACCCTCTACGTGTATTGGACTGCAAAAATGATCACTGCCATGAGATTACGAAGTCAGCTCCTTTGATTCTTGATTATCTTGATGAAGAAAGCGAAGCACACTTTAACAAGTTACAAGAGCTACTAGATAATCTAGGAGTTGAGTACAAGGTAAATCCTAAGATAGTTAGAGGTTTAGATTACTATAGCAAAACTGTTTTTGAGTTCATTTCAGAGAATGTTGGTACTCAAGGAACTATCTGTGGCGGAGGCCGCTATGATGGCTTGATTAAACTAATGGGCGGTCAAGATACTCCAGGAATTGGATTTGCCCTAGGTGAAGAGAGATTATTGCTAGAGTTAGAGGCACAGGGTGTTTTAAGAAACGATAGGCCAGTAGCTGATGTATTTATTGCAAGTTTAGATGATGAAGCTTTAGAAGCTGCACAGAAACTAAGCCAAGAACTTCGCTACTTAGGTATAAGAGCTCAATACGAATTGACAGGTAGATCACTCAAAGCTCAAATGAAATATGCAGGTAAGCAAGGGGCCAAGAATTTAATTGTTCTTGGTGGAGATGAATTGAGCGAGGGCAAGGCAGCTGTAAGAAGTTTGGTTGAGAAGGACAAAGCTGAGCATGAGTTCGATCTAGACCATGTTGAAGTTCTAGCAGACTATTTGAAAAATTAGCTAAATAAGCAAGATGAGTGTAAAACTTAGCTCGATAAAAATGTAAAAAGTGTAAAATAAGGTATAAATTTATTTAGATTGTTTGAGGAGAAAAAATGGCTGAGAGTTTAAAAGGTATAAAACGTACTAATTATTGTGCTGAGATTAGTGAAGCTGATTTGGGCAAAGAGTTAGTCCTAACAGGTTGGACACAGAAGCAAAGAGACTTGGGTGGACTTGTTTTTATCACACTAAGAGATAGAACAGGTTTGATTCAATTAGTTGTCGATGAAGACTCACCTGAAGATGTACGTGAGAAAGCAAGTAAGGTTAGATCTGAATTTGTTTTAGCTGCAAAAGGTGTATTGCGCAAACGTCAAGATCCAAACCCTAATATGCCAACAGGTGATTATGAATTACTTGTGCAAGAATTGCGTATTTTATCTGAATCTGAAACTCCACCATTCTACATTGAAGAAGAGAGTGATGTTAAAGAGAGCCTGAGATTAGAACATAGATACTTAGACTTACGTAGACCTGATATGGCTAAGATTATGAAGCTAAAATCAGACCTAGCTCACTTCACCAGAAATTACTTCTATGAAGCAGGTTTCCTGGACGTTGAAACTCCTATTCTAGGTAAGAGCACTCCTGAAGGTGCTAGAGACTACCTAGTTCCTTCACGTGTTTATAACGGTCAATTCTTTGCTTTGCCACAAAGTCCACAATTATACAAACAATTACTCATGGTAAGTGGCGTGGATAAATATTTCCAAATTGCACGTTGCTTCAGAGATGAAGACTTGAGAGCGGATAGACAACCTGAGTTTACTCAAGTAGATATTGAAATGAGTTTCGTTGAAGAAGAAGATATCCAAAACTTAATGGAGCCATACCTAAGAGAAGTTCTTAAGAAATTTAAAGGCAAAGAAATTCCTGCAATTGAGAAGTTAACTTACAAGGAAGCAATGGATCGTTTCGGATCTGATAAACCAGACATGAGATTTGGTCTAGAGATTTGCGATATTTCAGATTTGGTAGCAGACTCTGAGTTCAGAGTATTTAAAGATGCTCTAGATGCAGGTGGTTCTGTAAGATTGATCACAGTTCCTGAGGGTGGCAAAATGAGTCGCCGTGAAATAGATGCACTAAGTGAATATGTTAAGACTTATAGAGCAGGTGGACTTGCTTGGTTAGCTCCAGAAGATGAAAAATGGCGTGGATCTATTTTGAAATTTGTTACAGAAGATTTAGAAGCTAAATTACTAGAAAGAACAGCAGCAAAAACAGGTGACTTGTTGCTTATTGTTGCAGACAAGAGCAATAAGATTGTATTAGAATCACTTGGCCATTTGAGAAACAAAGTTGCAGCTGACTTAGAACTATATGATCCAGCAGATGATAAGCTAGTTTGGATTACAGAATTCCCATTGTTTGAATGGGATGAAGAAGAAGGAAGATACACTGCAGTTCACCACCCATTCACCAGCCCAATGGACGAGGATATTCAATATCTAGAAACTGATCCAGGTAGAGTTCGTTCCAAAGCCTATGATATAGTCATGAATGGTTATGAACTTGGTGGTGGAAGTATCCGTATTCACGATAATGAACTACAAAATAAGATGTTCGAGTTGCTTGGTTTTACCAAGGAATCAGCGTATGAACAATTCTCATTCTTGTTGGATGCCTTCAAGTATGGTGTGCCTCCTCATGGTGGTATTGCTTTAGGTTGGGACCGCTTGATAATGTTGCTTTCCGGATCAAGTAATATCCGTGATGTTATTGCTTTCCCTAAAGTTCAAACATCAGCTGATTTAATGACAAAAGCTCCAGGCGTAGTTAGTGAACAACAATTAGAAGAATTAGGATTGATTATTGATAAAGAAGCTGCAGATGCTCCTGAGACAGAAACAGTAGATGAGTTTCTATAGTATACGTTAGAGGTTGCAATGGATAAAAAATATAAGCCACAATCTGAATACGATAGAGACTTATCTGCAGAAAAAACAGCAGACGATGTATTGTCTGGTAATGAAGCAGGCTTATTGCCTGATTCTGATAATGAGCAAAACATTAGGCCCATTAGACCAGATGTGAATGAAGTTGAAGGGCCAAGGTTTTCTGATGATACAGATTTAGGATCTGGTGTGCGTCAAGCAAAAATTCAGATGACCCCGAGAAAAGAATATATTCCAAGTTCAGAAGGTTTAGAGGAATTTAATTTGCAGATTGAAGGCGATACAGATGATTTAGAAGATTCTGATGATAACAATACTAATGATGCCGATTTTTCTCCTAAGAACAATAATGAAGGCAGCAATAACAAAAAAGTCCTAAATGCTTCAGATGATATATTTAAGAAAAGAGATAAAAGAGTTGTTGTACTAGAAATTCTGGATTGGATTAAATATATTCTAATCGCCATAATACTTGGTTTATTAATTAGTAAATTCGTAATCCAGCGTAGTGAAGTTGTCGGAAGATCAATGGAGGATACTTTGCATGATGAAGATCAGCTAGTAGTAGATAAATTGACTTTGCTCTTCTCAAGTCCAGAAAGAGGAGATATTGTAACTGTTAATGGGGCCAAAGCACATAATGACAATAAAGAAGTAGGTATGCTTGTAAAAAGAGTTGTGGCTTTGCCAGGAGATACATTGGATTTCAAAGATGGTAAAGTAATTATAAATGGTCAAGAGATAGAAGAAGACTATTTGAGTGCAGGTACGTATACAATGGCGCCATTCGGCTGGCAAGGTGAGATACGAATTCCTGAAGGACATTATTATGTATTAGGAGATAACAGAGGTAACTCTGCAGACTCAAGAGTTTTCGGACCAGTTCCAGAAAATGCAATTGAAGGTAAAGTCTGGATAAGAATTTATCCATTTGATAAATTTGGAAAACTTGATTAAAACTTATTGTTAAAATCAGAATTAATATAAATTGAAAATAAATTAAAAATAAAAACGTTGATGAAAGAGGTAAGAATTTGTCAAAGAGTGATGACAAACAAAAATATATAAGAAATTTTAGTATCATTGCCCACGTAGACCATGGTAAGTCTACTTTGGCAGATAGATTACTGCAAAATACAGGTGTCTTGACTGAACGAGAGATGAACAATCAGGTTCTTGACAACATGGACATTGAGCGTGAGCGTGGAATCACTATCAAGGCTCAAGCCAGCAAAATGTACTATAAGTACAAGGATGGAGAGATATACGAACTTAACCTAATCGACACTCCGGGACACGTTGACTTCAGCTATGAAGTATCTCGTTCACTCGCAGCATGTGATGGTGCAATTTTAATCGTAGATGCTGCCCAAGGTATTGAGGCACAGACATTAGCTAATGTTTATCAAGCTGTAGGCATGGATCTAGAGGTATTACCAGTCATTAATAAGATTGATCTACCTTCAGCACGTCCAGATTTTGTAAAAAATGAAATTGAAGATGTAATTGGTTTAGATGCTAGTCATGCTCCTTTAATTTCTGCTAAAGAAAATATCAATATTGACCAAGTTTTGGATAGCATAATTGAGTATTTACCTTCTCCAGATGGAGACCCTGATGCTCCGTTGAGAGCTTTGATATTCGATGCAAAATATGACACTTACCAAGGTGTTGTAATTTATGTGCGTATCAAAGATGGTCAGGTTAGAGTCGGTGATGAGATTCATTTAATGCACTCTGGAGCTGAATTTACAGTAACTCAAGTTGGAGACTTCAAAGCAGGACAATTAGCTGCTACAACAGATCTATCTGCAGGTGATGTTGGATATATTATCGCTTCAATTAAGAATGTTAAAGATACCCAAGTCGGTGATACAGTTACACTAGTCGATAATCCGGCGAAAGAACCTATACCAGGTTATCAACCAGCTCAACAGATGGTTTATTGTGGACTTTATCCAACAGATAATGCTCGTTATGGCGATTTGAGAGATGCAATGGAAAGACTGCAATTAAACGATGCTTCTTTTACCTTCGAGCCTGAAACATCAGCAGCGTTAGGTTTTGGTTTCCGTTGTGGATTCCTAGGTTTGTTGCACTATGAAATTATCCAAGAGCGTCTAGAGCGTGAATTCGATCTAGATATTATCTCAACAGCTCCTTCAGTAATTTATCACGTGTTTACCAGTACAGGCGAAATGATAGAAGTATCTAACCCTGCCAACTTACCACCAGTAGAGCACATAGAGAGAATAGAAGAGCCGATAGTTACCGCAACGATTATGACTCCAACCGAGTATACAGGTAATGTCATGAAACTTTGTCAAGAACGTCGTGGTGAGTATGTAAATATGAATTATCTGGATGAGTCATTGGTTGAAATAACTTATGACATGCCACTGAACGAGATTATTTATAATCTCTTCGATGTTCTAAAGTCAAATAGTAAAGGTTATGCTTCTTTGAATTATGAAGTAAAAGATTATAAGCCATCCGATTTGATTAAGTTAGATATTTTAATTAATCACGAAAAAGTTGACGCCCTTAGCATGATTGTTCATAGGGAGAAAGCTGAATTCCGTGGACGTAAGATGGTTAAGATTCTCAAAGATGAGATTCCTAGACACCAATTTGAAGTGCCAATCCAGGCAGCAATTGGAGGAAAAGTTATTGCTCGTGAAACGGTTAAAGCCTATCGTAAAGACGTTATTGCCAAATGTTATGGTGGTGATATCTCACGTAAGAAGAAACTCCTCGAAGCTCAAAAAGCTGGTAAGAAACGTATGCGTCAAGTCGGTAGCGTAGAGATTCCTCAAGAAGCATTTATGGCAGTTCTCAAGTTAGAGGATGAGGAGTAGAGGTAAAAAGTTTTTAAATGAAATTTTGTGAAAGCAGTGATCTGAATTTGTTTCTGATCGCTGCTTTTTTTCTTGTTTAGATGTGCGGTTCAGTATCATTTTTAGATCTTTAATTGTTAAAATTACTAAATTTATAATCTGTATTTGTTAAGACTTACAAAAATCAGTAAATAAATTATAAAGTTTGTTAAAAGCTACTGATATAAGTTGAGAAAGGGAATAAATTGGCGTATTATATAAAAGTAGTCAATGAGATTAATGATTTGCTATCAAATTGCACAAAAACACTAACGGAATTTTGGCTAATATAAAGTAAATGAATTTTTAAAGAAGGAATTATATAGGAGGTGCTTATGATTCCAGGAGAAGAGTTAGTTAGAACAAATAAAAGTGATTTTCATGATGTAGATAATTTTGAAATTTTCAAAAGTTCATTTGAAAACCAAGACAATGAGAGAGGCAATAAGCAATTTTACAGCTTGGCGCTTATTACTACAGTTTTAGCAATAGTTGTATGTCTTGCATATCTACTTGGATAAGTCACAAGAAAATTGTAAAATAACTCATAGAGTACCCATAATAGATAGGGTACTCTATTTTTATGAAGATAATTGCTTGTAAATGTAGAGGTTAAGGGGAGAATTGTGAGAAGCTATTCTAAAATTTTTAGAAACAAAGATTATGGATTTATTAGAGAAGAAGATATGCCTGATTCAGGGTATATATATAATAGTCTCCCAAGACTTGACGAGATAGACTGGCTAACAACTGGAGAAACTTCCCATCTAGCAGATAACCATTGTGGCGCTGTCACAACGACTAATATGATTATTTATTATCTGAATTCGACCCAAGATCAGAAAGTTACTAAATTAAAAGCTTTTGATATCTTTGAGCAAGTTCATAGATTTGTTGGAAACGGACCTGTTCCTAAATTATCTGGCAAAGTACGTAAGATTTTTCATAGATACTATAAACCAGTAGTTCACAAGAGAGTTCGAAGAACTTATGAAATTAAACAAGCTATTGATGAGGGAGAAGTTATAACATTACTTCTAATGGCAAATTTATTTGATTGGCACTGGGTGCTCTGTGTTGGGTATAGGGAATATTTTAATGGTGATTTTTATCTGGAAGTTGTCGACGCTTGGCATAATAAAGGGAAGAGATTTTATAAATTGAAGTCTCAGGCTTTCTTAGTTTCAGCGGTTACCTATGATTTAGGAGAAGGTCAGGAGGGAAAAATAGATAATGGTGTTTAATCTTCCGCGATTGCTTGAATACGCAATTTAATAGCGTTCTGAAAAAAGTCGCTTGATTTTAATCGATAGCATGATTATAATGATATAGCTTTAAACTCTTGATGCTATTTAAGTAGTTGAGCAGATTTTTGATAATTTAGTAAATGCGGATATGGCGGAATTGGCAGACGCGCTAGATTTAGGTTCTAGTGTTTAATAGACGTGCAGGTTCGACCCCTGTTATCCGCACCATAGTAGTTTTATTTAAAATAGATAAATCCTTGAAAGTGAGTATTTAACAGACTTTCAAGGATTTATTCTTTTTATTCAAGGATTAAAATATTCTAATAAACTGACCCAAAATTACCCAAGGATTCACCATAAATTTAATCAGAAAGAAGATCAAATATTTCAGATGTTTTTTGAGCAATTTGTTTTTGATAGGATTAATAAAGTTAAAAGAGATTCACAATCTGCCTATGATTATAAAATATTTACTTAGTAGATATTTTGTCAGAAAATTCAGTTGTTAATGAAACAATTAAAAAAATGAGAAACTTAACTATGATAAATATAAGCAAATTCTGCATTGAAAAATTAGTTAAGTGTATTTATTACAATAAATTATCAACATATTTGTAGATATTGTAGAAAAAATAAATAAAATATTGTATTTTTAGATGAATTTTATGAATTATGTTAATTTAAATATAAGTTAATTAACTATTGTTTTTAAAAGATGGACGAATAAATTCATGATAGTCTTAGTCAGTAAAGGTTTAACTTTTTTAGATATGCATTTTAAAGAAAGTAATAAAGATGAATTATTTAGTTGTTATATATAAACATTTACTTTTATTCTTAAAGAAGGATAAATTGCTTTCATTTATTTTATTAATAATAAATTTGATTACTTTTATTTCGATTTTTACTTTATACGCTTTATATATGCCGCACCTTAGAGTTAACTCAATAGATAATGCAAGCTACCGTTACTTCGATTATAAATTAGGAGAAGTTTCATCAAATTATGAGGCAGTCGACAATATATCTATAGAAAATCCTCTTTCTAGTCTATGGATATCTGGTCAAATAGAAGTTGATAATACAATGATATCTTTCTCTTCAGAGTATATTTCGCCTAGAGATGGCGAGTATACGCCAAACCTTGTTTCCAAAAATTTAAAAGAAAATGAGGTACTAGTAAGAAATATTGGAGAGCTAGGTTTAAGTATAGGCGAGATATTTACACATAAGAATAATAATTTAAAAGTTGTAGGATACTCTAATTTAGCAGAAGTAACATTTTCTTATAAATATTTAATGAATGAACAAGTAGATTTTGATAACATTACTTTTTGGACTCAAAATGTTTTGACAGGGAACTCGTATAAGGCACTTAATAATTTTGTAAATAAAAACTTCAAGGTAGCTGATAGTACAACAGGAATAGATATTTTATCAAGACAGATGCAAGAAACCCCAATATTATTGGTAGCAATATCAATATTTTATATCATATCTATGATTTCCTTTGCTTATGTTTTGTTTTTTGTTTTTGAAAGACAAAGCTATAATTTTTGGGTTTATGGAATTTTAGGTTTATCGAGGAAAGCAAGTTTAATACTAAGTATTATTAGCCATATCATCTTTACATTGATGAGTTATCTTATAGCTTGTTTCTTGCATATTTTATTCTGGGAAAGTTTTTTCAAAAATTTTACAACAACAGGCATTAGAGGCTTTTCATTAATTGATTACGTAATTATTTTTATTCTTCTATTGATAGTTTCATTAATTCTATTTATACCAAAATATATAACAATAGCACGAGCATCTTTGGCTACTAGTGAAGGAAGGTTTAGAAATGAACTATAGAACATTAAAAATGTTTTTATACAAACAAAAATTAGCTATGGTTTTTAGTTTCGTATTTCTTGCTTTAGGATTGCTTAGTTTAGCAATGACTTTTGCTAAATATAATTACTTGACTAAAAATTTTACAGAGTTTAAAAAGTTAAATTTCAAACCTGCTTATTATATATATCTTTCAGACGAAGATAATACTGAAAAGATTAAAGAAGTAAAAGAAAATTTAGAAAAATATGATTTCGTTGAAAAAGTGATTGCTATAAAACGACCAAGGATCATTTTCCCAAGAGGCTCTTACATGGGAGAAAAGTTCAGCGATTATAGATTAATAAGTTTAGAAGATATGAACTTGTTGTTGCAGAATAATGTAAAAATACCTGATGATATTATAAATAATTTTGAAACTGATACTGTTTATGCTATTGCTCCTTATGAATATGATATGAATAAAGGTTCTGAATTTAAGCTAAATTTGAATGAAAAAGAAATTAACTTCAGAGTAATTGCAAGACAGTCTGAAGGTCAAATGCATTTAAATTTAAATTCAATAAGTAATATTTTAAGTGTTGATAGTATTTTTGCGGATAAACCAGATGTGGTATACATTTATGATCCAAATAATATATTATCTGATAAAGTATTTATTGAACCAGGGATGATTATTAATTTTAGTGACAAGGTCAAAGATAATGAAAAAAGTTTTATTATTGATTATTTAAAATCAATGGGTGTTATTGCGGTTTATGACATAGAAAATATGTTGCAAGCTTCAAATTATGTTATAAATCTATCTGCAAAAAGACAATTAACAATTCCAATAGTATTATGTATTGCTGCTTTTGTTATGTTTCAAAGTTTAACTGTATTGAGATTCCATAAATTAAAAAATAGGATAATGATATTTAGAATATTGGGAATGAGTAAGAGTAAGATATTTCTAGGGTTAAATTTTTGGTCAAGTTTATTAGTGTTAATAGCTAATTTTTTCACAATAATTTTTGTAATCTGGCTTAAGAACATGCCAGATGAATCATATTGGAAACAAGCAGTATTATTTGATAGTACAATCTTTAAAATAATTTTAATCTTTAGCTTGTTTTTGCTTTTGATTCAATATTTTATAAATCTTAATTTGGTCACAAAAAATAATTTTGATAGAAAAAGTGAGGAATAGTAGTGAAGATGGATAATCCTAGTAAACCTTTAATAAAAATGACAAATATAAGTAAAATATACAAAAACAATAAATTTAATAAAGTAGAAGCTTTAAATAACTTAAATTTAACTGTATATCCTGGAGATTTCATATCTATTAAGGGCGCTTCAGGTTCAGGAAAAAGTACATTATTAAATATAATAGGTTTTTTAGATAATCAGACAGATGGAGATTATTTATTTAATGGTATAAATACAAAAACGATAAATGACTCTAGAAAAAGTGATCTAAGAAACAAAAATATTGCTTTTATTTTACAAGATTTTGGGTTAATAGAAGATGAGACAGCATTGTATAATGTTTGCTTACCTCTATTATTTACAGATGTGAAAATAAAAGATATTAAGAAAAGGTCAAAAAATTTATTAATTAAGTTAGGTCTGGGAAATTATAAGCATCACTTAGTAAAAAATTTATCTGGTGGGCAAAAACAAAGAGTTGCTATAGCTAGAGCTCTTGTAATTGAACCCGATCTAATATTAGCTGATGAACCTACAGGATCGTTGGATAGTAAAACTGGTGCTGAAATTATGAAATTACTAAAAGATTTAAATTTAGAGAAAGAGGTAACTATTATTTTAGTAACACATGATGAAGAAATTTCTAATTATGCGAAGATAAAAAAATATATGCATGATGGAGATTTTATATAGACTAGATCTGATCTGTGTTAGCATTAAAGTATAAATTATTTATATATATATTAGTATAATTTCATTAGTTCTACATAGTAATCAAATGATTTTAAATTCTGATATTGGAATAGATATACTTTAGCCAATTGCCCATAGAACACTTCATCAATAAACACCTGGCGTTAACAGATACATATATGCAAGACTAACAGGGAGGGAAGAAATTCCCTCCCTTCCTATATATTTGAATGTAAGTTAAAATAAATTACAAAAAGTGTGGTAGAAGTTTTTGCTTTCTGCTATACAGGAATACAATATATTCATATACAAGGAGGACATTTAAAATAATGCTTACATCAATTAGATTAAATGAAGAAACCTCTAATAGACTGGATAAGCTATCTAAGCACAATGGTAAGTCTAAAGCTTTTTATTTACGTCAGTTGATCGAAGATGGTTTAGGCAAACTAGAATATGAGTATGAAATTTTACAAGATATCGAAGACTACAGAAAAGGTAAGACTAAAACATACACTCTAGAAGAAATGGAAAACTATTCCGCTTTAACAGATTAATACACAGAAATTTAGGTAAAACAATATGATAGAAATATTAAAAAATAAGAAAAAAGAAAGCATATTTATTTGTGTTTTGATATCCATATCACAATTATTAAGGACAGTAGGTGCAGCTTTAAACGCATTTGCTTTAACCAGTTTAATTGCACTGGATTTCAGACAATTTATTTTATATGAGGTTTATTTACTAGGAGTTTGGTTAGTTATAATAGCGTTAGACAGTTCAGCTAATATTTATAAGATGAAATTTTGTCAAGAAATAGCTGTCGATATACGATCTAAAATTACTAGTAGCTTAGAGCAATTAGAATATAGAGAGTATAACCAAAATAGTGTAGGAACATACATTTCATGGTTAACGAATGACATAAATATAATTAATGAGAAAGGGACATTAAAATTTTTTGATATAGTCAAAGGTGTCACAGGAACAATATTTTCTGTAATAGCTCTGTTTGCTTATCATTGGTCACTAGTCTTAGTTACGTTTATATCCTTGTTAGTAATGTTAGCCATACCTAAAATTTTTAGAAGAAAAGTTGAAACAGCTAGTAAAAAGTCGTCAGTTGCTAATGAGGAATTTGTAGCTAGATCAGAAGATATTCTTTCTGGATATAATGTATTATTGAATTACAATCAGCAACAAAATTTAACCGAAAAGATCAAAAGCTATTCTATTGCTCTGATGAATGTTTTATTTAATCAGGCTAAAATTGAGGCAAAAGTTTTTGCAGCAGGATTTACAGGAAATATCTTTTTTCAAATTCTAATTACTGCATTCACAGGAGCTCTAGCATTCAAGGGAATTGTAACTATTGGAACAATAGAGGCAACGGGTGCTTTAACTGGAGTTATATTTTCTTCACTGGGAGATTTGTCTAATCAAATTTCATCTATAGATAGTGTGAAACCTATTCTAGAAAAATTCAAGCATATAAGTAATATTTCTACTGCAGATGCAAATCGTGATAACTTAGAGAATTATTCAAGAGAAATAGACTCTCAAAATAGTTCTGCTGATGTAGTTTATCAAGTAGAAAATTTAGCATATAACTATGGTGAAAAATTAGTATTCGAAAATATGCAATTTACATTCGAGAAAAATAAAAAGTATTTAATACTAGGAAAAAGTGGAAGTGGCAAGAGTACCTTACTTAAATTATTAATTTCTTATTATGATGATTATCAAGGTAGCATTAAGTTTTATGGACAAGAAATAAATACAATTCCTAAGGGAGTTATGCGTTCTAATGTGCTTTACTTAGAGCAACAGCCATACTTATTCAATGATACAGTTAGAGCGAATATCTGCTTAGGGGAGCACTTTTCAGATCATGAGATTGTATCTGCGTTAAATGAATCCGGATTAATTTGTACAGAAGAATTTTTGGATTTTGCTGTAGGTAAATTAGGCAGTAGATTGTCAGGAGGACAAAGGCAAAGATTGGCTCTTGCGAGAGGAATAATAAGGGGCAAGAGAATTGTACTAATGGATGAAGTTACGTCAGCTTTGGACAAAGAAACAGCACTTACAGTTGAAAATAACATTTTGTCAAATGAGAACTTAACTGTTATTGCAATTAGCCACACACCTCATAAAGAAACCATTAATTTATACGATGAAATTTATGAGTTCCCAGAAAAATCATAGTGGTAATAGATGCTTTATTAGATTGAAATTTATACTTGGAAATGAAGCTTCACATGATAACTTGTTGGAAGTGCTAGTTTCGTGTAAAATAAAATTAAATATTGAGGAAAATTCACCTAAATGGTAGTAGTGACAGTTTTCATAAGCTGATATTAATTTTTTGTAGAGTAGTATTTGTTGTATAGCTAAATGTATTTGTAGAGAAAAATTATCTTACATGTGAGTCTGTAAAACGACCTTGATTACAAAAGTTTATAATTCAAGAACTATAAAAAGGATTTTCAAATGAGAAGTGAATTCAAATGGTTTAGTAAAAATGGTAGGCTAATAAAATCTTCATTGTTACTTTTTATTATGTTTGCCGTTTATACTTTTAGTCTAGTCAACGCAGTATTATTTATGCAAAGTCAATATGGAATGGCTAATATGCAATATGAAACAAGTAATAATGATCTATACTTGTTCTATGCATATTCTCCTTATAATGTTTCGTATTCACCTGTATATTGGATAGTTGCCAATCTTTTGTTAGATTTTATAATACCACTTATCCTTGCGTTCTTTTTCGTGGACATTAATTTTAAATTTGAATCTAGTAAGTTATCCAATGTATTAATTATAAAAACAAAAAAGTATTATGTTTTAAGACAATTTTTATCTGTGTTCATTTCTTCTTTTGCAGTTTTATTCGTAGCAATTATAGCTCAAGGATTGTTAGGAGTTATTGTAAATGAAATAATTAAACCTTTTGGAAATAGCATTATTCCTAAACTTGGTGTAGCACTAGAATTAGTATATTCTAGTTTAAAAGTATCATTATACTTCGCAAGCTTAACCTCATTAGGATTTAGTGTAAGTTTATACCTTGGAAAATTATTTCCAATATCATATGTAATTCCGATGGTAGCGAATGTGATATTAGTTTTAGCATTTCCTTCTAATGTACCATCAAAACTAGGATTTATAGATGATGGACTAAGATCTAATCAAAACCTAATATGGTTATTTATTAGTGCGATATTCCTTGTATCGTTAATAATGATTCTTCCAAAGGTTTTTAGGAAAGACGAGATATGATTAAATATGTTTTAAACTTCAATAAAATACTAAGAAATAAATTATTTTTAACAATAATTATAGATTTATTTGGAGTTATATTTTGTAGAAAATTTATCATCTCAGAATATGTATATTTAGTCTCTTTAATCTTTGTACAGAGTCCAATAATTCTAGCTCTAGATGTAATTAAAATAAAAATACAAGAAAATTTAATGGTTTTTATTAGACAAGAGAGATTATGTAAATATATTAGTAATATTTTCTTTGTTATACAAATTAGCGTTATATTTGGATTAATTAATAGCATACTATTGTTTGAATTTGTGAAGATGTATTTTTGGCAATCAGTTCTTATGAATGTCTTATTTTCAATAATCCTAATATTGTTTTTTGAAAATATCAGACCTGTAGTAAAAAATAGTTGGGGGATAATATTTACTCTAACTTTGTTGATTACAGATTTTATTGTATTTGTTGGTGACTATAATAATAAATATAGCATAGTGAAAAGAGTTTATACTCCGAATCAAAACAATGGAGTAGTTTATTTTATTGTTTTAGTCGTGATATTGTTAAGTATTTTAATTTTAGAAGATGTTTTATTTATAGATAAGGACATAATCGAAGATGATAGAAGTTAAAAGAAAATACAAAATTATTAAAGATCTTCTATTTTTAATAACTATTCCCTTAATATTTACTATTATTATTAGGGTGCTACTAATTACATATTTCTATTATTCTTTTAAAGAATATGAGATTTTTCTGAAATGGACTTACCTTGCTTACCCTTTCGATATTAACAATGCAGAAATAGGAAATAGTTTTCTAATAGTATTTCTACATTTTGGTTTTGCATTAATCCCAAGCTTTATTTCTCTGACGCTAACAAAGATTAATAATGAATTTTACTTGAAATGGCACTTTTTACAGACAAAACAATTAGATAAGATAATATTATTAGAACTCCAAAAGAGCTTTGTGTTTTCTTTAATATTAGAGATAATTACTATAATTATTTTAAATTACTTTTTTGATCTTAGTTTACAGATGTCAATTAGATATGTTCTGTTCCAAATGCTTACTCTTCTTACAAACTTACTTGTGGTGCAGTTTATTGAACATGCAGTAGGTTGGGACTATAAAATTATATGGCTAATGTATATATTTAGTATTTATATATTTGTAAGTGTATTTAATAATAATTGGATTAAAGTTCTAGGTGCATTGTATCCAATAATGTCATTAAGATTTGGACAGAAAAGTTTATTCATGATTTTTATTTGTAATATTTCATTAATTTTTATTTTATATAAATTATGTATAAATCAAAAAAAGAAAAAAGATTATTTGGGAGGGTAAAGCTTATGCCATATATTGAAGTGAAGAACTACAGTAAAACATTGAAAAAAAGATTAGTTTTAGACGATGCGAACTTGGAAGTTGTAAAAGGTGAGGTGGTAGGACTTTATGGAAGAAATGGATCTGGAAAAACCATGCTTCTCAGAGCTATAGCAGGTTTAATTTTACCTGATGAAGGAATGGTTCTTGTAAATGGTGTAGAGTTAAAAGGATCAAATAGGTTTCCTAAAAGTTGTGGACTTATAATTGAAACTTTGGAGTTTTGGGATAATCTCGATGCTAAATCAACGCTAGAAGTTATTTCAGCTGTCAATAATATAGCAAGCGAAGATGATATAGCTAGAGCATTGGCAAGGGTTGGTTTAGATCCAAATGATAAAACCAAAGTTAAAAAATTCTCTTTAGGAATGAAACAAAAGTTAGCAATAGCACAGGCAATTTTTGAAAAACCAGATCTGCTACTTCTAGATGAACCTACTAATTCGCTAGATAAAGAATCTAGAGATAATTTTGTAAAAATAATTAAAGAGGAAAAAGAACGCGGTTGTACGATAATAATTTCCAGCCATATCATGGAAGATCTTAATAATTGTTGCGATAGAATAGTAGAGATAGAATCAGGAAAGATAAGGAATTAACTTAAATAATGATAGACTCTTTGCGAAAATAATCGTGCGAAAATCGTGCGAAATCGTGAGAGCCTAATAAGAAAAGTCGATGATTAAAAGGTAATTTACGAAAATAATCGTGCGAAAATAGATTTAAAAATAATTGATTATATTAAATCACCAAAATAAATAACCATACGGAGTGTGAATGAATATATTTAGTATCATCAAGTCAGAGTGGAAGAAGAATTTAATACACATGTTTGTGATCTTATTAGGTTCTTTGGCAACAACGTCTTTTGGACTTGCAAGTTCTAATTTACTTACGGCAGTTTCAGAAAAGAATATAAATATGTCCAAAACCTGGATAATTATCATGTTAATAAGTTCATTTATTTGGAGCTTGCAGATTTTTCTTGAAGCTATTAGCGAAAGAAGAACTATTGAAGCGATGAACTTTAATATAAGATCTGAAATTAGTGAAAAGATTATGAGCCTTTCATATGCTGATTTTCATGAGAATGAAGAAACAGATTATGTATCTTGGCTTATAAATGACATTTCAACCATTGATCAATTTGGTTTTGGAAACCTATATATGATTGTCTACCAGATATTTACCATATTATTAGGTGCATATATACTTATAGATTTTCATTTTTCTATTATTGTAACAATATTGCTTTTATCAGTTCTCATGTTTATAGTACCAAGATTTTTCACCAAAAAACTTAATGAACAAATGCTTGCTGTCACAGAATCTAATGAGAAATTGACTACTTCATATAGTGATGTTTTAAATGGTTATGATGCTCTTTCAGTATTGGATAGGAAAAAGTATTTTCAAAATGCGATAGAACTTGGATCTAATAATGTGGCACTAGAAAAATATAAATATGCAAAGATTGCAGGTGGATTAAGTTCAAGCTCTAATGGTATCAGCTTGTTAAGCCAAGTGATTTTGTTAGCTCAAGCTGTATATTTAGTATTCGTTTATAACGTAGATATTGGAATAATTACCGCATGTACTTATTTTGGTAGTTTTATTTTTGCTAATTTAGTCGGAATCAATGCTAATTGGATTGAATTTAAAAGCGTAGATAAAATATTTGAAAAATTTAATAATAAAACTAAACATACAAACCATCACTCAGAGAGAAAAGTTAAAGAGTTAGAAAACTCAATAGTGCTTAAAGATATAACTTACCAGTATGAAAAAGATAATGAAGAAAAAGTTTTATTCAGTAATTTGAATTTGGAAATTAAGAAGAACAAAAAACATGTTATTTTAGGTGATTCAGGTACTGGTAAATCAACAATTTTAAACATTATTTTGGGAAGACTAAGTCCTATTGCAGGTCAAGCTTTGTACGATGGTGTTGATTACAATGAATTAAACCAGGAATCTTTACAACGACAAATTCTTTATTTGGATCAACGCCCATACATATTTAATGACACCATATATAATAATTTAACTTTGGGTGAAAAATATACTGATGAGGAAATCGAGAGAGTTCTGAAAAAGTTTCACCTAGATAAATGGGTAAAAAGCAGAAAAGACGGTATTAATACAGAAATAAGCTATAATAGTAAAAATATGTCAGGAGGAGAAAGACAGAAGCTTGTTCTAGCAAGAGGCCTATTAGCGGATAGAAGAATTATTCTAATGGACGAAGCGACCTCAGCAATTGACAAAAATACTGCATTAGAAATTGAGAAGCTCATAACGACTGATCCTGATTTGACAGTTGTAATGGTTACGCATAATCTAAGAAGTGAGATTTCAAAGCTTGTAGATTTTACTTTTAATTTATAATAAGGAATTTACCCAAGTATTTAGCCATGTATAAGCTGAAACATAGTGATAATGGGTGTTGTAGGATTTATTAATAGACCCCAGTATTGCCCATCATTTACAAAACCTGTAGCTATCGAAGCTAGCAGGTTTTTGTCTTGTTCAGCGCGTGGATTTGAGTGTAGAATTTTTAGATATTTTAGTGTCTCATTTTCTTGTTCTTCAAAGATTACATTTCCACGCAAAGAACTTGATCCTTGCATTGACATTAATTGATGTCTTAATGATAATAAAAGAAATGTGGTAGAATCATCGCCCAACAAAAAATGGTTCAAATACAAAATCATCTTTACCGATATTATCCAAGTTCAGTCTGTAAATACCTGAAGTGGAGCTGTCTTCAGTTAGAACTTCTATGAAAATATAATTATCGTCCATTCCGACAATCATTCCAGAACCTTCTGGCGGTGTAACTTCAGCTAGTATAATACCTTTATAATCTAGTATTTGTAGCACTCTTTCATTAGCAAGTTTGCCCAAGAACCATGTTATGTTATCTAGGCAAAGATAACTATTGTAACCATTTAATATACCTGATTCATGGAAATTATCGGCTAACTTGGTCTTTTCTATTACTTTTCCGTCGGAATTTGCTTTAACTAGATATTTTTCAGGAAATTGGATTTTGTTATTATTAAGGATCGCAAATTGTTCATCGTGACTTAGTTCAAGAAGTTCTTTGTCTATCTCGTTGTAAATGTACATATATCCATCTTTTGCTGGTACCATGTCGGAACTTGTTAGTACTTTGTCAGAATTATTTGATTGTATTTGAACAGCGTTTTCTATATCAAGGGTATCAAGATCGCATATCTTTTTTGTTACATTGCTAATTAACATTACTTCATGCCCTTGCTCTTTTCTGGTGAGAGTATAATCAGAAAAATGGAGCTTATCACCAATAAATTTCATTGACTCGACATAACCTGGGCCACTACCTTTATAAATAAGTTCTTGTTCGGAACTCGTGTTAGATATAGGCACTCTTTCAACCTTATAAGAGAGATTATTCAATTCTGTTTGTTCTATATCACCCGATCTTAATTTATCCATTAGCTCCCAGATGTCTGAGGTGGAAAAATAAAAATAATCATTATGAACAAAAGCACTATAAAGTTCTTTTGGGGAAACAAATAGTTCTTTCTGACCACTTCCGTCTATCCTGACTTCATACAGACAGTCCTGATAAATTTCTTCGATGCTTGTGTTCTGAGAAGCTTCATTATTTTTTTTAGAAGCTAACACATATAGATTACCATTGTTGTATTGAACTGTGCGAGGAGAGTTGAAAAAGGCATTGCTTTGAACTGCACCCCAAAATCCGGACACAGAAGTGAAAGGATGGAGGGGTAAATTTATGCCTAAATATAGTGATGAATTCAAATTAGAAGTAATTAAAGATTACTTAAGTGGTAAGAATGGAGGGAGTGTTTTAATCGCTAAAAAATATGGAGTTCCAGTAAGAACAGTTAATAATTGGATTAATTGGTACAACGCACGTGGTAAACATGGATTGATCAAGAAACTTACTACTAAAAGTTATAGTAGCGATTTTAAGCTTTCGGTAATAAAATATAGAGAGATAAATAAATGTTCATACCGAGAAGCAGCAGAACATTTCGGCGTTACTAATGGTGCAATTGTATATACATGGGCCAAAAAATATGAAGAGAAAGGCTTCTCTGGTTTGGAAGGAAAACAAGGAAGGTCCCGAAAAGTGTCAAAGAGTAAAAATCCAAAACCATTAAACGAGAGTGAGCGTGAAGAGTTAATACGCTTACGCGAAGAGGTAAAGTATCTTAAATTAAAAGAAATTTACAAAAAAAAGTTAGAAGCCTTGCTGGAAGAGATGGACGAGGGAGAATACCAGCCAAGGCCAAAACAAAAGTAATTCTAGAGTTACAAGTAGAGTTTCCAAAAATCCAGTTAAAAATTTGGTTAAGCTTAGCGGAGCTACCACGTTCTTCTTACTACGAATGGAAAAACAAGCTAGATAAACCTGTAGATAAAGACAAAGAGATAGTATTAGCAATAGTGCAGGTTGTAAAAGAATCTAGTTATAGATATGGCTACAGAAGAGTTTCAATGAAACTTAGAAAGCTAGGATTAGTAGTTAACCACAAAAAAGTTCTACGTATTATGCGAGAACAAAATTTATTGAGCACAAAATTCAAAACAAGATCCAGAAAATATAATTCCTACAGAGGAAAAGTTGGAGAAGTAGCTGATAATTTGGTCAAGCGCCAGTTTAACACTGCTAGACCAAACGAATTGTGGTTAACAGACGTAACAGAATTCAGATTAAAGAATAGCGAAGAAAAAATATATTTATCTGCAATACTAGATACTTACAATAGTGAAATTATTTCGTTCTCAATTGACAAACACCCAACAACTGCGTTTACAAATAAAGCTTTAGATGAAGCCTTAAAAAGGGTTAAAGATGTAAGTGAATTAGTAATTCACAGTGACCAAGGTTTCCATTACCAACACAGCAGTTGGGTAAAACGATTGGAAACGAGAGGGATAAAACAAAGTATGTCCAGAAAAGGAAATTGTTTAGATAATTCACCGATGGAAAATTTCTTTGGAATAATGAAGCAAGAAATGTTTTATGGTGAAGATTTTAAGAATTTAGAACAATTAATAGAAGTAATTATAGAGTATATAAAATGGTACAATGAAGATAGAATAAAGGTAAAATTAAACGGACTTTCACCTGTTGAATACAGATTACAGTCCGCTTAAATATTATTAAATTGATGTCCGGATTTTGGGGTTCACTACACTTTCTGCCTGCTTCGAAGTCAGAGTTTCTTTATCGTCTAAAGTATCTGGATTATTGTCAAGAGCTCTAATTATGCCATCTTCTTTAGATATAGAGTATAAGAAATTACCATGGATATGGTAGTAATGGGTGTCAGATTCGGCAATATTCCATGGTTTATAAGTTTGAGCAAATTTAACTTGGTTTTCGATATATTTACTTTCTGGACTGCTAATATTCAAGTTTTGGTTTTCCACGCCATATTCACATGAGGTGAGCAGAAATAAAACTGAAAGCAAAGTGCTGACAACAAACTTTTTCATATTAAATTATCTCCAAGCGTATTATCAAAATGTTTACCTTTGATGGTTAAGATAATGCTACCATTAAACTATGAATAATATATTAATAACTTAAAGGAAGTTTAATTATGAGAAAGAAAAATAGAAAATCTAAAAAAACACTATTTAAAACCCCGATAATAATACTTATTTTCATTGCACTTTTCTTTTTATATAAATTAGTTATTCTCCGTGCAATTGCTATCAATAGAGTACAGGACTTCATTGAAGATCAAAATGCGGATAGAAACAATATAGAAATTACTGCTGCAGCTTGGGATCCTTTAAAGAGTGGTGGTTATAATGTAGTTGTTAAAATCAAAGATGACCCTGACCGTGAATATTCCTATAATTACAAATTAATTACCAATACTAGGAAAGGTTTAAAATTCGATTATATCAAACTGTCATCTGTTAGTAAAAATGGTCGAGAGGATTATAATCCAAAATACGGAAAACTGGAAAATTGAGCGATTGTTGTTTGAGAGCAGGTCAGAGGTGTGTAACTTTACATGGTAAATCAAATGATTTTAAATTCTGATATTGGTATTAGAAATGGATAATAATATATAATAACCTGATATACAAGATTAAAAGGGAGAGAAGAAATTCCCTCCCTTCCTATATATTTGAATGTAAGCTAAAATAAATTACAAAAAGTGTGGTCAAAGTTCCTGCTCTAACAAATTAATGAACAGAATTTAGGTAAAACGAATATGATAGAAATATTAAAAAATAAGAAAAAAGAAAGTATATTTATTTGTGTTCTGATATCTATATCACAATTATTAAGAACAGTAGGAGCAGCTTTAAACGCATTTGCTTTAATAAGTTTAATTTGTAAGGTAATAATACATATGTGACATAAAAACAAAAAATAGAAAGCCATCTGGTACAATGAATTTCACTACAAACCATAGTAATCAGAGAAAGGCTTTCTATGAAAATAAGTATAACAGAGGAAATTAAATATCGCCAGAGGGTAGTTGAATATGCCATAAAGCATAATAACAATGCAGATGCAGCACGAAGATATGATACAAGTAGGCAACAAGTACAAAGGTGGCGAAAGAAATATGATGGTACAATACTATCATTAGCAAATAAATCAAGACGTCCCCATAGTCATCCGAATCAACATACCGAAGATGAGATAGAAATTATCAGAGAAAAATATCGTTATCATAAACATGAGGGATTAGGACAAGTCTATAGAAAATGCAGAGATGCTGGATATAAGCGTAGTTATGAGTCAATGTGCAAACAGATAAAGAAACTAAAAGAATACGAAAAACCAAGAAATGTCAGTTATCCTAAAAGTAAATATAAACCGTTAGAAGGAAGATATCCAGGAGAGTTTGTAGAGATAGATGTAAAATACGTGCCGCTTGAATGTATAGGATTTAAGAGTAATTATCAGAGATACTATCAGATAACAGCCATAGACCTATATAGCAGGAAAAGAGTATTAAAGATAGTAAACGAAAATAGCACGTATGAAACATCAAATATGTTAAAAACCCTAGAAGAAGAATTTGGATTTAAGATAAAAACAGTGCAAACAGATAACGGTCGTGAATTTTGCAATGATAGAGGAAGGAAAGAATCTTTATTTGAAAAGAGTCTAAGACAATTAGGAATAAAGTACATAAGGACAAGACCATATTCACCTTGGCAAAATGGAGTAGTTGAAAGAAGCCATAAAATAGACAATGAACTCTTTTACAGTAGAAGAAGATTTAAAAGTGAAAAGGAAATGTATAAATCATTTCAACGATATAGTGTAAGGACAAATAATATAGCAAGAAGAGTACTGGGATTTAAGACACCAAATGAAATGGTAGAGGACTATATGGCAAGAGTAGCATAGATTTAAAATCAGATGGCTTTGTCACATATGTTTGACAACACTAGACGCATTTGCTTTAATAAGTTTAATTGCACTGGATTTCAGACAATTCATTTTATATGAGGTTTATTTATTAGGTGTTTGGTTAGTTATAATAGCTCTGGACAGTTCAGTTAATATTTATAAGATGAAATTTTGTCAAGAAATAGCTGTCGGTATACGATCTAAAATTACTAGTAGCTTAGAGGAATTAGAATATAGAGAGTATAATCAAAATAGTGTAGGAACATACATTTCATGGTTAACGAATGACATAAATATAATTAATGAGAAAGGGACACTAAAGTTTTTTGATATAGTCAAAGGTGTTACAGGAACAATATTTTCTGTAATAGCCCTATTTGCTTATCATTGGTCACTAGTCTTAGTTACGTTTATATCCTTGTTAGTAATGTTAGCCATACCTAAAATTTTTAGAAGAAAAGTTGAAACAGCTAGTAAAAAGTCGTCAGCTGCCAATGAGGAATTTGTAGCTAGATCAGAAGATGTTCTTTCTGGATATAATGTATTATTGAATTACAATCAGCAACAAAAGTTAACAGAAAAGATCAAAAGCTATTCTATTGCTTTGATGAATGTTTTATTCAATCAGGCTAAAATTGAGGCAAAAGTTTTTGCAGCAGGATTTACAGGAAATATCTTTTTTCAAATTCTAATTACTGCATTCACAGGAGCTCTAGCATTCAAGGGAATTGTAACTTTTGGAACAATAGAGGCAACGGGTGCTTTAACTGGAGTTATATTCACTTCACTGGGAGATTTGTCTAATCGAATTTCATCTATAGATAGTGTGAAACCTATTCTAGAGAAATTTAAGCATATAAGTAATATTTCTACTGTAGATGCAAATCATGATAACTTAGAGAATTATTTAAGAGAAATAGACTCTCAAAGTAGTTCTGCTGATGTAGTTTATCAAGTAGAAAATTTAGCATATAACTACGGTGAAAAATTAGTTTTCGAAAATATGCAATTTACATTCGAGAAAGATAAAAAGTATTTAATATTAGGCAAAAGTGGTAGTGGCAAGAGTACCTTACTTAAATTATTAATTTCGTATTATGATGACTATCATGGCAGTATTAAGTTTTATGGACAAGAAATAAATACAATTCCTAAAGAGGTTATACGTTCTCATGTGCTTTACTTAGAACAACAGCCATACTTATTCAATGATACAGTTAGAGAGAACATCTGCTTAGGGGAACACTTTTCAGATCATGAGATTATATCTGCGTTAAATGAATCAGGCTTAATTTGCACAGAAGAATTTTTGGATTTTGCTGTAGGTAAATTAGGAAATAAATTATCAGGAGGACAGAGACAGAGATTAGCTCTTGCGAGAGGAATTATTAGGGGCAAAAGAATTGTCCTAATGGATGAAGTTACATCAGCTTTGGACAAAGAAACAGCACTTACAGTTGAAAACAACATTTTATCAAATGAGAATTTAACTGTTATTGCAATTAGCCACACACCTCACAAAGAAACCATTAATTTATATGATGAAATTTATGAGATTCCAGAAAAATCATAATGGTAATAGCTGTTTTGAAGAGAGTAAATTTAGTCAGGAAATTTTCTTTAATGATAATTAAAGATTTATTGTGATAATGACAAATATTTTTTAAGTATAACTTTTTATCATATTCTGATTGATCTAAATCTATTGATTTTTTTACAACAAGAGATAATAAATGATATTCACAATATTGCTTTTGTAACAAAGAGATATATTAAAAATTCAGCTTAAAATTTAAAATAAACACAATTAATTGTCAGATTGCACAAGACAGTTGATTAAAAGTGTATAAATTGGTATAGTATAACTATAACAGTTTTCTCGATAATGACCTTGTTATAAATAGGGGAGATTATAAGGTACTTTAAATTGAGGAAACAAAGGCTTTTATAATCTGATTTTTGCAAATGTTAAAGAATTTCAAAATTGTTTTGCAAAAATTTTCTAATTTTACGGGGGACTTTATGAAAAAGATAAAAAAGGCTATGGCTTTATTCGTTGCTTTATTGTTAGGGTTATTCTCTTTTGAAAACGTGGTATCGGCAGCTCAGGAAGATGAGATTTTTACAGCCGAACAGATAGACTCTTGGGAAACTGAATTTAATGAATCAGCATATTCCGAAGAACCTATTGGAGACTTTAAAAATAACTCAGTAATGACATATTCATCATACGGCTCTTGGACATGGAGAGATGGAGTAATTTGTATAACCGATTCGTACGCTTCTAGCCCTTTATTTAATAATGGACATGCTGGTATAGTGGGAGTGGCACCAAATTACTACTGCGTAGTTGAGGCTAACCCAGGTTCAGGTGTGAAAAATGTTTGGGGAAATTGGAGTTATAAGTACAAAGATAAGACTGTATGGCAAGTTGGTGTAACCAGTACTACAGTCGAGCAAGATCAAGCAGCAGCTGAATGGGCAACAAAGCAAGTAGGAAAACCTTATAATGGATCATTCTTAAATAAGACTAAAACAGATTCTTTCTACTGTTCTCAACTAGTCTGGGCTGCGTATAAGTATACTGCAGGAGTTGACTTGGACACCTGGAGGTATGCTTCAGCTGTGCATCCGTTTGAATTGTACTTGAGTGATAAAACAACGCTTATTTATAGAAATAAGTAATATTAATTAATATTTTATTTTATCCCAAAACTCCCCTATTTGGGATACTATGAGGGATAATCAGATGAATAAAAGAAAAATGAAATTTAGCAGAACGTTCGCTATCTTGCTATCAGTCGTTTTTTTGACTTCTTGTAACCTAGGAATTTTGTCTCTTGGAAATTCCAAAAATTACGACTACGATTTTGCAATATATGCTGATGATGAAGTGTTGACATTTAAACGCGAAGACAATGAACTAAAACTATTAGAACGGATACCGCGTAAGAATGAGAAAAAACTTGGATTTTGGAAAGAGCTTTTTGTAGAACATGAGAACTTTTATTTTACTAAAACTACTGCTAATGATAAAAACTTTCAACTGTTAGCTAAAATTAATAAAAATAATCTAGACATAAATTATTACCAAACAAAGGGAATAGATGGAGCTTTTAGTTTGGTTCCAGATGGTAAATATCTCCATATTTCCCATAGTTTTGTTGATAGATTAGAGTTTGAAACTTATGACTTAAATTTTAACAAAATTAAGACTAAAGTTATTCCGGTCGAACATTCAACCTACCCTAATCAAATGATAGTAAAAGGTGATAAGGTTTATATTTTAATTGGAGTAGGTTTAGCTAATGGAGAATTAAAAAATCAGATTTGGGTAATGAATAAGGAATTTGATTTGGAAGAAGTAATTGACCTTAATTGTAACGAAGGAGGACTCCTTCGCATGGTGCTTGCAGGAGATACATTTTATATAACTAATACTAACGAAGGACTCACAGCAGAAAGAGAGCCAGGTCCCGCAAATAAACTAGTTAGCTATAACTTAAGTACAGGCGAGCAAAAGACCATTGAATTAGAAACTCCTTATCCTTTGCACATATATTTTGATTCAAAACGAAATAACTTAATAATATGGCATTATGAACTTTATCTTCCTACTTTTACCTATACAGTATATTCTTTGAATGATGGTAGTTCTAAGATTATAAACTTTCCTGAGTATGAGGAGTTCCGTAGAGCTAATCCAATGCAACCACCGTTTGTATTGTTTAAAGATAATTACTACTTTATGTTTGAAGACAAATTAGTAGAATATTCTCCTGACACGAATCAAAAAAAAGAATACTCTTTGAAAGAGTTTGGAATGAATAACCCAACGGGACTTCTGGCGAAAGAATAAGGTTTCTGGAGATAATATTATGAAGAGATTTTTAAAGATAATTGGCTCATATTTATTGACAGGAATTATTTGCGCTAGCATATTTATGCTCACTGGTGGAACTAAACTTGATCTTGGTGTGGGATTTGGGGGTAATATATTAATATTTTTACTTATTACGGTTTTGTGGCCACTTGCCATTTATTGGAAAGTAGAAGCTAATGGATTTTCATGGAAAGATACCTTGCCTTTAGTTTTATTTATTATATTGATCATTTTCTTTAATTGTAAAAGAAGAGAGAAAAATATTGGCAAGGGTTGAACTAAAATATTTTAACTTAATACAAAGAGATAAAAATAGAGAGAAATAAACCTATATTAAAAAGATATTTGAATAATTCTTATTAGTAAGTCATCCTATAGATTGCACCAGGAAGCTCTACTTTTCATATGCCTTTAAAGACGCAATAATAGCATTCTTTGACGTGACTTGGATAAAGTAGTTAATTTTATCGTGTGGTGCAGGGCCTTTTTTATAGATTAGTTCGATGAGAATTCCTGCAATAGCTTCGGTTATGTAAGTTGTAAGAAAATTTCTGTAATCTTCATCAATATCAATTTTCATCTCCTTTTCGGCAAGGCGAATATAGTTTCCAATTATTTCCAAAAAATCTTTAGATAAAAATCTTTTTAGATCATGCTCACCCACGGAATTAATAATATTTTTCAAAAACTTACGGTTTTCATCAATGTAATCCAAGGTGAAATTAATGGCATCATTGATATCGTCTATTGAATCATAATTACGGACCTTGTTTATAGCTTCTTGATTTAAAAACCAGAGCAATAGATCGTAGATATCCTCGAAGTGGTAGTAAAAAGTATTTCTGTTTACCTCGCTTAACTTTATAATTTCTGTGACTGTAACTTTTGCAAAGGGTTTACGTTTTAGAAGTTCTTTCAGTGTATTAGCAAGTAAAAGCTTAGTGTTGTAGGAATTTATTTCGTTTCTCATAATTTCTCCTTAGTTCTGATGTGTCTGCTTAGATTATTGGTTTAAAGATTATAATATTTTACAACAAAATTAGACAATTGCCTAATAAATAGACAGTAGATAATAATTTGTTGCTTATAATCTGATGCCTATGCTAGTAAAATATAGTAATTGCTAAAAATTAACAGGTAATAGAACTAACAGGTAATAAAATAATAAAAAAACAAACAAAATATAAAACAATAAAAACAAAAGGAGACTAGACTTTAAAATGAGTTATATAGAAATGAAAAATTCTTACAAAATATATAACGAAGGCAAACATAATGAAATTGTTGCTAATCGTGATGTAAGTTTTGAAATCGAAAAAGGTGAACTAGCTATAATTCTTGGAAACTCAGGAGCCGGTAAATCAACAATTTTAAATCTCCTCGGTGGTATGGATGCTAATACTAAGGGTAGTATAATAATCGACGGTAAAGAAATTTCTAATTATAGCAAGAAGGAACTAACAGATTACAGAAGAAGTGATGTGGGATTCGTATTCCAATTTTATAACCTAGTGCAAAACCTTACTAGTAAGGAAAATGTTGAGCTTGCATCAGATATTGTAAATGATTCCTTGGACCCGGAAGAAGTTCTGAAAAGTGTTGGTCTTGAAAAAAGAATAAATAACTTCCCAGCAGAACTCTCAGGTGGAGAGCAACAGAGGGTAGCTATTGCTCGTGCCATTGCTAAGAATCCCAAAATTTTATTGTGCGATGAACCAACTGGTGCTCTTGACTATGAAACGGGCAAGCAAGTCCTCAAGATTTTACAAAACATGAGTCGTGAAAATAATGCAACTGTAGTTATTGTTACCCATAACTCAGCTATTGCACCGATTGCTGATAGGGTAATTAGAGTCCGTAATGCATCAGTTGAAAGTATTGAAATAAATCCCAAGCCAGCAAATGTCATGGATATAGAATGGTAAGCCTAGTATGAAAAATAAGAATTCGCTTAAAAAAAGTATAAAAAGAAGTTTTAAGTCATCTACTGCTAGGTTTTTATCAATTTTCTTGCTAATGATGATAGGTTCTTTTGCCTTGCTTGGATTAAAAGTCACTGGACCTAATATGAGAAAAACTGGGGAGAAATATTTTGACCAAGCAAACCTTACAGATGTGACTGTCATTGCCTCCATGGGAATTGATAGTAATGACAAGCTACAAATGGATAAAGCAAGTGGGATAAGGCAGAAAGAATATGGCTATTTAAAAGACGTATCTATTAATGAAACTGACACGGCAATAAGGGTACTATCTCAACCTAAAGAAATTTCCAAATATAATATTAAAGAAGGGAGTGACTTGAAAAATGAAACAGACATTCTCCTTTCAGTAAATCTCAAAGATAAATACAAGCTTGGCGAGCACATTACATTTATTGAAAAACCTGGTATAGATGATAATTATGTGTTAAAAAATCACACTTATAGAGTAGCAGGCTTTGTTGATTCGGCAGAATATATTTCCTACGTGAACATGGGACCTTCCCAGGCTGGAGATGGTAATCTCAGAGGTTTCGCTTATGTAATGGATGAAAATTTTGACTCGGATTATTTCATGATAGCAAGACTGCGTTATGATGATACAGCTAATCTTGATCCATACTCTGATGAATATAGGGAAAAAATTGAGAGCCATATAGATGAACTTAATAGGCTATTAAATGGCCAAGGGGATAATAGACTCGCAAGTATAAAATCCAATATTCAAGCTGAAATTGATGAAGGTCAAGCAAAAATAGATGATGCCAAAAATCAAATTACAGAAAATAAAAAGAAGCTCGATGATGCAAAAATAAAAATAGTAGACGGTAAAGAGCAGCTCGGAGATGCTGACAACAAACTAAAAAATGCTAGGGTATCTCTAGATTCAGGTAAAAGTACTTTAGACCAGAAATGGAATGAGCTTCAAGCAGCAGAAACAAAATTAGATGATGGAAAATCTGCTTTAGTAGATGCGAAAGATCAGTTAAATAATGCTTATGCACAAATTGAGCAGGGTGAAAATGACTTAGCCAGTGCAAAGCAAACTTTAACTAATAAAGAAAATGAACTAACTAATGGTAAACAACAATTTGCTGCTGCAAAAGCTCAATATGAGCAGAAAAAAGCGGAGGCTGATGCTAATAATGAAAAGCTAAAGGCAGCTGAAACTGAATTCAAGCAAAAAACTGCTAAAGTAAATGAATTATTAAATGGAATTTCAGAGGTAGAAAGTAATATAGAGATCTTGCAAACTGAGATTGAACAGATTAATGCTGCGCTTTCGAATCCGGAAATTGGCGAGACCGATAAAGAAAACCTTACAAAAGAATTATTGGCAAAGCAAGAAAACTTAGAAGCTTTAAAGCAAAAACTAAGTGAATTAAATTTAATAAAAGCATTAGTATTACCACCAGAAACAGAAGCAAAATTAAAAGCTAGCAAGAAAGAACTAGAAAACAAACGTGCTGAGCTTAATACAGCTTATGAAAAATTAGCTGCAGCAAAAACAGAACTTGAGGAAAAACAAGCAGATATTGTAACAGCTGAGGAAAAACTTGATGCAGGTAGAGCTACTATAAGTCAAAAAGAAGCTGAACTAAAACAAGCGCAAACTGACTATCAAGAGGGAAAAGCTAGCTATGAATCAAATCTGAATCTTTATAATCAAAAATTAAATATCTACAATCAAGGTATTAGCGATTGGAATAGTGGTTCTGAAGAACTAATAGAAAAAGAAACAGAATATCAAAGAAATCTTGATAAATACAATGAAAATGTAATAAAGCTCGAAGTAAAAGAGCAAGAATACAAAGATGGTTTAAAAGAATTTGATAAGAAATCAAAAGAAGCAGATGAGAAAATCAAAGATGGTGAAGCAAAAATAAAAGATGCTAAGGAGTTAATAGTTTCACTGGAAAAACCAGTTTACAATGTTTATACCAGACGTGAAGCACTGGGTTCCTCAGGTTATAGCATCTACACAACGATTGCAGGTATAGTTGATAAGTTATCTAAGATCTTCCCAGTCTTTTTATATTTTGTAGCAGCCTTAGTAACACTTACTACAATGACAAGATTTGTAGACGAAGAGAGAATAAATTCTGGTACTTTAAAAGCTCTTGGTTATCAAGACAAAGACGTAATTAAGAAATTTACTATATATGGTTTCATAGCTGGAATTCTAGGAACTATTTTCGGAGTTACCCTTGGACACACGCTTTTCCCATTAATAGTGTATAACGCCTACGGAAAATACTTTAGTATTCCTAAGATAAATCTAGATTTCTATCTGAACCTTACAGTGATTTCACTAATACTTTCATTAATAAGTTCAGTGCTGCCAGCCTACATAGTTGCAAAGAAACAGCTAGATGATAAGCCAAATGATCTGCTTTTGCCAAAGCCACCAGCAAAGGGATCAAATATACTCTTGGAAAGAATCACTCCCATCTGGAATAGAATGGGTTTCATCCAAAAAGTAACTGCAAGAAATATATTTAGATATAAGAAAAGAATGTTTATGACCATTTTTGGGGTAGCAGGTGCAGCGACTTTGTTATTTGCAGGATTCAGTGTTCAAAGATCTATTGCTAGAATTGAAACAACCCAGTTTGGAGAAATTATTAATTATGATTTAATCGTAGCTTACAACAATATACAAAGCGATAATGATAAAGAAAAAATTAAAGATTTACTAGAAAGCGAACAGGTAAATAAGTACACAGGTATACAATACGAAAAGGTCACAAAGATTGCAGGGGATTTCAATGACAAGCAAGAAATCAAACTACTTGTAAGCGACGATTCAGATAGAGTAAATGAGTTTATAGACCTTAGAGAGAGAAAGTCTGGGAAACAAATAAATCTTTCTAATGACGGAGCTATAATTAGTGAGAGGCTTGCAGATATCACTGGAATAAAAATTGGAGACGAGCTTACTGTCCAAGATGAACATAAAAATGATATAAAAGTAAGAATTACAGAAATTGCAGAAATGTATGCAGGGCATTTCATGTTTATGTCGGATGAATATTACGAAAAAGCATTTGGCGAAAAATATGAAGAAAATGCTGAGATAGTTTCGTTAACTGATGATAGCCTTGATAATGTAAATAATGTATCTGCTTTATTAATGGAGATTGATGGAGTAGAGGGTGTGGTTTCAAATACTTTGATTGAAAATCAAACGAATATAGTGGTTACAGCGTTAAATAAAATAATGTTACTAATTATTGTTGTAGCGAGCTTACTTGCCATAGTAATTCTTTACAACTTAACAAATATTAATGTACAAGAAAGAATTAGAGAGCTTTCAACAATTAAGGTTTTAGGTTTCCACGATAAGGAAGTAACCATGTATATATACAGAGAAACAATTTTCTTGACACTTATAGGAATTTTAAGCGGTTATGTTTTGGGAGATATTTTGTTCAGATATATATTAAGAGTAGTGCCGCCAGCAGAAATTATGTTTAACCCAACATTAACATGGATCTCTTTCGCAATTCCATTAGGCATAATAGGGATAGTTACTATCTTCCTAGGAAGATATGTTTTCCGTAAACTAAAACATGTTGATATGCTAGAAGCTCTAAAGTCAGTGGACTAGAAAGAGAAAGTAAGATGAGAAAGGTATAAATAGGGTTTAACAAAAAACATATCTTAGATCAGTCTAGCCAAAAAATTAACCCCAAATCTGGACACAAAAGTGAAAAGACTTGGGGTTTGCTTTTGCTTTAAATACAGGTTGGAATCTACCTACAACCTATTCATCCTGATCCTTAACGTAAACTTGATTTTTCATGATATCCTTGTGTTTCTCCAAGAATTCCTCATAACCCATGAGGTGCATCTTAACTTGACCAGATTTATCAATGTGGCAAATTTTGTTAGAAATTGTCTCAATGAATTGGTGGTCATTTGAAGTGAAGACGACAACACCTTTGAAATTAATCAAGCCATCGTTAAGCGCCTGGACGCTCTCCATATCCAAGTGGTTGACTGGATCATCAAGTAGCAGTACGTTAGGATCTTGTATCATCAAGCTAGATAGTACCAGTCTAACTTTCTCGCCACCAGAGAGAACTTTTACAGGTTTTTGTAATTCATCAGCTGCGAAGAGCATTCTGCCCAAGAAACCACGGACGAAAGCTTCATCTCTAGAATCTGTGTAGTCCCATAACCAGCTTAAGATTGTGTCATCGGTATCGAAAAGATGGTTATAGTCGGTTGGGAAGTACGCAACTTTTGTAGTTAGTCCCCAATTAAGTTCACCGGAGTCAGGAGCAGCTTGGCCTGCCATGACTTCCAAGAGTTTGGAACTAGCTTTCTTGTTATCGCTTAATAGGAAGACTTTGTCTTCTCTCTCTACTCTGAAGTATTGTTTATCGATGAGGATATCGCCAGTATTTTCGTCACTAACGGTTAAAGCATCCGCTACGAAGCAGTCGTTACCAATTTCTCGTTCTGGTTTGAATGCAATATATGGGTAACGTCTTGAAGAAGGTTTAATATCCTCAAGTTCAATCTTCTCTAGAGACTTCTTTCTACTGGTTGCTTGCTTAGATTTGGAAGCGTTAGCAGAGAAGCGAGCGATAAATTCTTCCAGTTCTTTGATTTTCTCTTCTTTCTTGCGGTTAGAATCTTTCATTTGTTTTTGTATAAGTTGAGAGGATTCGTACCAGAAATCATAGTTACCAGCGAAAAGATTAATTTCACCAAAGTCTATATCGGCAATATGAGTACAAACTTGGTTGAGGAAGTGCCTATCATGTGAAACGACTATAACTGTGTTTTCAAATTCTATTAAAAATTCTACTAGCCAATTAATTGCCTCAACGTCCAAGTGGTTTGTAGGCTCGTCAAGAAGCAGGACGTCAGGATTATCAAAAATAGCTTGAGCTAGCAAGACTTTAACACGTTCAGCATTCTCTAGTTCATTCATGCGTTTGTAGGCAATACTTGGATCTAAACCTAAACCATCTAGCAGTATGGAGATTTGAGATTCACTTTCCCAACCACCTAATTCTGCGTAGCGATTTTCTAGCTCTGCCGCTCTGAGACCGTCTTCTTCGGAGAAGTCAGTCTTCATGTAGAGTTTATTTTTCTCGTCAAAAACTTCATAAAGCTCTTGGTTACCCATCAAGACAACATCTTGCACCAATTCATCATCATAAGCAAAGTGGTCTTGTTTCAAGAAAGACAACCTTTCTCCAGGGTTCATTTTAACCACACCTGAAGTGGATTCAGTTTCACCTGATAAGATTTTTAGAAATGTTGATTTACCAGCACCATTAGCTCCGATTAAACCGTAGCAATTTTGGTCGGTAAATTTAAGATTTACATCTTTGAACAAAGTTTTGCTCGGCAAAATTAAACTTAAATCGATAACTTCTATCATATTTTCTCCTAATAATTTATGCGTTATTTAAATTTGAGTATTTTAAAAATAATACGTTCAATATATTTAGTTTATTAAAAAGATTAGCTTAATTATATAGACGAAGCTCAGCTTTGTCATTTGGGAAAATATCGAAAAAATCTGATTTATAGAGCAGGTTTTAGAAGCTTTTATCATCAACAAAGAAAAATATATCTAGATAATAAGAAAAATTAGATGATCCAAAGCTAATTCTGGAACAAAGGCTGAGGAAAATCCATTATAATACATAGAGCATTTAAAAAATAAAGTAGAAAGAACAAAAACAGATGACAAAGATATTCATACCAGAAGGCTACCAACCAATATTGACAATTCCAGAAACCCAAGCATGTATAGAAATGTTGAAGGACATTTTTTCGAGGAATTTACGTCAAATGTTGAACCTAAAGAGAGTTTCAGCGCCGTTGTTTTTGCGTAGTGAAATTGCTCTCAATGATGATCTTGGTGGATCAAGTAAGGCTGTAGAGTTCAAAATTCCGGCAATTCCTGATACAACTGCAGAAATTGTGCAATCATTGGCTAAGTGGAAACGTTTCGCCCTGCACCAATATGGATCAGAACCTGGAGAAGGTTTAGTTACTGATATGAATGCTATTCGTAAAGACGAGGAGTTAGATAATTTGCATTCTGTTTATGTCGACCAGTGGGACTGGGAAAGAGTAATATCAGCTGATGAAAGAAACCTTGAATTTCTCAAAGAAATTGTTGAAAAAATCCATCTTGCTATCGTTGCAACCTCAGAAATTTTGCGCGCCAAATTCCCAGATCTCCCTGATTATAAAGGTCAGACCGTTTATTTCATTGATGCGCAAGATCTAGAAGACCTTTACCCAGAAGAAGATGCGAAGACAAGAGAATATTTAATTAGCAAAGAGCATGGAGTGGTTTTCTTGATTGGTATAGGCAAGGAGTTAAGATCAGGCAAGCCTCACGACTCAAGAGCTAGCGACTATGATGACTGGGACCTTAATGGAGACCTGCTTTTCTATGATGAGAAATTTGATAGAGTAATAGAGATTTCATCTATGGGCATTCGTGTAGATAGTGATAGTTTATTGAAACAGCTAACTTTGCGTGATGAGTTAGATAAAGTAGATAGGCCATATCATAAGGCGATTTTAGAAGGTGAACTACCATTGACTATTGGCGGAGGTATAGGACAATCTAGGTTATCTATGCTTTTGCTGGGAAAAGCACACATCGGTGAAGTTCAGAGTTCGATTTGGGATCAGGAGACTTTGGATTACTGTAAAGCTAGAGGTGTAGAATTGCTCTAAGGTAAAAAACTTGCAAAATATATTGCAAAATATATATAGAACTAAATAGAAAAACTTAAAACAAGCATTTGCTTGAAAAAAGAGGTATTAAAAATGATTAAAATTGATTCAAACAGACATTACGTACATAGACCAGCAAATAAAATGGTGAGTATCTTCAGATATTCAGGAGCACCTGACCTAGCACGTTTTGAAGAGGCAATTGGACTGGGAATGTCTAAACATGAATTACTATGTACCGAATTGTACAGAGAAGGTAACGAGGCAGCGTATTACAAGAAACGTGAAGATAGTCAGCCTGTGGTAAAAATTAACATAGAAACATATGAGAGTGTTGATCCTGAGGAAGATGATGTCGAAACAATGTTAGACATAGCCATAGATTGGGCTCTTGAAGAGAATCCAAAAGTCTACAATATAGATGAAGGCGAATGGATGCACCATGGAATTTTCAGTGATGGCAATGAGACTGTCTGGGCGATTTCTTCTCATTATCTAGCAGGAGATGCACAGTCGATCCAATTCTTAGTAAGAGACTGCATAGAGATTTATGAAGATTTAATTGCAGCTCCTAAGGATGAAGCAATACAAGTTGAAAAAATAACACCTTATCGTCCAGAGAGTTTTGATTTTGCTGCAGGCTTCAAGAAAATGAGCTTCTTCCAGAAAAGACATGTCAATTCCTTGAATAGTAAATGGAAAAAATCTACTAAGATTTTCGACAAAGTTGACTTCGAAGATATGAATAGTAATTTCCATAATGTATATAAACTAAAGAGCTTAGCAAAAAGATTAGATAGAGAAACTACTAGTAAACTTTTGGCAAAGGTTAAAGAAAATGACCTTAGTCTTAGTACAATTATCCCTGCTAGTTTCGTGGTTTCTAGTCAAGAGAGAGAAACCATGGCACACACTTTATCTACAAGAGAGGGAGATTATGAGGGTGTAGGAGTTTATGGAGGAAGCGTCACTTTGCCACAGATTTCTATCTTAAGTTCAGCGACCGATTTATTGGAAACAGCTAAGTCAATTAACAAAGAATTAGAGCCAGCATTAAAAGATGAACAACGTATTCAACGTTCAAACATTATAGTCGCAAATCTAGATGGTAATTTACTAGATTCAGCTTACTACTCTGCTTTTGCCGATTGGAAGAATGTGGCCTCAGATCTAATGCAAAAAACTTTTAGCCTTAAGAGTTCAGGAGAAGGTATGCAAATTAATAACATTGGAGAATTACCTCAAGTCAAGAACAACTCCTTTGGAGAACTGAAAGAGGCATATTATATTCCAAGCATTTTACCTAACTTTAGGCGAGCACTAGCTTTTAACTTTGTCGATGGTGAAATGTTTATAACAAACACCTTTTACCAAGACGAAAAAGTTGAGCTTTTAATATTCAATAGAGCAGTAGAAGCCCTGGAAGAATTTGCCAATTCTTAACTATTTTTGCTAACTAAAGCAGGCAAGAAAAGTAAAAAAAATGACACTTTCTATGATAGAATAAACGAGTATTTGGTTAGTTAAAAAGTTCTAGGAGGGATTTTTGTGGATAAGATTAGTCGAGCGCTTTCAAAGACAGTTCTTTTTTCGGACCTGAACAAAGATCAGCTAGTCGATTATAGTTCACGCATGAACAAGAGAACTTTGTGGAAAGGCGAAATCCTCGTCAATGAAGGAGATCGTGTAGATGGTCTTTATGTTGTCTCTGATGGAACACTAGCTATTCAAAAGTATTCAATAGATGGTGAATATGTTACCCTAAATCTACTAGAACCTGGCGATGTATTAGGACATGAGTTTTTTTATGGAAGTAGGAATCGCTACACGTATTCTGTAGAAGCTGTTACAAATGTTGAGGTTATTTATCTTCCAAAGGATGTCGTAATTAGATTTGTAGAGGCTGATGATCAGATCAAAAAGAATTTTGTAAAATCAATATCAGATAGCCTAAACGAACAATACACAAGGATTGATATACTTTCACAAAGAAATTTACGCTTAAAAATTACAAACTATCTATTACATCTGCATGTGAAATCAGAAGAGTCAACAGACTATTTGTATGGAGATATCCAACATAGGTCAACAGAGGCTACACCTTATGTTGAATTACCTGTTTCTAAAGAAGTTACAGCCAAGTTGTTAGCTATGCCAAGACCTTCATTCTCTCGTGAATTAGTAAGAATGGAAAAAGAAGGATTAATTCGTGTTAATGGCAAAATTGTTTGGTTGTTAGACTTACAAGCTCTTGTAATGATGGGTGAAGATGAATATGAAGAGGATTGATTATGTGTTTTAACTAATCAGTCATTAAGCCTTTAAGTAAAAAATATAAGTTAAAAAATAGTAAAAACTAGAATCAGAAAACAAAAGATAAAAATAACTTAAAAATGGAGAGCAATGAGTACATTAAATAATTTTTGGAATGCATTATTAAATGAACTACAAAATGGTTTGTTTTACTTTAATGGACCTTTGGATCTCATTGTCGCTATTTTTGATATTGCCGTAACAACTTTTCTAATATATTTTGTTTTGAAATTGATCAGTGAAACTCAGGCCTGGCAGCTTTTAAAAGGTATAGTTGCTGTAGTTATTTTTGTTATTATTGGTGGTTTTTTAGGGCTTAAGACAATTAATTATGTTTTGATTAATTTTGCCTCGGTTTTCGCAATAGCTTTGATTATTATTTTCCAACCAGAGATGAGGCGAGCCCTCGAAACGGTTGGACGTAAGTCCAGTAATATTTTCTCAGCAAGTGGAGATAGGGTCAGTTCAGAGAGTGACGTGCGTCAAGTAGTTGAATCCATCGTTGTAGCGTGTGCAGAGATGGCCAAAACCAAGACAGGTGCCCTGATAATAATTGAACGTGAGACTAAACTAGGTGACTTAATAGAGTCCGGTGCAGTAGTTATTGATGCTGATCTAACTAGTACAATGCTGAGACAAATTTTCTATGTCAATTCTCCAATGCATGATGGTGCCGTAATTATTCGAGGAGGCAGGATCTATGCTACTAGAGTACACGTTCCGCTAAGTGAAAGTTACCACCTTAAGAGAGAATTAGGTACACGTCATAGAGCAGCTATTGGAGCTAGTGAAATTGGTGATGCAATTTCAGTCGTAGTTTCAGAGGAGAGAGGAACTATCTCAATTAGTATTCATGGACGTTTATATACATTAGATGATGCTGATTCCTTACGTGCGATTTTAATTAGATTACTAAGTACTAATAATCAAGATTCAAGTAACTTGCCAAATCAATTACGTAAAATTCTTAGAATTGATAAGACAGAAAAATCTGCAAAAGCTCAATTAGATACCGAAAAAGGTGACGACACCTTTGATGATATTGAAGAGCTCAAGATGATTGAAGAGCACGGATCTAAGCACATAAGTGGACTAGAAGTTACTGATAAACCTCATAGACGTAAGTTAGGTATTTTCTCTATTTCTTTAGCAACAGCTTTAGCCTTATGGTTATTCGTCAGAATTACGACAAACCCTGTTGTCCAAAAAACATTTACGGTTCCTATACAAACAGTAGGAATAGAGAATTTATATGAAAGACAACTAGATTTCTACATGGGTGAAAATAGCGTGCGTGTTTCGATCAAGGGTAGACAAGAGATGTTAAATTCACTGCAACCAAAACAGATAGATGCGAGCGTTAATTTCAATAGCATTAACCAAGCAGGTACATATAACTTGGAAACAAAAGTTGAAATTGAAGGTATCAGCAGTTATGCGTATACAGCTTTCAGAGAACCTACACATGTTTCAGTAATTATTAATCAAGTTGGTAAAACTGAGACAACTGAAGATGATAAAACCGGAGGTACAACCTTTAGCACCACAGCTACAGGTAGTAATGAGGGTAATTCAGAACAAGCACAAAATAATCAAAACGAGGATAACAATAAGTAGAAAATTATAATTAAGTATCCCCGAAAATAGGGGATATATTTTTGCTAGGAGGAAATCAATGCAAAAAGGCTTCGACAATGATAAATATGTTGACTTGCAAAGTAGATATATTTTGGAAAGAGTTGAGCAAAGTGAGAAGCTATATTTAGAGTTTGGTGGTAAATTATTTGGCGATTTGCATGCTATGCGTGTTTTGCCAGGTTTCGATCCGGATGCGAAAATTAAGATTCTGCAAGAGCTGAGAGAACAAGCTGAAATTATCATATGTATTTATGCAGGCGACATTGCTGAGAATAAAATACGTGAAGATTATGGCATAAGCTATGAAGATGAAGTTCTGAGAATGATTGATGAATTCAGATCTCGTCAATTGAGTGTAAATAGTGTTGTTGTTACTAGATATTCAGAAAATAAGGCTGTGCAAATTTTCAAGAGTCGTCTAGAACGTCGTAATATTAAAGTTTATTTACATGAAGCCACCCAAGGATATCCTCTAGATGTAGATACTATCGTTAGTGAATCAGGCTATGGTCAAAATGAATATATTCAAACAGATAAGAAACTTGTAGTTGTGACAGCACCAGGTCCTAACTCTGGAAAATTAGGGATTTGCTTGAGTCAGCTTTATCACGAGATTGCAAGAGGGAAAAAAGCTGGATACGCTAAATTCGAGACCTTCCCTGTATGGAATTTACCATTAAAACATCCAGTAAACGTAGCTTATGAAGCAGCTACAGCTGATTTATTAGATGTAAACATGATTGATCCATATCACCTGGAAGCCTATGGAGAGTATGCAATAAATTACAACCGTGACATTGAAGCATTTCCTCTAGTAAGAAGAATTTTGAATAAAATTTTTGACGGTGAGTCACCATATAAATCTCCAACAGATATGGGTGTCAATCAGGTAGGTAACTGTATAATTGATGATGAAGTTGTTAAGGATGCAGCAAATCAAGAGATTATTCGTAGGTACCTACATACTGCAAGTGCATATCGTAGAGGTACCACAGGTGAAGAGCCTTATCAAAGAACTAAACTTCTCATGGATGAAATGCAGCTGACTGAAGAGGATCGTTTAGTAGTTAAGCCAGCAAGAGACTATGCTAAGCTCCTCAAAGAAGAAAGACCAGATTTGTATCCAGAGGATAAAACACCACGAGTAACAGCCTTAGAATTACCTAATGGATTAATTGTTACAGGTAAAGGCTCCAAACAAATGAGCTCTATTTCGGCAGCGATTATTAATGCAATAAAAGTCATGACAGGGCTGGCTGATCCAATTCACTTATTGTCACCAGTTGTTTTGGAACCGGTGCATTACTTGAAAGAAGACATTCTAGGGCAGAGAGAAAATAGCTTAAGTGCACTGGAAATTCTCATTACTTTGAGTATTTCTGCAGCTACTAATCCAATGGCACGAGAAGCTTTGGATGCTCTAAGAAATTTAAGAGGCTGCCAAGCTCATTCCACAGTTTTGTTAAACAAGAATGATGAAGAAATTTGTAGTCAATTGGGTATAGAACATACTAGTGATCCAGTATTTGGTGCAAATACTTTATTCTATTAAGAATAATTAATTCTGTTAATAATAATTTGTTCTGTTGAGAATGCTTTGCTTTAATAAAAAATAATAATTAAACAATTTACTAGCCTTTGTTAGATTAGTGTTCTAAAATTAAGGGCAACAGTAAAATTAAGAGGAGTAGGAAATGAAAATTACATTGCCAGACGGTTCAATCCGTGAGTATGAACAAGAAGAGATACGTGCGATAGATTTGGCATACGATATAAGCCCAGGCTTGGGAAGAGAAGCTTGTGCAGTAACTATTAATGGTGTCGATAAGGACATTCGTACTGTTATTAATGAGGACAGTGAAGTTACTATCCATAAGTTTGACTCCAAACAAGGTAAGGAAGCTTTTTGGCATACAACTGCACACGTAATGGCTCAAGCTATTAAGAGAATTTATCCAGAGACTAAGATTTCTATTGGACCACCAATTGAGAATGGTTTCTACTATGACTTGGATAGAGAAGGTGGTTTCGGTGATACAGAGATAGAGAAGATCGAAGCTGAGATGAAAAATATCATCAAGGAAGGTTTCGAACTTGACTACTTCGAATTAAGCCGTGAAGAAGCTCTCAAATTAATGGAAGAGCGTGAAGAGCCATACAAGATAGAGCTCATTAATGATATTCCTGAAGGTGATACTATCAGTTTCTACAAACAAGGTGAGTTTGTTGACCTTTGTCATGGACCACACATCATGACAGTTAAACCAATCAAGGCTTTCAAATTAACTAGCGTTGCTGGTGCATACTGGCGTGGTAATGAGAATAATAAGATGCTTACTCGTATTTATGGTATTTCTTTCCCTAAGAAATCACGATTGGATGAGTATCTAGAGATGTTAGAAGAAGCTAAGCGTCGTGACCATAGAAAAATTGGTAAAGAACTTGGCTTATTCATGTTCCTGGAAGAAAGTCCAGGAATGCCATTCTACTTACCAAATGGTACAATTTTGAGAAATCAACTAATTGAATATATTCGTGGATTGTTAGTGAAAAATAATTATCATGAAATTATTACTCCAATATTCATGAATAGAGCATTGTGGGAGAGATCTGGTCACTGGGATAAATATCAAGACAAGATGTTTATCAGTGAGGCAGATGATGATATCTACGCAATTAAACCAATGAACTGCCCAGGTTGTGTACTAGTTTATAACTCACAACCACATTCATATAGAGATTTACCATTACGTATTTCTGAATTTGGTTTGGATCATAGGTTCGAGCAATCAGGAGAATTGCACGGTTTGATGAGAGTTAGAGAATTTACTCAAGATGATGCTCACATTTTCTTGACATTAGATCAGATCAAAGATGAGATCAAGAATCTTGTTGCTTTAGTTGATGAAGTTTATAGCAAATTTGGATTTACCTATCACATTGAGCTATCTACACGTCCGGAGAACTCTATTGGTTCTGAGGAAGAGTGGAATAGTGCAGAGGCTGCATTACAAGAAGCTTGTGATGAGCTCGAATTAAACTATGTAATTAATCCAGGAGATGGTGCTTTCTACGGTCCTAAACTAGACTTCCATTTAAGAGACTCCCTAAATCGTACCTGGCAATGTGGTACTGTTCAGCTAGATTTCCAATTGCCACAACGATTCGAAGTTGAATATGTAGGTAGTGATGGTGAGAAACATAGACCAGTTATGATTCACCGTGCAATCTTAGGGTCTTTCGAGAGATTCATCGGAACTATTACCGAGCACTTCGCAGGTAAGTTCCCAACCTGGCTAGCTCCACAACAAGTTAGAATTTTGCCAATTACAGATAGACATAATGAATATGGTAATAAGCTCAAGAGTGAACTTGAAGATTGTGGTGTAAGAGTACATCTAGACGATAGAAATGAGAAAGTCGGTTACAAGATCCGTGAAGCCCAAGCTGATAAGGTCCCATACATGTTAATTATTGGTGATCAAGAGCAAGAATCCGGAACAGTTTCACTAAGACTTCGTGACCATACTGCCAATGAGACCTTAGAATTTAATGACTTTAAAGATAAACTCGTAGAAGAAATCAAGAACAAAACTATGGATTCATCTTTCTTATAATTTTAGGAAAGTTTGAGTTTGCAGCACGAGAGTATGACTTATGACGAGCAATAACTATACTGAAACAGTTTTGAAACCTTTAGAAATCTGGTACGGACATCCTGTCCGTCCAGGTTTTTATGATAAAAATGGTGCCCATGCTGTGAATGCTAACTCTGTGAGTTTTACTATACACTCTGAATTAGCAACAGAAATTAATTTGCTCTTGTTTGAAAAAGGTGCAAGTGAGCCTTTTTCAGTTATACCTTATCCAAAACGCTACAAAGTTGGAGATGTCTACTCAATGACAGTCTTTGACTTAGATATCGAAAATTTAGAGTATTGCTTCAGTATTGATGGACCTTGGAATCCGGAAGAAGGATTGATTTTTGATCGTGAAAAAACAGTAGTCGATCAATATGCAAGGCGAATCGAGGTATATAGTCAAGAAGATAATAAATATCCGTATCGAGCAAAAGTCATGCTAGATGATTTCGATTGGGGGGATTCACTTTCGCCAGAAATCCCTAATAACGAGATGATTATTTATGAAATGCATGTGCGTGGCTTTACCAAGAATCCTAATTCTAACGTCCGTCATCCAGGAACTTTTTCGGGTTTGATTGAGAAAATTCCATATCTCAAATCTCTGGGTGTAAATGTGGTTGAGCTTATGCCAATTTTTCAGTTCGATACGCATGCTGAGAATAGAACCCATAATGGACAAGATTTGAAAGATTACTGGGGCTATAATCCTATGGCTTTCTTTGCTGTGAATCCAGCTTATGACTCTCGGGAATACGGCATTATTGAAGGTTATGAATTTAAATCTCTGGTCAAAGCTTTGCACGACAATGGTATGCAAGTTTTCCTTGATGTTGTCTTTAACCATACGACCGAAGGTAATGAGCAAGGGCCTTATATAAGTTTCAAGGGGATAGATAACCAAACGTATTACATGCTTACTCCAGAAGGGCATTATTATAACTTTTCTGGTTGTGGTAATACCTTGAACTGTAATAACCCTATAGTTAGACAAATGATTTTGGAATGTTTAAGGTACTGGGTAGTTAATTACAGAATTGATGGTTTTCGTTTTGATCTGGCTTCAATTTTGGGTAGAGATAAAGAGGGTACACCTTTGAGTAACCCACCATTGCTTGAATCTTTAGCTTATGATCCTATCCTCAAAAATGTTGAACTAATAGCAGAAGCGTGGGATGCAGGCGGATTGTACCAGGTAGGATCTTTCCCAGCCTACTCTAGATGGGGAGAATTGAATGGTCGCTACAGAGATACAATGAGACAATTTCTCAAGGGAGATAATGGCAAAGTTTGGGAAGCAGCTCAGTGCTTAACTGGATCAAGAGATCTTTATCCGGTAGAGAGCAGGGGTAAATATGCTTCTGTAAACTTTATTACCTGTCATGATGGATTTACGCTCAAAGATTTATATTCCTATAACGATAAACACAATGAAGATAATGGCTGGAACAACACTGACGGCGATAGTAATAATAATAGCTGGAACTGTGGTGTTGAAGGTGAGACAGATAACGAAGAAATTAATTTCTTGCGCAAGAAACTGATGCTTAATGCATGTGTTTGTTTACTGGGCTCAACTGGTATTCCAATGATAAATGCAGGTGATGAATTCGCAAGAACGCAATTTGGAAATAACAACCCTTATTGCCAGGATAATGAGATTTCTTGGATTGATTGGAGTTTATTGGAGAAAAACAAGGAAATTTTTAGCTTCTGGAAGAATATGATAGCTTTCCGAAAACAGCATCCTGTGTTGAGAGCAAATGCTGAAGCAGCAAGATGCGGTTTGCCTGAGACGAGTTTCCATGGTGAAAAACAATGGTACATGGACACAGATTATGATTCTCACTATTTAGGTATTATGTATGCTGGTCGTGCAGAAAATAATCGAAATGATGAAGTTATTTATCTTGCCATTAATACAGGTTGGGAGAATAAGACCATAGAACTCCCAAGCTTGCCTAATGGTGAATATTGGTATGAAGTTATAAATACGGATAACCCTCTCGGAGAAGAGTTTTCTCCTGATATTGAAGAGAGTAGTGTGCTCTATGACTATTTATCTGTAAAAGCTAGATCAGTGGTTGTTTTGATAGCATATCCTCTGGACTCACCAGAGGCCGCCGAAGAGGCAAAAGCTGAAATGGCAAGCAAATTCCATAAACGCCAAAAAGCTAAATCTAAACTCTATAATTATTATTTACAAGATAATATAGAGAGCGGAAAGCAAACAGCTTGGGGAGTGCCACCAGAGCAGATGCAAGAGATTTAGATTCTAGATTTATATAAATGATATAAAAAATAATAATTGAAAGAGATAAAAACAATGGGAAAAACGCTACATTTTTTGAATGATTACGAAAGCCTAGGTCATGAAAATGTCCTGCAAAAACTCCAAGAACGTTGGAGTGAATATTATCGTGGTTACGGATTCGATACAGTAAGTGAGAAGGTCAGAGAACAAATTAGAAAGTTCACCAACCGTCCTCAGGCAAGTACCTATTTTGTTGCAGGTGGTACTTTAACTAATTTACTAGCCTGCTCAGCGTTTCTCAGACCTTTTGAGTCAATAATTGCCACAGATACAGCACATATATCTAATATGGAAGCAGGTGCTATAGAAGCAACAGGGCATAGAATTATTAATGGTTCCAATGTAAATGGAAAACTCACTCCTGCTACTATAGAGAAAATTGTTAAAGAGAATCAAGCTGAGACCAAGACTGTACCACGTTTAGTTTTTCTCGCAAATTCTAGTGAAACTGGAACCGTTTATACAGAAGCTGAGATTGCAGCAATCTCTAAAGTATGTAAACAGTATGATTTATTTTTATTCATGGATGGAGCCAGATTAGGTTTCGCTATGGCAAGTGATAAGCAAGATTTAAGCCTAGAGAGCATTGCTAAGTATTGTGATGTGTTTTACATTGGTGGGACTAAGAATGGTGCCATTTATGGAGAAGCTTTAGTAATAACTGATCCGGAATTGGATAGGAACTTTATTCATGCACAAAAAAACAGAGGCGCTCTTTTGGCAAAAACTTATGCAGTCGCTATGCAGTTTGAGGCGTTGTTTGCAGATGAGAACTTAAATGAAGTCCAAGATTTCTCCGAGACCTTGTATATGAAAAATGCTATACATGCGAATAAAATGGGAAGACTACTTGCAGAGGCTTTTGTCGAGGCTGGCTATGAATTGGCATATCCAACAGAGAGTAATCAGGTCTTTGTTTACTTGCCATTGAGTTTGTGTGAAGAATTGTCCGATAAAGTAAGTTTCGAGATCTCCGAGAAGCTAGAAAATAAGGCTAGATGTAGATTTGTAACTACATATAGAAATACTGAAGCAGATATAGAAGAGCTGGCTAAGTTGATTTAGGTTTGCTTAAGGTTCGTTCGAGAATCACGTATAGAGGGAGTAGGATTTATTTATGAGTTTATTGTTGATGCTAGAAAAAATACTTAACATTGAAAATATGAAGCTAGTTCTTTTGATTGAAACAGCTTTGATTCTATTTGTGTTATTAATTTTGTTTTTGTTAAAAGGCAAGCTAGCTCATTTGGTGATAAATACTTTCTCTAAATTTATTAAAAATGAATATAGACCTGATCTTTATAAAATCAAGGCAGACATAGAACATCCTGTGTCCTGGATAATATTTTCAGTAATAGTTTTATTCCTTATTCCAGTAATACCTAATTTGCCTGCTAGTGTAGCTATATTTTTTAGCAATGTATTAAAATCTATAATGTTTATTGCGATAGCTCATACATTATTGGATGTTCTAGACCTAATTATTAATAGAGTAATTAAGAAAGATATTGAGAAACATGTTGATTCTTATAGAGGTGACAACAGAACAGCCTTGCAATATTTAGGCGTTATTATCAAGACTGTGATAATAATTTTCGTAGCTTTCTCAGTGGCTGAATTGTGGATGGATAATGTTCAAAGTCTGTTAGCAGGACTTGGTATAGGTGGTATAGCTTTGGCCTTGGCTGCCCAAGATACTGCGTCTAACTTAGTAGCAGGTTTGGCAATAATGTTGGATAAACCATTCGATGTAGGGGACTGGGTTGAGACTGATGCAGGGTCAGCTTTTGTCGCAGGTAGTGTAGAGCATATAGGCTTACGTTCATGTAGAGTTAGAGCTGATGATGGTACACTTTTGACTGTCCCAAATTCAGTAATGGGTGGCAACGTAATTGTTAATGGTACCAAGAGAAGCCAACGCTTGAGTAGTATGCAGATTCCAATAAGTATTAGTACTAGTGCAGATAAATTAGAGCAATTTAGAAATGAGCTGACAGAGATCTTAGAAAAAGACGAACATGTTGTAGGTGATATTAAACTTAATTTAGTAGACTTCGCCCCAGGCGCTTATATATACCATTTGAGATATACCACGAGTTCCGACTATACCCAGCATCTAATTGCTAAGAATAGTGTTAATACAAAGATCGTTAAATTATTGGCAGACTTAGATATTGGGATAAGTAATAACGTGGTGTACAAAATAAAGTAGCTTTATTTTTTATTCGGATGGTTTAGGCTGGCAGAGTGGAATAATTAAGATGGAGTGATAGTTACTAATGGTGGTTAAATTAGCGCTAGAAAACATCCTAAATACAGAAAATATTAAAGTGTTTTATCTGTTAGAGATAGTATTAATTTTAGTATTAATTTTTGTTTTGTGTTTAGCAAAAAATAGACTAGCTCGCTTGGCTGTAGATATTATTTTTAAAGTTTTCAAAAGTGAAAGTGATTATAAGTTAGAGGTTAAAGAAGCTAAAGCAAATCTAGAGCGTCCAGTTTCTTGGATGATTTTTTCAGGAGTAACTTTGCTACTTATCCCATTATCATCCGTCCTGTCTGCTAATATGTACATCTATAATTTTTTTATGAAGCTGTTTCAGACAATTTTTATTATAGCTAGAACTTATGTAGTAATTATTTTGCTGGATTTGTTTATTAGGATTATTAATGAGAAGAGAAAAAATAAAAACAGTTACCAAGATTATGTCGAGACGGCGGGGAAAACTCCTCTGTTTTACCTAGGAGTCATAATCAAAGCTGTCTTAATAATTCTGGCAGGACTAGAAGTGTTTAAGCTTTGGTCAGATAGTAAGGGAAATATATTAGCTGGGATAGTTATAAGTATAATTGTTGCAGTTTTAGTGCTACGAGATGCTGTAGCCAATTTAATAGCAGGGTTGACAATATTATTGCAGAAGCCTTTTGATATGGGTGATTGGATTGAGACCAATGCTAAATCAGGTTTTGTGGCAGGTCGTGTGGAAAATATAGGTTTATTATCCTCTAACGTTAGAAGTGATGACGGCACAATCAAGAAATTACCAAACTCAGAGATTGTTAATAACTTTAATGTAAGTAATGATAGAGAAGAACGCTCAAGTGTTATAAAAGTACCAATAAGTATTAATACCAGTTCAGATAAAATGGAAGAGTTTAAACTTGGAGTAACTGAAATTTTGGGAAGAGAAGAATATGTATTGAGGAATATTAAAATATCTTCCATGAATTTCAATGATCTTGCCTACATTTATGACATTAGATTCACGACCAATTTAGATTACGAAAAGCACATTCTACTTAAGAAAAATATAAATACAAAGATAGATAAATTATTGAAAGATTTAGAAATTGAAACAAGTAAAAACACTATGTACAAATTAAATTAAAGATATACATTACAATGTATTTGAATAAGTAAAAATAAAAAAGATAAAAATAATAAAAGGAGATACAAAATGAGTAATACAGATAATAAGACTACGATTTATCTAATCCGTCATGGAGTTACTGATTTTAATCAGGCAAGGAAATTTCAAGGAAGTAGTGATATACCTCTAAATGAAGCTGGAAGAGCGCAAGCGGCTAAACTAAGCAAAAGAATTCTAGAATCTGGAATTAAGGTAGATAAGGTTTATGTAAGTAAGTTGATTAGAACTAGACAAACTATTCAACCATTGCTAGATGAGCTGGGTATAGATGCTGAAGAAATCGATGGTATTGAAGAAATTAATGCAGGTGATATGGAAGGTGTAGAGTTTAATGCACTAGTAGAACAATATCCTGAAGTTATGAAAAAATATAATGAATCTCCATATGAAGTTGATATGCCAACAGGTGAATCAGGTGCGGAGGTATATAAGAGAGGATCTGAAGCATTTGAGAAAATTGTCAAGGAACACCCAGGAAAAACTGTTTTAGTTATAAGTCATGGATTCTTGATCCAATTATTGCTCGGTTATATCAAGGGAACACCTACTTCTGAGATTGGTTACAACGTCCACAGAAATACTGCTGTTACAAAAATTGAAATTGATAGCAATGGTAATAAAGAAGTTGTCTACGAAGGTGATGATTCTCACTTGGACTTAGAGAGTAGAACTGGTTTATAGAATAAAGTAATAGAACAGGTTTCAGCGTATAAAAATGGGTCTAGAAAATTTTCTAGACCCTTTGTTATATTTTTAGATTTTAGATTATAGATTTTTGATTTTATTACTCTGCTTTTGAACTTTCAGCATCAATAACTTTGTATACTTTCTTGATTTCAGCAACATAAGCGTAGTCAAAACCGTTTTCATATTCTTCTTTAGCATATTTTTTATACTTCTTGAAGAATGAATCCTTTTCTAAGTGACTACGATAAATTACTCTGCAAGTTAGTACGTATTCTGCTTCTTCAATTTTTGGTGTTTTATCTGGGATTAGAGTAAGACCAGTTTCTTGGAATTTATCTGAATCCTTACCGCTTAAGTGAGCTAATTTATCTAGAATTTCTCTTGAAGCATCACTCTTTGGTAGAAGGTTAATGCTGAATCTACCTTTTTTCTCTATATACCCACGTGTGTAAAAGTCTTTTCCTAGGTAAATAGTTGCTATATCTTTGTCACGCATTCTTCCGAAACTTATTTGATTAGTAACCATTGCATTGTGGTGTTTGTTATCACCAGATACAATCACAAAATTTTCTTCTTCAGGGCTTAGATAGGATAATATGTTGATATCTTTTAGCTCAATTTGCTTAAATTCTTTCATAGTCTTCTCTCCTTTTTTTAAATTAAAGTTAAAATAACCATCAATTTCATTGTACAACATTTTAAGCTTATAATTAGCTTTTTACATTGTTTTATTGCTGTTTAACCTAATTTTAATCTTCGCTTAACAATAGGGAGTAGCTTTGCTAGTTTTCAGGTTTTTGGCAGATGTCTTGTGCGAGGCGAGTTGTAAAATAAACTGAAATAATAAAGGCTCAAACAATCCTGTACAATGTTAATTGGAAAAACGAAACAAAGGAGGATCGTATGAGCCAATTACATTATATCAGGAAAAGAGAAGCAGGTCAGCATTTAACAATAGAAGATAGAAAGCATCTAGAGTATTTATATAATGAGAATTTGAAGCGACCTAAAAAAGATAAATTAAATCAAAAAGAGTTAGCAAAGATATTAGGCTGGAGTGAAGCAACTCTATCTAGAGAACTAAAACGCGGTAAAGTCAAACAAAAGAATTCTATGCTAGAAGAATACACAGCATATTCCTCTGTAGTAGCTCAGAAAACAGTAGAAAAAACTTGGAGTAATAAAGGACCATCTTTAAAGATTAGTAACGACCATATATTAGCCAAAATAATAGAAAACATGCTAATAGGAAAAGAGATGAATAGAATAAATAATCTTAAATTCTCTCCAGCAGCAATAACAATGTATTTTGACAGAGTTGGCTGGCCTACAGATAAAAGACTTTGTACTAGAACTATTTACAACTATGTAGAAAAAGAAGTCTTCCTAGAAGTAACAATGAAAGACCTTCCACGTAAAGGAAATAAACCTAGACAAAGAAAACGCTATATAGAAAAGCGCTTATCTCCACCAGATAAGAAGAGAATAAACCATAGACCAAAAGCTATAGAAGAGCGTACAGAGACGGGGCACTGGGAGATGGATTGTATAGAGTCTAGTAAGGGAGATAGGACTTGTTTATTGACACTTGTAGATCGATGTACAAGAGAATGCATTATTTTAAAGATAAATACGCAAAGACAAGAATCTGTAGTAAAGAAGCTTAATGCTATAGAAAGAAAACTAGGAGCAAGAGCATTTAGAGAAAAGTTTAAGAGTATAACGGTAGATAATGGAGCAGAGTTTCAAGACTGGAAAAGCATGGAAAAATCTATACATAGTGAGAAATATAGAACTAGTGTTTATTATGCGCATGCATACTCATCTTGGGAGCGAGGAAGCAATGAAAATCTAAATGGATTTATCCGATATTTTATTCCTAAAGGTACAAAACTAAAAGATATACCACAGAGAGAAATAAATAAATTAGAGGAATTTATTAATAGTTACCCAAGGAAAGTATTAGAAGGAAACAGTGCAAATAGTAAATATTTAGCCATAGCGTAAACAATTAACATTGTACAAAAAACAATTTCAGTTTATGTTGCACTTTACAAGATGTCTTGTGCGAAAAATAAATACTTGCATTTGATTTAGAATTAAAGTATTATACTAAAGCACTAAATTTTGGAGAGATGGTCGAGTTGGCTGAAGGCACCGGTCTTGAAAACCGGCAAGGGGCAACCCTTCGTGGGTTCGAATCCCACTCTCTCCGCCAAGATAGCCTGTAACCCTCGTGGTTGCAGGCTTTTTTATTCCAGTGAAACTAAATGAGGCTAACTATAAAGTATCTTGGAACAGGGTAAAAGAAATGTATAATAGAGATTAAAATATATATGTTGACCGAGATATCCGATTAAAAGGAAGTATTACCGAAATATTTAGTTTTTTAGGGAGCTTATTTATAATGCAAATAATGCCAGATGAGAAATACAGAGAAAAGGAAATGCAATTATATGAAAAATTATGCCCTTATTTTGTTTTCGAAGAAAGCACGGAAAGTATTATAATTCGCAAAGATGCTCCTGCAGAAATACATGAGTACTTCGCTGAGTATAAAAAAATTTTGGACGAGCAATTTAGATTATAATAAGGTGATCACTATGAATAATATAAATTGGGAAAAAGCTGAATGGGCAGAAAATATAAAAATTACGTTTAAAGATGGTAGTGAAATTATGTGCTCAGGATCAGGGTTAGAAACTGCTGACGAATTTGATGATCCTGACGAAAAATTTGATACATTTTTTGTAGATACAAAATCTGGAGGATTAGCACTCGATGTAAGTGAAATTAAGAGCATTGATTTTTGTAATTAGTATACAAACACATAAAGGTGCCTTAGAAGAGATAGTATAAATACTAGAAGACCGCTTAAAAAAGAAAAAGAGAACAGATTTTTATGAATGAAAATGAAATAAGAAAAATAATTAGCGATTGCTGTAATGATATTTGGTTTGTATATAACGGTAAGAAGTCAGGTATTACGAGTGAAGTGAAAAATTATATTCCAAAATTTCAAGCTTGGCATGGGGAAAGTATAAAGTACTATGATAATGTTAACGATGTTATGAATGATAAATTTTATTCAGGGAAATCATTAGTTGAGTTATTAGATTCACAAGAAGATATTGATCTTTTTATTTCATAAAACTTATTTATCTAACAATATGAATCTTAAACATTTTCGAGACTAAAACAAATGTCCTTCTCATATAATCACGCACCAATGGACATCCACAGCAAAAATGAATATACTATCGTCTATAAACATTACTGGAGGCCAATTTGAAAATATTAGTAATAACCCAGAATTATTATCCAGATGATTTTAATATCAATGAGATAACATTTAGAATGGCTAAAGATGGTCACGATGTTCACGTACTCACAGGTTTACCTAATTATCCAAAGGGAGTAGTGCCAGAGGAGTATAAGTGGCCTAAAGTTATAACTGAGACAATCAATGGTGTTACAGTTCATAGAACAAAGATTCATGAGAGACGAGACGGTATTTTTCATAGATTTTTGAACTACGCTTCATTTGCTATAAATTCTAAGAAGCGATTAAAAGATTTGCCAAAAGATTTTGACGTTATATTTTCATATCAACTTTCGCCAATTTCTATGGCGCATGCAGCTAGAGCTTTACGTAAACAGACCGATATACCTTTATCAATGTATGTTTTGGATATTTGGCCAGAATCTCTTAAAGCATGGCATCTGAGTGAAGGTAATCCTGTATATAAGATTATCTCTAAGTATTCTAAGAACATTTATAGTTCCGCAGATCAGCTCTTAATTAGTTCAGAGCCTTTTGCAGAGTACTTACATAATACTCATGGCCTTGACCCGGAAGAAATGAACTATCTACCACAACACTCAATAGACATGGTGAGTGAAGAGGACTTGCCGAATCCATTTAATGATGACAAGAAACACTTCATTTATGCAGGTAATATTGGGGCAGTGCAGATGTTAGATATTTTGGTTGATGCGGCTGAGCTTTTGCAAACTAAGTATGCAGATAGATCAAAGAATGTACAGATAGATATTTTCGGAGATGGTTCTGAATTTGCGAGAATTAAGGAATTAGTTGAGCAAAAAGATCTAGATAATATTATGAAATTGCATGGTAGAGTTACTAAAGAAGAACTCAAGGCCTATTATCAGCATGCGTATGCTTTTTTACTAACTTTAAAGAGAGAAAATTATATTGGCGACACTTTGCCAGCAAAGTTACAAGGCTACATGTCAGCAGCTAAACCAGTTATAGCAATGGCAGGAGCAGGTGCTTCAGCAGTGTTGGAAGAGTCACAGGCAGGATTAACAGTTGAGCAAGGTAGAAGCGACATCTTAGCTGAAAATATTTTAAGATTAGAGTATGATAATGAGTTAGTAGATACAATGGGTAAAAATGCAAGAGCTTATTATGAACAGCATTTTACTTTAGATGAATTTATGAGAAAATTATATAGTTATTTAGAAACATTAATTGAGAGAGGAGTAAATTAATGAGTTTTTTCAAGGATAAAGTTTTGCTTATCACAGGTGGTTCAGGATCTTTCGGTAGAGCCTGTGTTGATCGCTTCTTGGATACAGATATCAAAGAAATTCGTGTATTTTCTAGAGATGAAGCAAAACATGATGCAATGCGTCACGATTACAAGAGTGACAAAATCAACTACTTTATTGGAGACATTAGAGAATATGATAGCGTAAAGAATGCTATGCGAGGAGTAGATTACGTTTTCCACGCTGCAGCTATCAAAGAGGTTCCTAGTGCTGAGTTTTTCCCAATTGAAGCAGTTAAGACAAATATTCTAGGTGCAGATAATGTTATCAATGCTGCAGTAGAAGAGGGTATTGAAGGTATTGTTTGCTTATCAACAGATAAGGCTGCATATCCTATTAATGCAATGGGTATGACCAAAGCTGTTATGGAGAAATTGGTTGTTGCCAAGACCAAGAGTTATAGAGATAACAAAACACTAGTATGCTCAACAAGATACGGAAACGTTATGGCATCAAGAGGATCTGTAATTCCATTGTTTATAAACCAAATCAAGACAGGTCAACCACTTACAATTACAGAACCTTTAATGACAAGATTTTTAATGAGCTTACCTGAAGCAATTGACTTGGTTATGTATGCATTTGAACATGCTGATCCAGGTGATTTATTAGTAAGAAAAGCTCCAGCTTCAACTATTGGTGACTTAGCTCAAGCTCTATTAGAGCTATTTGATGCAGATAATGAAATTAAGATTATCGGTAAACGTCACGGTGAGAAGATGTACGAAACCTTAGTTACTGAAGAAGAGATGGCTAAGGCAATTGATATGGGTGATTACTACAGAATCCCTGCTGATACTAGAAACTTAAACTATGATGTTTATTTCAAAGAGGGTGCAGCAGACTCTCGTGATGTAGTTGAACAATTCAATTCTGACAATGCTAAAAGATTGAATGTAGAAGAGGTCAAAGAGTTATTGTTGACTGTTGATTACGTTCGTGAAGAGTTGGAGAATTGGAAGAAGTAAGGGAGCTTATTTAAATGAAAGACATTAAGCATGATCTAAGTCAATCTAGACTCCTAGTTACAGGTGGTGCAGGTTTTATTGGATCTAACTTAGCAGTTAAACTGTTGAATGATTATCCAGGAATCAAGATATTAGCAATCGATAATTTAAACGATTATTATGATACCTCGCTTAAAGATTATAGACTTTCTAAATTAGAAGGAAATAAGGACTTTCAGTTCAAGAAGGTTGATATTGCTGACAGAGAAGCATTGAATGAGGTTTTCACTAGTTTTAAACCAAGTTTGGTATTTAACTCCGCAGCTCAAGCAGGGGTTAGATATTCAATTGATAATCCAGATGCATATGTAGAGTCTAATTTGATTGGCTTCTACAATATTCTTGAAGCTTGTAGGCATTCCTATGAAAATTATGAAGGAGGAGTAAAACATTTAGTTTACGCTTCTAGTTCAAGTGTATATGGAGATAGTAATAAAGTCCCTTACTCAGTAGATGATAAGGTCGATAATCCTGTTTCTTTGTATGCAGCTACAAAAAAATCTAATGAGCTTTTGGCTCATGCCTATAGTAAACTTTATGGAATACCGAGTACAGGGTTAAGGTTCTTCACAGTTTATGGACCAGCAGGAAGACCAGATATGGCTTATTTTAGTTTTACTAATAAGTTGCTTAATGGTGAGAAAATAAAAATCTTTAATTACGGTAACTGTAGAAGAGACTTCACATATATAGACGATATAGTTCTTGGAGTGGAGAAAGTTTTACAATCTGATCCTAACCTAACTGAAGATGGTGTTAAGTATGATATTTATAATATTGGAAATGGTGAACCGGTTAACTTAATGGATTTTGTAAAAATTCTTGGAGAAGAGTTGGTGTCTGCAGGTCTGCTGAAAGAAGATTTTGATTTGGAAGCAAATATGGACTTGATAGCTGCTCAACCCGGTGATGTTGTTACAACTTATGCAGATGTAAGCAAACTTAAAGAAGATTTTAACTATGAACCAAATACTGACTTCCGAGATGGAATCAGGAAATTTGTTGAATGGTACAAAGAGTTTTATTTAAGTGAGGATAAATAATGAAAATATTAGTAACAGGAGCAAAAGGCTTCGTTGGTAAAAATTTATGCTTAGAATTAAAGAATCGTGGTTATTCAGATATTATTGAGTATGATAAAGACTCCTCCCAAGAAGAACTTGACTCAGCCTGTAAAGATGTTGACTTTATTTTCCATTTAGCTGGAGTAAATCGTCCAGAGAATGTTGAAGATTTTAAGACAGGAAATGCAGACCTTACAGATGAGGTCTTAGGCAAACTTAAAAAATATAATAATAAGGCTAGATTTTTGTTGTCCAGTTCGATTCAAGCAGAACAAGATAATCCTTATGGACGTAGTAAAAAAGCCGGTGAAAACTATGTTTTAGATTATGCGAAATCTGAAGGTGTTGAGGTATATATTTATAGATTCTCTAATTTGTTTGGTAAATGGAGCAGACCTAATTACAACTCAGTTGTTGCTACCTGGTGCCACAATATTGCTAGAGGCTTAGACATTCAGATTAATGACGAAAGTCATGTTATCAACCTAGTATATATTGATGATGTTGTAGATGCCATGATTAAGACTATGGAGAATGATAGCTCTATAGAGGCAAGTGAATATTACTCAGTTGAACCAGAGTATCCTATAAGTCTTGGGGAGTTAGCTAGAACTATTAAATCTTTTGCCGAGATGCGTGAAAGTAGACTTTTACCTGATTTATCTGATCCACTAACAAGCAAACTATACAGTACATACACAAGCTATATTCCAGAAGATGACTTTGCTTACGATTTAGTGCAACACGAGGATCACAGAGGCTCTTTTACAGAAATATTTAGGTCTCATGGTGCTGGACAAGTATCTGTCAATATTTCAAAACCAGGAATTAGCAAAGGTGAACACTGGCACACTAGTAAGGTTGAGAAGTACTTAGTTGTACAAGGTAAAGCTCAAGTTAATTTGAGACAGGTGTTCTCTGATGAGGTAATAACTTACGAAGTTAGTTCAGAAAAATTAGAAGTTATTGACATACCTACAGGTTATGTCCACAACATAGTTAATATAGGTGACGATGACTTAATTACTGTCATGTGGGCAAATGAAAATTTTGACCCTGAAAATCCTGATACTCATCCGGAAAACGTTTAGTTCTTAAGCAAAATAAAAACTTAAAAAACAGAGGTTAATATGAAAAAGTTAAAATTAATGACAATTCTAGGTACAAGACCTGAAATTATTAGACTTTCTGAAGTTATTAAGAAAGCTGATAAGTACTTTGACCATATTTTAGTACATACAGGACAAAACTATGATTATCAATTGAATCAAGTGTTCTTTGATAACTTTGGCTTGAAGGAACCAGATTACTACCTAGATAGCCCAGGGAAAGATCTAGGAGAAACTATAGGCAACATAATTGCTAAGTCATATGAGATTATTCAAAAAGAACAACCTGATGCTCTCCTGGTACTAGGTGATACAAACTCAGCACTTTCTGCAATATCAGCAAAACGTCTTAAAGTACCTATTTTCCACATGGAAGCAGGTAATAGATGTTGGGACTGGAATGTATCAGAAATGGTAAATAGAAAAATTGTTGACCACATTAGTGATGTTAACTTACCTTATACAGAGCATGCTAGAAGATATCTTTTGTCAGAGGGTATAGATGGTAAGACTACCTTTGTTACAGGATCTCCAATGACTGAAGTTTTGGAGCAAAACAAGGAATCAATTGAAGAGTCAAAAGTTCTAGAAGAATTAGGTCTAGAGTCAGGAAAGTATTTCTTGGTATCTGCTCATAGAGAAGAAAATATCGATAATGAAGATAAGTTCATGCGTTTAATGACAGCAATTAATAATATTGCTGAGAAATATCAATACCCTGTAATTTTCTCTACTCACCCACGTACAAAGAACTTCATTAAGAAAAGAGATTTCAAATTCCATGAATTAGTTAGAAATCTTGAGCCATTCGGATATTTCGATTACAACAAACTACAAAAAGAAGCTTTTTGTGTATTGTCAGATAGTGGTACTCTTTCTGAAGAGAGTGCTCTATTGAACTTCCCAGGAGTATTAATTAGAACATCTACTGAGCGTCCTGAGGTTCTTGATCATGGAACTATAATCATTGGCGGTGTTGATACAGAAGTTGTAGAACAATCTGTAGAATTGGCTACATCAATGTATTTAAACAATGAAGAGACAGTTATGCCTGATGACTATATAGATAAAAATGTATCAATTAAAGTAATCAAAATAATTCAAAGCTATACAGATATAGTTAACAAAACTGTTTGGTTAAAGGATTAGAGTAATTCAAAGAACTCAGAGTAATTGAAAGGTAAAAGATGTATAAAGACGATATATTAAAGTTTTTAAAAGAAAACTTCTGGAAAATATTTTTAACTATAATACTTTTAACTATCCTTATTTTTACAGGACTAAATTTTGTGGTTCAAGGACGTTCTACCAATACTAAAAATGCAAAAATAGAAAGTGGAAATAGTGAAAGTAATGCGGATAGTTCATATTCATTTGAGCTATTTTTAGTGAATGAGCAAAGATCAGCTTTGAACTTTAGACTTTTAACTAAATTTTTGAATAATCAAGAACATAAACAAGAACTTGAAGATTATCTTAATAAGAATATCGAAGATTTGGATATAAGAAAAGAGATATTAGATAATATAGGGATTGAAAAGTTGAATGTAATTGAAGCTGAACTAGTTTCTGAAACTTCTACCATATTATTTAAAGTAGACTTGTCAAATAAGAGTAATGAAAATAAGAGAATTGCTGAGTTTTATTACGATTTATTAACGAATGAATCTAATCCTGTATTTAAACACCTAAATGTCTATACTATAAATCCAGTTTCTCAATATAATTCTACAGATAAAAAAGTAATCGAGAACAACGAAAGTTATACCTATAATAATAAAATTAAATCTATCATCAAGAATATACTAGCAAGCATGGTGCTTAGCTTTATGTCAGTTCTAGTATTTGTTTATTTAAAAGAATTCTTCTCGAAAAAACTGCGCTACCCAACTACCTATTATGCAGGTAAACCTGAAAATCTATTCTATATACCAGATGATAATCAATTAAGAAAGTTAGCTTTGTATCTACAAAGAATTAGTGCCAATAATAAATTAGCACTTGTTGAAAATAATATAGATGATGAAAGCCGAAAGATTTTTGATAAACTAAATATTAAAGTCTTAAATGAACCACTTTTATCAGCATTAGAAAACAATAACAGTGAACTAATTGAGAGTGTAATCCTGATCGTACAGAATAATAATACTGCTAGAGCTTGGTATAACGAGCAAATTGAGACAGCTAATGAATTAAACTTGCAAGTTTACAACATACATTTAAATTAATCATAGCCATGTGAGGGAGTTTAAATGAGTAATTTAGTAATTTTTAATTGGGGATACTATCCAGCTAAGACTTATGGCGGTCCTGCTATAAGTATTGAAAATATAGTAAGAACTCTAATAAATGAATTTGAAAGCATAACAGTTATCTGCAATGCTCATGAATTGAACTCTAGTGAAAAAATTGAGGGGATAGAAGCTAATTCTATTTGCAAAGGTCTATATGGTGAAAATATTCTCTATTTAGATGAGGAGCATAAAAACGTTGGTTTCATAAAAGAAAAACTAGCATTCTTAGGTTCTGTAGATCTAATTTATGTAAATAGCTTTTTTGCCTGGAAGCAATTAAGTATGGCTAATAAACTTAGAAAAATCTATGGTGCTAATATGCTAATTGCTCCAAGAGGTGAATTAGAAAAAAATGCTTTAGCCATCAAGGCCCCTAAGAAGAAAATATATAATGCTATTTTAAGGAACTTTTTGAATAGAGATGATATTTTCTTTCATGCTACTAATGAATTAGAGAAAGAGAATATAAAAAGACATCTTAAAATTAAAGATGAAAGAGTTTTGATTTTAGACAATATCCCATCCTTACCAAGTGAGAATTTTTATGAAAAATTAAATAAGACTAAGCTTGAAAATCACTTGGATCTTGTATTTATTAGTCGTATCCAAAGTAAGAAAAATCTTAAATATGCTTTGGAGTGCCTGGAAGATATACCAGAAGAAATAACTATCAAATTTGATATATATGGACCAATTGAGAATGAAGAATATTTTGATGAATGCAAAGCTGTTGCTCAGAAACTGCCTGATAATATCAATGTAAATTATAAGGGTTTAGTTTCTCACGAAGATGTTTTTAACACTTTTAGTAAATATGATTTATTCTTTTTCCCAACACTAAGTGAGAACTTTGGCCATGTTATTGCGGAAGCACTTGCTTCTAAGGTTTTAGTTCTTACAAGTGACCAGACACCATGGAATGATATTAATATGACCAATGCAGGTAGGGCAATTCCCTTGGAGAGTAAAACTGAATTTAGTAAATATATTTCTGATTTAGCTAAAGTTACAGATCTTGAATATAAAAATTATAGAGATCAGGGACTTGAATATTTGGAAGGTAAGTTGAACACTGATGTTATTAAAGATAAGTACAGAAGAGAATTTAAAAATATCACAAAGCAATAATCTTATTCTAGAAAAAGTAATTAAAGCTTTACTTTATTTTGCTGTATTATTGGCGACTTTTCCAATACCAAAGCAACTATATATTCATGTTGTTAATGCCTCAGTTTTGTCTTTGGTTTTAATATCCAATTTCATTAATAAGAGAGTTAAATTCAAAGATGCTTTTAATTCTTATACTTGTATCCTTCTTGTATGGTTATTAATGTCAGCTATAAGTGTTTTGTATGCAGAGAGTAAAATCTTAAGCATACAGAGGACTATGGTGATATATACAGCAATTACTTATACTGTAGCTATCAACATTTATATTCAGAATAGGCAAATATTAGATAAGATTATAAGAATATTTATAGTATCTAATTTAGTTCATATTCTTATATCTTTATTTGAAATATTAACTAATAAGTATCTATTCACTTCGCATAAAGATATAATTCCAAGCCTAATTGAAAAAAATAATCCTATATCATTTTTTAACAATCCTAATGATCTATCTATTTTCTTATTATTCTGTTCTTTATTGGTTTTATTTTTGAGTGATAATATTTTAGCAAGACACGCTAAGCAGATTATTTTAGTGTTAAACCTTTTCTTAATGTTTAAATCAAAGGCAAGAATAGCTATATTAACTTTAATGATTGCTCTTGCGTCTTATATTTTCTTTAAAATTAAATCCTATAAATGGCGCAAGGCTATAGCTTATTTTGTCTATATTGCAGCTATTGGTTTTACTTTATTGTTTGGCATATTTTTGATGCAAATATTAGACATGGAGAGTAATGATATTTCTCTCATGCAGAGATTAAACTACATGAAAAATGGTTTGCTATATCTAAAAGACACAAGTGGTTTTGGAATTGGAGCAGGCAATATTCCATATTATTTTACGAACAAACCTTACTATAATGTGTATGGAATATTTCAAATGCATAACTGGTGGATTGAAACTATGGTTGAGTATGGTGTATTCTTTTTTGCATTATATTTTACCTGGTATCTTAAATCGCTATTCAGATCTTTACAAGGTATGTTAAAGTACTTTGAAAATGAGGTTTATGGGTTTTTAACCGCCTTTTATGTATGTTTTGTAATTGCAGCAATCGCTCCAAGTACTATTTATCCATTTATATGGGTATGGATTCTTAATGCTTTAGCTAGTCTGCTCTTGGAAAAAAACTATAGATTTACTAATGATTAGAATATTGGAGATGGAGTTTTACGGACTTTATGAAAATTTTGCATATTATAAGCTCAGATGGTGGTGGAATATCTAGCTTTGTCAAAAATATAGTGAGCGAAAATAATAATCTGCATCAACATACAGTTATGTCATTTGGAGAGTATGGTAGTAAATTTAAAGAACTGGAAATAGCAAAGCAGGTAAGGCTAATCAACATGCCAAGACCAAAAATTGTTGGTATGCGTAATTTCTTGAAATTCCTTAATGAGTTTTTTAAAGAGAATAAATTTGATCTTATTGAATCGCATATACAAGGTATACATGCAATACCATTTAAATTTTATGCTAAGAAAAATAAAAATGGTAAATTTGCTATACACTCACACCAGACGGACTTTGTGTTTGGTAGAGAAAAAAGTTTTAAAGAAAAGATAATATATAAAACTAATCCATTTATTAACAATAGCTTGGCTAATGTGAAGATAGCTTGTGGTGAAGCAGCTGCTGAGTATGCTTTTGCTAGTACAAAAAATGTATACATTATAAGAAACTCAGTTGATGTTAGTAAGTTTATTACAGAGACAAAACCAGATTATAAAGCAAATCAAATAAGAATTGGACATGTTGGGAGACATAGTTCAGCAAAGAATTTAAATTTTCTAATTGCCTTAATGGAAGCGTTTAAACTAGATAATTTGCCTTATAGAGTAGATTTATATTCATATGGTGAAGGGGAGCTGACTGAAGATTTTAGAACAAAGATTAATGAGAGATCTCTTACTGAATCCATTCATTTAGAAGGTAGAAAAGATGACATATATAATTATGTTAAAAATATGGATGTAATTGTGTTACCTTCTTTTAGTGAAGGTTTACCTACAGTAGCTATAGAAGCTCAAGCGGCTCGTGTGCCTATAATTATCTCTGATAGAGTTACACACGAAGTTGATTTACAAGTTGGACTTGTAAAATATCTACCTATAGAGCCACCTCTCAAGGCCGTAGAACAATGGAAACTTGCTATAGTTGAGTATAAAGAAGATCAAGAAAAAATGGACATTACAAAAACAGAGCTTCTAAAACTCCTTGATGCTCAAGGATTTACCACAGGAGCCATGATTAAAAATTACAACAATATGCTTGGTGATGTTTTTAATTCTTAATTTTACTAAGTAGTGATTTTATTTCCGCTCTATAAGTATAAGTTAAAAGTATTAGGTACAGAATGTAAAGACTCATACCTAATAGTAGGTTTTTGACTAAATAAGCAGATACGAAGAAGACAAATAAGTATGAAACTATAACTGTAAGTTCTTTCTTGTTGCTTTTTAGCTCAGGGAATGAAACTTTGATGGAGTATATATACCAAAGAATATAACTTACTGGGGTTGAAAATGCTACATAATGAATCTTACCTGTTAGTGCATAAGCTAATAGAGCAAGAGCGAAAGAGAGTGCTACTCCAAGTATAGAATCTCTAAAGTATTGATATTCGCTTTTACTTGTTTTATAAAGATTTTGAATTAAGATTTTGATTAGTATAATAAATGGAATTGACAAGAAGGTAAGGGCTAAGAAGTCTATTGATTGAACGAATTTTGGTAGAATCGATTTTATTATGAATGCAAAAATAAAGAATGATAATGAAGCATAAATTCCACTTAATAATGCGATAGATTTTATAAACATATTTGCGTTGCTATCAGATCTCTGAGCGATTCTATTATAAAAAACACTACTTACTGCATGTACAACAAGCAAAATAACGTTCAATACGTTATTTTGGAAAGCAAATTGGGCGAAGCTTTCTATAGGGAAGTAAATATTAATGATTTGTGCTCCAGCGTTACCCATAAGAGTAATAGACATATTAGCAATGAGAATGAAGATTCCAATTCTTATTGTGTTAGCTGCAGATTTTAAATCCAGACCATTTGCAAATCCAAATGTTCTCCTGAAGTTATATCTTAATATAAGTACAGAATATAGATAGCTTGCAATATTCAAAATTATATAAAAATGGAAGGATTCGGATTTTAAAACGAAAACGGCTAAAAGGAGAGTAATGATATAGATAATACTAGAAAATATATTTGATTTAGCAGTTAGAGAGAAGTTACCAGTAGCATTATATATACTATCGTAGTAGTTTTTCAGGTTTACAAATAGTGAAGCAACGGATAGGAATACTAGTATAGGATTATTAAGTGCTATAGAAATTGAAAGCATTATTATAAACATAATTATTTGCATAATGCTTGCAAAGTTATGATCGTTATGTATAGTTTTGCGATCAAGTTTTTGTAGATCTTTTCCACCATATTTGATATATGCTCCATCACTAAACCCTAGTCCCAAAATAAAAATATAGTTTAGATAAAGAATGTACTCTCTGTAATATCCATAGTTATCTACACTAAGCATGTATGGAAGAACAAAGCTTATAATAAATCCTGTTCCAAATTTAACTATATTGGAAAAGCTTACTTGCAAAATATCAGTTAATGTCTTATTTGTCTTCATGTTAAAACCTTTTAAATAATTAAATTCTTAATATATGTGTTGATTCTTGCTATAATACTATAATCAAGGAAATAAAAGTAGGAGAAAAATATGAAAATAGCAGTTGTAGGATTAGGTTATGTAGGTTTATCAATTTCTGTTCTTTTAGCACAACACAATGAAGTTGTGGCCAATGATCTAATGGCTGAAAAAGTAGATATGGTAAATAAGAAGATTTCACCTATAGTTGATGCAGACATAGAATACTATCTACAAAATAAAAGTTTGAATCTGAGAGCAACAATGGATAAGGAAGAAACTTATAAAGGAGCCGATTATGTAATTATTGCAACTCCTACAGACTATGATGTCGACAAAGATTTCTTCAATACAAAATCTGTTGAAGCTGTTATTAAAGAAGCGCTTGAGTTTGCACCAGATAGCACAATCGTAATTAAATCTACAATTCCAGTAGGATATACAGAACGAATTCGTAAAGAGTTTTCTACTGATAATATTATATTCTCTCCAGAATTTTTGCGTGAGGGAAGAGCACTCTATGATAACCTGCACCCATCTCGTATTGTTGTTGGAGGCAAGACTCCTGAGGCAGTGCGTTTTGCAGAGCTTTTGCAAGAAGGTGCTATTGATGAAGATATTCCCGTATTATTTACAGAGTCAAGTGAAGCAGAGTCAATTAAACTTTTCTCAAATACATACTTAGCCCTACGTGTAGCCTATTTTAATGAGTTGGATACCTATGCAGAGGTCAAAGGTCTAGATGCAGAAGCTGTTATCAAGGGAGTAAGTTTAGACCCTAGAATTGGTGACTTCTACAATAACCCTTCATTTGGTTATGGTGGATACTGCTTGCCAAAAGATACTAAGCAATTGAGAGCTAACTATAAAGATATCCCAGAAGTGCTTATATCTGCAATTGTTTTGTCAAATAGAACACGTAAGGATTATATTTCTCAACAGATTCTTAGTCACAAGCCAGAAGTTGTCGGTATTTATAAACTCGCTATGAAATCTGGTTCAGATAACTATAGACATTCTTCAGTTCTCGGAATCATGAAGAGACTAAGAGCAGAAGGCGTCAGAGTAGTGCTCTATGAACCTATGCTCCAAGAAAAAGATAATATCTATAAGTATGAGATTATTGATGATTTGGAAGAGTTTAAAAATATGTCAGATATAATTGTTACAAATAGATATAGTGCAGATCTAGCTGATGTTAAAGAAAAAGTCTACACTCGTGACCTGTTCAAGAGAGATTAATTGGGAGAGTGGAGAGTAATCTACAGAGTAACAGTTTAAGTTAAATTGTAATCTTTGGAATCTATCATGAATGTAAAAACAACTTTTAGTAAGTTTAAAATCTATTCTTTATATTTCTGGATACTTTTGTTCTGTTCATTACTGAATGAAGCTCATGACTATGCATTTATTGTTAGTACAATAAATGTTGTTGTGTTCTCTTTTGGTATGCTTTTGGTAATTAATAAATTTTCTTCGTCGGAGACTAGTGTTTACGAACAGAATAAGAAAAGGCGACTTAGTTTCTCAGAGGATAAAGAATTAATTGTTCTGACTGTATTTTGGTGCTTGAATCTGCTATCTGTATTTCTGAATCATCAATACAATACCGGAGCAAACCTACAAACTTTAATGTACATGTTTCTGCAGTTTTACTTGATTTATGACCGCATTGGAACTAATAACTTGGAACATAAGAAAAGTTTTTTCAAAAAGCTAGGGGCATTTCTAGTTGTTTTTACTATGACTGTAAATATACTCAGTTTGATTATGTTTATCCTGGGAATAAGAATTCAGGTGAATCAGGTCTATGTTATCGGATTTGATAACACGAGCAACAGATTGTGGGGATTCTTCAATCCTAATGCAGGTGCAGCCTTGGCAATTATTAGTATAGCTTTTTCGCTGTATTTCATTGCATACGCAGATCGCAAAACAGCGAAAGTAATTAACGTAATAAATATTTTAATTCAATATCTTTACATCGTGTTGGCTCATAGTAGATCTGCACTGATTGGATTAGCAGTCTTTATATTCTTTGTAATTTTAGCTGCTCTATATAATTTGCAAATTAAAATAATGCGCCAGAAGTTGGGGGAATTTGAAAAACGTGATCAGAATAGACTTTCTGCTGATAAGACAAAAGCTTTTGCAATTTCAACAGCACTCTCGATATGTTTATCGGTTTTGATTATTAGCAGTACTGTTTTTGTAAGACCATATTTAATGAGAATACCTGTAGATACTGATAGTGCTTTTGAAATAATTGATAACAGCTTGAATCTTAGAATTAAAAATAAGAACTCAGGAATATTTATAGGATCTGATGCTTTGAAGAAGATCTCTCCAGAGAGAAGCACAGCAGCTCAATTGATTGATCCAAGTAGGGGAAGAATATTATTTTGGCTGGAGACAATTAAGCTTCTCAATGATAAACCCTTGGTAGGAGTTTCATACTTTGGAGTTATAGAGGAAGTCACTGCAGCAGTAGAATCACCAACAGCTAAAGCAGAAATTCAGGCTGGTGGAATTCATAGTTCATTAATCTCTATTGTTGGAGCCTCAGGCCTTTTGGGCTTAATAGTCTTTATGATTTATTTTTTCTTGCAAAATTTAAGCATAATCAAAATGTTTTATCTACAATACACGTTGAGGCATTCGTTGAATCTATCAATGATAATAATTTATGCATTAGTTATTGCATTTATTATTATTGATTTGGTCGAGACACGTTTGCTTTATACCATGAACTTTATGTCGTTATTTTTCTGGTTCTTTATGGGAATACTACAAGATCTTAGTAAAGAAAGTATGAAGGAAGAACTTAATTTTAATAGTGTATTGTAATAAGTTTTTAAGCTTTTCTAAATTGAGTCAACTTTTAACTAGGAAATAAGTTTAAAATGTTATAATACAGGCAACATTATTGTCGGTATTTTTAACTTTTACCTGCAGGAATGGAGCATTTAATGTCTGTAGCCAAAACTAATCAAGAACGAAGATTTGAACTAGCACTTGCGTATTATACAATTTTCGCAGTTTTGTTTGGATTAGTTAATGATATGAGAATTTTCCCGGGGCTTACCAATGTTATAAATTGGATAATGATTGCAATTGGTTTTGGCTTATTGTATTGCAAATCTAGTATAGAACGTGATAATTCGAGTTCCATGTGGCAAAACATAAGAGAATTAAGCGCCACTAGAAATCTACAGAAAATACTACTTTCTTTGTTCTTAATAGTAAATATTATTTCTATTTTGTTTAATCTAGAATATGACGTGTGGAAGAATTTACAGAGTATTTCCTATATGTTTGTCATGTTTTTCTTATTTTACAATCCGCTAAATACACATAGTAATAAAAATTATTTTGGCAAAAGAATGTTTTCGAGACTTGCTGTGGGTACGGTAACAGCGACTTTTGTCTTGACCCTGCTTTCATTATTCATGTATGCATTTGGTATAGCGTATACAGTTAGAGATACATATAAAATTGGTTTTGATATACACTCGAATCGACTCTGGGGAGTCTATAATCCTAATGGGGGATCATTAATTGCATTAATAAGCTCAAGTTTTTCTTTATATTTAATTCACTTAGATTGTGAAAAATACAAAAAGCTAGGTCATCGTGCTCACGTTGCTAAAGATGAAATTGCTCAAAGAAATTTGTCTGATAAATTCAAAAGCACATTTTTGCTTACGAATATTTTTTGTCAATATACTTATATAATTTTAGCCCAGAGTAGAGCAGTAATAACAGTAAGCTATATCTTTATATTCCTAGTTAGTAGTGGGTTTATATTTAACTGTCAGATGAATAAAATTAAGAATTCTGCAGGGGAATTTGAATATCCAGACCTGAAAAACTTGAATACTCTGAAGCTTAAAAACTTAGGCATAGCGATTCTAGCTGCACTTACTATTGTGAGTCTGTTGTTTTATGGAAACAAACTTTACTCGAATATGCTTTCTAAGGTGCCTTCTAACATGGCAGGTGTAAGGAATCATTTATTTAGTTTAGATGAAGAACCTGAGCAAGCCAAATTTTTCCTGAGTATAGAAGAGATGGGGAAAATTGGTTCAGGTAGAAAAGCTGAAAGCAAAAAGATTAATAAGGGTAGTGGTAGGTTATTATTCTGGGAGGAAACACTTGAACTTGTGCAAGATTCTCCTGTTGTAGGTTTATCTCATGATGGACTGATTAAAGAGATTGATGCAAAAATTACTGACAAAAACATAAGAGAACATTTTGCTTCTGGTGAAGTGCATAGTGTGATTTTCTCTGCCTTAGGGTCATCAGGGATCTTAGGTTTATTGCTGTTTGTTTTATTTTTATTCTTACAACATTTAGATATTATACAAAGGTTTATTAATGAGTTTAATGAAAAACACTATTTGAGCTTAGAGGCTTTGATACTTTATGCTGTTCTTATTTCTATCTTATTAGTAGACTTCGTAGAATCACGCATATTGTATAATATAAATTATATTGCAATACTATATTGGATTTTCGCAGGCGAACTTAATGCTAGATGCAAATTAGCCTATAGCAAAGAACTAGTTAGTGAGAGTTATTCAGAGATTAAATTGACTTGAATTAATTGATATTGCTCTGCTGAAGTCAGTTATTTCATTTATGAGAACAGGGGTATATGGAAAATTTGCTAAATATTATAGTTTGTGGTGATTCTAGATCAGGGCTTAGGTCCTCACTTAATGGTGTGGATTGGGCTGCTTGTGGTTTCAATTTATTATCTTTCTCAAAGGATGCACAAGAAGTAATTCAGTTTTTAGAGGATGGTCAAAGCTTGGACTTGTTAATTACAGATGTACATGCTGGTTCTAAAAATGGTTTAGAGTTAATTGAAAAAGTTAATGAACTTTCTAGTGAAACAAAAAGTATTTTGGTTTCAGGGCATCCGGATTTTTCCTCAGCAAAAAGAGGGATAGAGCTAGGAATAGAGGCTTTAATGATGAAGCCTATAAATAAAGATAGATTTATTAGAGCACTTAATGATGTCAGAATCAAAATTCATAGGGAGAGAGATATAATTCTAAAAAACGACAATTTAATTGACTGGATTAGAAATAACGATCTCTCAAAGTTAAGAAATGAACTAAAAAACTATGAGAATCCTATTTTTCTCGTGAGTAATGGAGCTGAAATTAAGGCAGAAATAGACCTTAAGCCTGGTTTATATGGTCAGTTAACGAGTTGTACTTGGGTCTATCTTGTTGACCATGCTTGGATTTTTAACCAGTCTTATAAGTATTCAGAATCACTCAAAGGTATTGGTATCCAAGAGATAAATAAACGCAATGATAATTACAAGCTCAAGTTGATGAATGCCTATAAATTGTCATGGCAGTTTTTTATGAGCCCAACGAAACAAGGACCTAAGATAACTTATAGAGATGCACATCCAGACAATTTATTTTGGTTTTATAAGAGAATTGGTGATGTATATTATGCATTGCTTTCTTTAATGAACAATGCGATTTCATTGAATGATGCAGAGAATATTATAGACGCATCATTCAATGAATTTGAGAATATGGATACTAATACTCTGACAATTAGAGAAGCCTTTAACCTAAATTCATTGTTCTTAATCAGACAAAAAGAATTGTACGATGAACAGAGTTTTTCCTGGATTCTAGGATTGGATGTTTATGAGAACTTTTGTAATAAATATCTCAATTTATATAATTTACTCCGTATAGTTAGGAGTTCTATTAAAGAAAGTTGCGCAAATATTGTTAAATCAGCCGTTCCTAACAGTCATATGAGCGCCGGCGAAAGTTTATTGGAATATATTAGAGAGCATTTCAGAGAGCCTGTCGATCTTGTTTCGGCAAGTAATGCTGTAGGATACAGTGATTCTTATGCATCAGAGAAGTTACGTGAGCTTACTGGTATGAACTTTACTGAGTACTTGACCTATATAAGGATGAAGGAAGCTAGTTCTTTGTTGGATAATACAGATTTATCTGTCAATGAGATTTCATACCTGGTTGGTTATCAAGATCCTGCATATTTTAGGAGAATTTTTAAGAAGAATATGGAAACAACTCCAAGTGAGTTTAGGGAAAGACCAGATGGTATAAACGAGAGAGGAAGAGAATAAATGAGAATCAATTTTCATGGAGCAGCAAGATTTGTAACTGGGTCTAATCACTTGATTGAGACTAAGAATGGGGAAAAGTTCCTGTTGGATATGGGAATGTTCCAAGGTTCTAAACAAGAAGAAAAGTTAAATTTCGAGGAATTACCCTTTGCGGCAAGCGAGATTGACTTTGTTATTCTGTCACATGCACATATAGATCACAGTGGTAGATTGCCTAAATTAGCAAAAGCAGGTTTTAACGGTAAGATTTATACGACTCCAGCAACAAAAGATTTAACCGAAATAATGTTATCTGACTCAGCCCATATTCAAGAGTCGGATGCAGAATGGGAAAATCGAAAACGTGAGCGTAAGGGAGAAGCTTTAATTGAACCGTTGTACGAGCAAGCAGATGTTGATAAAGCTATGGGTCTCTTCGAAACATACAGATATGGTGAGATTTTTCAAGTAAGTGAAAATATAAAAGTTAGATTTAGAGATGCTGGTCATATATTAGGTTCTGCTATTATTGAAATCTGGGTAACGGAAGATGATAAGACTGCTAAATTGGTTTTCACGGGAGATTTGGGAGTTAAAGGTCATTCCTTAATCAATGATCCAGAGTATATAGATTCAGCAGATTATATAATTATGGAGTCAACTTATGGAAATACATTGCATTCGAATTATGGCGACTCTCTAGAGAATTTAATGAGCACCATTGAGAGGGTAACCTCAGAAGGTGGTACTGTAATTATTCCAAGTTTTGCTGTAGGAAGAACTCAAGAGATTATTTATGAGTTAAACAAACATTACGAACTAACTCATGGAGGCCAGAACAATCCAATTAAATTCTTTGTAGATAGTCCTCTCGCAGTTCGTGCTACAAAAGTTTTTACAGAGAACACTAATATTTTGCACGCTGAAGCGCAAGAATTAATCCGTAGTGGCGATAATATTTTTGCATTCCCTAATCTTTTTTACACAAAAACAGTTGAAGAGTCAAAGGCTCTCAATACTGATAGTTCACCAAAAGTCATTATCTCTGCAAGTGGTATGGCTACCGGTGGTAGGGTAGTTCATCACTTGAAACATCATCTCTGGGATGAGAAGAATGCTGTCATATTCGTTGGTTATCAGGCTCAAGGAACTGCAGGCAGACTTATTTCAGATGGTATAGATAAAATTAAATTAGCTGGTGATTGGATTGCTAATAATGCCCAGATTTATAATATGCCAGGCTTTAGTGCCCATGCTGACCAAGCGTATATTATGGAGTGGTTAGGACAATACGAACGTAAGCCTAATAGAATCTTCCTTGTTCATGGAGAGGAAGATGAGATGTACCCTCTCAGAGATTTGATTCAAACTGAGCTAGATATTAAAGTTGTAACACCAGGCTTGCACTCATACGTTGATTTGAACTTCAATGACTTAGACGAGATTGATATGCATGAAGTTAGTGAAGCTAACGAGTTGCAAGAGAGAGCTCTTCTCGATAAACAGATTGATAAGATTAAGTTAATGCTTGCTGAAATTGAAGATAGAGAGATTGATAGCAGCGATATGGATAGAGAAAAACGTCAAGCTATACTACGTAAGTTAAATGAGTTGGAAGATAACTTGATGGATTTCAACATGCTGAGTGGTAGGTAGGTTATAGAACCGTATCTTTTTAACGTCGTGAAAATAAAAACCCTTTAGATTCGCTGAAAATGAGTTTTTCGCTTCGGCACCTAAAGGGTTTATTGTTTGTAATAGATAAAAATCCAGATGAGAGTTACTTGTTCAAGAAAGGTGAAAATTACTTATTTATAAGCTATCTAATCACGGAACTTTGGATCTCTTTCATCTTTGTAGTTTCTAGCAATTTCAGCTAGTTCTTCCTCGTTTCCAGGAAGTTTTTGTACATAAATAGCTTTGATATTAATACCATCATTTCTCCAACGTTCTTCATATTCTGTGAGGATAGAGCGAGGGTCTTGATTGGAATCAGTTACTAGATTCTCCGTTGAGTTAAGAATCTTGAAGTTCATTAGTTCAAAGTATTCTAAACTCTTTTCGTAAAGCTCTTGATCATCAGTCTTGAACCAAATTTCACCATAGTCTTTCAATATTTTTCTATATTGAATTAATTGTCTAGGGTGAGTTAGACGACGTTTGTTATGGCGAGTTTTTGGCCAAGGATTAGGGAAGTTTATAAAGATTTCGCTAGCTTCATTTTCTGCAAAATAATCATAAATTTTAGAGATATCATAGTTCAAAAGTCTAGCATTCTTAGGCTTTAATGGAGCAATTAGGCGGTTAGCTTTGGCCACTGCAAGAATCTCAATATCAATGCCAAGATAGTTATAGTCTGGCCTACTTTGAGATAGTTCTTGCAAAAATCTACCTTTGCCACAACCCAATTCTAAGCTTAGAGGTAGTTCAGGGTTATCAAAGAAACTAGACCAATAATTCTTATATTCTTCTGGATTGGTACATACAAATGGGCTAGCCTCAATTTCTGGTAATGCCCATGGTTTATATCTAAAACGCATATTATTATCGCCTCACAAAAAATAATACTAAGAGTTTAACATAAATTTTAAACTGCTTGTAAAATAAAAACTGTAGTAGTACAATTAGTACAGATAGTACAGATGAGTGAAAAAGTAAATTTTTCTATTAAATGAAGTGAATTTTAAATTTAGTGAGTATTGATGTGACCCCCAAAAGTTAGACTTTTTTAGCGTAGCAGTTTATATGACTGCTACGCTATTTTTATGCAGCCAAGAGTCTAAGCCTGTATTGCACTGGACTTAGCCATCCTAATTTTTCTTTAATCCTTTGTTCATTATAATACTTTATATATCGTTCTATTTCTGACTTTAGCTCATCATAGCTATAGTAAGTAACACCATAATAGATTTCTTGCTTAAGTAGTCCAAAGAAGTTCTCCATAACAGCGTTATCACGACAGTTGCCCTTACGAGACATACTTTGGAAGATTCTTTCTTCTTTTAGACGATGAGAGTATGCTTTCATTTGGTAAGCCCAGCCTTGATCCGAATGGAAAGTCCTTCTATATTTGCAATCTGATGTTATTGCAATAGCCTGTTCCAATGCACCCATGACATTTTTAGCAGAAGGATTCTTGTCAATTGCATAGCTTATTATTTCACCATTACACATATCCATAAATGGATCCAGATAGAGCTTATGCATTGTCATGTGACCCTTAGCATTAATCTCATAATACTTAAACTCTGTAGTATCTGTTGTAATCTTCTGATGTGGAATATATGTATTAAATCGTCTCCTTATGCGATTAGGAGCAACCGTTCCGACTTTACCTTTGTACGAACTGTACTTTCGGCTCTTTCGAGTGAAGGAGGTAACCTGCAAAACAAGTTTTTGCATTATACGTTGTACTTTCTTTTTGTTCACACAGTAGCCTTGGTTTCTTAATTCTCCAACCACTCGACGATAACCATAATTCTTGTGAGTCTCTCTGATTTCAATAATCTTATCCTCGATTTCTTTATCAGGGTTCTCTCTATAGAATCTTTTCTGCCAGTACATATATGTTGCTTTAGGCATGCTTGTATAAGAGAGAAGGTCTTTTAGTTTGAATTCTCCTCGGAGACTGTTGATGACGAGTGCCGTTCTCTCATTTTTGCCTCGTCCTCTAAACGCAGTCTCCTCAGTTCTTTTAAAAAGGCATTCTCAATTTTTAGTTTAAGCAATTCATCTTCTAGTTCTTTAACATATTCTGCACTTGTATCAACTATTTTTTCTTCTAATTGTTTAGCTTTACTATCTATCTTAGGTTTATCCAATTTTCTCTTTCGACCTTTCTTACGAGGTTTCAAAGCATCAGGACCAGCAACACGAAAGCGGTTAACCCAGTTACAAATCATACTTGGATTGTTTATACCTTCTCGGATCGCCAAGTCTTGGTATGAAATCTCACTTGATAGATATAACTCTACAACATAAAGCTTCTTTTCGAAAGAATATTTTGCTTTTTTACGAGAACGCATTAATCCTTCATCGCCAAACGCCTTATATGCATTGATCCATTTGCGTATTTGAGAATTAGAGCCAAATCCATATTTTTTAGAAAGATAATCCAGTCCACCTTTACCATCCAAATATTCTAAAACAACTTTCTTCTTGAATTCAAAACTATGTTTTGCCATAAAAATACCGACCTCCCAATCGTTAGATTTTGGTCTAACTTTTGGGGGTCGGTACATATTTGTAGAGTTTTTTTATTAAGTTTTTAATCGGGAGGTGTTTAAATTGTTAAATATAGACGGAAGAGATAAACGTCCCATTTACCAACAGATCATAGATAAAGTAGTGTTATTAGTGGGTACCGGTGTCTGGGAAGAAGGCGAGAAATTACCATCAATACGAAGCCTAGCTCAGGATCTTGGAGTGAATGCAAATACCGTGGCTAGAGCGTATACAGAATTAGAGTATAGAGGAATTATAGTTACAGTTCCTAAGAGTGGAACTTTTGTGGCTAAAGTTGACCTGGCGACAGAGGTTGAGGCTGATGCCCGCAAAGAAATAGAAAATGTTTTTAATAAATATATAAGCTTAGGTATATCAAAAGAAAAGTTAGAAGGTATTTCAATGGAGGTATTAAAACATGCTTAAGATAAATAATTTAAATAAGGATTTCAATGGCTTCAAGGTTTTGATTGACCTGAATTGGGAATTGCCTTCAGGGAATATTGTGGGATTAATTGGTAGTAATGGTGCTGGTAAATCTACTTTATTGCGCTGTATAAGTAATGTTTATAACTACAATGAAGGCGAAATACTTTTTAATGATGTTTCTACAAAAATAGATAGAAGTGAACTTTTCTTCGTTAGTGATGAACCTTTTTATTTCAATCGTTTTAACACTAGAGATATGAAAGATTTTTATAAGAGCTTCTACAAGAATTTTGATGAAGAGAAGTATCAGGAATTGCTTAAGAAATTTAGTTTTGATGAACTTAAACCAATCAATGAATTGTCAAAAGGATTGAAGCGACAAAGTGCGATAATTTTAGGCTTGAGTACATGTCCAAAATTACTACTAATGGATGAGTCATTTGATGGATTAGATCCTAAAATGAGACTTACCCTTAAGCGTGAGCTGATTCATCTGGTAGAGGAAGAAGATGTGCTAGTAATTATTAGTTCGCATAATATTCGTGAATTAGAAGATATTTGTGACTCTATGGCTCTGCTTGAGAACAATCAGATAGTCTTTGACCAGACACTAGAGGAACTAAATAATAATTATCACAAGGTACAGTTAGGTTATAAAGAAGCTCCAGCAGCTGGTGTATTCGATAATATTCCACTACTATATTTAGAACAAAATAACAAGGTGGTTACTGTGATTTATCATGGTGAAGAAGCTGAAGAACAACTGAAAGGCACAAACCCAATCTTGCTCAACCCGTTATCAGTTTCAATGGAAGAGATATTTGTTGCTGAGATGGAGAATAAGCATAGCGGTTCTGATCGTAGTTCTGAGCTAGGATCTTCTTCGAAAGCGGAGGCTTAAAATGGGAGCAAAAGAAGTAAGTTTAAAATTAAATAGAAATAATTCTCCGAAAGTATTTAAGAATTACTTTGTATTTATGCTAAAAGAGCATAAGAACAGTGTTTTCGGTGTTCTAATTACATTATTAGGGTTAGCAACATTACCATGGTTGATGATGATAATTACCTCTGATAATGTGAATGATTATGGAGTATTTTCAATTAACTATACCCATTTCACTGGTGGAGTAGCAGATCAAAGTTTATTAGGTCTCTCTAGACTTTTAATGATCATTTTGCCGTTCGAGGTATTTAAATATTTATATGACAAAAACAAAATGGATAGATATTGGAGTTTACCTATATCTAGAACTAAGTTATTTATGTTCAATACACTTTTTGTATGGGTTATTGTAGCGATACCGACTGTATTGACTTATTATCTACAGATTATCTTGGGTCATTTTTTAAATTTCACTGGTAAGAGTTTAATCATGCCAACATTGGGAACTATAGTAATTAGATCAGTGGTCCTTCTAACAATTTGTTTATTCTCATTGGCACTCAGTGTTCTTTCTATTATAATGACGACCAGTGTATTTAATGGGTATATTTGTGCAGTAGCTTTGAACTATATACCGGTAGCACTGATTTCACTAGTGAAGTCATATATTAATTATTTCCCAGGTTATACTCCTAGCTTAGATTCTAAGTCAGATTCATATTTGGATTTATTCAGTATTAACGGCTTGTTAATGAGAATTTTTGAAGATAAGAATGGAGTTAACCATGTTTTAGCAATTAGTATTTACGTAGTTTTGGCTATCTTAATACTATTGTTATCAGCATTTTTATACAAACGTAGACATGTAGAGAGAATCGGTTCTGCATATATGTTCAAGTATTTTTATACAGGTATAGTCTTTATTTCAGTATTTATAGTTTTGGTATCCTTGTTCAAATCTATAGTATTTAATAACAACAATTATTCAATAGACTTAATTGACAAAATAAAAGACAATGCCATAAATATAGCTTCTATCTTCACTGGAGGTTTAGTTGTATTTTTCATAATCAATATGTTTATGAAACATGGCAAAACAAAAATTTTTAGAACTGTAATTTCATACACTTTGATTGCTGCCCTAGCTTTTGGCACAAGTGTTTATGGATTAATGGAAATTGAAAGAAAATCTGCTTTAGCAGTGCCAGAGTTAAGAGAGGTTGATGAGATTAAGTTAGTTGCTTACGATGGTGTCTTTAGGGAAAGTAAATCTGTAAAAGATGAAGAGAATGCAGAAATATTTAATTATGTAGGTGTAACACCTCACTTTAAGAGACACTTCACTAAGAATCCAGATGAGATTGCAAAGATTAGAGAATTACATATAAAAGCAGCTAAACAACAAACAGGTTTTGAGGTGGAAAATCAATATGAAATTCCAGAAGATGAATATTCAGAAGCATTGGTTAAAATTGTATATTACGACAAATCTGGAGCGACAATAATGCAGCGAGAATATTATTTCTACTATGATGACGTAGAGGTGCTTTCAAAAATATTTGGTCAAAATATAGATCTTGTTCCCATCAGGGAAGCATTTAGAAAGGGGCTAGAGTAATGAAATACAAAAATTATTTTAAAGTTTTTATAAAAAGAAATGCAGCCTTGTTTTTCAGTATATTTATTGCCTTTTTGACTTTTACAACACTACCTATTTGGAGCAGTGTTAGAACTATAAATGAAGTACAATACATCGACACGTATAGTTTCCCGTATGGGAAAGCTCTTTTTGTTGCAGTTACATTTGCAAGTTTGGTAATAGTCTCAATATTACCGCTAATTACACTGAGGAGTATCTATAACAGCAATGATTTAGATACATACTTTTCTGTTGATTTACCTAAAGAAAAAATGCTCTTTTTCGATATGCTAAACACCTATTTACTTTTCCTTATACCATATGTGATTTTTGCAATTGTAAATGGTGGAATTGTTTATCTGGGAATCAATAAGCATATACTATATCTAATGCCATTACATAGATATATAATTTATATTGTAGCTTTAGCGTTAATGGCTTTTTTCTGCCTGGTTTTAACTACTTTTATTATGACAAGCAGCACTAATTTAGGTAGTGCAGTTATTTATAGTGCGGTGGGTTTCTTACTCCCATCTATTTATTGGGGTATTCTTAAAGATGTTATTGTTGGACCTAATCGTAGCCCAATTCAAAGGTGGTTAGACAGAGTTTTAGACTTATTAAATCCATTTTCAAATATTGGTATATTAACTGTTAATGAAAATTTTTACTTGCACTTATTGATGGTATTTATCTATGTGTTTTTAGCTATTGTTTTGATTGTCTGGACTTTTAAGAATTTTGCCAAATATAAGGTTGAGAACATCAATTCAGAGGAGCAATTGCCAGGCTTCTATGGATTTATGACTTATGCTTTTGGTATAGGCGCTTATTCTTGGATATTTATGAGATTTTTCAAGTATAGTTACAACGCTTTAACTGCGAATGTATTCGTTCTAGTGGTAGGTTTAGTTGCTTATTATGCGGTAATGATGATAAGAGGAAAAGGCAAAGTAAATTGGTCTAAGTTCTTTGGGGATTATATTTTGATATCAGCTATTGGTTTGATTTTAGGATTCTTGCTATCTGTATTTACTAGGTTTTAAGAATTATAAGTGCCTTATCTACAGCAACAGTGAATATTGAAAAGCATTTAAGTTCGCTTTGCTTTATAATTAAGTAAAAGATCATAAGAATGGAGATGCTTTGTTGATATACACACCAGATAGAGATGAATTTATATCCGAAGAATTAGAGAACTATGATGTGCAAGAAGATATGCATGTAGATGCACAAGATTATGCACTAGAAGACGACCTTTTTGATGAAGATGTTTATTATCCTCAAGATAGTTCTACTAGAATGGATTTTGTTGATGAAGACTTTAACCTAGAGTCCATGTTTACCCAAGAAGATAATTATGATTCAGTCGGGTTGACAGGACAGGAGTCTGGTCGTAGCCAGAGAGGTGAAGCTGAGATTGCTTACCTTGTAGGTTTGAATTTGGGCCAAGGTCCGGAGTCTATAGATAAAACAGAAAGATCATTGCTAGAGCTTAAAGAACTAGCGGAAACTTGTGGAGCTATGGTTCTAGGTGCAGATTATCAGAATAGAAATAATGTAAGTGCATCAACATATCTTGGTAAGGGTAAAATTATTGAGATAGCAGAATATGCAAAAGCGATGGGGTGCGATACCTTGATCTTTGATGATCCATTGAGTGGTAGTCAGATTAGAAATATCCAAGAATTATCTAAGATGCGAGTCCTTGATAGAACTTTGGTCATTCTTGATATATTTGCTCGTAGAGCTAGTACCAAAGAAGGTAAATTACAAGTCGAACTTGCTCAATATAGTTATAGATTGGGCCGAGTTAGCCTGATCAACGAGGAGATGAGTAGACTTGGTGGTGGTATTGGTACTAGGGGTCCAGGTGAGACTCAGCTAGAGAGGGATAGACGTCACATTAGGAATAGAATTAATAATCTTAGACGTGAACTCAAGAAAGTTTCAACTCGCCGTGAGAAGGAAAGAGAAAAGCGTGACGAGCAAGGCCAAACTATAGTAGCTATGGTTGGTTACACTAACGCAGGTAAATCAACTTTAATTAATAAACTTACAGACTCTGATTTGTATGCAATGGACCAGGTTTTCGCAACACTAGACTCAGCTTTTAGAGATTTACGTTTACCTGATGGTAGCCATGTTATTTTGGCAGATACTGTTGGTTTTATCCGTAAATTACCGCATGAGTTAGTTGAAGCTTTTAAATCAACTCTGACAGAAGTGAGTAATAGTGACTTAATACTACAGGTGTTAGATGTTTCAGACCCTGAGGCGAAAGAACAATTGCAGATAGTAGAAGATGAGCTAAATAGATTGGAAGCAGCAGATAAGCCACGTATTCTCTTACTGAATAAAGCGGATATCGCTACTCCTCAAAATATTGAAGCTTTTAGCCACATAAAAGAGAGTGATAGATTTAGAGTTGTGCCAACTTCAGCAGTCACAGGAGAAGGCTTGGATAAAGTTTTACAAACTGTTGCAGAATTCCTAGCTTACAGACAGAAATCTTATAGATTAGAGCTACCATATGAAGAAAGTTCATTGTATGCTTATATCAAAGACAACGGTAACCTCTTATCCGAAAACTTTGGAGAAAAAATGGAACTAGAGTTTACTCTGGATAAGCGTTTGAGTGGTCCGGTAGAAAACTACTTAAGGAAAACTTACCCAGAACGCTATGTTGAAGAAGAGTTTTAGGATAGCTATTTTGATGAAACAATTTTAGCGAGCTTTTACTAAGTGTGTTAAAAACTCATAATTAGAAAACTCATAATTATAAAACCTATAGATGGAATAATAAATTATCATTCAAAAGGAGCCTATTGAATAGATATGGAAGTCAAAAAGAAGATTAGTAATGGCGTAGATCGTTTGATAGAATTTAAAGATGAATATTTAATGGATAGAGTCGGTCTTTTAACTACCGGAGCTTCAATGGATAGACATCTTAATTCTACTTTGGCAGTGATTAACAACCATATGGATTTGACAAGTCTTTTTGGAGCTGAATTTGGTGTGCTGGGCGAGAAAACTTCAGGTGAAAGGTATGAGAGTTATAAGGATATTTGGACAGGCTTAACAGTATTTTCGCTGTATAGATATGGATCTTTCCATTTTACTCATGAGATGTTGGCCTCGTTTGATACCCTATTCGTTGACCTCCCTTTGACAGGCTTAAGATATGATTCATATATAGAGACTCTGCATAGATTATTACGACAACTTGGAAATACAGATAAGAAGGTAGTTATTCTCGATAGACCAAATCCTCTTGGAGGTGAGCTCGTACAAGGGCCAGTTATAGAGGGTAATTACATGAATGATGATGAGTTTCCGTTGCCAATTAGATATGGCATGACCATAGGTGAGTTGGCTGTCATGATGAATACAGTCAATAATCTGCATTGTAATTTACAAGTTATTGAATTGAGAAACTGGGAACGTAAGGATACATTCGATGATACCGATGCATTGTGGAACATGCCTAGACTAGAGTATCCAAATCTAGACGGATTGATTTTGGCTAGTGGTTTACACTTGCTTGAAGGAACTAATGTATCTTTTGGTGAAGGTACGAGTTTACCTTTCCAAGTAATTGCAGCGCCTTTCTTGGATGCAGTTCAATTGGCAGCAAACTTGAATAAAGTACTTATTAGCGGCATTAGATTTACCCCAATTTACTTCACTCCAACTAAAGGAATGTACCAGGGAACAAAAGTTCAAGGGGTAAGAATTCATGTTACTCAGAGAAAGAAAATTAAACCTATTGATATGGCCATTGCTATTATTGCTGAACTTAAGCGCATAGTAGACAAAGATCTGCTGTTTGTGCCTGCAGATAATGACCAGTACTTAAAGATAGACAAAATGTTTGGTAATAGTAAGTTGAGTAGGCAACATGCTAATTCTCAAGAGTTAATTAGAGAGACAAAACGTGAAGCCGACGCTTTCAAAGAGAAATCTAAGGAGTTTTACTTATATGAATAATAAGTGAGATTAACTGAGATCTTGTTTGGAAAATAAAAAAAGTTTAAACTCCGATGTTTAGTGATTCTTTGAGGATTTTCTGAAACAACGGAGTTTTATTTTGCGTAAATGATGCTTTTATTTTTAATCATTTAGCTTAAGTTTTAGTGCATAATTTATTTTAGGAGTAGTTTCATGAGGATTTATAATTTTAAAATCATATATCCACCTCTCGAGGACTGATGTGACAAAAGGAAGTTAAAATGTAATTTTAATGTAACATTTAATTAGCTGAATTTAATCTTCTATTAACAATAAAAAGGCGATACTTGCTAATGTCCACACAGTTATCCACATTATCCACATAAAAATATAAAAATATTTGTATTTCTGTTTTCAAGACGGTGGATAAGTTTAATTGAATTAAATGTACTCGAGAGAAGAACAAACAAGATATTTTTTAGGTTTATTTTGTTTTACCATGCTTGAAACTAAACTTTTTAGAGGGAAAATCAAGCTAATCACGAGAGCTATCGTCTTTAGATGATATTAAATGATTTATGATATAACTTTATGCAAGTCAAAGTGTTATAATCAGCTTTCGTATATTTATAAAAAGATATAAAACGGAGTGAATTTTGTGATGTTTTTTAAGAAAAAAGGTAATACAGAAAATAATCAAGATGCTATTTTAGTTGTAGGCTTAGGGAATATAGGTAAAGAATACGAGAAAACCAGACATAATGCTGGATTTATATTTGTTGAAGAGCTAGCCTTACGACATAAAGGTAATTGGAAAAAGTCTAAATTTTCAGCAGATATTTGTGACATCAATATTGCCGGTAAGAAAATTATTTTAGCTAAGCCGACTACACTAATGAATTTATCTGGTATTGCTGTGCAGAAACTCCTTAAATTTTACAAAATACCATTGGAAAATCTTTTTATAGCTTATGATGATATTGATATAAATATTGGGAAAATTAGAGTCAGAGAATCTGGCAGTGCTGGGACTCACAACGGTATGAAATCTATAATTAAGGAAATTGGTAGCAAAGATTTCCCTAGGATTCGCTTAGGAATTGGACCTAAACCTGAATATGGAGATATGGTAAGTTTCGTCTTGGGTAAGTTTACTGCAGGTGAGATGAAGGCACTAGATATTGCAGTTAATAATGCTATTGAATTAATAGAATTAACTGTGGAGAAGAATTTGCAGTTGGCAATGAATGAGGTATTAGGAAATAAACATGCTTAATGACAAAGCAAAATCGGAAACTAAAGCAGAAAAAATAAACAAAGAGAATTGGATAGTTGAGAGCGCATTAATAGATCCAAAATTTACAGAGTTAAAAGACATCTGGAATCTAGGTGCTTATAAGAAAACATTAGCGGTTAACAGTAAGCAACTATCTCATATAAATGTTGTAGGTCCAATAGAGAACCATGCAGCATTTATTTTGTCTGCTCTGCTTTTGCAAAAAGATGACAATGACTTCGCCTTTGTCGTAGCAAGTGATCCACTGCAATCTCGCCGGTTACAAGAAGCGTTGAAGGCTTTTTATCCCGGAGAGGTATTAGAGTTTCCAGCTAGGGAATTTAACCTAAGTCGGATAGAATCTGCGAGCAAAAATGAGATGCACCAACGTATTAAGGTTATAAGTCGTTTGCTTGAGACACGAGAAGAGAAGCTGAGACCGATTGTCTTAATAACTGCTGCAGCTTTGCAACAACGCATGCCTGATATGTCGAGCCTCTTAGATAGATATATAAAGATTGACCTTAATACTATTATGGAACCAGCAGAGCTTGTGGCAAGACTTAGCGATATAGGTTACAAGCACTCTGAAGTAGCAGAAAATGCAGGTGAGTTTTCGCAAAGAGGAGATATAGTTGACCTAGTGCCAATAAATGCGGATGAAAATGGTATAAGAATTTCTTTCTTTGATAATGAAATTGAACAAATTAGATTATATGACTTAGAATCTCAACGTCAGTTCGATGAAGTTAATGAAATAATTATTTCACCGGCGCAAGAAATTAACATTAGCGATGAACAAAGAATAACTCTGGTCGAGAGAATCAAAGACTTCCGAGATGAGCAGAGTGAAAATATGTATAAAAAGGCTGCCAGTCGAGATGAGGTTGAAGCATTCAAAGCTCTTTGTAACTATGATATTGAACGCTTAGAAAATAACTTAAGCGTTGAGATTTTAGATCGTTGGCTAGAATTCATTTACCCAGAGAAAACAAGTATTCTTGATTATTTCCAAGAGTTATGTGGTAGGGCAGTAGTTTTTGAACTGAAAAAACTACAAGAGTTTTTAGATGCTTGGCAAGCTAGCAAAGAGCAACAGATCAAGCAGCTGCTTGTACAGGGCAAAACTACAACCCTAGTGGCAGAGAATATTATTGGAAAAGTTGCCATAATGAAGAGCTTGGATCAAGATTTTCAGGTTTTGGGTTTTGCGTTGCTAGATGGTTCTGGTAATGGTTTCCCTGCTGCCAAGAAATTTGCATTCAGAAGCTTAGCTGCCGAGAATTATAGAGCTAGAGAAGATGAGTTCTATGAGATGTTAAAAGAACGTCAGGCGGAAAATAAATTCACATGTATATATGTAGCTGATGATAGTAAGCGAGATGCTCTTAATGAGAAGTTATTGCTTAATGCTCCTGCAGCGGTAAAAAGACTAATACCAAGAGCGCTGAATGAAGGTTTTGTCTGGCCTGATGCGAAGCTAGCAATTTTTGGAACTGAGAATGTTTTTGGAAAACGTTATAAGCGCAATAAGCGTAGGAAAAAGAATGAGCAGACAATTAAATTCTTCTCAGATCTTGAGATTGGTTCCTATGTGGTACATGAGGATCATGGTATAGGTTTATACGAGGGTATTGAAACTATTACAACTGCATCAGGAAGCAAAGATTATATTAAAGTATCCTATGCTAAAGGTGATAGTCTATTCTTGCCAATGGAAGCCATAGAGCAACTTAGCAAGTATGTAGGTATGGACAACAGGAAGCCTAGACTTTCTAGCCTGGGCGGAGGCGAATGGTCTAAGCTAAAAACTCGAGCCAGAGATTCCATTAAGAAGTTGGCAACAAATATTGTCAAACTTTATGCAGAGCGCAATCGCATAAAAGGTTATAAGTTTAGTGAGGATACAGTTTGGGATAATGAATTTGCGGAAGGTTTCCCTTTTGAAGAGACTGAGGATCAACTGGAAGCTATGGAAGACGTTAGAGAAGACATGCAGTCTGACAAAGTCATGGATAGGCTCTTAATCGGAGATGTTGGCTTTGGCAAAACTGAAGTAGCTTTTAGAGCGATGTTTAAAGCTGTTTCAAACGGTATGCAGGCAGCAATGCTTTCGCCAACTACTGTTCTAACTCAACAACATTACGAAAATTTCAAGGAACGTGCTAAGGGCTATCCTATTGAAGTTGCTGTCTTGAGTAGATTTACAAGCAAAAAAGAACAGCAAGAGATTGTTAAAGGACTGAAGAATGGCATGGTTGATGTGGTTATTGGAACGCATAGGTTGTTGTCTGATGATGTGCAATTTAAGCGTTTGGGTGTGCTAGTAGTGGATGAGGAGCAGAGATTTGGAGTTGACCACAAAGAAAAATTAAAAGAAAAATATCCAAATGTGGATGTGCTCTCTCTAAGTGCTACACCTATACCAAGAACTTTGCATATGTCTCTGTCTGGAATTAGAGATATTTCACTTTTGGAAGAACCTCCACAAGAGCGTAGAGAGATACAGACCTTTGTCCTGGAATATGATGAGGCGATTATTAATGAAGCTATTGTTAGAGAAGTTGGTCGTGGGGGTCAGGTTTTTTACCTGATAAATAATGTAAAAAAAATACCTGAGATTGTTAAACACTTAGAGGAAAAAATACCTGGGTTAAGAGTATCTATCGGCCACGGTCAAATGCCTGAGTCACAACTTGAAGCAATAATACATGCTTTTATTAAAGGTGAGTCAGATGTGCTAGTGTGTACAACTATCATTGAATCAGGAATTGATATGCCAAATGTCAATACGCTTATAGCTCGTGATGCAGATAGACTGGGATTGGCTCAGCTTTATCAAATTAAGGGGCGTGTAGGAAGATCTAATAAACAAGCTTATGCGTTTATAACCTATGATGGTAACAAAAATTTGACCGAAGATGCACAGAAGAGACTAGCGACAATAAGAGACTTCACGGAATTAGGTTCTGGTATGAAAATTGCCATGAGAGACCTTGAGGTGAGAGGAGCGGGGAATCTATTAGGCGGAGAACAGCATGGTCATATGGAAGCGATTGGCTATGAACTCTATGTACAAATGTTAGAAGAGGAAGTCCAATTAGCAAGGGAAGAAGCTGAAGAAGAGGAGAAACTTGCTGCTGATACGGATAGCGCTGGCAGTAGTGTCACAGGTGCTGAAGATGCAAGTAGTCAAGTTATTGAGCGCTCAGAAGTTCTGTCGGAAAATATGCCTTTGAACAAAGATTTCGTAACTCGCATTGATATTAAACTTGATGCTTATCTTCCGAGTTCTTTAATTCCTTCAGAGGGCCAAAGAATGGATATGTATAAGAGACTATTAGATATTGAAGATATAGATGAATACTACGATATCTTGGATGAACTTATGGATAGATATGGTGAACTTCCTGAAGAAACTTATGCGTTAGCAGATATTTCATATGTTGAGAGTCAAGCGAGAAAAATGCATTTAAATAGAATATATATAGATAGAAAAGATATTATCCTTGAGTTTAGTCCAGAATTAAGGCCGAATATGGAAGCTTTAGGTGTGTTATTAAACTTAGAAAAATACAAACATAAGATAAAGTTTATTGCCAGCGGTGCAGGTAATATTCGTTGGGGTGGAGCTGCAAAAAACAAGAAATTAGTCAGCGCTAACTTAAGAGAGTTGTTTAAGGATTTGGAGATGGCGCTGAGAGTGCAAGCAGAGAAATTATCGAAATAGACATTGGATTAAGAAGAAAGACAAGCAGAAAATAGAAATTCATACTTAGAAATCCATGCAGTGAATTTTTATATTTGATATTATCTAATGTATAAATTTATGGTAAAGAAAGTGATCTGACAAGAAATGACGATTGACAAAACTACAAGTAGAAGAATTGTTGGAATAGTAGCAATATCACTTTTGCTTGCTTGGGGAATTGGCCATATTGATGGTGCTCCGAAGATATTTCAATATATAGTTAATGTCACTTTACCAGTTCTTGTTGGTGGTTTAATGGCTTTTATTTTGAACTTGCCAATGCGTGCTATTGAGAGAAGCTTATTTGGCAAACCATGGAAGTCGGATAAGGAGAAATATCGTAAACGTCTTGCTAGACCTATTAGTATACTTTTGACATTGATTATTACAGGCACAATAATTGCCTTAATAATCTTTCTCGTTGTACCTGATATAGTTAGAACTATAGTATCCTTTTTCCAAAGCTTACCCGGTGCAGTTCAAGGTATAAATAACTGGTTTATTAAATTTAGTGAGGAGAATCCTCAGATAGCCTCATATCTTCAGGCCTCATCTTTTAACATTAATAACTTACTTAACCAATTTATAAACTGGCTATATAGTACGAGTTCTCAGCTAGCTACTACTTTGTTAGGGCTTATTAGCGGAACAGTTACAGGTGTTATTAACTTTTTTATTGCTGTGATTTTCTCGATATATTTCTTGGCGAGAAAAGAAGCTCTCTTCAGAGAATTTAAGGCAGTGGGATACTCATTGTTGCCTGAAATATACATGGATAAACTTTTGCAGTTTACTTCACTCTGTAGTTTGATTTTCTCCAAGTTCTTTGCAGGACAAGGTATTGAATCATTAATTTTTGGTACATTGACATTTTTGGGGCTGATAATTTTCCGCTTCCCATTCCCAATTACCATATCTGTGCTACAAATGTTAGGTGCATTTATTCCAATTGTTGGTGCTTTTATTTCTGCTGCAATTGGAGGAATATTAATATGGGTTGAGACGTCAATTGTTGATGCATTGTTATTTGTCTTAATGATTGTAGTGATACAGCAAATAGAAGGAAATGTTATTTATCCAAGAGTTATGGGTTCTCAGATTGGATTGCCTTCATTCTGGGTACTTGTTGCCGTTACATGCGGTACCCAATTATTTGGTTTAGTAGGTACAGTTTTGGCAGTTCCGACTACTACTATTTTCTATCTTTTGATCCAAGCTTGGAGCAATCGTAGGATTATTGAGAAAAAAGTAGATCCTTATAAAGTTGTAAATTTTGAAAAAGCTCTAGAGATGGAAGATGGGGAAGTGTCAACAAGAAAAACTGCAGCACGAATTGTTGAACCGGTTAGACCAAAGGTTAAGTTAAGTGTCAATAGAGTAGATACAGATGCTGTGAGTTATGACACAGATGCTTCTGAAGAATTTGATTTTGACTCCCAGTATTACGAACTAAGAAGGAACCAAGCTCCAGAGATTTCAGAAATGGATGTCTCTAAGAAACTAAAACGTGAAGCTTGGAAACATCCTTTTATGAGTAAGAGACAATTATTAGAATTGATTATGAATTCTGAAGATGAAGATCATGCGGAAAAAGATGATCCTAAGCATTCTGATTTTGAATAAACGAGGTATTTTACCCTATAAAATTATAAGAAACTGTTAAGATTCTGCTAATTTTACAGGTGAATCAAATTAAATAGTTGATGATAATTAAAAAAACGTATAGAATAAACGAGTATTGAAATACAAATGTAAAAACAGACTTTTCAGAAGTCAAGTAGGAGGAAAATAATGGCAATTAAACTTGGTATTAATGGTTTTGGTCGTATTGGACGTCTAGTAGTACGCGCAATGCACGACAGAGGACTTTTAGGAAAAGAAATCGACTTGGTAGCAGTAGCTGACTTCTCAACAGATGCAGACTACTTCGCATATCAAATGAAATATGATACAACTCAAGGTGTTTTCCAAGGCGAAATCTCAACAGAGAAGAGCTCACCAGACAAAGAAAGCAATGACGTTTTAGTAATTGATGGCGACAAGATTCTATGTGTTCCTGCACAAAGAACTCCAGCAGAATTACCATGGGGTGAATTAGGTGTAGAATATGTTATCGAAGCTACAGGTGCTTTCACACAAAAAGAAAAAGCAGCTGGTCACTTAGAAGCAGGTGCTAAGAAAGTTCTATTGAGTGCTCCTGGTAAAGGTGGCGTTAAGACAATCGTTAACGGTGTTAATAGCTCAGAATACGTATCAGCAGAACATGACGTAGTTTCAAACGCATCATGTACAACAAACTGTTTAGCACCACTAGTTCACGTTTTACTACAAGAAGGCTTCGGTGTTGAAGAAGGTTTGATGACTACAGTTCACGCTTATACAGCAACACAAAAAACTGTTGACGGTGTTTCTCAAAAAGACTGGAGAGGTGGACGTGCAGCAGCAGCTAATATTATTCCTTCAACAACAGGTGCAGCTAAAGCAGTTGGTCAAGTTCTTCCAGAAGTTAACGGTTTAATGACAGGTATGTCATTCCGTGTTCCAGTACCTACAGGTTCAGTAGTTGACTTGACAGTACGTACTAAGAAAGCTACATCAATCGAAGAAATCGATGCAGCAATGAAGAAAGCTTCAGAAACATACTTGAAAGACGTATTAGCATACTGTACAGATGAAATCGTATCAAGCGATATCGTACACAATACTCATACATCAATCTATGATTCAAAAGCTACATTACAAAACAACCTAGAAGGTTCAACAAACTTCTTCAAGATTGTAAGCTGGTATGACAATGAGTGGGGATTCTCAAACTCAATGATCAAAACATTACAACACATGTATGAAGAAGACCAAAAAGCTTAATTTTAGTTGATAAAATTTGATAGATTATGAGGGGCTTGTCTTGGACAAGCTCCTTTTTTTGTGGCTGTATCATTTTAATTAGATTTTTTATGATATTGGTATTATAATGTAAAAGCTTATGAATAAAGGTAGATCTTTATTTGTATAAACAACAATAGTATTTCTTATAAGGAGACAAAAAATGGCTAAAAATAATAGTTTTAAGAAAAAAGCTTGGAGTTTGTTTTTAGTTTTCGCTTTAGTTTTAGGCTTCTTACCAATTAACTTGGTACAAGCTGCAGATGAATGGCCTAACTATGCTGAAGAAGAAGCGATGATTAAAAACTATAACGACAAAGAGCGCTATAGACAAACTGATTTGCAACCAGGCGATACTAGTCAAACATTAGATAGCACTGATGAAAGGGTTGAAAAAGATGGTTTTAAATTTGAACTTAAAAATCCATCACCAACATCACCTAGTAAAACCCAGTATGGTTACCAAATCACAATAGACAAGAAGACAGGCCAAAGAACCTATACCAAGGTTGCTGTAACTGATTCTGGTCTTATTCTTGTAAATCCTGGAAATAAGCCAATGATGGGTAAGGGAGATAAATTAACTCCTGAATCTGCTGCTGTAAGCTACAAGCCACAAGAAAATACAGAGTTAACATCTAGTGGGAGACAAAGAAACTTAAACTACGAAGCAAGTAATGAAACTTTAGAGCACATCAATAATAAGGACAATAACTCTACTTCCTTTGGTTTTAATGATAATTACACTCAAAATAATCCTAGTATCAAGTTTTTCGGAGATAGCTTCGGTATAACCTACAAGGTCAACCCATGGCCAAATGAAAATGATAAGTTAGAGCTTATAAAGTTAAACGGAAGTCATAATAAAACGGAATTTGTTCAAGGACAAACTATAACTACTGACATATCAGTAGAAAATCTTGACGACAATGCTAGAGAAAGACTTGTAGGCCAAGTCTACCATCCTGTAACAGGTAAAATTGTACCTGGAGCTAAGGCATCTATTAATGAAGATGATAAAGTAGTTATTACAATGCCTGAAGGTGTGATAGATGAAAATGGAAATCTTAATAAGGATTCTATTTTTTATAAAGACCCTAACTTTAAAGGGATTCAAAGTTTAGAGGTTAAATTCTTTACTCGTCCAAGAACAGCTGATGAATTTAACTCTATAGCTCAAGCGCCTGAAGAAGAATGGGATAAAGGAACCTATGTTGAAACAGGTGCAGGCACTGATACAATCAACCACAAGGGACAAGATGTAGTAATCGACAAGCAAGGCATAGACCGCTACGACCACTACAACTTAATTGGTTCATTCAAGTTAAACCTTGATGATACAAGATACTACGACCAAGGATTTATCGATGGTAATAAAGCTGATACATCAAAACATACTTCATCTGCTGTAAAACCTGGTGAAGAGTTTGAAGTAAAGCTATATGTTCCAGAAGATAGAAAAGATGAAGATTTATTCCCACATCAAAAAACACCGGAAGAAATGGAAGCTGCTAAAGATGGAAATCAAGCAGTAGGATCAATTGATTGGCAGTTTATAAATAAGATTAATGAAGGAAAGAAACCTGAAGATCAATGGAAGTTAGAATATGATGAAACTTCACTTCCAACAACTTTCAAAATAACCCCACCAAAATCAGCTAGGGCTGGAGATTTTGTAGCTGTACCATTAACATATACTTATACTAATGGTTCAACAGATGTTCACTGGTTCCACTTTGTTGTTCAAGAATCAACAAATAATAGACCAGAGTATCTTGTCCAAGTAAACTATCCATCAATAGAACAGAAATCGACACCAAAGGTTCCAAAAGATGATAAGAAACTAAGTCCAACAAGTTATTCAATACCAGATGGAGTAGCTTTTAAGGATGATCATGGAAATGAATGGGATGTTTCTATTGATGCAACAACAGGTGAAGTAACAGCTAAGCCAATAGATTCAAGTAAGTTTGATGGTGGAGAGAAAATTCAAGTACCAGTAACAGCTCATTATACAGATCCAAATGAGCCAGAAAAACAGATAGAAGAGACAGGAATCATAGCTGAATTTGTTATAAAAGAAAAAGCTAATATGACTCCACGTTATAATGCCAAGGCTGGTAAGGCTGGAGATATTTTATCTTCAGAAGTTATATTAAATGAAGAAGATAAATTTAATAGAAGACCAACTAAATTTACCTTAGAATCAGATACTTATGTTGACGACAAAGGTAACACATGGAATGTATCAATTGATGAAAATACAGGTACAGTAACAGCTACAGTTCCAAATCCTGAAGAAGGTAAATCAATAGATGGGGCATTATTAAATGTACCAGTATCAGCTCATTATTATGAAGCTAATGGTGAAGTTGAGGTTGCTACAAGAGAAGTAGAAGTTCAATTTGTATCTTATGGAACCAATGGAACTTTTGATAAAATTGAAGAAATTCCTTTTGAAACTAAAGTAGAAAAAGATCCAGACCTTAAGAAAGGTGAGATCAAAGTAATTACTGAAGGTAAAAAAGGTTCTAAGAAAGTAACTTACACTATAAAAGATTCTGTAGTTGATGAAACTCTAACTAAAGAAGTCATTCTAGAAGAAGCACAAGAGCGTCTAATTCATGTTGGTGAAGGCGTAAATGATGGTACACATAAGATAGAAGAAAAAGTTGAGATACCATTTGAGACCGTTGTGGAATTTGATGATACTCTTGCACCAGGAGAGAAAAAAGTAACTCAAGAAGGTGTTCCTGGAGAAAAGACAAGAACAACAACATTAACAATTGAAGATGGTAAAGTTACAGACGAACAAACAACAGAATTTAAGGAAACAAAAGCACCAGTAAAACAAATTATTAAAGTAGGTAGAAATACAGATGGAAAAATTACTCATACAGAGAAGATTCCATTTAAGTATGAAATTTCCTACGATGAAAATCTAAACTCAGGCGAATACGTAATAGATGTCCCAGGACAAGAAGGTACTAAGACAACAACTTGGACAATTAGTAACTCTCAAGTTGTAGGAGAACCTGAAGTAGATGTTCAAGATCCAGTAAATGCTGTTATTAGAGTTGGAAAAAAAGATTACACTGGTGAAATTACTCACAAAGAATCTCATGAAGTACCATTTGAAGTTGAATATAGGTATTCTGATGAACTTGAAGCTGGTCAAACAAAAGTTGAACAAAAAGGTGAAAAAGGTTCATACGATATAGAATACTCACAAAAAATTAAGAATGGTGAACCTGATGGTGACCCAACATCAACTAAGACGAATGAAAAAGCAGCAAAAAATGAAATTGTTTTAATTGGTACAAAACCAGTTACAAAAGTTGTAGAGAAACCATTCAATACTGAATATATCTATGATGAAAATCTTGAAGCTGGTAAAACAGAAGAAGTTACTCCAGGTAAGAATGGAAAAGTTACTATAACAACTACATATGACAAAGATCAGGAGAAAGTAGTTACATCTGAAACAGAAGAAGCTGCTACAAATAGAGTTGTTAAAATTGGTGGTAAGACAAATGGAACTGAAATTGTTAAAGAAGAAACTCCATTTGAAGTTGAAGTTAAGAAAGATCCAAGCCTAAAGAAAGGCGAATGGAAATATGCTACTGATGAAGCTGGAAATGAATTAAGAGGTGAAAAGGGAGAACAAGAAAGAACTCTCACAATAGAGAACTCTAAAGTAACAAACATTTCTGACCCAACAGTAACAAAAGAAGCCAAGAAAGCTGTAATATTAATAGGTGAAGGCACCAACGACGGTACTCACGAAATAGTTGAAAAGAAAGCACTACCATTCGAAACAATCATTGAATATGATGATTCACTAGAACCAGGTGAAGAGAAAGTTGTTCAAGAAGGTACACCAGGAGAACAAGAAAGAACTAATACTTTAGTTATCCAAGATGGCAAGGTTGTAGAAACTAAAGAAGGTGAATTCAAGACAACTAAAGAACCTGTTAACAAGATTGTTAAAGTTGGTAGAAAACCAAGTGAAGGCGAAGTAACTAAGACTATCGAAAGAGAAATTCCTTACGAAACTAAGGTTATATATGATGAAAATCTTGAAGCTGGATTCCAAGAAATTGAAAATGAAGGTAAACCAGGTAAGGAAGAAGTAACTATTACACAAAAAGTAAAAAATAGTAAACCAGTTGGTGAAGCAACTGAAACAGTTAAGACAATTACAGAAAAAGAAGACAGAGTTGTAAGAGTTGGTGTAAAACCAGTTGTTAAAGAAGTTGAATTAGGAAACAATACAGAATACAGACACAATCCAGAACTTAAAGCCGGTGAAGAAAAAGTCATCGAAGAAGGTTCAAAAGGATCTGTAAAATACACAACTACATTCAACAAGGAAACAGGTAAGCTTGAAGTAACTGAAGAACGAATTGAACCTAAGAACAAAATCGTAGAATACGGTACAAAGACTGAAGGTGAATTCAAGTACGAAAGTGAACAAGCATACAATGTAATTATCAGAGAAAATCCTAATTTGGATGCTGGTACACATAAGGTTGTTCAAGAAGGAATAGTTGGAAAGACAGAAACAACTGTTAAAGTTGTAAATAGTGAGGAAGTCTCTAGAGAGACTAAGACAATCACAGAAAAACAAGACATGATTATTGAAATTGGTACTAAGAATGTCTGTGAAATTCCTCCAATAGATCCAGAAAATCCTGAAGATCCAACAGATCCAGAGGTAACAGACCCAACTGATCCAGAAACAACAGACCCAACTGATCCAGAAACAACAGACCCAACAGATCCAGAGGTAACTGAACCAACTGATCCAGAGGAAAGTGAACCAACAGATCCAGAGGTAACTGAGCCAACAGACCCAGAGGTAACAAAACCAACAGATCCTGAAACTCCAGGAACTGAGAAACCTGATAAACCAGGTTCAGAAAAACCTTCAGAAAGCTCAAAGAATCCTAAAGGAACTGAGCCAAAACAAAATAATGTTGGTAAGACAGGTGCAGCTTTGAGTGCTTATCCTGTATTAGGATTAGTCCTTGTTGTTGGTGCAGCTTTAATCAGCAAAAAGAAAAAAGAAGATTAATCAAAATAGATTAAATCTTTAAGATAAAATTTAAGAGGAGCTATACAGAAACATTGTGTAGCTCCTTTTTTATTTGTACAAAAGACTTGAATTAAGCTTTCTGTATAGGCTGTTGAAATTCGATTAGTATCGCAAGTAAAGCTACAAAAGCTTTTCAAGTGTGCAAAATAACCTAAAAATATAAAATAAGCTTGCTTTTTATTGTTAAAATGATTAAAATGTATATATAATAATTCAAATGGAGGTGCAAACATGAGAATTGATATACAAAGTGTAGATATGAAAGTTGGTCAAGAACTTAGAAATAGAATAGAAGACAAACTTTCTAAATTTGACAGATATTTTGATGATAGCGCCTTATGTGAAGTTAAATGCACTACAGACGGTCCTGACTTGAAGAGAGTTGAGATAACACTTCATGTAGACAAGAAGATTTATAGAGCAGAAAGAAGCGAAGATGATATTTTTACAGCTCTAGATTCAGCTATAGATGTGTTACAAGGACAAATTCGTAAGCATAAGACTTTGATGTCAAATATGAACGGCAAATACGATAGTATGAAGAAATTCGTTCAAGAAGAACTAGTAGACGATGTAAGTGCTGACGAAGAGGTTGATGAAGTAAATTATGACTTCCGATACAAATCATTTGAGATTCAGGCAATGTCTGATGAAGAGGCAGCAATGCAGATGGATCTACTAAATCACTCATTCTTTGTATATATATCAGATGAAACAGGCCATGTTAATGTTATATACAAACGTAAAAGCGACAGCTATGGAGTGATTGAACCAATTTATTAGAATTTTATTAATTACTTAGGCATTTCGTTTTTCTCCTTTTGCAGAACCCGTTGTTAACGGGTTCTGTTTTTTGTTGTTAATTGTTGATTTTACAAAAACGAAAAAAGCCTTAAAATATTCAAAAGAAGAATCATATTTGTTGTATTATATATAGACTAATTAAGGGAGAGATTTTGTGGATTTAAGTAGAGATATTTTTTCTAGTGATGATTTTTTTGGTGAGGGATTTGCACAAACTGATTTTAACAGTGAAGACTTGCTTAATCCTGATTTTTGGGGACAGGATTTGCTCAAAGGTCTAAATGAAGAGCAGAAAGAAGCAGTTTTGCATGACAAAGGCCCATTGCTTATCTTAGCTGGTGCAGGATCTGGTAAGACTAGAGTTATTACACATAGAATTGCCTACTTAGTTGAAGCAAGATCGGTTGCTCCTAGAAATATTTTGGCCATTACTTTTACTAACAAAGCTGCACGAGAAATGAAAACTCGTGTAGAGAATTTATTAGGAGATAATACGAGTCGTGGAATGTGGATTGGAACTTTCCACTCTATGATGGCTAGAGTCTTGCGTAGATTTGCAGAGCACTTAGGCTTTACTAATAATTTTGCTATTGCTGATTCTACTGATCAGAAGTCCATGATTACTTCTTGTATCAAAGATTTAAACTTAGATGATAAAACTTTTGATAGCAGAACAGTTATGACAACAATTTCAAAGGCCAAGAATAAGCTTTTGAGTCCAGAAGCCTATGCGAAACTAAATAATGGACAATTCTGGCAAGAGCAAGTTGCAAGAGTGTATTCCTTGTACCAGGAGAGACTCAAGGCTAATAACTTAATGGACTTTGATGATTTGCTTTACTATCCAGTTAAGTTGTTTAAAGAACATAAAGATGTGCTAGAGATTTATCAAGACAGGTTCCAATACATTATGGTTGATGAGTACCAAGATACTAATGGAGCTCAGTATAAGATAGTAAGATTGCTTTCGAGTAAACATAGAAATCTCTGCGTTGTTGGAGATGACGATCAGTCTATATATTCTTTCCGTGGTGCTAATGTACAAAATATTTTGGATTTTGAGAAAGACTTTAAAGATTGTAAGGTTATTAAACTTGAACAAAACTATAGATCTACTGCCAATATTTTGGACTCTGCTAATGCTGTTATTGGCAACAACACTGGGCGTAAGAGCAAGAAGCTCTGGACCAGTACAAATGCAGGTGAAAAAGTTGTTAGAATTTTTGCACCAAATGAGCGAGCCGAGGCGATGTTTATTGCTGAAGAAATTAAGCGTAAAGTAGCTGGTGGAGATGGATCTTATAAAGATATAGCAATTCTTTATAGAATAAACGCTCTATCAAGAAACTTGGAGTTTAGCTTCAATCAGATGGGTATTCCATTCAAAATTTATGGTGGGCTAAGGTTCTTTGACCGTAAAGAGATTAAAGATGTCATGTCATACTTGCGTTTATTAACAAGTCCTAGAGATGATATGGCTTTTGTCAGGGCTATTTCTAATCCTAAGCGTGGCGTTGGTGATACAAGCCTTGATAGAATTGCTGCGTTAGCTAATCAATATGGAGTCTCCATGATGGAGATTGCGTTGAAAATAGATGAATTTCCAGAGTTGTCTAGAGCTGCAAATAATGTGAAAGACTTCATCCAACTTATAGCCAAGATGCAACATCGTTTGCTTAATGAAGATTGGTCATTAGCTGAATTTATTGAGTATGTTGAAAATGAATCGGGATTGATTGAAGATATTTTAGCTAAGAAAGATAGAAATAGGGAAGAAGCATATAACCGCATTGAGAACATGAAAGAGCTCTTGTCTGAAGCTGTTAATTTCCAGAATTTAAGTGATGACGGTATGCAGTGGGACTTCACTGATGAAGAACTATCAGGATTGGCAGATTACGATCCTAACTCTGGCGATCCTTTTGCAGGGACAAATAATAGTGCTGAAGCGTCAATTGTAGGAAACGAAACTACTAACCCTTCTGTGTTGGAAGAAACTCTACTGGAGAGCCTGATTCGCTTCTTGGAGCAGTCTAGTCTTTATACAGATATGGATAGCGATGCCGAAGAAGATGATAACAAAGTAACTCTCATGACCATCCACAGTGCCAAAGGTTTGGAATTCGATACAGTGTTTGTTGTCGGTATGGAAGAGGGTATTTTCCCAGGATATAGATCGATTGCAGAAGCTGCAAGTCTAGAGGAAGAGAGACGTTTGGCTTATGTTGCAATAACTAGGGCAGAGCGTAAACTATATTTAAGCGCCTCTAATTCAAGATTGATATTTGGTAGGACAGAGAGTTATGCACCTTCTAGATTTTTGTCCGAGCTTCCAGATGAGAAGATTACAGATCTAGGTTACTCACAAGCTATGCAAGAAGAGCGATATAACTCTTATAGAGATACATCCGACTTTAATAGAGTTAACTCTGCTATAGGCGAGAGGAATTATGTTAGAAGCAGTTATGAAAATAGCTCTAAATCTAGTATTTATGGTAAGCAGGAAGGTTTCGTTGGATCGAAGAAAGATTCAGATAAACAGAATAACATTCAACTTGAAGTTAAAAAAGCTGGTAATCTTCAAGCAAATGACATTAAGAAGGGTATGAAAGTTAAGCATGCTAAATTTGGTGTAGGAGAAGTGCTTGCAGTGGAGCCGGTTGCAGGCGATGCTATTTTAAGCATTGATTTTGGGACAAAAGGTGAGAAGAAATTGCTAGCTAATTCAGCTAACTTGGCGAAAGTTTAGGAGTAATTATGATGGATAAATTAGAAAAAAATATTGTCAATACTAATGGGACAGAAAATGCAGGTTCTGATAATTCTAATTTACAGGGAGATGGAAATATACAGGCAGCTGGAAATATAAAGGTAACTGGAAATATAAATAAAAATAATAAGTTTTTCGCCGTAGTTGATAGAGTGCGTTACATTCAACGATGGGCTCTTATGAGGAATAATGAAAGCGAAAATGTAGCTGAGCATAGTTTTCAAACTGCAATATTTGCGCATGCACTAGCTACAATTAGGAGTGTAGAACTTCCAGAGTTGGAATTACAAGTAGATCCTAATCAGATTATGGCCAAGGCGCTTTTTCACGATGTATCGGAAGTAATTACCGGCGACCTACCAACACCAGTAAAATACCATAACCCAGAGCTAAGAAAAGCTTATAAAGATTATGAGGCATTAGCTGTTGATACTCTTTTGGATTTTCTCCCTGAGAGCTTAAGAGATAACTATTCTGAATTATTGATAGAAAAGTCTCTTGCTGATACAGAGAGAGGTAGTTTAGAATATCTAGAGGCAGGTTTAATAAAGGCAGCAGATAAGTTGTCTGCTTACATTAAATGTTTATATGAGGTAAATCAGGGGAATAATGAGTTCAGAGAAGCCTTGAAGTCAACTTTAGAGAGCATTGAAGCTTTCTATGAGGACTTCCCTGAAGTAAAAGTTTTTATGACAGATTATGTACCAGCTTTTAGTTTATCTCTAGATCAATTGAAAGATAGTGAAATTTAAATGCGAGAAGATATTAATAAAATCAAAGCTAGGGCAAGAGATAATAGAACTAATTTTTTTATTCTTATTATTACTGTAATTGTATTGGTAATAGCTACTGTACTCGCTATAAAAGTATGGAAGCATGAACATTACGAGGGCAATCTTTTGACTTTGCAAAACTTTAACATTAGAAAGGCACCTAAATTAGATGCTGAAGTACTAGGGCAGAGTAGCAACAAAGAAATTTATTGGATACTAAACACCGTAAGAGGTGAAGCTAGTGTGTATGGCAATAAGTGGTATAAGATTAAATATTCAGGTGAGGATGCCTACCTTGTGAAAAGTGATACTAATCAACAGGTAATTACAAGCGCACAGGCAGATAAATTAAGAGCGATCTATGCTGATACAAATCCTTTTGTATATGATGAGCAATTTAAGAAGACTTTAAAGCTTTTCCCTGAATCTTATAGATTACCGTTAACGTACTTGCATATTCTTGAACCAGAATGGGAATTCGAACCTTTTTATACGAATATAAGTTTTGAACATGCAGTTGCAGAACAAAGCGAGCCTGAGAATAAGAACTTAGTTCAATTTGAAGAAAATAGTGAATATTTCGAACGTTTTGCTTGGATGAAGAAAAATGACAATCTCTATGATGGAACTAACTGGTATCCTGCAAATGCTGAAGCTATAGCGTATTATATGGATCCTAGGAATTTCTTGAATTATAGTGGGGTTTGGCAATTTCTAGATTATAGATATAGTGGAAACAAGGATTCTAGTGGAATTAGGTCTATTTTTGCAGGTAATGAATTTTTGCTTCAATACAGTGAGACAGTTTTAGATGCTGCAAAAGCAGAGGGAATATTGCCAGAAGCTCTCGCCAGCAGAATTTCTAATGAAATTAGAATTGGTGATGGTGTTTCTATTATTGCAAAAGGCTTAGTACATCCAGAGCAAAATCCTTTAACAGAAGGTCAAGCTAGTCCAGGATTTTTGCCAAAAGAAGAGCAAATTGAAGCTTTGGAAGAGCTTAGGAAAAGTGGAGCAATTTCAGATAAGCAAAAAGAAATTTTAGCTGATTTAAATAATGGTGGAGCTGGATATCCTGAGCCCAAAGAGAGATTTTATAATTTCTTGAACATTGGAGCGTATCCAGATACTTCTAAGCCGATGGGAGCCTTGGTTAATGCAGCACGCTATGCAGCTGGTGAGTTTGAGCAGGAAGGTAGTTCTAGATATAGTTCTTTGCAATTACCATGGACAAGTCCGGAGAAAGCGATTCAGGGTGGAGCTTATTTTATTGCTCATGACTATATCAATGCAGGCCAAAGTACGCCATATCTACAGAAGTTTGACCTAGTTACAGGTTCTAACTCTCATCAATATATGCAGGCGCTCTTCGCTGCAGTTAATGAATCAGATAGATTATATACTGCTTGGAGAGAGAGTTCTAACTCGTGGGGAGAATTGGAATTTTTAATTCCTGTTTACTTGGACATGCCTGAGACTACGTTGCCATAGTAGTAAAACGATATAGCACAATATTAGCAATAATACAATAAGCAAAATAAGCTAGGAATTTATTTGCAAGTATAGTTTTTAAATATAATTATAATTATCCTGCTAAATGTAAATTTAGTGAGTAAATTAATGGAGAATATATGGAGAAGGATTTTTTTGCTGATCACCAAGACCACAAAAATTCTATAGGAATGTTTGAACAAAAAAGTAAAGTTAAACTTAGCTTGTATTTGAAAAATGAGCTATTGCCAGCTTTAGTTTTGCAAGTTATTAGCTTTTTTGTAAGTCTTGGGGGCATGAGCTTATTTAATTTAAGCAATAATGTTAAGATCAGTTTAGCTTGGATACTTTCCTTTATTGTATTTGCTGTATGGTTTATATTTCCAATGATTAAGTCAGTAAATAAACTGAATCTGCAATCTGATAGAGGGAAAGAAATAAGAGGACCATTAGCTAGAGCTTGGGAGTATGAAAGGTTTAGAAGATCACTTTTTTCATTAGTTATAGGCATTCTATCTAGTGCCGTATTTATTTATTATTTCTACTTTCAATTAGGTATATTTAATGTTTATCTGATTGAATTTCTATTACTAATTGGACTTTTAGTAGGCAATATAATTTTGCAAAAATTAAACTATGAATTAAGTAGTTATATATTTTTTGGCTTAATGACAGCTGTTGTAAGTCTAGTGAGTTTTAGTATAGTGGATAAATTAATATTATATTTCTCACTAGGTAATAATGATTGGAATTGGTTAATATCTCAAACAGTATCTTTTATTTTAGCGGTACTTTTTGCATATATAACGAACAGCAGGTATGTGTTTAAGAGCTCTAGTAATTTTTGGAAGGAATTAAGAGAGTTTTTTGCATCAAGATTGTTAAATACTTTAATCTTTGAATATTTAGGAATTTTTGTTTTTATAAATTTATTAAATTTAAACAGAGATTTTTCAAAACTAATGGCTGCAGTTTTGGTAACTTTAGCCAACTATATTTTATCTAAATTTTGGGTTTTTAGGAGTAAATAAGAATATGAACATTGATGAAGCAAAAGCCTATCTCTACGGAGAGGGCAGGTTTAATGGTGGAAAAGCAAATCACAAAGTACTAAGAGATATTTTGGAGGCGCTAGGAAATCCGGATGAAGGACGTAAAAAGATCCACATTGTTGGTACGAATGGAAAAGGTTCCGTTGCGGCCTATTCTGCATATATATTGGCAGCAGCAGGTTACAAAGTAGCGCAGTATTCTTCACCTGATATTTATAGATTCGGTGAGAGAATGAGAATTTTAGACGGAAGATCTAGCAATAAAGACTGGTCGAAAGATCCAAAAGTCGGGGAGATTTCTGATGAGGATCTATGTAAGTACTTAAATCGCACCAGAGCTGTCGTAGAGAACATGGATATTCCGGATGAATTACAACCAAATTATTTTGATTTTCTCTTATTGGTAGCATTCCAGTATTTTGCTGAGTATGATTGCGATGTTTGGGTAGTTGAAGCTGGAATAGGTGCTAGATTAGATGCTACAAATGTAATTGGTAGTCCAGAAGTTGCTGTTATTACCGCTATAGGCAAGGATCACGTAGAAAAGCTAGGTGATACGCTGGAGAAAATTGCCATTGAGAAATCTTATTTGCTTAAGGAAGGTTGCAAAGCGCTTTGTATTTATGACCAAAGAGAAGTAATTCCTGACAAATCAGAAGCGTTGAAGGTTATGCGTGTTTTTGAAGAAAAAGCAGCTAGCTTCGATATTCCTGTAGTTAAGTTAGATTTGGATAATATTGATATTATTTCCAGTAATCTAGAAGGGCAAAAGTTTAACTTTATTGATAAGAGTTTGGGTATAGATTTAGATTTAGAAACAAAATTGCTGCCTGACTTTGAACCTTTAAATGCTGCGTTAGCAATTTCAGCTTGCAAAGTTCTTGATTCTAGTTTATCAGATGAAGATATTGCTTATGGAGTATCAACATGCTACTGGCCAGCTCGTTTGGAGAAAATTTCTAATGATCCAATCGTCCTAATTGATGGTGCCCATAACCCACAAGGTGCTAGAGCTCTCAGAAGTAGCTTGGATAGACTTTTGGAGGAAGGTGATGAAGAGATTCACATCTATACTTCCATGCGAGACAAGGATCAATATAATTGTTTGCGTGAAATATTTAAGAGTTCTAAACTAACAGCACTAATATGTAGTACATTAGAAGATTATGATAGGGCTCTCGAAAATGATGAGCTATTTAGCTTAGCAACAGAAGTGCTAAGTGAGAGTTTCGCAGATGAAGAAAATCGACCAATAATATATAATAGTAACAATATTGAGACAGCTGTAAAAATAGCTTTTGACCTTTATAAAGATAAATTAGAAATAGTAAAAGCTCGCAACAATAAGATAGTTATAGTTAACTGGGGAAGTTTCTATACAGCAAAAGATTTTAGACAAGCATGTGAAATTGAGCTAGAAAAATACTTAGAAGAAGCTAAATAAAGTAGCAGCTGTTGAAGTTGACTAGGAGGACTAATTTTGCGCTATTTAAGTACAAGAGACAGTAATACATTCTACACAGATATTGATGCAATCCTAAGTGATACTGCAAAAGATGATGGAGTTTTCGTGCCTGAAACATTTCCACAATTTACAGAAAACGACTGGGAGTATTTTGCAAAAATGCCTCTGCATGAGAAATTTTCTTATGTCTTCTCTAAATTTATTAATAACCTTCCAGAAGAAGAGCTTAAGAAAGCTTGCAAAAAAGCAATTTCAAATATGCAATTCGAAGAGAATTACTTAAGATTCAACGAACTCAATGAATATTCAGATTACCCTTACAGTTTCGAGTTGTGGCATGGACCAGGTGCAAGTTACCATGACTTAATGGCTGCGTTAGTGCCAGCTCTATATAAACTTGCGCACGATAGACACGCTGATAGGATAGGGAAGAAACTTTTGCTAGTTAAAGCAAGTGAAGCAGAATCAGCATTTGCCTGGACTAAAGGCTTCACTGAAAGTGGTATTGAGCATCTCGTATTTGCAGCAGATTCAGATATAAATAAGGATAAAGATAAGTCTGATAATAAGAGAAAATCAAACAAAAGAAAGAAACAAAAGAACAAGTACAACAAAAAGATAAATCTAATAAAGAACTATAGTGATCTAGATTTATTCGGTAATACTGTAATTGATCAAGGTATAGATGATCTAGACAGAGCCTTGGATGAACTTTTACAAAATGAAGAATATTTAGAGCAAATTAATAGTAAGGGTTATTCCATTCAAGTTATTAGAGATTATTCTTGGCCGGTTTTGCTTGTTCAGATTGCTTACTTCTGTATTTTGCATGCAGAAGTTTTGAATAACGAGAAGTTTGTTGCAAATGAGATTTATGATCTTGTTGTTCCTAGCTCGGATTTATCAAATGTGCTAGCTGCTCTTTATGCAAAAGCATGTGGAACAAGAGTTGCCAGCATTATTGTAGCCGCTAATAAAAACAATTTCCTGACCGAACTAATCCGCACAGGGCGCTATAACATGAATAAAAAAGTACAAAATACTAATAGTCCAATGTTAAATAGATTTTGTCCAGAGAATTTAGAGCGCTTGTTGTATGAATTTAGTCAGAGAGATGCTGAGAAGATTACAAGCTGGTATAGTGATTTAAACGATAGCGGTATATTTAAGCTGGATAAGAATACGTTGTCTAATATGAATTATTTGCTTAATTATGGATATGCAGATGATGCTCATACAAGGCAAGGACTCATAAATGCTTACAATCAGTATGATCATATTTTTGATCCAAATACAGCTGTAGGTTTGGCAGTACATAGTAGATTAGAGAAGAACTCTAATAACAAACGTAAGACTATTTATGTATCATTAACGAGCCCATATATGTATCCTGTAATTGTAGCGGAGGCTATTCTTGGTGAAGATTTAGATTTCGCTGATGTTGATGAATTGAGAGCTAGAGTATTTATAGAATCAGATTTGAATATTCCTGCTAGATATCCATTGGCTCAGGCAAAAGCCAGTTTAATTGCTGCCGAGATCGAAGCAGATGAAGACAAGAAGAAATTCTATGGTGAGCAAGAATTCTTGGCAGGAGATAAAGAAGCCAGAGAAATTCTAATTAATGAGATTAAAGAAGCTGAAGCTGAAGAATTAGAATTAGCGAAGAGACAAGCTGAATTAGCAGCTGCAAATCTTGAGAAAATTAAATTAGAAATTAAAGATCTTGAACTTGGAAACAAGCATGGTCTAGATGAGTTAGCTGATCTTATTTTAGAAAAAATTGGTTAGGAGTTATAGGTGAAGATAGAAAGTTTCAATAGGCATAAATCTAGTATCGCTTATATTGCAGCGAAATATCCTACAATTATTATGTATTTCTTGAGTTCTATCTTCTTGTTTATTCCATATGTTGGAGTTTTAGCCTGGGTAGTAGCCTTTCTTTTCTTTTTCAAAGAAGAGTCATCTGAATTTCTGCGCCTTCATGCTGCACAAACAGGGTTTATTATGATGATTTATTCAGTCATAACTTTGATACTTAATATAATTGGAGATTTTATTTTAGCAAGTGCAAGTAGTAGTCGTAGTGAAGCTGCTATTATAAATGCTCTAACTATTCAGGGATATTTGGGAAGCGCTACAAGAATTTTGCGTATAATTGTGTTAATATTAGCAATTGTAAATGCGGTCTTGGCGTACAGATATAAATTCTGTAATTATTCTGTTTTTGGAAAAATGGCCAAAAGATTGCATGAGAAAACAAAGCGAGATTTTTGATAGTTTAATGCGAATCCGTAATGAAAAATGTCCACGTAGCTCAGTAGGATAGAGCGACGCTCTCCTAAAGCGTAGGCCGGAGGTTCGATTCCTCTTGTGGACACCACTATAGCCTGTAACCTCGATGGTTGCAGGCTTTCGCTATTCCTGGCATTAAATGTACTTAAGAAAATAATTTTTTTCAAAGCTTAGATATACTTGAAAAAATAAGCTATTTCGCAAAAAGGCCTTGATAAATGCGAATGGATATAATATAATATGTGCACTTATTAATAAAAATTTAATTATGAATCAGGAGAGAACGCAATGGGAAAATTTGTACAAACAGAAGCGAAGCAGTCAATATCTAGAACTGAAAGCGGTAAGAAAATCAGTTTAATAGGCTTGCTTTTAAACTTTTTTTTATTTCTGATTAAACTCGTAGCTGGTTTATTTACTAATTCAAATTCTGTAGTTGCAGATGCGATCAATAATTTAATGGATTTCTCTTCTAGTATTATAAGTATGCTAGGATTTAAGCTTTCAGCAAAATCAGCTGATAAGGAGCATCCATTTGGACATGGTCGTTATGAATATATTTCTGGATTTTTAATTTCAATTTTAATATTTGTCGTTGGTTTAGAAATATTGAGAAATGGTGTTGTTAAGATATTAGATCCTAAAGATTTTAGATTTTCACCAGTACTAATTGGAGCAATGATAATCAGCATAATTGTTAAAATCTGGATGATGAAGTTTTATAAAAAAGGAGCAGAGAAAATTAATTCTCAAACGTTTGTAGCTGCAGCTCAAGATAGCTTCAACGATGTTTTGGTAAGTTCAGGAGTTCTCCTAGCACTATTAATTAGCTACTATACTAGAGTAAACTTAGATGGGTATATAACTGTAATTCTTGCTTTATACATTCTCTGGAGTGGTCTGGAACTGGTTAAAGATACGATTAATCCAATTATTGGAACTTGCCCAAGTGATGAGGAAATACGTAATTATAATAATCTTGTATTAGCTACAGAAGGTGTTAAGGGTGTGCATGATTGGGAGATTCACGAGTATGGTCCAGAGAATTTATTTGCTAGTGTTCATATTGAAGTAGACAAGAACTTAAGTATTGAAGCTGCGCATCTTATTTCTGAAAATGTTAAAGAAAAATTCTCTCAAGTTTACAATATAAATCTTACAGTGCATATTGACCCATATAATGATGATCTTTAATGATCCGCAATAAGCCGAGCCGCATAATGCATCCATACAATAATAAATCTGGCCAGAGCTTTTCAATATATCGGTTGACTAAAGGTTGTCAACATTGTATTTTAGAATTAATAATTTATTTGAACAAAGGGGTGCTTAGGCTGAGAAATACCCTCAATATCGGATCGAGATAAGGCTCGCGGCGAGATTGTTTATAATAAGAATAATTAGTTAATTATGTATTTTATAGTATTTTTAGCTAAACTATGTTCTTGGGTGTTAACGACTGCCTCCTTGTTTGAATAAGTAATGACAAGGAGTTTTTTATGGACAAAAATAGAGGTATTAATTCAAATACAAATTCGGTACAAGACGTAGTAGAACAACGTAAGACTAGAATTACAACAATTGTTGAAATTGCTTTGTTTGCAGCGCTTTCAATGGCATTAGATTACTTTATTCCAAGTATTGGTGGCTTGAAAATAAGTTTTAAAATGTTACCAGTTATTATACTCGCCTTAAGAAGAGGCTTGCTACCAGGAGTTCTTGGTGGACTTCTATGGGGAGTTTTGCAAATATTGTTAGGTGAAGCTACTGTTCTTGGTGCAGTCCAAGTTATTGTAGAATACATATTAGCTTTTAGTGCAGTTGGTTTAGCAGGCTTGTTTAGAGCAGCAGTTCAGAAAACTCTTTATACTGAAGGTGCAAGATCTAAGACGTTACTATATGGATCTGTAGCAACATTTATTGGATCATTAGCACGCTATGTTTTCCATTTCATTGCCGGTTTCTGGTTCTGGGGTAAATATGCACCAGAAGGAATGTCTCCAGTTGTATACTCCATAGTAGTTAATGGTAAAGATTTTCTAGTAGAAACGGCGTGTACAATAGTAATATTCGTGTTATTGGCACCATTATTCGACAGAATTTTAAGAGTTAAAAGATAGAAATTCCATTTATGAACTTGCTAAAATAACAGCATATTTACTTGAGATTAAAAGCAAATTAAGCTTAAATATAAATAGTAAAAATTAAACAAATTAGGAGTAGATATGCTAAAGAAATTTTCTAAATTAGGTCAAGCTTTTGTTTTACCGATATCAGTTTTACCAATTGCTGGTTTGTTATTGGGTCTAGGGAGTGCTCTAAGCACTGAACCTGCACTATCAGCTTTGCCATTTTTACAAGCAAATTGGGTTCAGGTAGTTTTGGCCTTTATGCTAAATGCAGGTAAAATGATTATCTCATTTTTACCTTTGTTATTTACAGTTGGAGTTACTACAGGCTTAGCTGATGGAGATCAAGGTACGGCAGCTGTAGCAGGAGTTAGCTCATATGCAGTTTTTATAGGAACTATTTCTGTTGCTGTGCAAATAAGTGGAACAAAGCAGTACATTAATCCAGGTGTGATAGGTGCAATTTTCTTAGGAATTGTAGTAGCATACTTACACAATAAGTTTAGAAAAGTTCAGCTGTCGCAATATTTAAGCTTCTTTGGAGGGAGTAGGTTTATTCCGATAATTTCCTCGTTATGTGCATTGCTAATGGGGGTATTTTTCTATTTTGTTTGGCCATTCTTTAACCAGGGGCTAGTTGTTCTTGGAGATTTGTTCAACAAATTAGGTGTAGTTGGAACCTTCATCTATGGTTTCATCTTGAGATTGTCAGGTGGCGTAGGAGTCCATCACGCTATATATCCATTGTTCTGGTACAGTGCTCTCGGTGGAACTGAGACAGTAGCAGGCTTAAATATAGTCGGAGCACAAAATATTTATTTCGCTCAATTAGCAGATCCGAATTTTAGCGGTTTATTTACTGAAGGTACAAGATTTTTTGCAGGACGCTTCACTACTATGATGTTTGGTTTGCCTGCTGCTGCTTTGGCAATGTATCACTCTATACCAAAAGAGAATAGAAAAGCTAATGCTAAGTTCTATAAAGATGCCGCACTTACCTCATTTAGTAATGGAATCACCGAGCCTATAGAATACACATTCATGACAAAATTGCCGAAGTTATATTTAGTTCACTCGGTATTAGATGGTCTAGCATTTATGTTTACAGATCTTCTAGAGATTAGAATTGCAAATACATTCTCAGGTGGGTTGATAGATTTCTTAATCTTTGGACCTCTGCAAGGTAATTCTCAAACTAATTGGATTAGAATAATACCTCTCGGACTTATCTGGGCAGTTATATATTATCTGGTGTTCAGATTTGTGTTAAGCAAGAATGAGATTGACCTACCAGGTTCTAAAGTAGAAGAGCTTGGGCCTGCTAAAAACTTGGTTAATAATGAGGATTCTGAAGAATCAATCGAGCAAACTGCAGCAATAATTCTAGAAGGTTTAGGTGGAGCTGAAAATATTGCAAATATACGTGCATGTGCTACTAGACTTAGAGTGCAGTTGCATGATAACTCTCGTATGGATAAAGGAAAGTTAGAGTCAACTAAACCTGTAGCAGTACTGGAAGTAGATGGAGGAGTTCAAGTGATATATGGGGCAAAGTCTAATATCTACTATGCTGAGATTGAAGAGTTGATGAAATAAGATTAATGAAATAAAAACTCGAGTCCTTGAAATGAACTGACCCTTGTCAAGTAGACAACCAATTTAATTAAAAGTTTTGCATTAGGATGCATGATATCTATACTCAATTGGTGTCATGCATTCTAAATTTTTTTGATATCTTTTTTCGTTGTAAAATTTGATATATTTTTCTATGCTTGTCTTTAATTCTTCTAATGAGTTAAATTTCTTATCATAGAACATTTCGGATTTTAACGTTCCAAAAAATGCTTCCATTGGACCATTATCAATGCATTTACCTACTCTAGACATACTTTGTATCATTCCAGCATTCTCTAGTTTAGATTTAAATATACGTCCAGTGTATTGAAATCCTCTGTCACTATGAAATATTGGTTTAGCTGTAGGGTGTTTCTTGATGGCCCTATCAAACATGCTAAATACTAGTTGATTGTTGTTTCTAAATGATATTTCATATTCTATTATGCTTTTATCGTATAAATCCATTATTGGACTTAAATAGAGTTTTTTAGATTCGCCTGCTATTGAAAATTCTGTTACATCTGTTAACCATTTTTGATTTGGTAGGTCTGCTTTAAAGTCTCTGGCTAGTATATTTTCTTTGGTGTATTCTGGTTTTATACTTTTTCTGTTTATTTTCTTTCTGCGTATTCTTGCAGATATACCCATTAGCTTCATTAGCCTATGTATGTAGCCTGATGAGTAGGATTTTTGATTAAGTCTGTTTATGAAAATTGTCATTCTACGGTATCCTAGAATACCATCAAATGTTGAGTGGTATTCTTTTATGAGATTGCATAGGAGTTCATCTTGTATTTCTTTTTCTGCTTTGACTCTATGTCTATTTTTGTAGTAACTACTCCTTGATATTCCTAATATTTCGCATAACTTGCTTATTGAATATCCAAGATCTTTGAAGTAATCTATGGTTTGATAGTCTGCTAATTGCCTTACTTTCGTGATTGTAGTTTCCTTTCCAATTCTTCTTTTTTTTTAAGAACTTCTAGTTCAAGTTCTTTTCTTTTGCGCAAGGACCTTTCTTTTTCTAGCTCTATTTTGAGTTTTTCTATTTCACTTAGGTTATCAAAATCAATTTCAGACTTGGATTTCCTTCCACGCTTTTTGTATCTTAGGGCTTCTTCTCCATTTCTTTGATATGATTTTGTCCACTTATACACGTTGGCATAGGGTAGTGCATATTTATCTGCTGCTTCTTTATAGCTTAAGTTATTTTCTATTACCCACTTAACTATTTCTAATCTTTCTTCATAAGTGGTAATTCTCGATTCCATGGTATAGATGTCTCCTTTGGGATCATAGTCCGTTATTTCTATTCCACTATACCATTTGTTCACCCATCCTCTTATTACTGATTGACTTATGTTATACTTCGCTTCTAATTCAGAATATGAGCATTCTCCATTAGTATACTCACTTATTACCATATTCTTGAATTCTTTGGGGTATGTCTTATTTCGATTCGACGTATTAAATACAGTTTCTCCACGTTGTTTGTATTTTAAATACCAGGTACGCACTGTTTCTTTATCCGCATGTAATTTCTTAGCAATACTTTCAAAAGATTCATAGCCATCTTCATATTCCAAGCATGCCTTTATCTTTACTTCTGCACTAAACTTAGGTTTCCTTCCCATAAAAAGTACCTCCAAATAGATTAGCCTAATTTAATTAATTAGACTGTCTACTTTGGAGGTATCATATCAAAAACTCGAGTTTTTTTAATCTGAAAATTTATTTTATAAATTATCAATTTCATCCATGAAAATAGAAATATTCAAATCAGATGGAATTTGAAAATCCCCACTCGCTGATAGTCCCAACTCAGTAACCTTAATGGCATCTGGAGACGCTTTGCGTTTAAATTGCTGAGTGTAGAGTTTGCGAATAAATGTTTTGAAGGTAGTTTTTATTTCTGATTCAGTGAAAGTCTCTCCCTTTGGTGTCGCATAAGAAGATTGCTCTTTTTTATCTGCAGAGCTTTCACGTGCAAAATTAGCCTTGGCCAAAGCGAAAGTATCAGCAATAGAATTGCCACGGTAGCAATAATGGTATAAGAAAAAGTCATGTAGTGTGTAGGAGCCAATTTGTTCCTCTGTCTTTTGGGTAATATTGCCGTCTGCGTCAGGCGGAAGCAATTCTGGGCTTACAGGTGCAGTAACTATGTCGTTAAGAACTTGTGCAAGTTGTGGGTTGCTGTCCTTGTACTCATAATAAGCGATATTTAATAAATAGCGCATAGTGGTTTTAGGTAAAGAAGAGTTAACTGCATACATACTCATCTGGTCACCATTATAAGTACACCAACCGAGAGCCATTTCACTAAGGTCTCCTGTGCCTACAACAAGTCCATTATGCTTATTGGATAAATCCATTAAAATTTGGGTGCGTTCACGTGCTTGCGCGTTCTCATAAGTTAAATCATGTGTATTAATATCATGTTCTATGTCTTCCAGGTGCTGAGTGGTTGCGGGTACTATTGAAATTTCTTTGAGATCTATATCTAGTGCTTCTGCTAAAATCTCAGCGTTGCTCTTGCTACCTTTGCTGCTACCGAAACCTGGCATAGTAACTGCCATGATAGAATCTTTGCCTAATCCTAGAATTTCTCTTGCTCTATCACAAACGAGAAGAGCTACAGTAGAATCAAGACCACCAGATACGCCTATGACCATGGTTTTGGCATGTATGTGTTTAATTCTTCTTGCTAGACCAGCAGCCTGGAGATTAATACAACGGCCATAGAGGTTGGTTATATCTACATTATTTTTATCGAATTTTCTAATATCGTCCGTTCTGACAAATGGATAACGTTTAGTTTCTAATCTGCTGAACTTGGGATCAGTGAAATTTAGCTCTGAATAAGTTGGATAATTTGAACTTAATTTAGCCTTGGTTTTTCTTTGTGAAAGTCTAATTGGACTGAGACTGATTAATGTTTCAGCTAACAATGAATCATCATTATTAAAAGTTTCTTTAAGCTCAACGAGATTTTCTCCTAGTTCAGAAATAATTCCTGCACCTTGATAAATATAATGGCTAGAGGATTCTCCGCTGCCTGCATATGCTGAGATAATAGCAGTTTTGGTATCCGCACTCTTTTCTGTGATTTTTTCTCTGCGTGTATTCTCTGAGAAAAGTAATTCAGCTTCAACATTTGGATTAATAATAATATCTGATTTAGATTGTTCTAATTTGCTCAAGACTTCAGGTGAATCAATATCGCTACCAACAACAATACTTATATTCACGTATTTAGATGATTTTTTATCACATAATGTATAAGGTGAGTAGCTGAATAAATGCCCATCGTTTGTAAAAATCTCTTCAGACTCTAGATTAAGAGAAGCGAAGTAGCGAGATTCCTGGTAGGTATCATAATCATTTAGTTTATATTTTGGAGTAAAACCTAATATCTCACCATTTAAAAGGGTAGCTGCAACATTGTATGTTCTGCCTGATACTTGCAGAGGTAATCCAACAACAACGAATAAGTCGCTGTAGTTAGAGGTGAATTTAGCAAGCTCTATTAAACCTGAATAAGCTGAGTCTAAGAAACTGCCTTGTAGAAATAGATCCCCTACGCTCGTTCCAGTCAGACTCAACTCCGGAAACACTAGGATATTATTTCCTCGTTCAGCAGCTTTGCTAATCAATTCTTTGTGAATTTCAATATTTTTCTTGATATCTGCAAGTGCTAAATTAGGAACAGCTGCAGACACATTGATAAAATTATTATTGGTCATAGATTTACTCCTTAAATTTTTATCAAGTACAATTATACTTCATAAACATAATTCGAGAAATTACAATATCTCTGTTATATTAAGATTATTCGAATAAGAGTTTATAAATTAAGATAAATCAAGATAATTTAGGTATTCCTTTTTAGAAGAGTAAAGGAGAGTTTGGATGAAAAAAGTAGAAAAACTTAGAGTGGCAGTAAAAAAAGCAAAATTAATAGCTTTTGATTTAGATGGTACTTTATTAAACACAATAGACGACCTAGCTTACGCTTGTAACCATACTTTAGAAGTATCTGGATATCCAACAAGGTCCTTAGATGAAGTTAGAAGATTCGTAGGGAATGGTATTCCGAAGTTAATTGAGAGAGCTTTGCCTGCTTCTGTAAGTGAAGAGGAGTTCGCTAAATTAGTAGAAATATTTAATGAGTATTACGCAGAGCACCTTTGGGATTACTCAGTTGAATATGATGGCATTAGTGAACTTATAGAGGAATTCAGAATACAAGGCAAAACACTTATGGTGCTTACCAATAAGAACGAGGTCTTGGCAAAAGAGATTGTGCAGCACTTTTATCCAGAAATTTTCGTAAAAGTTTTGGGCGACAATCCTGAGAAAACGTTAAAACCAGACCCTTCCTATTATTACGAAGCGTTAGAAGAATTACAGATATCCCCTGAAGAGACAATTTTAATCGGTGATTCAGATACTGATGTTAAGACAGCTGTTAATTCAGGTGCTTATGGGATTGGCGCAGAGTGGGGTTACAGAAATGCAGAAGTTTTGGCAGAAAATGGTGCAGATATTATTATTGAAAACCCAAGAAAACTTCTTGAGCTACTGCGTGAAAGCAATTGTACGGATGCATACTGTTAAACATATCCATATCGCTAATTAGTCTCGTTGGTTATATCTCCATCAGAATCTAAATCTATTGTTTGCCCCTTTATATGTAGATCAGGCTGGAATTTTGAGAGGAAGAAATCTTTTGAGCGACCGAATATTTCACGCAACTGCCAGAGTGGAGTAGTTGTACTAGGATGTTTATGTGAATCACAAGGTACTCCAATTGCATCTATTCCAATTGACTTAGCTATATATAAGGTTCTATACAAATGGTATTCATGAGTAACGAATATAGCTCGTTCGACTTGAAAAACTTCCTTGGCTCTTAAAGTAGTGGCGTAGGAATTATAACCGTGATGATCCATGAAGATATCTTCACTTGGGACACCTTGGCTAATGGCGTAATTTTTCATAACCTTAGGTTCGTTGTGATCACCAGTATGATCGCCTGACATTATTATTTTTGGTGCAAGACCTTTCTTATATAGGTCAATAGCTGTATCAAGACGTTCTTGCAGAAAAGGCGTAGGTTTATCTTTATAAATACCAGCTCCGTAGACGACAATGGCTTGGGGTGACATAGTGTCTGAATCGTTTATGCTCACATCCTCAGGAGAATGGATTTGGCCTTTGGTACTAGAAATGACATGTAGATTAATAAGAACATTAGTAGCGATAAATAGTAATAGCAAAATAAGCACAATAGTTATGAGCTTAAGTGTATGTTTAGTTAGTTTGTAAAAAATATTCTTACTTTTCATTTTTGTTATTAATCTTATCCCTAGTCCTTTTATTAATATTTGTATTAATTATAAGGAAGCTAAATATAAATTGTTGTTAAATATTTTTTGACGGTATATATCGACAAAAAATCAAAATGAAGTAAGCTTTGCTAAAATTCAAGTCTGGTGCGAAAGAAACATAGATGTAGTATAATGTTACAAATAAAAAATATTTTTCTAAAAGTGCCGTAAGCGCTTGACTTATCAAGTTCTTTTTGGTAACTTTTATCAGTGTCGCATTTTCCAGGTCGGAAACATCTTTAATTTTAGAAGATTACCTGTCGAAGCGAGCCCCAAAAATAATAAGGGAGGACAGATATGTACGCAGTAATTCGTAGTGGCGGTAAGCAGTACCGTGTAGAAGAAGGTCAAGTTGTATACCTAGAGAAACTAGAAGGTGAAGTAGGTGATACAGTTGAATTGGAGACTTTGGCAGTTGCAGATGATGCTGGTATTAAATTCGGTGAAGTAGCTAGCGTTAAAGCTGAAATCGTAAAACACGGTAGAGGTAAGAAAATTAGAGTCTTCAAATACAAACCTAAGAAGAGATACCGTAGAACCCAAGGTCATCGTCAAGCATACACAAGCGTAAGAATCACAAGTATTTAAGCTTAATGTTGAAGAAGTCCCATGTGAATTAATAGAGGTAAGAATATGATAAAAGTTAATTTATATGAGGATCAAAAAGGACTATGCGGATTCCTAGCAGATGGCCATGCAGATTATGCAGAACCGGGAGAGACAGATGAAGTTTGTGCTGGTGTAACTAGTCTAGCGGGAAGTTTAGTCGTAAGTTTGACAGATTTATTAAAACTTGAACTTGAATATTCTTTTGAACCAGGCAAACTCTGGTGCGAAGTTATAGAGATACCAGAAGATAAAAGAAATGAAGCAGATTTGCTATTCAAGAGTTTCAAGCTCGGATGTGAGCAAATATCTTACAGTTATGGTAAAGAATATGTACAAGTGCAATCAGAACCTGTAGATATAAATAGGGAGGAAGAAAATGTTTAAATTAGATTTACAATTATTAGCTAGTAAAAAAGGTTTGAGTTCTACTAAGAACGGTCGTGATTCAGAAGCAAAACGTTTAGGCGCAAAAGCTGGTGATGGCGAGTTCGTTTTAGCAGGAAACATTCTATACAGACAACGCGGAACTAAAATTCATCCAGGCGAAAACGTAGGTAGAGGTAAAGACGATACTCTATTTGCATTAGTAGATGGTGTTGTAAGTTTTGAAAGACTAGGTAGAAATCGTAAAAAAGTTTGTGTTTATCCAGTAGCTCAAGAAGCTTAATTAGATAAAAACTTTTATTTCACTTAGTAATGCTCTAGATAGAGCTATTCAATAATAAGAAATTTTACAAGTCCGGTAGAATTACCGGACTTTTTTAATCAGGAGAGGAGGTAAGACATGTTTGTTGATCAAGCGAGAATTTTCGTGAAGGCAGGAAATGGCGGAAACGGAGCTGTGTCTTTTTATCGTGGTAAATATATACCTAAGGGTGGCCCTGATGGTGGTAATGGTGGTAGAGGTGGTTCTGTTTATATTAAAGCCAAAGCTGGTATGACCACTCTCCAAAACTTCCGTGATAAAAAGAAATATTTAGCTGAGAATGGTGAGCATGGTGGTAAACAGAAAAAAGCAGGTAAAAGTGGTGAAGATTTAACAATAGACGTGCCAATAGGTACTGTTGTTAGAAACTTTGAAACTGGAGAATTGCTTGCCGACCTGACTGAAGCTGGCGAAACAGTCTTATTATCCAAAGGTGGACGAGGTGGAGTTGGAAATACAGCTTTTGCAACTTCTACAAGGCAAACTCCTACATTTGCTAAGCCAGGAGAACTAGTTGACGGATTCTATGTAAGTTTGGAGTTGAAAATATTGGCTGATGTTGGACTACTAGGGTTGCCTAATGTTGGTAAGAGTACTTACTTATCTGTTATCTCTAGAGCTCAACCTAAGATTGCAAATTATCACTTTACCACGCTTGAACCTCAATTAGGAATTGCAACAGTAGGAGATTTTAGCTTCACTGTAGCTGACATCCCGGGATTGATTGAAGGTGCTAGCCAGGGTGCAGGTCTAGGACATGATTTCCTACGTCATATTGAACGTACCAAAATGTTAGTTCACGTTTTGGATGCATCCGGTTCAGAGGGTAGAGATCCATATGAGGACTTCCAGATGATTAACAAGGAATTGAGAGAGTTTAGTGAAGTTTTAGCAGATAAACCACAAATAGTTGCTCTAAATAAAATCGATCTTTGTGAAGAGGAAGATGTTGAAGCCCTTAAGGAAAAAATAGAGGCTGATGGCTATGAAGTTCATTCAATGTCGGCTCCTATTAACTGGGGTACAGACGAGTTGCTCAAAGCAATAGCAGGCATGCTGGTTAAATTACCTGAGACGATTTTGTATGAGAAACCAGAGCCAATTAAGGTTTACGAGTTGGAAGAGTTAACCTATGAAGTCTATAAAGAAGATGATCTCTACGTAGTAGAGGGTACTTGGATAGACGACCTATTAAGAAGAGTAAATTTCGATAGTGTCGACTCATTGCAATGGTTCCAGAAACAATTGCGTGATCAAGGAATTATTGATCAACTCCACGAATTAGGCGCAGAAGAAGGCGATACAATTGCACTTGGAGACTTATTGTTTGATTTTGTTGACTAGTTGTATATAAGATTAGTTAGAAAATTGAAAGTGAAAGCTGAAGTGAATTTTAAAGTGAAGTAAAAACTAGAGTTAAGGTTAAAGTGACGTAATAACTAGAGTTAAAGCTGATATTTTTAACATTACACTAATTAATATTTGCAATGACAATGATTAGATAAAATAAAAATACAAATAGAATTAGAAAAAAGAATTAGAGGTAGTAAATGGCAATTAATGGTAATCAAAGAGCTTATCTAAGAGCGGAAGCCAATAGCTTAGATAGTCTGTTGCATATCGGTAAAGATGATGTCAATGAGAATATAATCACTGAGTTAGATAACTTGTTGCGAACAAGAGAGTTAGTAAAAGTAACTGTGTTAAAAACTAACACAACTCCTATTAAAGAATTGGCAAACGATTTGGCAGAAAAGACTGCTGCAGATATTGTGCAAGTAATTGGCAGGAAATTTGTATTGTACAAATTCTCTGAAGAGTTAGCGAAAAAAGGCAAAACAATTTATAACTTATAAATTTAGATAATCAAACTTCTTGATTATCTTGCTCATTTAAGAGATTTAGAATTTGCGGGTAGATTTTGCCCGCATTTTTTTCCCAGTTATCACTGATCTTTTTTGCCATTTCTTGATTAGGAACATTGAATTGCAAGTTGAAATAGGTTTCGCTTTGTTCTTTCAATTCAAGCTTTAGTTTGAATGATGCATTTGCTGTAATTTCAAAAGTAGAAACAACGCTTTCGCTAGATTTTTTGTCTGAATTCTTTTGAGCAATTACCCCTTGGATGTACTTTGTCATTGCATGAGGTATATTATCGTTAAGTGTTTCTAGTACTACTGCACCTTTGTTGGTTAAAGAGAAGCGTTTTGGTGGGTTAGTTTTGTGGCTTTCTTCTTTTCTTATGGTTGCAGATAATAAGTCCTCATCTATAAGTTCGCCCAGGAGTTTGCTGAAGGTAAAATAATCCATGTACATAGTTTCAAGAACTATTTGCATTAACTCTTGTTCACTTAAACTGTCTATTTGTTCACAGATGTATAGAATTATTACTTTTAGTGTAACTTTATCTTTGCTAGAAGACATATTCTTTTCCATAATTTAACTCACCACCTTCAGGGCTATTATACCAAAAAAAGATATGGTTTTTATCCTTATTGCACAAACTTTTTGTGAATAATGAAATTTTGTTTTGTGTAAAGTGTTTGGTGGACTATAATATATACAAAAGTAATCTCAGGTGTGGAAAGGAGATTTTTTTATGAAAGTTAATTTGATTGTCGGAGCAAAGGGATCAGGAAAAACGAATCGTTTAGTTGATGATTTGAATAATATGGCAAGCAACGATGAGAACAATGTTGTTTGTATTCTAAGAGGTGATAGATTGAATCCTTACGTCAAACATCAGATTAGAATGATTGATGTTGATGAGTATCCTGTTGACAATTATGGAGAAACTTTAGCATTTATAGCTGGTTTGAATGCAAAAGACTACGATATTTCTCACATTTATATTGATAGTATCGGTAAAATTGCTGGTAACGATCAAGAAGAATTAGCTAAGTTTTTAGCTGCTCTAGAAGGCCTAGCAGAGAAGAATCATTTTGAAGCAGAAATTATATTTAGTTGCCCTGAGGAAGATGTAATTGACTCGGTTAAAAAATATGTTTCTTAAGCTTGAGCAAAATTAATAAAACTTGAGACCCTGTTTAATTTTGGTAGGAGTAAATTACTTAAGCCAAAATTTGATAGGGTTTTTTCTTGCCTAAAAATAACTTGCTGAGGACTCGAGGATTTTAAGCTGACCTTTGTAGCAGAAAACTCTGTGTGAGTTTCAAGTGAAATGATACCCTGACTCTAAAACAATAAGAAACAAACGCTATTGACTGAATTAGCGATAAGTGCTAATATTTGACCATTGATATACGCTAATTAATAAGAGTGGAATCTGACTTTCCGCTCTTTTGTTTTTTGTAACATTAAAAAAGAGGTAAATATGGCAAGTATTAAAAAAGACATCCAAAGCAGGGTTGAGAGTGCTATTAGAGATGAGGTGGAAAATCAAGGAGTTGAGCTTTTAGAAGTTAAGTATCTAAAAGAAGAAGCTAAATGGATTTTGCGTATAATCATTGATAAGCGTGGTGGCATTAGTTTGGATGACTGCGAGAGAGTAAGTAGAGCTATTGATCCAATTATTGATGAAGAAGTAGAGATCAAACAGGCTTATTACTTAGAAGTGCAGTCTCCGGGTATAGATAGGCCGCTAAAGACAGCTGCGGATTTTGCTAGATATGTAGGTAGTGAGGTTGAAATATCTTTTTACCAAGCGCAGAATGGTCAGAAAAAGATCGAAGGAATCCTACTTGGTAGCGAGGATGATAATCTTAATATAGAGGTAGATGACAAGCCGGTAAGTTTCCTTTTAGAAGATATAGCAAAAGTTAAAAGAGTTATAAATTTTAAATAATTAATGCAAATTAAATAAGGGGTCATGGAAATGAATATTGAATTAATTACAGCAATTAGAGACCTTTGTAAAGAGAGAGGTCTAGATGAAGATGGAATATTCACTGCAATAGAAGAATCTTTGGTTGCAGCGTACAAGCGTGAGTTTAATGCTAGAACATCAGAAAATGTTACAGCATCAATTAATAGAGAAACAGGTGAGATGGCAGTTTTCTTGGAAAAAGAAATTGTTGAAGAAGTTGAAGATCCTAACTCACAAATACCTCTATCTCAAGCTAAGGCAATAGATGAAGATTTCGAAGAAGGTGACGTCTTACAGTACCAATTAGAACCACAGGATTTCGGTAGACTAGCTGCTCAAGCTGCAAAGAGTGCCATTAATCAAAGCTTAATATCTGCTGAACGCCAAATGATTCATGACGAATTTAGAGGTAGAATTGGCGAACTTGCAAGTGGTACAGTACAACGTGCAGACAAGAGAGAAGTTATTGTAGATATAGGTCGTGCAGAAGCTACCTTGACTAGTTTTGAACAAAGTAGTTTGGACACATATGAATTTAATGAGCGCATGCAATTCTTAATCAAGAAAGTTGATGAGCGCAGAGGTAGACCTGTAATTTATGTATCAAGAGCTAGTGAGAAATTGGTTGAAAAACTCTTCGAAAAAGAAGTACCAGAGATAGCGGCAGGCGTTGTAGAGATTGTCAGTTCTGCTCGTGAAGCCGGTTCTAGAACTAAAATTGCTGTACACTCACATGATGAGAATGTTGATGCCTTAGGTGCATGTGTTGGTCAAAGAGGAATTCGTGTACAAAATGTAATGGACGAATTGCGAGGCGAAAAGATAGACATAATTGAATGGGATGAGGATGAAACAGTATTTATCAAGAATGCTATGAAACCTTCATCTGTATTGAGAGTTGATCTTGTAGAAACAACAGATGAAAATGGTGAAGCTGTAAGAGAAGCTACAGTTGTAGTACCAGACAGCCAATTGTCTTTAGCTATTGGTAAAAGAGGACAAAACGCAAGACTAGCAGCCAAACTAACTGGTTGGAAGATTGACATTAAGAATGAATCTGAAGCTAGAGAATTACTTGAATCTGATTTTATGGCAGAATTCTCAGCTATTGCTGATACACTAGCGGAAGAACATGATGCAGAAACAGTAGAGGAACTTGATGAAGAGTTATTAGATGTTGCTGAGGTAGAAGATGAAACAGAGGCAAGCATTGATGACTTAGCTGATCAGATTCTTTCAGCAGGAAATGAAGATGATTCTGCTGATGAGGATGAAGCTGAGGCAGAAGCTGAGTAAGTCAGAAAAGTTTAATAATTAGGAGAAATGTGTGTATGAAAAAAAAGCATATTCCTACGAGAATGTGTATAGCTTGTAGAGAGATGCGTGAACGTCAAGAGCTATTTAAATTAGTTAAGATTGATACAGGTATAGTGGTAGATCATCTATATAAAATGGACGGACGTGGTACATATATTTGCAAGGATGAGAATTGTATTAAACTTGCTTTTGCTAAAGGTATGTTAAAAAGATCACTTAAAGCAGAAGTAGATCCGAGCTTAGAAACTGAGCTTTTGGACTTTATCAATGAAACCAAGAATGAAACAATAAAAGAGGGGAAAGTATTTCGCCTCAATAAAGATGGAAGTGTTGAACGCTTATGATGAGGATTCCAGAAGAAAAAGAACAAAATGTTTTTGGATTACTCGGGTTGGCTCGTAGAGCTAGAGCTATTACTATAGGTATGGATGCAACTCTAGCTGCTTTAACCAAAGCTACTGTAAAAACTATATTGGTAGCCAATGATATAGGCAAAAACTCGCTTAAGAGAATAAGCAAAAATGTAGACACATTAGAAACTGATAGGAATCTAGAAAAAGGTAGTATCCCTTTGATTGCTTTCTCAGATGCAGAGCAATTAGGAAGAATACTAAAAAAGGAAACTGTTTCAATTATAGGAATCATTGATGAAGGCTTTGCCCAAGGTATACTTAAATTGGCAAAGTGAGAAGATAATAGTTAATTAATTAGAAGTAGAAAAACTAAGTAAATTAAGATTACTTATGGAGGTAAGAGGAAAAGTTATGGTAGATAATCAAGATGCTAAGAAGCAAGATGTTGATGAAAATAAAAATAATGCCCAATCTATAGATAATTCTGAACAAGCAAAAAATGATAACGCTACTATTGGCCTTAAAGGTGTTTCCGGTAAGGTAATTACTGGTACTGTAAAAATTAAAAAAGCCAATAAATCTGACAAAGCTAATAAGGAAAAGTCAACTGATGCTACTGCTGCGATTGCTAAGGAAGATGTGAAAAGCGAAGATGCAACAAGTACCTCAGTTAAACCTCGTAAGTTAGGTAACATAAAAGATTTGCAAGAAGAGTCTAAAGTAGCTGATGCTGTAGAGAGTTCAACTACAAGCGAAAAAACAGCAACACCTGCAAGAAAAGTTGCTAAAAAAGCAGATGAGACTGCAGGTAAAGAAGTAGCAAAAACTGTAGAAAGTTCGAAGGCTAGTGAGAGTCAGGATGAGAAGAAAGTAAGTGCTAAAGAAAAATTAGCAACTGCACCTGCTCAACCACGAAAAATTAAATCAGCTGCTCAAGTAGAAGCTGAGAAAGCAAAACAGGCTGAAGCTGCGAAAGAACAAAATAAATCAGTAGAAACTGAAACAAAGACCGCAAGCAAGTCAACTACAGAGACAAACAAAGATGCGAAGACACCAAGTGCAAAAACTGTAGGTCCTAGAAAGTTAGCTTCTGGAGATAGTTTTGCGAGCAAAGGACCTCGTAAGATTAGTAGTGCTACAAATGATTCATTAGCAGCTACTGCAAAAGCTTTTGCCAAGAAAAAAGAAGAAAAAGAAAATAATAGGCAAAGACCAAAACGTAAATTCCAAGATAAGAGTAATGAGTTCTCTCCTTACGACAAAGATAACGATGAGGAAGAGGACAAGAGTGCTCGCTCAAAACCACGTAAACGTAAGAAAAAAGATGTGGTTGAAGATTTACCAGTAAATGATAACCAAAGAGCAAAAAGCAAGTTCAATCATCGTTCAAGAAGTTTTGAGAAAGAAAGAACCAAACAAGATAAGTATCGTGAACGTGAATTAGAATTTACACGTAAGCATAATCAACGAAAGGAACAAGAGAAGAAAGAGCAAGATAATAAACCTGCAGCAAGTACTGTTACCCATGTAGCTTTACTTGATACTATGACAGTAAAAGAATTTGCAGAAGCTCTATCTAAACCATCATCAGACGTAATTATGCACTTAATGCAAAATGGTGTTATGGCAACTCTAAACGATAATATCGACTATGAAACTGCTGCAATTATTGCTGATGAATTTGGCGTAACTACAGAGAGGCTAGAGGACGATACAGAAATTACCACTGACTTATTCGACGAAACCGAAGATAAGGAAGAGGATATGGTTAAGAGACCTCCAGTTGTTGTAGTTATGGGTCACGTTGACCATGGTAAGACTACCTTGCTAGACCATATACGTAATACAAAAGTTGCTGGTGGTGAAGCTGGTGGTATTACTCAAGGTATTGGTGCTTATATGGTTGAAGCTAATGGTAGAGAAATTACCTTCTTGGATACACCAGGACACGAGGCCTTTACCACAATGCGTGCTCGTGGTGCTCAAGCTACTGATATTGCAATATTAGTTGTTGCTGCCGATGATGGAATCATGCCACAAACTATTGAGGCAATTAACCATGCTAAAGCTGCTGGCACAGAGATTATCGTTGCAATTAATAAGATGGATAAGCCAACTGCGAACCCTGATAGAATAATGGAGCAATTAACTCATCATGAGTTGGTTGCAGAAGACTGGGGTGGTGACACAGTAGTTGTACCAATCTCAGCCTTGACCGGACAAGGTGTAGATGACCTACTAGAAATGGTCCTCCTAACAGCTGATGTCATGGAGTTGAAGGTAAACGATAAGAAGCAAGCCAAAGGTATTATTATTGAGGCAGAGCTAGATAAACATCGTGGTGTAGTGGTAACAGCATTGGTACAAAGAGGACACTTGAAGCAAGGTGATACAATTCTAGTAGATACTGTCGTAGGTAATGTCCGTGCAATGAAGGATTCTTTGGGTAATGAGATCAAAGATGCAGGACCATCAGTTCCAGTTCAAATTCTAGGTCTACCTGAAGTTCCAGAAGTTGGTTCTCAATTCTACGTTGTTGAAGATGAGAGAAAAGCTAAAGCTTATGCTGAGCAAAAAGCAAGTCAAGAGCGTGAAGAAGGCTTTAGAAAATCTCAAGTTATTACCTTGGATAACTTGTTCACACATATAGAATCAGGTAAAGTACTAGACTTTAACGTTATTATTAAAGCAGATGTTGTAGGTTCAGTTGAAGCTTTGCAAAGCTCATTAGAGAAATTAAATAATGATGAGATTAGAGTTAATGTAATCCACGGAGCAGCTGGTGCAATTAATGAGTCAGATATTAGATTGGCTGAAGCAAGTAATGCTGTTGTAATTGGATTTAATGTTAGACCAAACAATACAGTTATCGACCTGGCGAAAGAATTAGAAGTTGATATCAGACTTTACTCAGTAATATATCAAGCGATTGAAGAAATCGAAGCTGCTATGGTTGGTAGACTCGATCCAGAGTATCAAGAAGTTATCTTGGGTCACGTTGAAATTAGAGAGACATATAAAGTCAGCAAGATCGGTACAATTGGTGGTGGTTATGTTACAGATGGTAAAATCACACGTAATTCTAAGTGCCGCTTGATTAGAGATGGAATTGTCGTTTATGATGGTGAAATTAATTCTCTAAGACGTTTCCAAGATGATGTACGTGAGGTAAATACTGGTTACGAATGTGGTTTAACAATTACTAACTATAACGATCTAAAGGTCGGAGATATAGTAGAAACTTACGTAATCGAAGAAGTTGAAAGGGGATAAAATGGCTTTTAAGAGAGAAAATAGAGTTGCAGATGAGGTTAAACGCCTCACTGCAGAGATTATTAGAACTGAATTAGATGATCCAAGAGTTCCTGTATTTACATCAATTACTGATGTTACAGTCAGTAGCGATTTTAACTATGCTGACTTGTATGTGAGTGTTTTGGCACAAGACAAGGACAAGCAAGCTGAGGCTGTAGAGGCATTAAATAGTGCCAAAGGATTCTTGCGTAAGACATTGTCTCAAAGATTGAAACTGAGAGTAACCCCAGAGTTGCGCTTCCACTTGGATGATTCTTTTGATAAAGGTCAAAGAATTGATGAAATTTTGGAGCAAGTTAAATCTGAGAAAAATGATAATGTTGATGTTGAAGAAACAGAATTGGAAGATCTAGATTAGTAGACTAGAAGATATTCATTGTGAATGAGGAAGCAAATTTCCGAGTTTACTTAATAATGTAATTATAATTAGGAGTTTTATGACTAGAGAAACTAGAAAAATAGGGCTAGAAGCTTTAGCTAAAAAAATTCTTAGCAAAAGAAATCAAGATGAATTGATATTAGTTTATCCACATGTAAGAGCTGATGGCGATGCCTACGGCTCTTCTTTTGCATTAGTAAAAGTTTTTACTAAATTAGGAATTGAGGCAGCTGTATTAGCAGAAGAAGATCTCTCAAATGAGATGGCATATATGAGGGCAGAATCTGAATTTATTAATTGGAATGAATTGTCTGAAGAGGATCAGAATGAGTTCAAACAAAAAGTAAGTTTATCCATACAAGTAGATTCATCTGAAGATGATAGATTGGCCAATAGACTAGGAATTTTCCAAGATAGCCCTGAATATGCAATTATAGATCATCACATTAGTAGCAAAGATAATGGAGGCTTGATTTTCATAGATCCAGAAGCAGGAGCTAATGTTGAACTGGTATATACATTGATTTTGGTATTGGAAGAATTTACTGGTGAAAAACTATTTGATAAAGATATTGCTTTAGACATATACACAGGGTTATTAACAGATACAGGAAGTTTCTCATATGATAATACAAAAGCTGAAACGCTTAAAATTGCTGCAGAATTGTTAGAGTATGAGATTAATGTAGCTGAGCTAAATAATCATTTGTTTAAGGAAAAACCATGGGATAGATTGATTGCAGAAACTAAACTTATCCAGCATGCTAAACTAAGTGCTGACGAGAAAATCGCATATTTAAGCGTATCTCAGGAGTTTATGAATGCTAATAATATTACAGATGCTGATTTAGAAAATTTGCCTGCTGTATTAAGAAATATCAAGGGTGTTATAGTTAGCCTTGTATTACGTGAAACAAAAGAAGGGACAGCAAGGGGCAACCTAAGAAGTACTGGACCTAATGATATCTCTGTGATTGCTCGAGCACATAATGGCGGTGGGCATTTAAATGCTGCGGGATTTACTATAGCTGCTTCAGAGTTAGGGGCAAGCGATTTGGACAGCATTGCGCAACAAATTATAGCTGAAATAAAACATGAATTAGGGTTATAGATTTTGGGGTAACATTATTTTATTAGCTTAGGATTTATTTATGAGTAAAAAAAATAGAGAGAGTTGTAAAGGTGGGTTGCTTAACATCTGGAAACCAGCAGGAATAACATCTATGCAAGTTGTCAGACAAGTTAAGACCTTAAGTCAAGAGTCTAGAGTTGGTCATGTAGGCACTCTAGATCCTTTTGCTGATGGGGTTTTGCCTGTTGCTATAGGTAAGTCTACAAACATGATTAAATACATGGATGATTATAACAAGACCTATAGAGTAATGATTAATTTAGGCGAAAGTACTACGACCCAAGATCTCTCTGGGGAAGTTGTAAAAAATGATAAATTAAGTTTAAAAGACTTAGAATATTTTGGACTAAACAATTTTGAAAAAATAAAATCTGCAGCTGAAAAATTAACAGGGAAAATAACTCAAGCAGTTCCATTGTATTCTGCGGTAAAACTTGATGGTAAACCAATGTATTGGTATGCAAGAAATGAGATAGAAGTTCCTGTTAAGACCAGAGCAGCTTACATATATGAGGCTAATTTTATTGCTGCCGGAGTGAATCCTAGAGTTCTTGATGTTGAGAATAGTAAAGACGTAGAACAGCTTGACGGTGAACAGCATGATGGGGAACAGCTTAAATTAGCACAAGAGACAAAAGGAAACTTTACCTGGGAAGCATTCGAAAGATTATGTCCTGAACAAGCTCAAGCTAGAAAAGATTATTTCCCAGGACTTGATCAGAGTTTTTCGGATTTAGATACAGCTAAATATGTAAATTTACCTAGAGCCTGGGCTATTTTTGATTTAACTGTTTCAAGTGGCACATATGTAAGGACTTGGGCAGAGGATTTAGCGAAAATATGTGGTTTATCTGCTTACGCTTTTAGCTTGAGACGATTAGCGAACGGACCATATAAGTTAGAAGATAGTATAAAATTAGAAGGCTTGGAAAACATTGTAGAAGCGAGTGATTTACAGGATTTTGATAATAGTAAGCTATTATTATCTCCTGCAACAGCACGCCCAGACTATCCTGTGCTAAACTTAGAGTATCAAGATGCAGTGAAATTGCTCCAAGGCCAAAAGGTGAATGCAAAAAAATATTTGAAATCGCAAGAATTTCATACAGACAATTATTTTAGATTATTTTTTGCTGAAAAATTTATTGGTTTAGCTAAAATTATAGAGACTGATAGAGGAAAAGCATTAACGGCAGAAAGGATGTTTACTGAAGTTGAAAGTTTTAAATCTAGATTTAAGTAAAATTAGAGAAGATGATAACCATTCAAGATTTCAGAACCCAAAGGCTGTAGCCTTGGGCTATTTTGATGGTGTGCACCGAGGTCATCAAGAAATAATCAGGGCAATGGTACAAATTGCAAGAGAGAAACGCTTGGAAGCTAGTGTCTTGTCCTTTGATCGTTATCCTAAACCAATAAATGCAAATGCTTATCTAAAAGTTGTTGTTCCAGGGATGACTGGCGAAAAAGAATTATTAACATCTCCCTTGCCTAATGTTGAGAGAGAGTTCAAAGGACTTTTGCAAAGTGATGAACAACGAGATAGGACTCTTGAAGCATTAGGTGTTGACTCTGTAATTCTACAAAAATTTGATAAGAATTATGCAAGCTTAAGTCCTGAAGAGTTTTGTAACGATATATTGAAAGATATACTAAATTGTAAAATACTTTTCGTTGGTGAAGACTACCATTTTGGCAAAAAACGTGCAGGTAATGTAGAGTTTTTGCAAAACTGGTGTGATGCTAATAATGTCGAGCTAAAAGTTATTAATCCTGTTTTATATGATGGCGAGATTATATCTAGTGAAAATATTCGTGAAAATATTGTAGATGCGAATATGGAAAAAGTTAGTTCACTTCTAGGTAAACCTTATACTTTGCCAGGAATTGTCATTCATGGTAATGCTTTGGGTAGAACTATAGGTATGCCTACTGCAAATATACGAATCCCTGAAGGCATGGTAATGCCAAAGTTTGGTGTGTATAACAGTAGAACAAAAGTAGGTGATACTTATTATAATTCTCTTACAAGCATAGGTTTGAGACCAACTGTAAACCATACAGATCCTTATCCACTAGTTGAGAGTTATATTATAGGTGAGAATTTTGATTTATATAATCAATATGTTGAGATAGAGCTGTTAAAATTTGAGAGACCAGAAGAAAGATTTCCTAGTTTTATAGCAATGTCAGCTCAATTAGATATAGATCTGAAAAATGCATTAAAATACCATAACAATAATGAGGAGTTTAGACTTTTTACTGATAGAAATGGAATCCCTATATATATTTCTAGATCTGAGAGATTTAATACTTCATATTTGTATGTAGAAGTATATACACCATTTGAAGAAGATGAATTTCTAACAAACCAACTCCTAGCTAATGTGTTAACTGCTACAACTCCAGATTATCCTACAAGACAGGAGTTCAGGGCGTTTTTAGACCATCAATTTGCGAGTAGAATAGAGACAGATACAGAACAGGTTGGGGACTTACAAGTTGTTAGATTTAAGCTTTCTGCTGTTAATAGAGGCTTGGAAGAAACAGAAGTATTTAAGAATACAAGTAAACTCTTGCTTGATTTAATAGTTAATCCAGTTTGGGATGAGTTCTATAATTTCCCTCTAGAAGTTATAGAAGAAGAGAAGCAGAACATGATTTATGATTATCAGAAGTTTTATGCTTCAGATAAGAATAAAGCACTTTTATTTGCTAAAGAAGATTTATATACAGAAAATGCTAGGGCTCACTCTGAGAATATTTCAATTTCTGAATATATAAAGAAAGTTCAAAATATTAATAATGAAGATTTTCAACAAGCTTGGATGCGTATGTTCTCAAAGGGGCATATAAGGGTCATCACTAGTGGAAGGTTCACAGATAACGAATTTGCAAAAAGTATTGTGGATAAATTGTCTAAACTTCCTAGGAACAGAGATGCTTTGCAAATTTTGCCAGGAGTAAGTCCAGGTTTTAGTAATTTCATAGCTGTAGCCAGTAAAGAATTACAAATTGACTCCAAATTAAGTCACCTTGCGATTGTTTTTGGAAACTTACCTGGCCCATACTCTATTTCTGTGCTTAAGGCCCAGGTTTTAAGTGCATTAATTGCAGGTAAAACTACATCCTTGTTTAATCAGTATATAAAAGATGAATTAAAGTATATTTACAAAATAGAGTCGTTCTATCGCTCTGATTCTTCCTTGTTATTTGTTTATGCGCAGGTAGAACCTGGAGATGAGGATAAGGCACTAGAGCTGATGAATAAGGTTGTAAATTCTGTTAGAGAAGATGATTACTCGGATTCTGCTTTTGTGAGTGCGCTGAGGTTTGTTGAGAATCAGTATTCAGCAATAATCGATGATGGGGAGTCTAGAGTAGAATTTAATAGTCATAATTTAATAACATCTAATAAATATAATGCTAGAGAAGCAATTGAGCATATTAAGAGTATTTGCCGCGAAGATTTAGCAAAAATTGCTAGAGAAATGAAACTCTTATTAGATTATAGATTAACACCGAAACATGATCTGGAGGATGAGGATTAATATGCTGCAAAGACATGGCTTATATAGTTATCAGAGAAGAGAAAGTTTAACCCGCCAGAAAATTACTACTTATAGACATTTATCGGGTATGAATATTGATGTCTTGAAACGTGATGGATTTGGGCAAAAGTATGCTGCTCTAGCCATACCTTATGGGGCTATGCATACAAGATTTATAGATGTATTAACAGATTCAGAGGTGCAGGTTCCTGTAGGAAGCTTGAAGCTACTTTCAAAAATGATTTTCTCTTTTATTGAAGAGGGTTCACTGGCTGTTGAGCTAGCAAAATATGGTATTAGTGGGAATTTAATTGTTGATCACTCACATTTGATTTTTGAAATTATTACAAATGAGTATTATTACGATGCTGTTGAAGTATTGTTAGATACGGTATTAAATGTTGATTTGAATGAAAGAAAACTAGCAGCAGCTAAAAGAGATGTAAAAGCAGATCTATTGAAGGCTTCTAGAGAGCCGGAGTATTTTATAAATAAGAATCTAAAAAAAGCATTTTATGATCAACCTGAATACTACGAAGAGGTTGAAGGTAATTTGGCAACTATTGAATCAATTAGTTTAGAAGACGTTCACCGAGTGTTTAGGAATATATTTAATATAAAGAATTTATCTTTGATACTTGCTGGAGAATTTGATGAAGAGAAGCTTTTGCCAAGAATTGCAGAGATTTTACAAAATAGAAACTATCAAATAAATAAAAACACTCAAATATTGTTGTACAAAAATTATAGAGCTGATTTTGAAAGATTTCAGGAGTTGAATTGGCAGTATACGAGTGATGCTTTTGGACTAGCTTATAGAAAAATATCCGATAACGATACATACATTGTTGGTGGAAAAGAAATTATCAAGGCTAGATTAGAAGCGAAAATGCTTTTAGACTTTGTAATTGGATATGGATCTACTAAGTTTAAACATATTAATGAAACTGGTCTATTGGGAAATGAGATTAGATATAACTTTAATATTAATCAAGAATTTTCTTACTTGAGTATTAGAGCTAGTTCTTTGGAGCCGAGAATAACTGCTGATGCTATTGCACACAACCTTGAAAGATTCTTAGAGGAAGAATATATTGACTTTAAGGATATGGAGCCTAGATGGAAAGCCAGCGTAGGTAAATTTATTCGTGACATGGACACTGTGTCTAAATTTGGTAGAGCTGCAAGTTATGCACGAGCTATGGGGATTGAATTTGCTGACTATGCAACTATCTATAACAGTATGCATGATGAGATCTCTGAAATTTATAAGCATTTTGAGTTCATTAAACCAGAGAATAGAACAGTACTAATTTGCCACAAAATTTAAAAAGTTTTTAATTAGTGCATGATATAGTTTAGTTTAAGAAGTGAAAAATTAGCACATTAGATAAAAAATAGTTTTAGTTAAGGGGATTTAGTAATGGATAAATATGTAGTTAGTTTCCCAGGCTTAGGGATAAATGATTTGGAATTCAGTCGTGTGGCTTTTAGCCTGTTCGGTATAGATGTTTACTGGTATGGAATTATTATTACTACTGGGATAATGCTTTGTTTATATTTGGCATATAGGCATGCACCAAAATATGGTATAGATCAAGAGTTCTTGTTGGATAATTTTATTATGATAATTATTGCTTCATTGCTTGGAGCAAGAGCTTACTATGTAATGTTTTCATGGGATCAGTTTAAAGGTGATTTTATGAAAATTATTGATTTTAGACAAGGTGGAATGGCTTTTTACGGTGGAGTAATAGGAGCGGTAATAGCGATTTTAGTAATTCACGCTATTAAGAAGAAGCCTGCTCTTAAATTTATAGATTTCTGCGCTGTTTATTTACCATTAGGTCAAGCAATAGGTCGCTGGGGCAACTTTGTAAATCAAGAAGCTTTTGGTGTCAACACAGATCTGCCTTGGGGAATGATCAGCAATGGTACAAAAGCTTATTTAGAGATGAATCCTCAACTCGGTCAGAATCCAGCTTTGCCAGTTCATCCAACTTTCTTCTATGAATTTTTAGGAAATATGATATTGTTTGTTGTCTTAATTCTATATCGTAGGAAAAATAAACATAATGGTGATCTGCTAGCTACTTATTTAATTGGTTATGGAATAATTAGATATGTAGTAGAAGGTTTACGTACGGATTCACTATATGTTGGACAGACTACAGTTAGAGTTTCCCAATTACTATCACTATTCATGGTAGTTGTAGGAATTGGTATTTTTGTATATCACTATTTAAGAGACAAAAAATCTGCAGAATTGCTAATGGAAGAGAAACTCAATGAAGCGAGTAAAGAAGTAGAAACATCTGAAGATGAATAACTTTTGTTAAAACAATAGTTTAGTTTAAAGTTAAATATAGAAAAGCAGGAACTGTTTTTCAGCTTGCATAAGCTGAATTAAAAGATAGATTCCTGCTTTTTATTAGAATTAATTAACTCATCTTATTAGAACTTAGCTACCACCTATAATCCCAAATAGAAAAGCAATGGCAAGCTCAATATATATGTTCAACTCTGAACCTCCTGAAATAGCTTATAGCTTAAATATTTTAATTGTACTATTGACTATACTGTATTTTTTAAGTAAAGCAAATTTATTAGTTTTTGTGAAAAAACACATCGAAATTGCAAATAAATAATAATAAGTTTTTGTTACTAATTTACGTAAAACGTGAAAATCAATCACTGTTGAGTTATAATATGGTAGATGTTGTTTAAAACTAAAAACAAATTAGATAGGAGAGCTGTGTGTCAAAATTAGATTTAATTGATATGGTTGTCTCTATCGAGCAGGAAGTCCAAGATCTTGTTAATCTTGCGCAAAAAGCTAGTGATGATAAAATTGCTGCAGCCTATGAAAGTGCTCGCGAGCAAGTTGAATCAGCTTTGAAAGAAGCTAGAAATGTCAAGAAAGAAGCTCAGAACTATGAAGTCCATAATTCTGAGGATGATAATCTCCAAAATAGCCCATGGAAATTAGAACTTGATAAACTAGTTGAAAATAATAAAGCTGAAACTATCGAAAAAATTATTTCTAGGAGCTTAGATTATGAGCGTAGCTAGAATGTCAAGAGTCTCGATAGTTGGGCTAAAAGATGATTTACTAGATGTGCTAAGTCATTTAACAAAATTGGGTGTTTTGCAAATAGAGGTAGACGAAAGTGTACAGGAAGAGTTTGCCAGAATTAATGCTCTTAAATTAGATGAAAAAATCAAGAATCTAAGTAGTCTGAGTTTTTATAGAGAAATTGCAGATGAATTAGAAGTTCATGATTTGATTTCAACAGATAATCTGGAAAATGTAAGTGCAGAAGATGCTGCAAAAGCTGAAATTGAAAATAAAGAAGAAGCTGAACAAGTAAATGAGTACTTCTTTGGTAGGATGTTTGAGTTTGCGGAGGCAGATAAAATTATTCATGCCGAAATTCCAGCTAGCGATAAACTTGAGAGTTTTAAATCAAATAAAACTAAATTTAATCCAGAAGTAGAAAGTCAAAATTTGAGTAGACTTTTGTCTGCGTATGTTGAACTTTTGGAAGAGTTAATCCCTGTAGCTAAAAAGAAAGCTGAAGTGAAGAAAGACTTATTTACAACCAAGCGTAAGTTAAGCAAGGCTGAATACTTTGCTGTTGTAGATAAACAAGAAGATATTATGCGTCGAGCTCAAGTTTTCTTGGCTGATATGCAAAGAGTTGCAGACAGAAAAGAGAAGATTAGAGATATTGAAGAACATAATCAGGAATTGCAAGCTAGAATTCAAGCTATAAATACAGAACTAAGCGATATTAATTCTGATCTTGAAAAAGATGAATCTTTAACTGTGCTTATAGGGAAACAGAAAGAAAACTCTGCTGAAAATAACTCGATCTCAAAAGATGATTTAAAAGCAGAGCCAGAGATTAGTTTAGTTGATAAAATCAACTTGTTAGTTGAAGAACGTAAAAATTCTGAAGCAAGTATCAGTGAGAATCAAGAAGATATTAAGAAGCTTGATGACCAGATCGAAGAAATAGATGCGAAGTTGAATTCTACAAGTGCAGAGTATGATGAATATGAAGTGATTCATGATTTCTATGAAGTTCAATTGAAGAAGCTTAGAGCAATTGAAAAGTGTGAATACACAGACTATCTATTTACTATTAATTCATACTCACCAACTGCTTTAAGCACAAATTTAAAGGAAGAATTAGAGTCTAATTATCAGATATTTGTAGATATACAAGATGTCGAAACTGATGAAGATTATCCAATCCTATTGCAGAATAATAAGTTTGCTAGAAGTTTCCAATCTCTTGTAGATATGTATGCTTTGCCAAAACCAGGCTATGATATCGATCCGACTTTCTGGGCATCTGTTTTCTACGTTATTTTATTCGGAATGATGTTAGGTGATGTAGGCTATGGTGCACTCATGGCTATTATGTGTGCAATTGGTTTGTTTAAATTTAAGGTAGAAGGCAATACCAAGAAGACTATGGGAATGCTCATGCTAAGCGGCATTGTATCAATTCCTTTCGGCTTCCTGTTTGGAGGATTCTTTGGGGATTTATTGCCAACCATAACTAATAACGCTGTTGAGTTTAAGCCGTTGCTGTTTAACCCAATGGAAGAGCCGATAGCAATGCTAATCCTAAGTATGGGAGTTGGTGTAATTCATCTCTTTGCAGGTATGGCAATCGATATATATATCAAGACAAAACGTGGAGACTGGAAAACCGGTTTCTTCAAAGTTGCACCCTGGTATTTAATAGTAGTGGGTCTGATTTTATGGGTTACAAATATAAGTGTTGGTAAATACTTAGCGCTAACTGGACTAATTGTATTGCTCCTGTTAGGAGATCAAAGTACTAAGAATCCTTTTAAAAGAATTTTCTCAGGAATAGCAAGTCTTACAGATATAACTTCATGGTTATCAGATATTTTGAGTTATTCTAGAATTTTAGCTTTAGGGCTATCTACTTCAGTTATTGCTATGGTTGTTAATATCCTAGCGATGCTAATCGGATATAAGGGTATTACAGCAATTTTATTTGTAGTAATTTTAATCTTTGGTCATGTCCTGGATCTTGCTTTGAGTGGTTTATCATCATATGTACATACAATTAGGCTACAGTATGTTGAGTTCTTTGGTAAATTCTACGAAGGTGGAGGTAGACCATTTGAACCTCTAGATTATGCAAGTAAGTTTACTAAAATTAATGAAATTGAAGAGGAACAAGACAAAATTAAAAATGGTGAATTTGCTAAGATGCATGCTGAATTTCACCCAGTATCAAAAGAGTTAGAAGAAGCTTAATGAGGAATAAATAACTTAAGCAAAATAAAATTAATAAAAATGAATTAAGAAATATATATAGAAATTTAGGAGGAAAATATGGGTTTCATAGATATTTTAAAAGAACTATTTGCTAACGGAGCAGGTATTGCTTTATTAGGTGGTGTATTGGCAGCCGCATCAGGTGGTTGGGGTTCCGCTGTAGCTGTTGCTAGAGTTGGTAAAACATCCATGGGAGTTTTGGCAGAGGATCCAGCTTTATATGGTAAGGCATTGATCATGCAAGCTTTGCCTGCAACACAAGGTATTTACGGTTTACTAGTATGGTTTATGGTTATGTTACAAGCAGGTTTCCTAAACAATAACTACGCGGATCTTTCACTACATTCAGGTGTATTGATGTTCTTAGGTTGTTTACCATCAGTAATTGTATTGATGCCATCCTCTATCCAACAAGCACAAGTTGCTTCAGCAGGTGTTCAATTACTATTAAGAAGACCAGAAGAACAATCTAAAGCTTTGGTTATGACAGCTATGGTTGAGACATACGCTATTTTCGCATTATTAATTTCAGTATTAGTAATTCTGTTTGTATAGACCACTTTAAAGGAGGTTTATATTATGACAAAAGAAAAAAATGAAATGAGTTTAGCAAAATTGAGAGAAGCCTTAATCTCAAAAGCTGAATCTGAAAAAAACAAAATAGAAAAATTGACAGAGGAAAAAGTCGCTGTCATTAAAGCTGAAAATCAGAAGAAAGTAGATGACATTTTAGAAAGAGCAAATACTGAAGCTGAAAAGATTATTGCTGAGAAAGCAAGCAAAGTTGAGGCACTAGCAAGTGTAGAGTCTAGAATTGATAAGCTGAAAATTAAACATTCTTTTATTGAAGATGCAATTAATTCTGCTAGAACCAAGCTAGAAAACGAAACAGCTGAGTCTAAGTTGAAGCGCTACGTAGAACTTTTCCCCGAACTAAAAGACGGAAAGTACATAATAACTCCAGCTGAAGGTGAAACTAATATAATCAAAGATTTAATTAACAACAGTAGTAATAAAGATCAGTTAGAACTTGGAGAAGAAGGCAGCTTCAGAGGTGGATTTATTGTTGCTAATGAGGATTTTGTCTATGACAGAAGTTATAGAACAATTTTCCGTGAAAAGGAAACAGAGCTTAGAAAACTAGCATCTGAAACTCTATTTAAGGAGGCTAAATAATGGCGACTGACCGCAAAGATTTAGACAACTTAATATATGTTAGTCCGAGGTCTTGGGATAGAGTTGCTGTTGATAATGCTGATTTTGCTTATGAATCAAGTCGAGCTAAAGCTCGTTTTGCTCACTTAATGAAAGCTGAGGATTATAAAAGTTTAATAGATAACCAAGCAGATGATATTGAATGGATAGGGCATTGGGCAAGGGAATTTAACGCTGCAAACTATGATGTTAAAGATACAGTTATCGATACTTTGACTAAGGGATATAGTGATAATGATAGGCTATTGATAGAACTCTGCGGTGGTGAAAAGGAAGATTTTGCCAAGATGTTTATTCTTAAGAATGACTATCATAATGCTAAAGTTATAGCGAAAAATTTTTTATTAGGTCAGCTTAATGCTCAAGATGCCAAGAGAGTTCTGAGAGTCAACGAGTCTCTTTTTCAAGAGGCAGCAAATGTTGAAATTGAGTCTTTAGTGCAATGGGTATTGAGTTATTTAAACAAAGATAAGTCCAATAGTGTATTACCAGATTTGCATGAAAAGTACTTCTCAATGGCCCTTGAAAGATTACTAGAAGAAGATGCAAAAACAAACGAAATTGATTTAGCAGCAGTTGATATAAACTTAGATAAAGCATATTATCTTCATTTCTTGGAATTGGTAGCTGAAGACAAACATAAAGGTTATAGAGACTTATTACTAGATTATATTTCAATTCAATCTGATAGTAGCAATTTACAAAGCTTTTATAGATGTAAGAAGCGTAAATTGACACTAGAGGAATTTAAACGTCAATTCGTTGCAGCAGGTAGAATTGAATTTACCGATTTCGCAGAGAAATACCAGCTTGATGATGAGAAGATTAACTTAGGTTTGAAATTTAATGCTAAGGGAAGTTTAGTTGATAACTTGCTGGATTTGGCAGAGAGTAGTTCCATTACTGAGTTTCTAAATGAATTTACGCAAGTACGAGACAACCTATTAATTCGTCTAGCCGACAAAGCTCAGGGGCTAATTTATGGAGCCGAAGTTCTTTTTGCATTATGGCAAGCTAATCGCATTGAAATTGTTAATTTGCAGTTGATTCATGCAGCTCACCAATTAGGTAGATCTGAAGAAATGACTGCTAAAAGACTAAGAGATATTTATGGAGGGCAATTACGTGTTTAATAATGAAGACTATGAGATTGCTCACCTGGGTGAAGCCGGTAGCTTTGCTGGAGCAGCAGCGTTAGGGATTAATGTTTTTACACTAGATCCTGAAGAAGAAACTAGCAAACAATTAGAAGATTTAATACTTTCAGGCAAATATGCAATTATCTATATAAGTGCGAAAGTAGCAAGTGAAGCTGAAGAAATAGTTGATGCTTATGCGGATGAATTCGTACCGGCAATAATTACTTTGCCATCTGCAGATTCAGACATAGATACACTTGGAAGTTTACGTAACATGGTTATAAAAGCTATAGGTGTTGATTTGGTTTCAGGCTACATTGAAGAGGAAGATATGGATAAAACAGGAGAAGAAAATGGCAAATAATCTTGATTTAAAACAGAATAATTCAACAAACGAGAAACAAGCCATCACAGGAACTATTGTTAAGATTTCTGGTCCGCTAATCGTAGCATCCGGAATGCGTGATGTCAGAATGTTTGATGTTGTTCGTGTTGGTGAAAATAATCTTGTTGGTGAGGTTATTGAAGTGCACGGTGACGAAGCATCAATTCAGGTTTACGAAGAGACTGATGGTCTAAGACCTGGAGAAGCTGTACATTCTACAGATCACCCACTTGACGTAGAATTAGGACCTGGACTTATGGGAACTATTTATGATGGTATTCAACGTCCATTAGCTAAAATGCGTGAAATTTCAGGTAGTAATATTGCTAGAGGTATTGATGTTAACTCAATAGACCATGAGAAGAAGTGGTACTTTGAACCAAGAACAGATTTACCTGAGAAGTTAAGAGCAGGTGATATTATTGCGACAGTAAAAGAAAATAACGTAATTGAGCATAAGATTATGTTACCACCAACCATCCCTGGAGATATTGAAATCGTCGAAATTGCTCAAGCAGGTGAATACACAGTAGTAGAACCAATAGCAAAAATTAGATATACAAATAACTGGGGCGATGTAGTTGAAGAAGATGTTCAAATGGCACAACGTTGGCCAGTTAGACAGGGACGTCCTTTCAACAAACAATTAGCTCCAAGCAAACCACTAGTAACTGGACAAAGAGTTGTAGATACATTCTTCCCAGTAGCTCGTGGTGGTACATCGACAGTTCCAGGACCATTCGGTGCTGGTAAAACAGTTATTCAGCAACAGTTGGCTAAATGGTCAGATGCAGACGTAGTTGTCTATATAGGATGTGGTGAACGTGGTAATGAGATGACAGAAGTTCTTAAAGACTTCCCAAATCTTATTGACCCTAAGACAAATGAATCATTGATGGAAAGAACAATCTTGATTGCAAACACTTCAGACATGCCTGTTGCAGCTCGTGAAGCATCTATTTATACAGGTATTACAATCGCTGAATATTACCGTGATATGGGATATGCAGTTTGTATCATGGCTGACTCAACTTCTCGTTGGGCAGAAGCTCTTCGTGAAATGAGTGGTCGTTTGGAAGAAATGCCTGGTGAAGAGGGTTACCCAGCTTATTTAGGTTCTCGTTTGGCAGAATTCTATGAGAGAGCTGGTGTGGTTCATGCATTAGGATCTGAAGAAAGAGAAGGGAGTATTACTGCTGTTGGAGCTGTATCTCCTCCGGGGGGTGACATGTCTGACCCAGTTGTTCAAGCTACTTTAAGAACTGTTAAAGTTTACTGGGAGCTAGATTCATCCTTAGCGGCGAAACGTCACTTCCCTGCTATTAACTGGATGAGCTCATATTCACTCTATAAGAATACAATTAACCCATACTTCAGTGATGAAGTTCACCCAGACTGGCAAAGTAATCAAGAGACAGCTTTTAAAGTTCTTCAAGATGAAGCTGAGCTAGAAGAGATAGTTAGATTAGTTGGACAAGACTCACTTTCAGCACAAGATCAGTTGAAATTAGAGATTGCTCGTTCAATTAGAAATGACTACTTACACCAGAACTCATACCACGAAGTCGATACATATACATCACTACAAAAACAATTCTACATGCTAGATTTGATCATTCGTTTCTATAAAGAAGCATCAGCACTAGTTGATGCCGGTGCAAGTATTGATGACATTATGGATATGAGTATTAGAGTTCGTTTGAGTAGAATGAAATATGAAAAAGAAGACGAAATCGAAGCTGCTTATAATGACGCCCTTAAAGAGTTGGAAGAATCTATACTCAAGGTAAAAGCAAACAGCAGAACAATGGCAGGCAGGAGGTAATAGATGGCAAAACAATATAGAACAATCCAAGAAGTTGCAGGACCTTTGATGCTAGTAAAAAATGTTGAAGGAGTTGCCTATGACGAGATGGGGGAGATTCAATTACCTAACGGTGAAAGAAGACTTTGCCAAGTTCTTGAAGTTACAGGTGATACAGCTTTAGTACAGTTGTTTAACTCAGCAATGGGAATTGATATTGAGAACTCAACAGTTAGATTTTTAGGCCATGGTCAAGAGTTAGGCCTTTCTCCAGATATTTTGGGAAGAACTTTTGACGGAATGGGTCGACCAATAGATAACGCACCAGATATTATTCCTGAAATGAGCCGTAATATTAATGGTTTGCCAATTAACCCTGCAGCCCGTGAATATCCTAACGAGTTTATTCAAACAGGTATTTCATCAATTGATGGTTTGAACACTTTGGTTAGAGGACAGAAGTTACCAATTTTCTCAGCTTCAGGTTTGCCACATAACCAATTAGCAGCCCAAATTGTTAGACAAGCACAAGTTCTAGATGATCACGAAGATTTTGCGGTTGTCTTTGGTGCTATGGGTATTACATTTGAGGATGCAAACTTCTTTATCCAAGAGTTCTATGAAACAGGAGCTATTGAGAGAACAGTTGCTTTCATGAACTTGGCTAATGAGCCAACAATTGAGCGTATTGCTACACCAAGATTAGCTTTGACAGCTGCTGAATATTTAGCATTTGAATTAGACATGCAAGTTTTGGTTATCCTAACTGACATGACCTACTATGCAGATGCTTTGCGTGAGGTTTCTGCAGCACGTAAAGAAGTTCCAGGTAGACGTGGATATCCAGGTTATTTATATACAGACTTGGCTACAATTTATGAGCGTGCAGGTAGAAAGAAAGATAGCAAAGGTTCAATAACTTTAATTCCAATTCTAACCATGCCAGATGATGACAAGACTCACCCAGTTCCTGACTTGACTGGTTATATTACTGAGGGTCAGATAATGTTGGATAGATCTTTGACACAAGTATCTATCAACCCACCAGTAGATGTTTTGCCTTCACTTTCACGTTTGAAAGATGACGGTATTGGTAAAGACAAGACCAGGGAAGACCACGCTGCTACCATGAACCAGCTATTCGCTGCCTATTCTCGTGGTAAAGATGCACGTGAGTTATCCGATATCTTGGGTGAATCAGCTTTGACAGATATGGATAAAATTTATGTTAAATTCTCTAATGAATTTGAAAAGAAATATATTGGTCAGGGATTTAGAGAGAACAGAAGTATATTTGATACATTGAGTTTAGGTTGGGAATTGTTATCCATTTTACCTGAATCAGAGTTGAACCGTATTGATCAAGAATTAATTGATAAATATTATTATGAAGCTAAAGAAAGAGTAGAGAATAACTCTATTTCTGTGGGAAATAATAGCGATAAATAGTAATTAGTGAGAAGCAAAGAAATTTAGAATTTGAGGGGAGATTATGGCAAATAGAGTAAGTCCAAATAGAATGGAACTTATGCGCTTAAAGACAAGGCTAAAAGTTGCATCTAGAGGTCACAAACTACTAAAAGATAAACGTGATGGTTTAATGCGTTTCTTCGTGGAACGAATTGAGTATGCCACGAAATTGCGTAAATTAGTAGATACTCTGCTAGAAGATGCTAATGCTGCAATGACAATTGCTGAATCCGTTAATGGTAGCAAAGTTATCAATGAAGCACTTCTATTAAATTCTGAACCATTGAAAGTTAAGGTTGAAGAATTGAGTGTCATGTCCCTAAGCATTCCTCAATTTGAAATTAACTTCAAAGATGAGCTAGAAGAAGGTAGTTATCCTTATGGTTTGGCGAGCACAAGTTCTGAATTAGATACCGCGATTGAATATTTGCAAAAAGCCTTCCCAGCTCTGTTAGCTCTCGCAAGTGCTGAAAAAGAGATTCAGATGCTAGCTAGAGAGATAGAGACTACTCGTAGAAGAGTTAACTCACTAGAACACTTCATGATCCCTGAAATGGAAGCTCAGATAAGGAGTATCAGTATGAGACTTGAAGAGAATGAGCGTGATAACATTACTAGATTAATGAAAGTTAAAGATCAGATTATCGCTGATGAGCAGGAAAAAGCTAGAGCAGAGTCTGCAAAGAACATTGCAGAGTATAAAGAGAGACTGAATAAGTAAAACTATAAAATAGAAGTATTACAGTATAATTAGTCAGTTAAAAGAACTCACTTAAACAAGTTAAGTGAGTTCTTTCTATTTTATTTAAATATCAGGCGAGCAAAACTCTACCAATCTGGATCACCAGGTTCTACTCCAGGTAGTGGAGCAGGGGCTGCTGAGTTTGGATTCTTCCAAAGTTCATGTAGGTTAGTGATACTGAGCTCACGTAAAAATAGTGGAGACTTATTAGCTAGAAGCTTGAATTTAATCTTAATAGCTTGGATTTTTCTTCCTCTGAATTCATCAGGCAATAAGACTAGTCTTCTGTATCCGATTGTCGTACCGTGATAAATGTGTTCAAATGTTTCTGAATTGGCCGATTTTATCGAAACAGAAAATTCTTCAACTCTTTGGCCAAATTCAATCATTTCCGCAATATTGATTAGATCAAAGTTACTTGCTTCAGGTAAAGTCCAGGTTAATTCTGAGACTTCTTCTTCACCAAATGCGATAGCAACTTTATCTAATTCTTGCATTGAAGATTGCTCTAGCTCACCATCCTCGAATGTGTATATATCTTCTTTTATAACATCTACAGATTTAGCAAAGTTCTCTAGACTTTCATAAGCGTCATCAGCGAAATCACCTTCGAAAGTTGGCGGAATATTAAGTAATAATGTTGAGCCTCTACCTATTGAGTTTAGGTAAATATATGCTAATTCGGATTGGGTTTTTGGCTCATCACCTGGGTGGTGGAACCAGCCTTTGTATAGAGAAACATCAGATTCAGGAATGCTCCAGTAAATACCATTTGGGTCAAGGTCTAATCTTGTTATATCGCTGGAATCACTAGTGTTTGCTGTGTACCAGCATGGATCTGGGGCGTAACCATTTTCGTTACCTACCCAGTAAATTCCTCCTAGGACGCCTGCACCAAATATATTAATGCCAGGGTTGTGTTCTTTTATAATGGCAATCCATTCTTCAAATTTATATTCTTGAGCATCTGCACCTTCACCTTTGGCACCATCTAGCCACCACTCGACAAATTTACCGTCACGTCCATATTTAGGATCTTCACAAATTTCACGAATTTGGTTCATATAAAACTCATTGTAGTCTCCGTTGCTATCTGTAGCATCATCGTAACCGGTACCGTAACCATAACTAGGTTCGTGAGCATCCCATGGAGAAAGATATAATCCCATATCTAAGCCGTGCTCGGTACATGCAGCAGACAGATCAGCCAAAATATCTCTTTTGAATGGCGAATACTCAACTGTATGGTCTGTGTATTTACTAAACCACAGACAGAAACCATCGTGATGCTTTGCAGTTATAATTAAGCGTTTGAAACCTGCAGATTTAAGTGCTTTGACCATGCCGTCTGGGTTCCAGTTTTCTGGATTGAAGATCTCAGGAGATTCTTCACCAGTACCCCATTCTCTGCCTGTAAAAGTATTAACACCAAAGTGCATAAAAGCAGCTAGTTCAGAATGGTGATACTCCAACTGACTTTCGCTTGGAAGAGGCATTGCTTGTTCAAGACTCTCTAGATTATCTGCGAACTGCGAGTTAAAAGATTTTTCTGACATATAAATCCTCCTAAAAAACAAGTTAGTTCAATCATACTAATAAATTAGAAATTTAACTAATTTTTTATTATAGCTTCAGAAATAACTATAGATGTGCTAAACTTATTAATGAAAAAGCTTATTTAATAACGGAGGTTATCGATGTCACAGAAAGATTTAAATATGCAAGCTCAAGCCATAGCCGAGGCTAGAGGTTTGGCCATTGATATGGTACAAGCAGCAAATTCAGGCCACCCAGGTATGCCACTTGGAGCGATGCCAATGATTTTTGAATTGTGGGCTAACCACATGAAGTTTAATCCGAAAGACCCAACTTGGGCTAATAGAGATAGATTTGTTCTGAGTGCAGGACATGGATCAGCAATGCTTTACACAATGAGCTATTTGTTTGGTCATGATTATACAATTGAAGATCTCAAAAACTTCCGTCAATTTGGTTCAAAAACTCCAGGCCACCCAGATTACGAATTATCTAGAGGTATTGAAGCTACAACAGGTGCTTTAGGACAAGGTTTATCTACAGCAGTAGGTTTAGCCTTAGGTGAAAGACATCTAGCAGCTATATTTAATACAGAGGAAGAGAAGATCTTCGATAACTATACATTTGTAATTGCAGGTGACGGTTGCTTGATGGAAGGTATAACAGCTGAAGCATCATCATTTGCAGGACATTTAGGTTTAGGTAATTTAATTGTTCTTTATGATTCTAATAATATAACTATTGATGGTAACACCGATATAGCTTTCACAGAGAATGTTAGAGCACGTTATGAGGCTTATGGATGGCATACTCAATTAGTTGAAGATGGAAATGATACTGAGGCAATTGGTAAAGCAATTGAAGCAGCAAAAGCAGAGAAGAATAAACCAAGCCTGATTGAAGTTAAGACATTAATTGGTTTCTCATCACCAGTCGAAGCTTCTAACAAATCTCATGGTAATCCTTTGGGAGAAGATGGGGTAATAGAAACTAAGAAGAAATTAGGTTTGAATCCAGAAGAATCATTCTATGTTTCACAAGAAGTCTTAGATTACTGCCGTAATATTAAGAAAGCGGATCAAGTGGAAAATCATGACTGGCAACAACTTGTAGAAAAATATTTGAGCCAAGATAATGAAAAAGCTGAAGCTCTAAGAATGTATTTCAGTGGTGAATGGCCAAATATTTTGGATATTGAAGGAATTGAAGATTTCTCAGGTAAACAAGCAACACGAGCAACTTCTGGAACAGTTTTAAATAAATTTAGTCAAGTAGACCCACTATTAGTAGGTGGTTCAGCAGACTTGGCAGGTTCAAACTCAACCGACTTGAAAGATTCAGATTTCATGAATAGAAATGATTTCTCTGGTAAGAATATTCACTACGGTGTTAGAGAATTTGCTATGGGTGCAATTGCTAATGGTTTAGCTTTGGCAGGACTACGTAGTTTCTGTGCAACTTTCTTAATCTTTACAGAATATATGTACTATGCTTTGCGTTCAGCAGCCATGATGGAAATACCAACTATGTTTGTTATGACACACGATAGTATTGGTTTAGGAGAAGATGGTCAAACTCACCAACCAATAGAGCATCTAAGCGGCTTGCGTGCAATGCCAAACTTGTGGGTTTGGAGACCAGCTGATGGTAAAGAAACAGTTGCTGCATATGCAAAAGCAAATAGACCTGGACCAACACTATTAGCTTTGACACGTCAGAAGATTGAAACATTAGAAAACACTTCAGCTGAAAAAGCTATGAAGGGTGCATACATCTTAGAAGAAAATAATGTAAAAGATAACAAGCCAGAACTAATCATTATGGCAACAGGTTCAGAAGTGGAAATTGCAAAAGCTGCATATGATGACATGCTTGCAGAAAACTCTGACTTGAGTTTAAGACTTGTATCCATGCCTTGTTTTGAAGCATTTGAGGAGCAAGATGAAGAGTATAAAGAAAGCGTTCTACCTAAGGCAGTTTCAAAACGAGTAAGTATTGAAGCTGCAGCATCAATGTCTTGGTACAAGTATGTTGGACTTGAAGGAAGTATTATTGCAATAGATCGCTTCGGAGAGTCAGCACCTATTGATGATCTCTATAATGAATTTGGCTTCACAAAAGAGAATGTAATAAAGGAAGCTAAGAATTTATTAGGCTAAAAGTTTACTTTTGAAAGCATGTAAAAACTTTTGTTAGGAGGGTAAAGCTTTGCAAATATATACTAGAGTTGGCGATAAGGGTGAAACCAAAACTATTGGCGGCAAAACAGTATTTAAAGACGATGCCAGAGTGGAAGCTTACGGAACTATAGATGAATTGAATAGTTTCATAGGTTTAGCACGAGTAAAAGTTGCTGAAATTGAAGTCTTAAAGAGCCTGAGTGAGGAATTACTTGAAATTCAACATTTACTCTTTGACTGTGGTAATGATATTGCTACACCGGCAGGAGATGAGCGCTATACTTATAGGACTAGTGAAGACGCTGTAGAGTGGTTAGAAGCTAGAATTGATGAGCATGCGCAAGAAGCGCCTGAAATTGAGACATTTATTCTACCTGGAGGAAGTGAAGTTTCTGCTATGCTCCATGTTTGTAGAACTATTTGTAGAAGAGCTGAAAGAAGAATAGTCACATTTATGCAAATCGAAGCTACTAATCCTTTTGCGCTGAAGTTTATTAATCGTCTTTCGGATTATCTATTTGCCATAGCTCGTAGTACCAATGCGAAGTTGGGGCAAAAAGATGTTGCCTATGAGAGAGGTGGCAATGTCTTTCACTTAGATATCACTAAAGATGATATTTTTGACTAGTTATATTGCAAGTTTATTTTTAGCCATAATTGATTTTATGAAAATATTTTAAATTGTGAGGAGTTTAGATATGGCAGATATGTTAGTTAGATTGTATGATCTACCATCAAACGAGAAAAAGTTAGAAGAACTAGCATCTCAAGGGATTCAGATTAGAAGAGCAATGGCTCCGGACAAAAGAGCTATATTGGAATTCGTAGAGAATGAAGTAGGTAATCCTAGAAGTGCCGGTGAAGCAGATGTTTGTTTTAGCAATACTCCAATAAGTTTGTTTGTCGCTACTGAAGGTAGTAAACTTATAGGTTATGCTTGTTATAATGCAACCGCGTTGGATTTCTTCGGGCCAACAGCTGTTTTGGAAGATTATAGAGGAAAAGGTATAGGAAAAGCTTTGCTCCTACAGTCCTTACATGCAATGTATGCTGAAGGATACCAGTATGCGATTATTGGAGGTATAGGACCTAGAGAGTTTTATGAAAAAGTTTGTGGAGCAGTTTTGATTGAAAACTCTACACCAGGACCATACAAAGATTTTTTGCATGACTTGAAGAACCAAGGACAATAGTTTTATAATGCCTTATTAAGTTAAAGTTTTGAATGAAAGAGGAGGAGCAGTATATTTGCTCCTCTTTTGTTTTGTGTTTTATTTTGTTTAAAATCACATGCTAAAAGAGTATAAAGGCAGTGTTTGTGTCATTTTGTTTAGAATGTGCATAATACAATTAGCTAAAATATGAAATTCCACAACAAATTGCATAAAAACTTCTTGACAATAGAATGAGGTCTATTGTATTATGTTTCATGAACAAAATATTCACGGAGCAGTGATGTTCTTGAATAAAATATTTAAGGAGACAATCTTATGTCAAAAGACAAACAGTCTGCGGTTCAAGTCAAAGAGCCAAAAGCAAAAGAGATTAAAAAGGTTAAACCCAAAATACCTTTTACTAAGACTAAATTCTATAGCAATAGATATATTCACTTAATGGTGTTTATAACTACAGTCTTCTTTTTGGTGTTTAGGTACTGGCCAATTTTATGGAACGTTATTGCCTTCCAAAACTTTAAGATTTTAAAAGGCTTTACAGGTAGTAAATTTGTAGGCTTGGATAACTTTAAAGAAATTTTTAGTAACATGCCTTACTTTATGCGTTTGTTAAGAAATACAATCGCAATGAATGGTTTGAACCTAATACTAGGTTTCCCAGCTCCAATTATTTTTGCTCTTTTACTAAATGAGCTTTGGGGAAGCAAGTTTAAGAGAACAGTACAGACAATAAGTTATCTTCCGCATTTTATTTCTACAGTTGTTGTAGTTGGTATGACAACACTCTTGTTATCACCATCACTTGGTTTAGTAAATAAAGTTATTGCAGACTTAGGTGGAACCAAGATTAATTTCCTAAGTCAACCAAAAATGTTCTGGTGGATTATGGTAGCTACAGGTATTTGGCAAAGTGTAGGTTGGAGTGCAATTATTTACTTATCAGCTCTGACAAGTATTGATCCGGCACTATATGAAGTATCTTCAATAGATGGAGCTAATCGTTGGCAACAAACATTACATATTACTTTGCCTGGTATAAGAAATACAATTATGATCATGTTCATTTTACAAATAGGTAGTCTTCTAGCTGTTAATACAGAAAAGATTTTCCTTTTCCAAAACGACTTGAACTTGAGTAGATCTGAGATGATTCCAACATATATCTATAAACGCGGTATCGTAAGTAGTGACTATAGTAAAGCTACTGCTGCAGGATTAATCAACGCAGTGATAAGTATTGCACTTGTTTCTCTTGCAAACTGGTTATCCAAAAAATATACCGAAGTAAGTATCATGTAAGGAAGGAGATGGATTATGTTACACAAAACAAAAGGACAAAAAGTTTTTCAAGTAGTAATTGTTATATTTTTCATAATCATGTGTGCTATTTTTATTATCCCAATTCTTAATGTTTTGGCAATGTCTTTAAGTAGTACAAACGCTATCCTCAGAAACGATGTAGGTATATTCCCAGTTGACCTTACTACTATAGGTTATAAACAAGTTTTCTCTAATGACAAAATTTTAAGTGGTTTCAAAAACAGCTTCTTGGTTATTGGAGTTCACACACCTTTAGCTTTAATTGGTACAGCTTTTGCGGCTTATCCTTTAGCGTATGGAGATTTCAAAGGTAAGAAACTATATAACTATATGATAGTTTTAACAATGTGGATTGCTGGAGGTTTGATACCTAGTTTCATGGTTGTTAACTACTTAGGAATGGTTGATACATTATGGTCAATTATTATTCCATCACTATTAGGTGCTTATAACATCATTATCTTAAGAAATTATTTTGAAAGTATTCCTACCTCTCTAATAGAATCAGCAAAAATAGATGGTGCACACGATTTTACAATACTCTTCCGTATTATTTTACCACTGTCAAAACCAGTCTTAGCAACCATAACACTATGGATAGTTGTTGCTAGATGGAATGAATTCTTTGCACCATTAATGTATTTAAGAGATAGTAAGAAATATACACTGCAGGTTATTTTAAGAGACATAATTATGTCATCAGAAATGAATGAATTTAATATGACAGCTGCAGAAGGTACGTTAAGTATCCCAGAACAATTGCGAAATGCGTCAATTATTATTTCATTAGTTCCAATGTTAGTCGTTTACCCATTCCTACAAAAATACTTCGTTACAGGTATTATGTTGGGTTCAGTTAAGGGCTAGTTAAATTGGAGTAAATTAAGTTGTAAAACTTTGAGCGTAAGAAAAAATAGTAAGGAGGATTGACTATATGAAGCGCACAAGTAAAAAAGCGTTATCACTATTCTTAGCATTAGTTTTAGGTATAGGACTAGTAGCATGTAATACAGATAGTGGTAAAGAAAAAGACAACAGTGGCACATCAAATCAAAAAGCTACTGAAGGAGAGGAATCAAATGAGGAAGAAACAAATGCTGAACCTCTAGAGTTCTCAATTATGAGTATGACTTGGGGTGACCATGAGAAGTCACTTAGAGAAGATGGCTCAAATGAGATTTTGGATAAGATCCAAGAAGATTCCAATACAAAAATTGAATTCAAATGGTTCCCAGCAGATCAGTATGCTAATAGAGTTACAACAACTTTAGCAACTGGTGATATTCCTGAGGTAATTAACGGAGCTGGTGCTATGCTTATTGATCAAGGAGCAGCAGTAGCGTTAGATGAACTATTAGAAGAGCATGGACAAAATATTCTAAAATCATTCTCTGAAAACCCAATTGATGCAACAAAATTGAAGAGTACAGAAGATGGTAAGACATATATGGTCCCATTCGTATTGAACTACCAACCAGCTTATGCTTGGTCAGTACGTGCTGACTGGCTAGAAAATGTTGGTGTTAAAGAAATGCCTGAAACATGGGAAGACTGGCTAAATGTTTGGGAAAAATTCAAGACAGAAGATCCAAACAAAGATGGTAACAGTACAAATGATATTCCTTACTCAGGTGATATTTACTCATTGATGCCAATCTTTGGTATGAATGTAAGTAACAAATTTACAATCATGATCGATGAAGATGGCAACTGGACATTAGCACCAGAGAGCGAAAACTTCAAGACATATTTAGAAGCAGTACGTGATATGTACAACAAAGGCTACTTAGATCCAGAGTTTGCTGCTAGAGGTGTATACGTAGATAACAACTCATTATCAGATGCAGTTAACTCAGGTGTTACAGGTTCAACATTCACATGGGCAGAAATTACAAGAACAGCTACTCTAGGTTTACAAGAAGTAAATCCAGATGCAAAACTAGTAGGTATTAAACCTCCTGTAGGTCCAAACGGTCATAGTGGTATCCCAGGTAGAAGTACAGTTACTCCAACAAGTGTTATCACAATCGGAGCAGAAAAACGTGGTATAGAAGCTGACATCGTTAAATTCTTCAACTATGTATTTAGTGAAGAAGGTATGACAACAATGAGTTATGGTATCGAAGGTAAGCATCACGAAATCGTTGATGGTAAACCAGTCTTGAAAGAACCATACTCTGAATCATTTGCAAATGCTCGTCAAGCAGGTATCAACTATACACCATTAGCTCACAACTTCTTCCCAGAGGCATATGAGTCTATAATGTTAGCAGGTAAGACTTATGAAGAATCAGAACCAGCAGTCAAACAATTCTACGATGCACTATATGCAGGTGAAGGCCACTGGTTCAACTCAGCACCAATCTTAAATACTGAAGCATACGTAAATAAAGGAGCAGAACTATTTGGTCAATTAGGTACAGCTTTAGCAGAATGTATAATTGGTGAAATTTCAATCGATGATTTCTACAGCCAATATGAGAACTTGAAAGCTTCAGGCTTACAAGAAATTATTGATCAAGGTAACGAAGCTTGGAAAGCTCTTAACTCATAAGATAATTAGTTTAACTTTTGAGATTTAGCTATTAAAAAAGCTTAAAGTTTGAAAAAATATGGGTTGAGGTTAGAGGTTGAAGCCTCATCCTCAGCCCATTTTAATATAGACATGGTAAGTATTAATTAAGAAATAATACAGGTTAGGAGATTAACTAATTGGTGAGCAATATGGGTGTAAATAATTTAGAAGCAAGTGTGTGGGGATTAGGCACCGAACAAAATAATCAAGCAACAATGAATATTGATCAGATGAATTCTGTTGAAATTGTTGAAGCTTTCTTAAATGAAGATAGTAAGATTGTTGAGGCAATTGCACTAGAAAAAGATAAAATTGCTAAAGCGATTGAAACTATTGCAGAAAGTTTTAAAAAAGGTGGAAGATTATTTTATTTTGGAGCTGGAACAAGTGGTAGACTAGGTGTATTGGATGCATCTGAATGCCCTCCTACGTTTGGTACAGATCCTGAGCTTGTACAAGGATTGATTGCTGGAGGCGATTTTGCCCTCAGAAATGCGGTAGAAGCAGCAGAAGATAATGTAGAGGCAGGAAGAATTGAAGTAGATCAACTTGGTATTAATTCTAACGATACTGTTGTAGGTATTACAGCTAGTGGAAGAACTCCATATGTAATAGGTGCTTGCGCAAGAGCAAATGAACTTGGGGTTGAAACGATTGCAGTGGTATGTAATGATGGATCAGAGTTAGCAAACGTAGTTAATAACCCAATTTCTGTTGTAACAGGTCCAGAATTGATTCAAGGATCCACAAGATTAAAAGCAGGTACAGCTACTAAGATGGTTTTAAATATGCTGACAACAGGTGCGATGATTAGAACCGGTAAAGTTTATGAAAACCGAATGGTAGATATGCGACCAACAAATGATAAATTAAAAGCCAGAGCAATACGTTTAACAATGGAGATTACAGGTCTAGATAGAGAAGAGGTAATTCCTGCCTTAGAGTCGTGTAATTATCATGTGAAACCAAGTGTGCTATGCATATTAGGAGATGTTGATGCTCAAACTGCAGAAGAATTACTAAAGAAAAATGATGGTTTCTTGCGTAATGCTATAGCTGAGGCAAAGGGAATTTAATCCAAACATCTTAGATAAGTTAGATTTGATTAGGAGAAATTAATGAGCTCTTTTGAGATAAGTGAATTTGAAACTGTTGATAGTTTGATAACTAAGATTGATTCATCAATGGATGATCTTAATCCTACAGAACAAAAAGCGGCTAAGGCCTTTATGAACAGTCCTTATGAGCTTTTGACGAAATCAGTGCAAGAAATTACTGATGAGTCGTTTGTGAGTCAGGCAAGTTGGGTTAGATTTACGCATAAAATAGGCTTTGCAGGTCTGAAAGAGTTTAAACAATTTTTAAGTCAAGATTTATTGAATAGAAGTCTAAAACAAGAGCTAGAAGTTCCTTATGCCGAAATTAAAGGTGATGGAGATTTGAACTCTTTGGTGAATAGAGTTTATTCTAATAATATAAAAGCTATTGAATCCACACGAAGTATTTTAGATATTGATGTTTTAGAGAAAGTCGTCAATGAGATTGTTAAATGTAGGAATTTGCATTTGTTTGGAGTAGGGGCTTCAGGTATTGTTGCTCAAGATGCTCAATATAAGTTTGCAAGAATTGGTTTGAACGCTGTACATTTTCAAGATTTACATATGCAATTAACCACAGCAGCTACTATGAATTCCCAAGATTTAGCAATATTTATTTCTAACTCTGGTACGACTAAAGATATTTTAGATATAGCACATGCAGTAAAAGCTTCAGGAGCTAAAATTGTAGCAATTACAAAATTTAGTTTTAGTGAGCTTTCTCAAATAGCAGACTTTGTACTTAATAATGTTCCAGAAGATCAAAGTAGACGCGCGGGTGCTATGGCCTCAAGGATTTCCCAATTGACAGTAATTGACTTGATTTATACATTGTTGGCCAATAAATTACAAGATGAAATTGAAGACTATCTAGATAAGAGTCATAGTTATCTAATAGATAATTCACATATATAAGGATTTTATTATGAGTAAAATAAAGTTAGGTATTGAAGTACTAGCTGAAAGTAACGAATATGATTATATTTTTGCAGGCAAAAGATTAGCCCTGATTACCAATCCAACTGGTGTTGATAGGAATTTTAAATCAACTATTGATATTCTAAATGAAAAATATGATTTAAGAGCACTATTTGGACCAGAACATGGTGTCAGAGGAGATATTCCAGCAGGTGAGATCGTAGAGGCTACAGTGGATTTTGCTACAGGATTGCCTATATATAGTTTATATAGGAAAGATTCACAGAGTTTCAGCGAAGAAATGCTAGATGTTTTTGATGTCTTAGTCTATGACTTACAAGACGTTGGAGTTAGATTTTATACTTACCCGTATACATTATTAAATGCTATAGAAGATTGTGCCAAGAATGGCAAAACAGTTGTTGTCTTGGATAGACCTAACCCATTAGGTGGAGAGATAGTAGAAGGAAATATAATTGAAAACGATTATTTATCTTTCGTTGGTGGCTTTCCTATGCCAATTCGCTATGGGTTGACCATAGGTGAATTCGCAATTATGGCAGTTAAGGAAAAAGGTATAGATGTAGATATGCATGTTATTAAAATGCAAGGTTGGGAGAGAGATATGCTTTGGCCAGATACTGGTTTGCACTGGGTATCACCTTCTCCTAATATTCCTAATTTTATGACGTCTTTAATATATACAGGTAATTGTTTAACAGAGGGAACTAATCTATCTGAAGGTAGGGGTACGACTTTACCTTTTAAACAAATTGGAGCTGAGTATATAAAAAATCCAGAAGGGTTATGTGAAAAATTAAAATCACTAAATATACCAGGAGCAAGCTTTAGACCAGTATACTTTACTCCGCTGATGTCGAAGCAAGAAGGGAAATTCTGTGGTGGTATAGAATTCTATGTGGATGATATTGAAGAATACAGACCTGTAAGAACCTATTTACAAGTTCTATATAAGATAATAGAGATGTATCCAGAAGAATTTGAGTTTAGAAGTGTATTACCTCCAAGGAATAAATCATTTGTAATGTTACTTGGTGGTAACAGTAAGATTTATGATAAAGAGCCTTTGGAAGATATTTTTGCAGAATATGATGAGGCAGAAAAATATTTCTTAGAGCACAAAAAACAATACCATTTATACTAAATAATTTAGTAGAAAGAGGAAGATAAATGAGGAAAGTAGAAGAATTAAGTTTAAAAGAAAAGTTAGGACAACTTTTAGTTTTTGGGTTCCCAGGAACTGCCGTAACAGAGGATGTTATTGAGTTAATAAATGAATATAAAGCTGGAAATATTATTTTGTTTGCACACAACCTAGAGGATTTAGAACAAACAAAGGCACTTAGCAAAGAGCTAAGAGAGCGAATTTATGAGTCTACTGGAATATATCCATTTATTACTATAGACCAGGAAGGTGGAGTAGTATCAAGATTACCAGAAGGTGCTGCAATCTTCCCATCAGCTATGGCAATTAGGGCAAGTAACAATCCAGAATATGCTGAAAAAGCAGCTTATTGGACAGGATTAGAATTAAGAGCACTAGGCATGAACGTTGACTTGGCTCCTGTATTGGATATAAATAACAATCCACAAAATCCAGTAATTGGTGTAAGAAGTTATGGAGCTACGCCTGAAGAAGTTAGTGAATATGGTATAGCAGCTACAAAAGGGTATATGCGAGCTGGAGTTATGCCTGTTGCTAAGCATTTCCCTGGACATGGTGATACAGACGTAGATAGCCATATAGGTTTGCCTACAGTAGATAAGTCTGAAGAAGAATTGCTAGAGTGTGAATTTATTCCATTTGAAGAAGCTATGAAAAATGGTCTACCAGCAATTATGAATGCACATATTATTTATCCTGCTATAGAGCCAGAGCCTGTTCCAGCAACTCTATCTAAGAGAATAATGCAAGATATTGTCAGAGATAAATTAGGATTTGAAGGTTTAATTTACTCAGACTGTTTCCAAATGCAAGCTATTTCAGAACATTACGGAACTGTTAAATCATTTGCAAATGCTATTGAAGCTGGTATGGACTTGGTTTTAATATCCCATCACCCAGAGTTATCTAAAGCAGCTTTAGAAAATGCAGAAAAACAAGTTGAGCTAGGAGCTTTATCCTTAGACAGAATTAATGAATCAGTTGAAAGAGTACTTAAGTTTAAACAGGATTACACTGGTGAGAATCTTGACGAGAAATATATAGCTAATCCTGAAGCATTAGAATTGATCAAAGAAATAATTAGAGCATCTATTACAAGACTAGATAATCTTGGAGATTTACCAAAGATTGATAAAGATACTTTGTTTATAGGAAGTCCTGCAAATAGAACTACATTTGCATCTTCTGATCCAAGTCACTCTAATATATTCCCTGAATTTATGGGTAATGAATTCGCCGCTGAGTCTGTTGTAACCACAGTAAATCCTGATCAAGCTGAGATTGATAGTGTCCTAGATAAGGCTAAAAATCATAAAGTTGTAGTTTATGGAACTTATAATGCTCATTTGAATAAAGAGCAAATTAAATTAGCGGAGGCCTTACAGGCTGCAGGACACGATTTGATTGTAGTAGCTTTAAGAAATCCATATGACTTACAGTTATTGTCTGATGATGTCTATAAGATTGCAGCATTTGATTACACTGTTAAAGCTTTTGCTGCATTAGTTGATGTATTTAATGGTGGAGAAGCTAGTGGCGTATTACCACTGCTGTAGAGTTAACAGGGTTATTATTTAATATGGAAAAATATGTTTTAGGTTTAGATGGAGGTGGTACAAGCTGCAAAGCTTGTGCCACCGATCTAAATGGGAAAGTTTTATTAAGAGATATTGCCGGATCCATAAATATTAATGGTGTCAGCGAAAATTATGTTCGAGCAGAATTATCTGCACTTTTAGCAAGAATTTATTCTGAAATGGGCGATATGCCTGAGTTCATTGTTATTGGAGTTGCAGGAATAAGTAATCCACGCACAAAAGAAGTTATGATGTCAATTCTTCATGACACTGGCTATAGAGGCAAAGTCATAATTACTGGAGACTTTAAGATTGCGCTATATGCCAAATTAGGGATATTAAATGGAGTATTATTGATTTCTGGAACTGGTTCAATTGCTTATGGTATTAATTCTCGAGGAGATGAGATTCGTGTTGGAGGATATGGTCATATAATTGATGATCTAGGTAGTGCCTATGCAATTGGAAGAGATATTTTAGCTAGTGTTATAAAATATTTTGATGGTAGAAATGAAGCTACTGTTCTTACAGATCTTGTAATGAAAAAGTTAGAAATAAGTAGCATTGATGAATTAATTTCCTATATATATAGTCCAGAACGTAAGAAAAGTGATATAGCAGCTTTGGCGGCATTGGTAGAACCTGCGACAAGAGCTAATGATAAGACAGCTATTGAGATTCAAGAAAAAGCAGCTAAAGATCTTGCTGATTTAGTAGAAACCATTATCAAGAGAATGGATGAAGAGGAGATTAAGTTAGCATTCTCTGGAAGTGTATTAGAGAAAAATAACTTTATAAGAGAATCACTTATCAAAAATATTGAGCAATTAAATACAGCATGCACAATAGAGATAGTGGATAGCGAAAATGATGCTGCTTATGGTGCGGCTTTGTTGGCTTTAGAAGAACTCTTTTCTTAATGCATTAATTGAAGCAAAGACCAAACTGGTGTAAAATGAGGAGAGAATAGTTGAATAATAAGTAGCTATAACTAAGCTAATTATTGATATAAAAGGAGGAAATTACGATATGGCAGTCGATAACAAAGTAGTTTTGGTTGTTATGGATGGTGTTGGTATTTCTGATAAAGAATACGGTAACGCTGTTTTGAACGCTAGAACACCTAATTTAGACTTTTTAGCAGATAAATATATGATGCGTCCTATCAAAGCTCACGGTACTGAAGTTGGTTTACCAAGTGATTCAGATATGGGTAATAGTGAGGTCGGACATAACGCAATGGGTGCAGGACAAATTTATTCACAAGGTGCCCAATTAGTTAATGAATCAGTAGATTCCGGAAGAATCTTTGAATCAGAGACATGGAAGGATTTAGTTGAACAAGTAAAAGAGAATGACGGAACTTTCCATTTCCTAGGTTTACTTTCTGATGGTGGTGTCCACTCACACATTGATCACTTGAAAGCTTTAGTAAAAGAAGCAAAAGCTGAAGGAGTTAATAAAGTTAGAGTTCACGTTCTCTTTGATGGTCGTGATACCCCTCCAACATCAGGTGGTGGATTTATTGAAGATATTGAAAACTTCTTAAGCGAGCAAAGTGACGATAACTTCGATGCAAGAGTAGCTTCTGGTGGTGGCCGTATGGTTATTACCATGGATAGATACGAAGCTAACTGGCCAATGGTTGAATTAGGTTGGAAGACTCACGTATTAGGTGAAGGTAGACAATTTGCAAGTGGTACAGAAGCGTACAAGACTTTGACAGAAGAAACAGGTTGCATCGATCAAGATGTTCCACCTTTTGTAGTAGCAGAAAATGGAGAGCCTATTGGTACAGTAGAAGACGGAGACAGTGTTGTCTTCTATAACTTCCGTGGTGACCGTGCGATTGAGATTAGTAGAGCTTTTGACGAGGAAGATTTCTCAGAATTTGATAGAGTAAAATATCCTAAGATTAAATATGCAGGTATGCTTGAGTATGATACAGAAGTACATATTCCTTCACACTATTTGGTAAGTCCTCCAAACATTAGTAATACTCTAAGTGAGCATCTCTGTGGTTTAGGTGTCAAAGCTTATGCAGTAGCTGAAGGACAAAAATTCGGTCACGTTACATATTTCTGGAATGGTAACAAATCTGGATATATTAATGAAGCTTTGGAATTATATGAAGAAGTAAAATCTGATAATGTACCTTTCCAAACTACTCCATGGATGAAGTCAGCAGAAGTTGCTACAAAATTAATTGAAGCAATTGAATCAGATAAATTTGACTTCTTGCGTTGTAACTTTGCGAACGGTGATATGGTTGGACATACAGGTGTTTATGAATCAACAATTATCGGTATGGAAGCAGTAGACTTGGCAATTGGTCGTATTTACAGAGCTTGTGAAAAAGCTGGTTATACACTTATGATTACAGCAGACCACGGTAATGCAGAAGTAATGTTTGCAGACAAGAAAGATAAAGATGGTAACCCTGTAGCAAAAACAAGTCATACCACTAACCCTGTACCATTCTATATTTGTGATGATAAACATGAGTGGAAGTTCAAAGAAGGTGAATTTGGTTTAAGTAACTTAGCTGCAACAGTATGTGATGTATTAGGTGTAGCAAAACCAGATGCAAGCTGGAATTGGAATGAATCAATGGTTGATTAATTTAATTGATATAGGCAAAATTATCAGAACTAAGTTAATGTAATTAAATATATTTCTGATATCCCTATATTGAATCAAACCTAAACTAAAAGTTAATAATGGTGTTGCCTAATTATGCTTCCATAAAATAGGCGACACCATTTTATTTTTGTGCTTTAATAATATTATTAATAAGCTAAAATTTTGTTGGAGTAATTGAAAGTGTATGAGGAAAAAAGTAACACTTAAAGATATTGCTAAATTAGCAGGGGTTTCTGAAAGTACAGTTTCTTTGGTACTAAATAAAAGGGATATAAGAATAAGTACTGAGAAAAAGGAAGAAATCTTGAGAATAGCAGATGACTTGCGTTACAGGCCCAATCTTTTAGCAAAGAGCCTGTCTTCTCAAAAAACTTATACTATTGGCCTTATTATTCCTGATCTATCCAATCCTTTTTTTGCAAGTTTGGCAAATCACATTGAAATTATTTTACGTTCCAAAGGTTATTTGCTCTTCGTAGCTAATAGTAATGACGAACTTGATATGGATAATAAGTTAATCACAAGATTCCAAGATTATCAGGTAGATGCATTAATTTACTGTCCAGCTAATGAAAGCTTTTCTCTAAGTACAAAAGAACGTGCTGCGTTAACAAAATTTTCTGTGGCAAGTGTAATTGTTGACAGAATTTTTCCGGACTTGGAAGAAAATCAAGTGTGTTTCGATAATGAATATGGTGGCTATATAGCAAGTAAGTATCTATTGGATTCAGGTTGTCAAAATGTTGCTTTTGTTAGTGGAGACCTCAATAACTATAATGCTTCACAAAGATTTGCTGGATATAAACGAGCCCTTCAAGAGCATAATCAAGATTTGAATGAAAAAATAATTTTTCCAGGAAATTATAGATTTGAATCTGGATATAATATTGATGTAAATATTTTGCAAGAAGAGAAAGTAGATGGTGTATTTTGTAGTAATGATTTAATGGCTTTTGGACTTTTGAGAAAATTAGAAGAGAATGATTTTGCAGATGAGATAAGAGTGGTAGGCTATGACAGCTTATTTGCAAAGGAAATAGTGCCTGGGTATTTTAAGTCTGTTGCTCAAGATACAAAATTATTAGCAGAACAAGTTTGTGAGCAGTTGCTAGCTCAAATCAATGACCCTAACTATAAAACTACAACGATTTTATCTCCTGAATTAATATAATTTTCATGACTATATAAGTTTTATACTGAACCAGAAATAATTTTTATATGCTTATTTTACAAATATAAAATTATAAATATATTTTGAATTGTTGGTATTGACAAGGAAAATCCTTATAGGTAAACTTAATGTATATTTATGGTAAAACGGTTTAGCAAAAGGTTAACACTAAGATGCTGGAAGTGAAGAATAATACTCTGAATTCTGAAATATATCTCAAATTACACGCTGAATGTGGTTTTAAAATGTATGAACCTTCAGATGTAGAGATTGCCCTACAGGGTGATATATTTGATGTAGTTTTATATGAAGATGAAGAAGCTATTGGTATGGGTAGGGTCATAGGTGATGGGAGAATAGTATTTTTTCTCAAAGACGTAATGGTTTCTGATAACTATAGAGGCAAGGGTTATGGCAATATAATCATGAATGAAATAATGAAATATATACGTAGTGTTGCCTGTCCAGAAGCATATGTTGGTCTAATGTCTACACCAGGAAAAGAAGAGTTTTATAAAAAATTTGGTTTCATAGAGAGACCTAATGCTGATTTCGGAAGTGGGATGGTGATGTATATTGAGTAAGAAAGTTTTTGTTCTGGGAAGTATAAATGTTGATTTAATGATAAATACCCCGCGTTTACCTGAGAAAGGGGAAACCATCTTAGGAAGTAATTTCAGAATTTCTATGGGTGGTAAAGGTGCGAATCAGGCTGCAAGCTGTGGCTTGTTAGGAACTGAGACCATTTTCATAGGTAATGTAGGAAATGATGATTTTGCAGATCTTGCTCTAGAAGACCTCGAAAATAATTTCTCAATTGATACTCGTTTTATCAGAAGAAAAAATGATATAAGTACGGGAACTGCGGTTATAACTCAGGTAGATAACGACAATGTAATTATTGTAGATTCCGGCGCCAATATGACTATAGATTTAGATCAAGTGCATTCTGCTCTAAACGAAGCTAACGAAGGAGATGTGTTTTTAGCTCAGTTTGAAGTGGATTTTGACCTAGTGAAAGAGTCATTAAAACTTGCAAAAGCAAAACATATGTATACAATAATTAACCCAGCTCCGGCCAATGAAATTCCAGATGATATGTTAAAAGATATTGACTGTTTGATTTTAAACCAGTCGGAGACAGAAATCCTGAGTGGAATTTATCCAGAAGATTTGGATAGCTGCATTGAGGCAAAAGAAATCCTCTCATCTAAAGGTGTTAAAGCCTTATTGTTTACATTAGGAGCCAATGGTTGCTTATACATAGATGAAAACTTGGAAGTGGAAGTTCCAGGCGAGCGTGTAAAGGTAGTAGATACTACAGGTGCTGGAGACTCTTTTATTGGGGCTTATGTAAGCTCGATGGTAAAGGGCAATTCAATCGAAGCCAGTTTGAAATTTGCAAATGCCTACGCAGCTTTTAATTGTACAAATAGGGGAGCAAGATCGGGGTTAAAAAGATTTGGAACTTATGCAGAGTTAGTAAAAGGGTTAGAAAAATTTAAGTCATAACAGCGAAAGGAGAACTTAAATGAGTAATGTTAAAAGACCAATAATAATCGATACAGATCCAGGTATAGATGATGCAGTAGCACTAGCAATTGCTCTGTTCGCAGAAGAGTTGGACGTTAAATTATTAACAACAGTCGCTGGTAATGTTAGTTTAGAAAAAGTTACCTTAAACACTCTCAAACTCTTGACCTTGTACAACAAAAATGTACCAGTAGCAAAAGGTGCATACAAACCTCTCATGAGACCCGTGATTGATGCTAGTGGTATACATGGTGAAACTGGTATGGATGGATTTGATTTCCCAGAACCAAATACCTCTCTATTATTAGATAAAACAGCTATAGAAGCCATGAGAGATGTAATAGTAGGGTCTGATGAGAAAATAACTTTAATAGGTTTAGGACCTCTAACTAATATTGCAAACTTTATCAATGTTTATCCAGAGTTGTTAGACAGAATTGAAGAAGTAATAATTATGGGTGGTGCTGTAGGCAGAGGTAACTCAGGCGTATATGCAGAGTTTAACTTCCATGTTGATCCAGAGGCAGCAAGTATCCTATTTAATAGTGGACTAAAAGTTACAGTAGCAACAATTGAGCCTGGTTTGAAAGCACTTGTATATCCAGAAGATTCAGCAAAAATCAAAGAGATGCATGAAATTGGAGAAATGTTCTATGCTCTATTCTCTAAATATAGAGGTGGAAGCTTCAATACAGGTCTAAAGATGTATGACTCATGCGCAATTGCTTATTTATTAGCACCAGAAATGTTTGAGACAGTTACAACTAGAGTGGCAGTTGAAACAAAAGGAGAGCATACAGCAGGAGCATTTTTGGTAGATCTAAGGAACTATTTAGATGTTGATACTGAAGCAACAGTAACCTTGGATATTGATGAAGGTAAGTTCAAAGACTGGTTCTTAGAAAGAATCAGCAAATGTAAATAATGTAATAGGAGGATTAACATTTATGAACCCATTATTGATGTATAGCGTGGCTATTTTAGCAGTCGCTTTGGTCATATATATGCTACTCAAAAAAGCAGATGTTAAGATTACCTTGTTTGGTGTAGGTATGGTCTTGATGATTATTGCTATTTTGAATGGTGTAGAGGTAGTAGAAGGATCTAATAATGTGTTTATAGACCCTATAGTGTCTGTAATAGATGCATTCAAAAGTCAATTAGGTCGAGCAGGATTCATAATTTTAATTTTAGGTGGATATACTGCATATATGAGTAAAATTGGAGCTAATGAAGTAACAGTCTCAGTTTTGACTAAACCACTAAAAAATATTAGCTCACCTTATGTACTGGTTCCTATAGTATTTTTACTAGGTCAATTATTGTCATTAGTAATTCCTAGTGCATCAAACTTAGCTATTATTTTGCTAGCGACTTTATACCCAGTGCTGAAAGCATCAGGTATGAGCAACTTAACAGCTGCTGGTGTTATAGCTACAACAGCTACAGTAATGCCTACACCATTAGGTTCAGATAACGTAGCGATTGCAGAAGCTTTGGACATGAGTGTCACAGAATATGTATTCCAACACCATGCTAGAATTTCTATACCAGCAATTTTGGTAATGGCAGTAGTACATTTCTTCTGGCAAAAATACATGGACAAAAAAGCTGGACTAATTAATGAAAAAGGCATAGCTGAAACTACTGAAATTAAAGAGATAAAAGGTGGCGCATTATTCAAAACAGTATACGCAATCTTGCCTCTTCTACCTATCCTGATTTTGTTAGGTTCATTTGTAGTAAATCAATTTACAAAATCTAACTTAAACTTATCCGTTGAAGTCGTTTCTGTAATCTCATTTATAATTGCATTGGTTTGCGAATTGTTCAGACGCAGAGATGGTAAGGTTGTATTAGAAGAGACAGACTCTTTCTTCAAAGGTATGGGTAATGCCATGGGAACTGTAGCTTTATTAGTAGCAGCTACTACATTCGTAAATGGTTTGAAAGCTATTGGATTGATAGATTCATTACAAACTGCAATGACAACAGCTAATGCATCAGGTGTCATCTTGCCACTAATTTTAGTAGGTCTAACAGCTCTAATCGTATTGTTAAGTGGTAGTGGAACAGCACTAACCTTTGCTATGATTCCTCTATATGCACCGTTAGCAGCTGCAGCAAGTATTTCACCACTGCTATTAACATTAACAGTAGGACTAACAGGAAATATTCTAAGAGCTATGTCTCCTGTATCAGCTGTAGTTAATATTGTTGCAGGATCTACAAAAGAAGAGCCAATAGACATAGTTAAGAGAACAGCAGTACCTATGCTAGCAGGTGTAGTAACTGTATTGGTACTATCTGTAATCTTCTACTTATAATATCTAATGATTGATAAATTTAATTAGAAGGTTATAATAAAGCTTCATAATTAAATTAAGACTGAATGGCAACAATCGTGTTGCCATTCTTTTTTCGTTTAAAATCAGATGCAATCTCTAAATTGCTTATTTTACTTGACGAAAAACATTATAGAATAGATACTATGCTAGGACTATTTCTAGTGGATAAATTTTACTTAGATAAAGGTGAAAAATGGCAGTTAAATCTCTAAAAAGAATGAATAATATTGATACAACTACAGGTGTAATCTGGAAGAAAATATTGTTATTTACTTTACCAATATTACTTTCAAACTTCTTACAACAGCTATATGGAACTGTTGATATGATTATCTTGGGTACTTATGGTAGTAGTACTGCACTTGGAGCGGTAGGTACAACAACATCGTTGACTAATGTTTTGTTAGGATTATTCGTTGGTATCTCAACGGGTTCTTCAGTAGCTCTGGCACAGGCATATGGAGCGAGTGATAATAGAAGAATTTATAAAGTTGTTCATTCTACGATATTCTGGGGATTGATCTCAGGTATTGTTTTGACTGCTATAGGTTTAATTTTCTCAAGACCGTTATTGGAATTAATGAACTGTCCGGGAAGTCTAATTGAGGAAGCTACTACCTATATGGTATGGATATTTGTAGGTATGATTCCTATAAGTTTATATAACATGGGTTCTGCTGTACTTAGGGCAATTGGTGATTCAAGGCGACCATTTTATTTCTTAATTGCAGCGGCAGTAACTAATATTATTTTAGACTATATTTTTGTAGGTTTGTTTGACTGGAATGTTTTTGGTGCTGCTATGGCAACAATAATTTCCCAAGCAGTTGCTGCAGTTTTGACTATTGTTACATTGGTCAATGCTAACGGCGCCTATAGATTATATTTAAAAGAAGTTAGACCTTACAAAGAAGAGTCGATGATGATAATTAAGATTGGTGTACCAGCAGGTTTTCAATCTGCAATTATTTCTTCATCTAATGCTTTAATCCAGTCTCAAGTAAATAAATTCGGTGAAGGTGTAGTAGAGGCCTATGCAGCATTTAACCGTTTGGATGGATTCTACTATATGTCTATTAACTCATTTAGTGTGGCAGCAACTACCTTCGTTGGACAAAACTTAGGTGCTAAGAAATATCATCGTGTCCGTAAAGGTATTAAAGTATCTATAATGCTTGGTGTTATAGTAGCTATCTTTGTTGGTATTATAATGGGTGTATTCAGGGAAGAATTCTTAGATGTATTTAACCTAGCGCCAGAAAACATGGAATATGGTAAGTTTGCTATAGCTATGGATAGTCTTGCCTACTGGATATTTGCTATAGGAGATGTGTTGTCTGGTGCAATTAGAGGTGCAGGTAAATCTTTATTCCCAATGATATCTTCACTAATAAACATGTTCGGTATTCGACAAATGTGGGTCTTTGGAATTCAAAAGGTCAATCCAAGTTTCCAAGCTATTATCTTGGCTTACCCAGTATCATGGATTTTCCAGACAACTATGATGCTGACTTATTTCATCAGAGGAAATTGGTTGCCAGAAGATTTGGCAGAGGAAATTGCTGAAGAATTGGATGGTGATCTTATCAAAGACGTATCAGCAGATTTGAGTAGTGACGAGGATGCTGATAATAATGAAATTGAAGCAGAGGTAGATGCTGAGACTGAAGTGTCTGAGCTAGAGGGGTCAGCAGAAGAGCAGTCTGTAGAAGTAGAAGAGCAGGTTGAAGTGAGTGAAGAAGTCACAGAGAAAACTAGTGAAGAAGTAGATGCTAGTGAAGTAGTTGACGAAGTGGAAGTTCAAGAAAAAGTTGCTGATGCTGAACAAAATGTTGATGTTCTAGAGATTGAAGATGAGAAAAATGAAGAGCTTGATTTGGGTATGGAATCATCTATAGAAGAAACTGATATTATTTTGGATCGATTGGAAACTGATCCAGAAAATATATATCCAGACGAAGGATCAACTTATCCTGTTCGTGAAAATGATGATCAAAATCCGGATATTTACCCGCAAAAATAATTTAATCTGATTTGAAGATAAAGGCTTCTTTAGTTGATGGAACTAAGGAAGCTTTTTGCTTAATCAATTTAAAGGAGTAAATGCTTTTGAGCAAATATTTATATTTCTTTAATTTCAGCTCTGCTATTATATATACATAAATAAAATATAAAGAGAGGCCAACAATGAAAGATACAAATACAGAAGACAAATCAAATGAAAAAGATAAAGTTTTAGATGATTATATGGCAAAGTTGTGGTCTTACGATCCAGAGAATCCTGAATTAGGTATGAGAGATCCCAAAGAGCTAGAAGAGATTTTCACCAAAGCTGATTTCGATTTTAATCCATTAGCCTATCAGGCAGGCGAACTACGTTACTTAGCATACCACGGAGGTAGGCTAGTATATTTCATGCGTCTTGACAAAGCTCAGAAACGTAAAGAACGTGAAAAGATAGAAGCGGAAGGTGGCAAAACAGAGCTAAGTGAAGAGCAAAAAGAGGCTGATGAGCAAAGTACCAACCTTTTATTAGTTACTCAAAACCGTCTTGATATAATTCATGAAGGTTTAAGAGATAGGATAATAAAACTTCTAGGCGTTTATTACTATAAATCTAAAATAACAAATGCCCCATATATTGATGGAAAGGGTAGAGTATTTATTTTTATTACTCCAGTTGCTATTGAAAAGGCTGAAACAGTACTTAATGAGAATCCTGATCTCGAATTAGAATTTGCAGATAATATTGAGAATTTGTCTAAGCAGTTATACTTAAATGCTTGCGACATTATTCTGATAAATGATGGAGATTTAGCATTTGAGGCTAGGAGAGAATATATCTTGCCACAGAGTGAGATTGAGACTGATGAAGAGAAAAATGTTATATCTGAGAATAATAGAAATTTACGCTATTTCATTCTGTCATTTGGTCAAGTGTTAATGTCTGAACATGAATTTGCTGAAGAAGATGATGAGCAGTATAGAATGGCCTTGTTACAATTGGAAGCTCAGATTTCTGCACGTTTAATGTCAGCAAATGCATATTTTACTGTCAAAGAAATTGCAGAGGGTAATCAGGCGGTTGAGTTTGTTATTTTAAATGATGAAACAGGTAGAAAAGCTATTGGATGCTTCGTAGATGATGCGTCCTTGCCAGTTGGAGGTCCTTTCGAGTACAAAGTAATGCCATTCTTGCCGATTGCTAAACTCGTGTTAGAGTCACTTGAAGAAGGTGCACAACAAGAGCTTGATGGTATCATAATAAATCCTGGCACATTGAATTTCTTCTTGGATATTAAATGGTTACAACGTTTATTAAGTTTTGCCGATTATATGCAAAAACAACAAGAGAACAAAGAAAAGAGAGATTCAGAAGAAAAGTAATAGCGTCTAGGTTTACTTATTAATGATATAAGATAATTTACTTTATATTACGAAGAAAATAAAAGGGACTTTCATTTGAAAGTCCCTTTCTTATACTAAAAACTTATTTATCTGAATTATAGATCAGCGTTGATAGCATCTTTACCTAAGTAAGTAGCTCTTTCGCCTAATTCTTCTTCGATTCTTAGTAATTGGTTGTATTTAGCAACACGGTCTGTACGAGCTGGAGCACCAGTCTTGATTTGACCTGCGTTTAATGCTACTGCGATATCTGCGATGTAAGCATCTTCTGTCTCACCTGAACGGTGTGATACAACACTTGTGAAGCCAGCTAATCTTGCTGTTTCCATAGCGTCCATTGTCTCTGTCAATGTACCAATTTGGTTAACTTTGATCAAGATTGAGTTAGCAGCTTTCTTTTCAATACCTTTTACTAAACGACTTGTGTTTGTAACGAATAGGTCGTCACCAACTAATTGAATCTTGTCGCCAAGTCTTTCGTTAAGTTTTGCCCAACCTTCCCAGTCTTCTTCTGCTAGACCATCTTCTAGAGATGCGATTGGGTATTTGTTTACTAGGTCTTCCCAGAAGTCAATCATTTCATCAGTTGTTCTGAATTCGCCTGTCTTCCAGAAGTAGTAACCATCTTTATCAATCTTCTTAGCTTCTTCATATAGCTCAGTCATAGCTGGGTCCATTGCTAATACGAAATCTTTACCTGGTTTGAAGCCTGCTTTTTCGATAGCTTTTACCAAGTATTCTAGAGCTGCTTCGTCTGATTCTAGATCAGGAGCGAAACCACCTTCGTCACCAACAGCTGTTGATAAACCATCAGCTTTCAATAAGCTCTTTAATGTGTGGTATACGTCTGCACACCATTGCAATGCTTCACGGAAGCTTGATGCACCGATTGGCATAATCATGAATTCTTGTAGGTTTAGGTTTGAGTCAGCGTGTTTACCACCATTCATAACGTTCATCATTGGAACTGGTAGTACATGTGAATTTAAACCACCTAAGTATGTGAATAAGCTTTCGTTACGTGTCAAAGCAGCAGCTTTTGCAACAGCTAATGAAACACCTAAGATTGCGTTAGCACCTAGCTTAGCTTTGTTGTCTGTACCGTCTAGCTCTAACATTGTGTTATCAATTAATCTTTGGTTGAAAACGCTAATTCCTTGTACTGCTGGTGCAATTAGCTTGTTAACATTTTCTACAGCCTTCAATACACCTTTACCTTGATAACGTTTCTTGTCACCATCGCGCAACTCAACTGCTTCGAATGCACCTGTTGATGCACCTGAAGGTACAGAAGCACGACCTAATACACCTGATTCTGTAACTACGTCTACTTCTACAGTAGGGTTACCACGAGAGTCTAAAATTTCTCTAGCTCTAACTGTTTTAATAATACTAGACATTAAAACTATCCTCCTTTTTTATTGTTATTCATGTAACAACTTTATTAAACATACTTATTATAGATTAAATTTGCCAATTTTGGTAGAGAAGATTTAGATAATGCTTTTAATTAATTGTAAAGATACTTTGTATTATCGAGTTTACTCGTATTACATGCAAAATGAGACTATTAAAATGATGTTTTTGTGCTAAAGTCGTTAGACGATCAAGATTTTACCAAAGGTAACTCGAGTTACCGTATTTTATACATTAGAGCGTATATAATGTTTGCCGCAATGAAAATAAATTAGTTAATTAGAAAATAATTGTTATATATAGTTTAAACGCGTATAATATGCTTATTTATGGGGAGAGAGGGATAATGTCAAATTTACTTGAAAATGGTTTTATGGAAAATTTAAGCAAGAATCCTGATAAACTTACAATTTTGCATTATGGTACAAACTGGTGTCAAAATTGTGAAAGGATGGAACCTATACTTAAAGAATTGAAACAAAGATATAAAGATGAAAATGTAGATTTCAAGTTTATAGATGTAGAAGAGCAAATTGAGTTTTGCGAAGAAAATAGAGTGTTTAGTATTCCTACAACTTGTGTGTTAAGAGGCGATACAGTAGTTGAGAGAATTATTGGTTGTCATGATGATGATGTTTATTTTAAAGCTGTTGATAATGCTATCAATTTAACTAAAGCAGAAGTTGAGGCTACAGAAAATGAGATAGTAAATATAAATTTAGACACAAGAGAAAAAATCAATTAAGTTAAATAGAGAAAAACAATGAGAGAAGTTATTCTAAAAAAATCTGAAGAATCTGAAGATTTATATAAATATGTTGGTAGAACATGGGTTGAGATTGATTTGAATCAGTTAAAGACCAATTTTCAGATTGTGAAATCGATGCTTGCAGAAAAAACAGGCATAATTATGGTTCTTAAAGCAAATGCTTATGGACACGGAGCAGTAGAATTAGCGAAAGAAGTTTCTACATTTGGGCCTTTAGGATTTGCTGTTGCTAGTTTAGATGAAGGCTTAGAGTTAAGAGAACACGGTATTAAAGAACCAATCTTATTGTTGAGTTGTAATGAACTAGAGCGAGCAGGTGAAGGAATTGAAGCTGATCTGACTTTCAGCTTGATTAGTAAAGAATTTGGCGAGAAGCTGAGTGAAGCAGCTAAGACTCTGGGGAGAAAAGCCAAAGTTCATGTTACTTTAGATAGTGGCATGGGTAGATTAGGATTTAAAACAGATGCAATAAATTCTTTGCAAGAAGTAGAGTATTTATACAGTCTTGGTACATTAGAATTTAGTGGTATTTATACTCACTTTGCTACGGCAGATGGACATGATTTTAGTACAGGTGGAGATCTGAGGCCGTTGGCAGAAGAATATATGAAACAACAAAAGCAAAAGTTTGATGATTTTGTTGAAGCTCTTGAAGTTAGAGGTATACATATTCCTCTTCATCATGTTTCAAATTCTGGTGCAATCGTAACTAAACCTGATTTTCATTTGGAAGCAGTTAGATCCGGAATTATTAGCTATGGAATATATCCGTCTGAGAATGGATTTGTACCTGGAGTACAACCAATTTTATCTTGGAAAACTAGGATAATGCAAGTCAAACGCTTAAAAGCTGGTGATACAGTTAGTTACGATAGACATTTTGTAGCAGAAAAAGATATGACTATAGCAGTTTTGCCAGTTGGCTATGCAGATGGTTATGATAGAGACATGTATGGAAGCGCACAAGTACAGTATAGAGGTGCTAAGTGCGATGTAATCGGAACTATATGCATGGATATGTTAATGATTGACTGCAGTGGATTGGACTTTGAACCCCAAGTAGGAGATGTAGTTGACTTAATAAGTAATCAACTAGGAAATGATTTTATTAATGTATATAACCATGCAAGTTGGAGATCTACTATACCTTACGAAGTATGCACCTCAATATCATATAGATGTCCGAGAGTATATTTTAAAAACGGTAAAGCTGAAAAAATTGCTTGGTTATAAGTTAAAACTGAATTTTAAAATTAGTTATTTTTATTATTGTTGAAAATGCTGTCTTGTACAGCATTTTTTATTTTAATATTTAGTCGAATTTATTAGATATATATTAGACTATAGTGAATATGCACTAAAAAATATCGAATGTTTTGGATAGTCTAAAATTTAAATTGTGCTAAAATATGATTTAGTAATTCGTAAGTATCTAACTTTAAAAAGTTGAGATATGAAAAGAGTCAACAAAACTCATGTACACTAGGTTTTCTTGAGTTGTGCTGAAATATAGAGATAACATAAGTTTATTTTTCACATTGAAAAATCACCAAAAAACTACGATGTTATTTGTACACTTTAGCATATGGTATAAAAACGGTAGCCGTGGTAAACTTGATTCAAGAAAATTCGAAATGCAAAGAAAATTGGAGGTAATTTATGGCAACAGTAACTTTAAAGAATGTTGTAAAAGAATATGAGGGCGGAGTTATAGCTGTTAGAGACTTCAACCTAGATATTGAAGACAAAGAATTTATTATTTTGGTTGGTCCTTCTGGTTGTGGTAAAACTACAACATTGCGTATGATCGCAGGTTTGGAAGAGATTTCATCAGGTGAAGTATACATTGATGACGTATTAGTTAACGATGTTCAACCAAAAGATAGAGATATAGCTATGGTTTTCCAAAACTACGCTCTATACCCACACATGACAGTTTTTGATAACATGGCTTTCGGTTTGAAATTGCGTAAAACACCTAAAGATGAAATTAAGAGACGTGTTAATGAAGCTGCTAAGATTTTGGAAATCGAGCACTTATTAGATCGTAAACCAGCTGCTTTATCTGGTGGTCAAAGACAACGTGTTGCTTTAGGTCGTGCTATCGTTCGTAATCCTAAAGTCTTCCTAATGGATGAGCCTCTATCAAACTTGGACGCTAAACTACGTGTTCAAATGCGTGTTGAAATTACAAAATTACACCAACGCTTGGCTACAACATTTATTTATGTTACACACGACCAAACAGAAGCTATGACAATGGGTTCTAGAATCGTTGTTATGAAAGATGGTGTTATCCAACAAGTTGCAGACCCTACAACATTATATAGACATCCAAATAATACTTTCGTTGCTGGATTTATTGGAATGCCACCAATGAACTTCTTAAATACAAAAGTATTCAAAGATTCAAAAGGTATTGGTATTGAAGTTCACGAACACAAGATCTATTTAGATCAAGCTAAATATGACGTACCAGAAGTTAATGAATATGTTGGCAAAGCAGTTATCGCTGGTATTCGTCCAGAATCATTGAGCGATGCTCCAGCTAAAGTTGAAACAGCTAAACCAGCAGGTGCTGTATTCCCAGCAAAAGTTGACGTTGTTGAAAAACTTGGTGCACAATCATATGTTTATACAACAGTTGGTGATCTTATTATTACAGCTAGTGTTGACCCAATTCACTCACAAAGTAAAGTTGGAGATCAAATCGAATTAGCATTAGATCCACTACGTGTTGTATTGTTTGACAAAGAAACAGAAAATACAATTATTAGTTAATTTATTCTTAAATGAACTTTATTTAGTAATTTAACAAAAGGAGAGTGATTAAACTCTCCTTTTGCTTTTTAAATGAATGTGTTTTATCTGTTAAGAATATATAAGTTGAGCGAATAGTGGATTTTTTTGTTAAAATTAGAGACAAAGAAACTATTATCTCAATGTGGATTATTAAGTTATAATATTTTTGTAATGTACTTGAAATATTCTAGTAATATTGTCATAATGTTATGGAATTCTTCAGGTGGAGGGAGAAGACTCAATGGAAGAGATTACAAGATGTATTGAGCAAGCAGCAGCTATTTTAGATAGAACAGCTGGAGTCTCAGATCAAAGTGGTGTAGTTGTAGCTTGTACAGACTCATCAAGAGTTGGCAGTGTAAATAAATTAGCCGCAGAAATTTTTGCTAGTGATGATGCTTTTGCTGTTACAGGTGAGACATCCTATATGAAGTTTGGAACAGGTGATACTTTTGAGTATGTTTGCTTTATTGAAGGAACAGATCAATCTGCGCAAATAAACTTAGAGCTTTTAGTTAACTGGTTGAAGACAGTAGTAAAAGAAGAAGATCAAAATGATGAGCGTGAAGCTTTATTGAAGAATATTCTTTTGGAAAACGAATTACCAGGTGATATACCGCTAAAAGCTAGAGAGTATAGTATACCTTATGCTGCTATGAGAGTAGTCTATGTAGTTAGAGTCGCTGAAGAAAACAACTTAGATTCTCTTGAAGTAATGAGAAGTATGTTCCCTAACAGAAAAATTGACTTTGTTTTGGCTATGGATGAGAACAATATTGCATTAGTTAAAGAATTTAACCGTGGTGCAGATGAAGAAATCGGTGAGGTTGCAAGTCAAATTCAAGATACCCTAAATACTGAATCTATGACTAGTGTCAAGATTGCTATAGGTATGCCTACCGAAACACTCAAAGATTGTGCTAAGAGTTTTAGAGAAGCAACTTTAGCATTAACTATTGGTGGAATTTTCAATCCAGAGAAAAGTATTATTAGATACGATAAGTTAGGTCTTGGAAGATTGATCTATCAACTACCTCCAACACTATGTAAAATGTTCTTAGATGAAGTATTTGTAGATGGATCCTATGAAGAATTAGACTTAGAAACATTAACAACAATTGATACTTTCTTTGATAATGATTTAAACGGTTCAGAAACATCACGTCAATTATTTGTTCATAGAAATACATTAGTATATAGATTAGATAAGGCTCATAAGATTACTGGATTAGATGTAAGACAATTCGAGGATGCAGTCTTATTTAAATTAGCAACTATGGTTAGAAGATACTTAGAGTATTTACAAAAGACTACTGAAAAGAATTCTAACAAATGGTGGAAAGCTTAATAAATTAGAACTGGAAACAAGTTATGCTAGATTTTAAAAATGTTAGTATGTCTTATACAAAGCATTCAGACTTAGCTTTGAATGATGTTAGTTTTCACATAAATCCTGGAGAATTTGTCTTTGTTATTGGAGCAAGTGGTTCAGGAAAATCAACTGTTATTAAACTAATCAGTTGTGAAGAAGAGTTTCAAGATGGGGAAATTATTGTAGGTGGTACTAAACTAAGCAAAATTAAGAAAAGAGCTATACCTTATTTGAGAAGAAATCTTGGAATGGTATTTCAAGATTTTAGACTTATTGAGTCTAAAACTGTCTTTGAGAATGTCGCTTTTGCCATGGAAATACTTGGTAAAAGTAAGAGACAAATTTCAAGACAGGTACCATTAGTGCTGAGTACAGTTGGCCTTAGATCAAAAAAAGATGCATATCCAAATGAACTATCAGGTGGAGAGCAACAACGTGTAGGTATTGCTAGGGCACTAGTAAATAACCCTGATATTATTTTAGCAGACGAGCCTACAGGTAACTTGGATCCGGATACTAGTGAACAAATTCTTGGTGTTCTTAAAGATATTAACGAGAGCGGTACAACGGTTATAGTGTGTACACACGATATTTCTTTAGTTGAAAAAATGCAAGAGCGTGTAATTCAAATTAAAGATGGTTCACTATATAAGGATGTAGAGAAATACAGTTAGTAAGGCGAGTAGGATAGTAAATGAAGTTGAAGATTATTGGAAATTCATTCAAAGAGACAGGAAGAAATATAGTAAGACACCCATTTATCACTATTGCCTCTTTGACAACAATGACATTAATGTTACTAGTTTTAGGTTTTTTTATAGCCTTTTCCATGAATGCTAATAGTATGATGGATAGAATCTCACAGACACCACCTGTGGAGATTTGGTTAAGAAAAAATGTTAATAAAAATGAAATTGATAATATAGATAAGGCATTAGCTTCAAGTCAATATGTCTTGGAGTATAAATTGAAGTCTCCTCAAGATCATTATGATCAGTTTAAGGAGAGACTAGGTGAAGATGCTGAGTTGTTAAATAGTTTGGACCCTAAAATCCTGCCTTACTCATTTACCTTGAACCTGAAAAGTCCAGATATGATTGAGGACTTCCAAAAAGAAATTGAAGTACTTCCTGGAATAGATGAGGTTCAATATAGCGAAACTGTAAGAGAATTCATAATAAGTGCTTCGAAAGCAGTAAACTGGTTCTCTTTGATTGTTGTAGCTGTACTATTTACGATAGCCTTGTTAGTAATTTCTAACATGACAAGAATGTCTATATTAGCAAGAGCTGAAGAAATCAGCATTATGAAATATGTTGGTGCAACAAATACATATATACGAGTTCCTTATTTATTAGAAGGAGCAATTATTGGATTAATAGGTGGACTTATTGCTGGGGGAGCAATAGGTTTCGCTTATGTGCAAGTATATAAGATTGCAATGGTCAATACGCCTATAACAAGTCCTGTGGCATTATTGCAAATGCATGAAGTTATTCCTACAGTGATTTTAGTTCTGGTAGCTATAGGTGTAGTAGTCGGAGCTATAGGTAGTGGGCTATCTGTTAGAAAATATGTTAATGTTTAGATAATATTTATATTTAGACGCTAACTAATTAATATAATAAATCAGTGATTAAGAAAACACGACAAAGACAGAGCTTTAAAGGATTAAAGAAATTAAAGAATAATATTGAATATTTGTAATTGAAACTAGCTTTGACCAGTTGGTTTAATGGAGGTAAAGTTCAAATGAAGAATAATGGAAAGCAGAGAAAGAATAAATTTATAGCGGCAGCTTTGGCGGCAACTATGGTCTTTACAGTCATTCCAACTACTCAAGTATCTGCTAACAATAATGAATTTGCTAGCCAAGAACAGCTAGACGAGTTAGAGAGATTAAAAGAAAAAGAAAAAGAATTGGCTTCTGCACAAGCACAACTTGATGCTGATATGAATGCAGTTAAATCTGAGGTCGCTAACCTACAAAGTCAAAGTGCAGGTTTAAGCTCACAACTAGAACAATTAATGGCTGAAGACGTAGTTCTAAAAGAAGACTATGAAAGACTACAAAAAGAGCTAAAAGAAGCTGAAGAGTTCATGAAGGCTGCAATATCTGCTTATGAAGATGCTAAAGCAGATGTTGATGAGAAACAAAAAGAATATGAATTAAGAATGGTAGCTATGTATAAACGTAGTAACCAGTCATTCCTAGATATTCTAATGAAGTCAGATGGTATTAGCGGTTTCTTTACAAATCTTCAGTTGATTAGTGTAATTGCAAAATCAGACCAAGATGTTTTGCAAGAGTTAACTACAGCAAGAGAGACTGCTCAGGTCAAAAAGATGGCTGCAGAGGAAAGCAAGAAGCAATATGATGAATTCGTTGCAGCTAAAGCTAAAGAAATTGAAGAACTTGCTAAAGGTATAAGAAGTAAAGAAAGTGAAATCAGTGCTGTACAAAGTAATCTTTTGAATAGATCTTCTGATTTAAGTAACTTACAGGAACAATTTACTGTTAATGCACAGGAGCGTTCTAATATACAATCACAATCAAGTGATATTCAAGGTAAGATTGATGCACAAGCTGAAGCAACAAGAGCAGCTTGGGCAGAGGCTACTAGAGCTGGTGAGGCTGCAAGACAGCCATCAACTCCTGGTGGTGGTGCTGGTACAGTTGTTGGAAACCCAAGTAGTTATGGTCTAGTTCACCCAGCTCCTGGTACTTACGGAATTACTAGTTATTATGGTTGGAGAAGTTGGCCACTAAATCCTAGTGCAGGATATGATTTCCACTCAGGAATTGACTTTGGTGGTAACTTTGGTGATCCAGTAGTTGCTGCTAATGATGGTGTAGTTATCGCAGCTAATAATCCATTCCCAAATTCAAACTATGGTGGGTATTTCTCAGGCGTAGCAAATTACATAATTATTGACCATGGTAATGGTATGCAAACAGCTTACTGGCATTTGAAATCTGTAGAAGTCTATGTAGGACAAAGAGTAAGTAGAGGCCAAAGAATTGGTGGAATTGGTTCAACTGGTTACTCAACAGGACCACACTTGCACTTTGAAGTTAGATTCCCAGGATCTCCAAGTGCAGGAATTGGAAGTACTGTAGATCCGTATCCATACTTATTTAGTTAAGGTGAAGTGGTATTTCAGTTTAAGCTGTAAGAAAAATGAAAATACGCAAATCTAATTTTTACAAATTTTATTAGATATGGAATGAAAAAAGCTGATATCATATATTTTGATATCAGCTTTTGTGCATCTAGAGGTGTGAAATGAATAATAAAGATAATAAGTACAATAATGAAGATAATAATAACTATGATCCAAAGCAGAGTGAATCTGGCTATGATTCAGAGTATACTCATGGATCTTGGGATCCAAATGCTATGAGTAGACCAAGAGCAAAGTACGAATCAAGAGAGCCATTAGATTCTAGAAATGTCGATAAAAGTGATGCTAATAATGATTCAAGCGACACGAATGATTCAAATGGTTTAAATAACTCAAATGAATCAAATGATAATTTCTATAATGGCGGCTTTAATAATGATGGCCGAAGATTTCCGAATGAGCCTAATGACTTACAAGATGTGTACATCCGCATGAATGAACAAATAGCCAAGACCAGACAGCCTAACAATACAGTCTTTGTTGCATTAATAACTGCATTAATAACTGCAGTTGTAACAACTGTGTTGGTTTGGGGCCTAAGTAGAAGTGGAATATTACCAGGGGCAAATCTATCCGGGGGAAACTCAGGGGACTCTAATGTGCATACAATAGAAGGCTTAGGTCTTTCGATTCATACTGATGATCCTGATACAGAGCAAGAAGCTGACAAATTGGCTCAAATAGTAAAATTGTTGCAAGATAATTATTTTTCAACCTTAAGTTCAAAAGAAATTATTTCCTTTATGAGTAAAGGTATCTTGGACGCGGTAGACAATCCATATACTTATTATTTAACACCAGAAAATTTAGCGGATTTTCATGAATCTATGAAAGGTAATTACTATGGAATTGGTGCCAGTGTAAGGAAAACTGATGATGGAAAATATATGATTACTGAAATCATGGAAAATAGTCCGGCAGAGAAGGCAGGTCTCCAAAGAGGTGATGTAATAACCTCAGTGGCAGGTACAAGTGTTAGTGAATTTAAAGATGCTTCAGACTTAGCCAAAAATGTTAGAGGTGAAGCTGGTAGTTCAGTTGAAATTACAGTAATTAGAGATAACAAAGAAGAAACAATTAGAGTTATCAGAGGTGAAGTTGTTCAAAAAGTTGTAAGAACTAGAATGTTGGAAGACGGTATAGGCTACTTATATATATCAGATTTTACGATATCACTTCCTGAACAATTTGCTGAAGGTATGAATAAACTACTCGAGGCGGGCGCTAAGAATATTGTTTTTGATATGAGATACAACCCAGGTGGTAGTGCTGACTCATTGATTAAAGTTGTTGATATGCTTTTGGATGAAGCTAGAATTGCGGAGATCAGAGGTAGAGACCGAGGGGAAGCAATGAGAGAAACTTGGGACTCCAAAGATGGTAAGATGGTCCCTGATGATATGCGCTATGCAATATTAGTCAATGGCAATACTGCATCAGCAGCTGAATTATTCAGTGGTGCTTTGAGAGATCATGATAAAGCTGTGTTGATAGGAAGCAAAACTTTTGGTAAAGGTTCTGGAACTAGGATGTTTGAGTTGATTGACCATTCTGGTGCTAATATCACAATCTTTAATTACTATCTTCCAAAAGGTGATCTAATTGAAGGTAAAGGAATAACACCAGAAATTGAATCAGAAGGTCCAAGTATGGAAGTTTTGCAGAAAAAATCCATTTATGAACTTGAACCAACTGAAGACCCTGATTTGGAAAAAGCTATTGAATACCTTAAAGGCTTAGATAAATAAAGATGCTTGATTTCTATAGTGTAATTGCTGAATTGTATGAACAATTCCAAGATTTTGATATAAATAAGCTTCCAGAGTTATGGGCTACTTTCCTAGATACTGAGTATAAAAAATCAGTTGCAACTATTAATGAAGCTGACAGTGATTTTGTCAGATCAGAAGATCGGCTTGCATTAGATTTAGGATGCGGAACGGGTTCTGTGACTATGGCTTTAGCAGAAAAAGGCTGGCAAGTCATCGGAGTAGACAATTCCGCTAAAATGCTAGAGGTAGCTGAATCTAAAATTAATTACCAAATTAAAGATAATAGTTTTGTTGATAATAAAGATTACCTAACCGAAACTCTTAAGGTGAAGTTTGTTCTTCAAGATATACTTAATTTGGAGTTAAAAGAACAAGCTGATCTAATTTATACAAGTTTAGATGTATTTAACCACTTAGATGAAGAAGAATTATTAGACGTTCTACGAAATTCTTACACACAGCTAAAAGATGGTGGCATATTAATCTTTGACCTTCATTCTCTTGAATACATGCAGACTGATCTAGGAAATAATACCTATCATAGTGTTACAGACGATAATGTGATTATATGGGAGAATGACTTTTCTGAGTCAGATCTAACTAATGAGGCAGTTATAACTGTTTTTAAGAAAGAGGCTGACGGTAGGTTCAAAAGAGAATCTTCAAGCTTGCTTGAGTACTATCATTTTCCAAAGCTTGTGATTGAATATTTAGAGTTTCTTGGGATGAAAGTAGAATATATAAAGGATACTGAATTTACAGATATGTGGGACAGTAAACGTATATTTATTAAAGCAAGCAAGAGTTTATAAGAGTGAAAAAATTAGATTTAGAAAGAATTTTAGGTGAAAGAATGAGTGAATTAAATTTACATCCAGAAGGAGATTATATTGTTAGAGCCTTGGGCGTTAATTCTGAAGTTAGAATGACAGCAATACGATCAACAGAAACTGTTACAGCAGCAAGTGAAGCACATGACCTAAGTCCAATTGCAGCTGTTGCATTGGGACGTTTCATGTCAGGATTACAACTGATTAGCCAAGATCTTAAAAACCCAGGCGACTTATTATCAGGAAGTATTAAGTCAGATGGACCAATCAAGGGTATTACTGCAGTCGCTAATGAAGATGGAACAGTTAAAGGGTATGTAGATAATCCTCTAGTTGAGAGTGTATTCTATAACGACAAAAAGTTTAATTTGGCAGCTGCAATAGGAAATGGAAGTTTAAGTATCACTAGGAAACAGGCAGGAGCAAAGCCATATACAGGATCAGTTCCACTAATATCAGGTGAGATTGCAGAGGACTTGACATATTACTTATATCAATCAGAACAATTGCCAACAATTTTAGCCTTGGGAGTTTTATGTGATGAAAATGGTATTAAACATGCAGGTGGGTTTATGGTTCAAGCTCTCCCAGGAGCGAAGCCTGAAACTATAGACTATTTGGAACAGAGGATAGCCGGTTTCCCTGAGATTTCATATTTAATGGAAGAGGGATTTGACCCAGCTGAGATTCTTAACCTATTTATTGGTGCTGATATTGAATATCTTTCTGTTAAAGAGAGTAAGTTTTACTGTGACTGCTCTAAGGATAGAATGTATAATGCGCTATTAACTTTGGGAGCAGAGGACTTGTTAGAATTAAGTGAAGATGAGTCAGGTATTGAGTTAGTTTGTGAGTTTTGTAATAAAGTGTACAATTTCACACAAGATGAATTAAAAGCAATTTATTCAATAAGAAAAGAAGCTTTAGAGGGCAATTAATTAATTGTATATGTGAAGTTTCCTGAAATTAGATAGATATTCAAAGATTAGAAAAGGTTGTAATGGAAAATTTTATTGTAGCTGTTGAAGCTGTTTTACCACTGGTTGTGTACTTACTTTTGGGTGTTTGGCTTAATAAGAAGAAAGTGATCAGTCAAGATGGTTTTGCTGAATTCAATACTTTATTGTTTAATGTTTTGTTGCCTATTTTGGTTTTTGACAATATCTATAACGCTGATTTAAGGGATATTTGGACATCTAATACTCTTATATATATATCGTTGTTATATATATTAACTTTTCTATTGTTTATATATATTGTTTATGTAGTGGAGAAAGATAATAGAAAAAGATCTGTAATGCTCCAAGGTATAACTAGAGGAAGTGCTGTTCTTTTTGGTTTGCCTTTAGCTAATAATATTTTGGCCAGTTCACAGCTTGCGACTGTATCACTAGCAGCAACTTTAAGTATCCCATTTAATAGTATATTACCAATTTTTTGCTTCGTTATTTTTATGGAGGGAAAAGCAAGTTTTAAAGCTAGTCTTAAAAACTTAATTACAAATCCAATAATGGTGGCTGCGATAATAGGACTTTTGGTTAAGATGTTGGGAATTAATCTACCTCAATTCATCTTGAACTCTAGTAAAGGTCTATCAAGGGCCTCAACGCCGCTGTCATTTATCTTGTTAGGTGGAACTTTCAGATTAAGTACTTCAGGAATTAAAGATAAATCACTTTGGTTTACAGTTATAGCGAGGTTATTACTTGTTCCTGGGGTTGCATTAGCTATAGCGTATGTTTTAGGAATGAGAAATGCAGATATAATTGCTGTTCTAGTAGCTTCTGCAGGACCTACAGCAGTTTTAAGTTACCCACAAGCTGTATCAAGTGGTGGAGATGCTGAGCTAGCGAATAATATTGTTGTCTACACAACTTTACTTGCAATAATTACAGTAGTTGTTTTGCTAGGTGTGCTGTCATCCGTGTCTGCAATTCAGTTGTAAAAACAAAAAAGATAGATTTTGTTTTGTGCAAAATGACGAATTTGCAAAAAAATTAATCAAAACCTAAGAAAATAGGCAAAAAAAGCAATTTTTTACTTGAAGTTTATTCAGTTTAAATATAGAATGCTTAAGCACAGTTAATCGCAAAAGACGATTAAGACAGCTGAAGATTGCTACACTAGGAGCTGCAAACCTGTGGAGGGAACTTCGGTTGTACGTGGCTAGATCAAAAGATTTGGCGACAGGTGAAACTTTTAGATACTTACATTGGGATCACAGAAATGCGATTCCATATTTTTGTGAGGTCATATAAATTTAGTTTTGTTTTAGGATGAAACACCCGGAAAAGTAGCAACCTGTAGCAGCAGAAATAGGAGGGAAATATGGCTATAAGTCAAAAAATTCGTATTCGTTTGAAAGCATATGAACACAGAATTTTGGATGAATCGGTAGAAAGAATTGTTGAAACAGCAAACCGTACAGGTGCAACAGTTTCAGGTCCAATTCCTTTGCCAACAAAGAAAGAGGTTGTAACAATTTTACGTTCACCTCACGTTGACAAAGATTCACGCGAGCAATTTGAAATGCGTACACACAAACGTTTGATTGATATCTACGCACCAAATACCAAAACTGTAGAAGCTTTGATGAAGTTGGATATTCCAGCAGGCGTAAATATAGAAATTAAGTTGTAATCAGAATACTCTAGGTGAAAACCGTTTCTTCAATTTTTTAATAAAAAGAGAAGTAAGTATCTGGTAATGTTCGTAGAATAACGAACCAATAACCAAAGAAGGAGAAAATAATGAGTAAATTCATGTTAGGTAAAAAAGCTGGTATGACTCAAATTTTTGATGAAAACGGAAGTGCAATTCCTGTAACAGTCATCGATTGTGGACCAGTTACCGTAGTTCAAAAGAAAAATAAAGAAGTAGATCAATATGAAGCTGTAAAAGTAGCATATGACGAAGTAAGAGAGACTTTATTAAATAAACCTGACAAAGGTCAATTTGATAAAGCAGGTACAAAAACATTTCGTAATTTAGTAGAGTTCCGTGTCGAAGACTCAAATGCTTATGAATTAGGACAAGAGATAAAAGTTGACGAGATGTTCGCTGTTGGAGATTACGTAGACGTAACAGGTACATCAAAAGGTAAAGGATATGCTGGTAACGTTAAACGTCACGGTCAAAGTGGTGGTTTAGAAGATCACGGTTCTAAATATCACAGAGGTGTAGGTTCTCTAGGAGCATCAGCATCACCATCAAGAGTTTTCAAGGGTAAAAAACTTCCAGGTCAAATGGGTAACAAGAAAGTTACAATCCAAAACTTAGAAGTAGTTCTTGTAGATGGTGAAAGAAATATTGTTGTTCTTAAGGGTGCTATTCCTGGTTCTAATGGAAATGTTGTTAGTATTGCCGACACAGTCAAAGCTGGCAAACATAAATAGGATTAAGGAGACGTTAAATGGCAAAAGTAGATGTATTAAATTTAGCAGGTAAAGTTGTAGGCAATTACGAACTAGCTGACTCTATTTATGGTATTGAAGCTAAGGAAGATTTAATCTATCAAGTAGTTAAAGCTCAACTAGCTAATAAGAGACAAGGAACTTCAAAAGTTAAAAATAGAAGTGAAGTAAGTGGTGGTGGTAAGAAACCATGGCGCCAAAAAGGTACAGGTAGAGCACGTGCAGGTTCAATCAGAGCACCTCAATTCATCGGTGGTGGAGTAGTGTTCGGACCTACACCAAGAAGCTACAAGCTTTCAGTTCCTAAGAAACAAAGAAGAATTGCATTGAAGTCAGTCTTAAGCTTAAAAGCACAAGCAAATAACATTTATGTATTAGATGAAATTGCATTAAGCGAACCAAAGACAAAAGAAATTGCTAATTTCTTAAAATCTTTAAGTAACGAAGGTAAAGCTTTATTCGTACTAGAACATGATAATAAGGCAGCAGAACTTTCAATAAGAAACTTAGCAAATGCAAATTATGCACACTTCAATACAATTAATGTATATGACATTTTAAACAGCGATGTATTAGTGTTGACAAAAGCAGCCGCTGATAAAATCGAGGAGGTATACGCATAATGAAAAGTCCTTACGAAATAATTAAAAGACCTATTATTACCGAACGTTCAGCTGAAGGTATGGCAGATGGTCGTTATACTTTCGAGGTGGCAAAGAATGCTAAAAAACCTGAGATAAGAAAAGCGATTGAAGAATTGTTCGAAGTTAAGGTTTTAAAAGTTAACACAATGAACATTCCAGGTAAGAAAAAACGTGTAAATATGAACCAAGGTTACACTTCAGACTGGAAGAAAGCTATAGTTCAAATCGATACAAATCCAGAAGAATCTAAATACTTAGGTGAAGGTGGAAAAGAAGTTAAGTCCAACAGAAAATATAAGTCTTCAATTGAAGATTTAGGTTTTGGACAATAGACTCAGACAAGGAGATAAAATATGGCAGTTAAGAATTATAAACCAACTTCTCCTGCAAGAAGAGGAATGTCAGTCGTTGATTACTCAGGATTGACAAAGAAGAGCCCGGAGAAAAGATTAGCTAAATCTAAAAAAAGAGGTAGCGGTCGTAATAACTCAGGTAAGATAACCATTCGCTTTAGAGGTGGTGGTAACAAACGTAAATTACGTGAGATTGATTGGCGTAGAGATAAAGATGGAGTTCCAGCAAAAGTTGTTGCTGTTGAATATGATCCAAACCGTACCGCTTTCATCGCTTTATTACAATATCTAGATGGTGAGAAGAGATATATCTTACAACCAAAAGGATTAAAAGAAGGTGATAAAGTTCTTAGTGGCGAAACTGCAGAGATTAGAGTTGGTAATACTAAGAAATTAAAAGATATTCCTACAGGTACTATGGTTCACAATATTGAACTAAGACCAGGTTACGGAGCACAAATGGTAAGAACTGCGGGTGCAGGTGCTCAATTAGTAGCTAAAGAAGGTAAGTATGCAACCCTTAAGTTACCTTCAGGTGAATACAGATTAGTTCTACTAGAATGTAAAGCAACAATTGGTGTTGTTGGAAACGCAGAACATGAGAACGTAAACGTAGGTAAAGCAGGTAAGACAAGATATAAAGGTAAAAGACCTCACGTTCGTGGTGTTGTCATGAACCCTAACGATCACCCTCATGGTGGTGGTGAAGGTAAGTCACCAGTTGGTCGTCCAAGTCCAGTATCACCTTGGGGACAAAAAACATTGGGTTACAAAACTCGTAAGAAGAATAAACCTTCCAATAAATATATTGTAAGAAGAAGAAAGTAGGAGGAAAATAAATGAGTCGTTCAGCAAAAAAAGGCTTTTTTGTCGAAGAATCTTTAATTAAGAAAGTTCGTGCACAAAACGATGCAAATGAAAAACAAGTTATTAAGACTTGGTCAAGAGCTTCTACTATCTTCCCAGAGATGGTAGGACATACAATAGCTGTACATGATGGACGTAAACATGTTCCTGTATATATCACAGAAGACATGGTAGGACACAAATTAGGTGAATTTGCTACAACTCGCCTATTCCGTGGTCACAAACGTTCAGAGAAAAAAGTTGGATTGAAAAAATAGGAGGTAAATGATTTTGGAAAAGAAATATACTAAAGCATATTTAGAAGATAATCGCGAAGAAGTATTAGAATTATATGCGCAAAAGCACACAAAATCTAACCGTCCTGCAATTTTGACAAAGAAACAACGTAAAATTCTTGGAATTGGTAAAGACAGAGGTATTGCTAAAGTAAGTAACGTTAGAGTTGCTCCAAGAAAAGTACAAATTGTTTTGGATCAAATTAGAGATAAAGATGTACGTGAAGCAAGAGCTATTTTACAATACACAGACAAGATCGCTACTGAAGATCTAATCAAATTATTAGACTCAGCTGTAGCAAACGCTGTTAATAATAATGGTATGGCAGAAGATAGCTTATATGTCGCAATGTGCAACGTTGGTCAAGGCGTAACCCTAAAACGTTATAGACCACGTGGTAAAGGTAGTGCTTCACCAATCAACAAGAGAACAAGCAACATTACTATTGTTGTTAAGGCTAGAGATTAGGAGGTTACGAAATAATGGGACAAAAAGTTAACCCACATGGCTTTCGAGTAGGTGTTATTAAAGACTGGAGCACCAAATGGTATGCAGATAAGAAAGACTTTAGTAAATACTTGGTAGAAGATAAAAAAATTCGTGATTTCATTAAAAAAGAAGTTTACGATGCAGGTTTAGCTGATATTCATATCGAAAGAAAAGGTGATGACGTAACAACTCTAACTCTTTACACAGCAAAACCAGGTATTATCATTGGTCGTCAAGGTGCAGGTATTGAAGAGCTAAAGAAAAAATTGGCTAAAGAATTTAAGAAAGATTTCTTAATCAATGTCAATGAAGTACCAAATCCAGATACAAATGCTCAATTAATTGCTGAAAACATTGCAGCTCAATTGGAAAGACGTGTTGCTTTCCGTAGAGCAATGAAACAAAGCATTACACGTGCTATGAAGGCTGGTGCTAAAGGTATAAAAACTATGACAAGTGGTCGTTTAGCAGGTGCTGATATGGCACGTACAGAACAATATGATGAGGGTACAGTTCCTCTACATACATTACGTGCTAATGTAGACTATGGTTTCGCTGAAGCAGATACTCAATACGGTATTATCGGTGTTAAAGTTTGGGTCTACAAGGGCGATGTTCTAGACGGTAAACTACACTCAATCGCTACTGAACCAGTTAGAAAACAAGGTCGTGGCGATAAGCGTAGAGGTAATAACAGAAGAGGAGGAAATAAATAATGTTACTCCCTAAGAAAGTTAAATATAGAAAACAACACCGTGGCCGTATGAAGGGTAAAGCTACTCGTGGTAATAAAGTTACATATGGTGAGTACGGTTTAGTTGCACTAGAACCGGCATGGTTAAAAGGTAACCAAATAGAATCCGCTCGTATTGCTATCAACAGAAGAATGCGTCGTGGTGGTAAACTATGGATTAAGGTTTTCCCAGATAAATCAGTTACTAAAAAACCTGCTGAAGTTCGTATGGGTGCTGGTAAAGGTTCACCAGAGTTCTTCGTAGCAGTTGTAAAACCAGGAAGAGTTATATTTGAAGTAGCTGGTGTTTCTGAAAGTGTTGCAAGAGATGCTCTTAGATTAGCAAGTTATAAATTGCCATTTAAGACAAAAATAGTTAAAAAAGGTGAGGAGGGCGTAGTAAATGAAGGCTAATGAATTACGTGAAAAAAGCACAGAAGATTTAAATGTTGAGTTAGCTGAACTAAGCAATGAATTATTTAAGCTACGTTTCCAAAATGCAACTCATAATTTGGATAATCCTGCACAATTGAAACATGTTAGAAGAGATATCGCTAGAGTAAAAACAATTTTACGTGAGCGTGAAATATCTCTAGAGAATAAATAAGGAGGAGTTTAAATGGCTATAGAAAGAAATTTACGTAAAAGTCGTGTTGGTATAGTTGTTTCCAATAGTATGGATAAAACAGTTATAGTGGCCGTAAACGAGTTGAAAAAACATCCTCTATACAAGAAGCATGTTAAGACAACTAAAAAGTTTGCAGTGCATGATGAAAATAATGAATGTAACGTCGGTGACCGTGTAAAAATCATGGAAACTAGACCTTTGAGTAAAACAAAATCTTGGAGATTAACCGAGATTATTGAAAAGGCTAAGTAGAAGGAAGGAGATTAATATGATACAAGTAGAATCTATACTTCATTCTGCAGATAATACCGGAGCCCGTACACTAAAATGTGTTAAGGTTTTGGGAGGTTCTAAGAGAAGATTCGCAAGCATTGGTGATGTTATTGTATGTTCAGTTCAAGAAGCAGCACCTGGTGGCGTAGTTAAAAAAGGTGAAGTTGTAAAAGCTGTAATCGTTCGTACAAAGAAACCTATTAGACGTAAAGATGGTTCATACATTAAGTTCGACGAGAACGCAGCAGTTGTAATTCGTGATGATAAGAACCCAATGGGTACACGTATTTTTGGCCCAACAGCTAGAGAATTACGTGAAGGTGGATTCACAAGAATCTTATCCTTGGCTCCAGAGGTACTATAAGGAGGAAACTATGGCAAAGAAAATACATGTAAAAAAAGGTGATACTGTCTACGTTCTCTCCGGTAAGGATAGAGCTAAAACAGGTGAAGTTCTAGAAGTTTTCCCTAAAACAGGTCGTGTACTTGTAGAAGGTGTTAATATTGTTGCAAAACATAGAAAACCTCGTAGAATGGGTGAAAGTTCAGGTATATTTGCAGAGGAAGCTCCAATAGATAGCTCAAATGTTATGTTAGTAGATCCAAAAACAGGAGAACCTACAAAAGTTGGAGTTAGAATCAATGATAACGGTGATAAAGTCCGTTACGCAAAAAGAAGTGGTAACGATATTGATGTTATCACCGCAGCTAAGAAATAAGAGAGGTAGGGATAATGTCAAGATTAAAAGATAAATATGTAAATGAAGTTGCCCCTGCTTTAAATGAAAAGTTTGGCTATAAATCAGTTATGCAAACTCCAAAATTGGAAAAGATTGTTCTTAACATGGGTGTTGGTGACCGTGAAAATAGCAAAACTGTAGAGCATGCAGCAGAAGATTTGACACTTATAGCAGGTCAAAAAGCTGTTATTACTAAAGCTAAGAAATCCATAGCAAACTTCCACTTACGTGAAGGTATGGAAATCGGTACTAAAGTAACTCTAAGAGGCGAAAGAATGTATGAATTCTTAGATAGATTCATCAGTATTGCAGTTCCACGTGTTCGTGACTTTAGAGGTTTATCTGCAAATTCATTCGATGGTAGAGGTAACTACTCAGTTGGTATGAAGGAACAATTGATTTTCCCTGAGATCAACTACGATAATATCGATCAAATTAGAGGTTTAGATATTAGTATCGTTACAACAGCTGAAACAGATGAGGAAGCATACGAATTATTGAAATTATTTGGCTTCCCATTCGCAAGATAAGGAGATAATAATGGCAAAAACATCTAAAAGAGTTAGTGGAGCAAGAGAAGCTAAATTCTCAACAAGAAATCATAACCGTTGTAAGTTGTGTGGTCGTCCACGTGCTTATTTACGTAAGTACGGAATTTGCCGTGTATGTTTCCGTGAACTAGCATACAAGGGTGAAATACCTGGTGTGCACAAGTCAAGTTGGTAATCGGGAGGTACAAATATGCAAAGCACAGATAAAATAGCAGATATGTTAACAAGAATTCGTAATGCTCAAAGAGCTCATCACGAAACAGTTGACGTTCCTGCTTCAAAATTAAAAAATGAAATTGCTAAAATTTTATTAGATGAAGGTTATATTAAATCTTTTGAAGAAGTGGAAGCAGAACCACATAATGTTATTAGAATTACTTTGAAGTATTTACAAGGTAGAGCAGCTATAGGTGGTATTAAGCGTATTTCAAAACCAGGTTTGAGAATATATAGTCAAGTCAATGACTTGCCACATGTTCTAGATGGTCTAGGAATTGCAATTATATCAACTTCTAAAGGCTTAATGACAGACAAGACTGCACGCGAAGAAAATATCGGTGGAGAAGTGTTAGCCTACGTTTGGTAGTCTTTACACTCTGAAAGGGGCCTCATAGGCTCGCAATCTTAAGAGGAGGAAATTTATATGTCACGTATAGGTAATAAACCAATTGCTGTTTCTAATGACTTAAAGATTAATATTGATGACGAAAATCATATTATCGAAATTTCAAATGGTAAAAACAGCTTAAGTCAAGAATACGCAGACGTAATTGACGTTAAATTAGGAGAAGGCGAAATCGTCGTCTCAAGACAAAATGACGAGAATACAAGTAAAGCTCTTCATGGTTTATATCGTTCATTAATCCATAACATGGTTGTTGGATTAACAGAAGGTTATAAGAAAACTTTAGATATCAATGGTATCGGTTTCAGAGCTAACTTAAGTGGTAAAAAGCTAGAATTACAAATTGGATATTCACATCCTGTTGTATTTGAAGCTCCAGAAGGTATCGAATTCGAACTACCAACTCAAACTCAAATTATTGTAAAGGGTTATGATAAACAATTAGTTGGTGAAGTTGCTGCTAAGATCAGAGCAAGTAGAATTCCTGATGTATACCACGGTAAAGGTATTAAATATTCAGACGAAGTCTTACGTATTAAAGAAGGTAAGACAGGTGCTAAAGGTTAATAGAAAGGTGCATGTTAAATGATTAAGCAAATTAATAAGAATAAAAATCGTCAAAGAAAACATGCTAAGATACGTCGTACCCTAAGTGGTACAACAGAAATTCCTAGAATTTCAGTGTATCGTAGCAATAAGCATATATATGCTCAATTGATTGATGACCAAAATGCGACAACATTAGTTAGTGCATCTACTTTAGACTCAGAGTTAAATCTAAGTGACGGCAATACAGGTTCAGTTGCAGCTGCAAAAGCAGTAGGTGAACTATTAGGAGAAAGAGCTAAAAAAGCTGGTTTCGAAAAAGTTGTATTTGACCGTAGTGGATACATTTACCATGGTCGTGTGGCAGCTTTAGCAGATGGTGCACGTTCAGCAGGACTTGCATTCTAATACGAGGAGGAATACTAATGGAAAATAAATATGAACCAGAAATTATGGACCGTGTCGTAAGTATTAGCCGTGTTGCTAAGACTGTTAAGGGTGGTCGTAACATGAGATTCCGTGCACTCGTAGTTGTCGGTGATGGACATGGTAGAGTTGGTGCTGGAATCGGTAAGTCAATTGAAATTCCTGAAGCTATTCGTAAGGCTAAGGAAAGTGCAATTAAAAGCATGGTAGATGTTACTACTGATGGAACTACAATCCCACACAGATACATAGGTGAGTTTGGTGCTGGTAAAGTTTTAGTTATGCCAGCTAAACCAGGTACAGGTGTTATTGCAGGTGGTGCAGCTCGTGCTGTTGTTGAATTAGCTGGTATCAAAGATATTAGAACAAAATCTTTAGGTACAGCAAACCCACTTAATGTTGTTAATGCTACAATAGACGCTTTAGGTAAATTGAGAGCAGTAGAAGATGTAGCTAAAACTCGTGGTAAGAATCCAGAAGAGATTTTATAGGAGGTTCCGCGAAATGGCTAAATTGAAAATAACACTTAAGAAAAGTAAAAATAACAGATTGACTAAGCACAAACGTACATTGGAAGCGTTAGGATTGAAAAAAATTGGTCAATCAGTAGAACATGAAGATACTCCTGCACTACGTGGTCAATTAAGACAAGTTGACTACTTAGTTGAAGTAGAGAGTTTATAGGAAGGAGCTAAACATGAAGTTAAATGATATTAAAGCTCCAGCAGGCGCAACCCATAACACTCAACGTAAAGGTAGAGGTGATGGATCCGGTCGTGGTAAGACTTCAGGTCGTGGTACCAAAGGTCAAATGGCAAGATCAGGTAGTCGTAGACGCTGGGGATTTGAAGGTGGACAAACTCCTTTATTCCGTAGATTACAAAAACGCGGATTCAATAATAAAAACTTTGAAACAAAATATGTAGAAGTGCCAGTTTCTAGACTGAACGTTTTTGCAGATGGTGATGTAGTAGATTTAGCAACAATTAAAGAAAAAGGTGTTGCTAACTTTGATCACAAACAAGATAAATTAAAAATTATCGGTAATGAAGAACTTGACAAGAAGCTAACAGTTAAAGCAAGCAAGTTTACAAAATCTGCAAAAGCAAGTATAGAAGCGGCGGGAGGCGTCGCTGAGGAGGTATAGATATGTCAAGCATTGGAAATACCTTGAAAAAGGCTATTAATGTTCCAGAATTGCGTAAGCGCATATTTTATACACTGTTAATCATAATCATTTATCGTGTGGGTGCACACATTCCTGTTCCAGGTATTAACCGTGTTGCATTCACCAACTTGATTAATAGTTTTGGTCAATTAGGACAAATGATGGATATAATCTCTGGTGGTGCTTTAGCCTCAGTTTCTATTTTTTCATTAGGTGTCCAACCTTACATTACAGCGTCAATTATCATTCAGCTATTGACAGTTGCAATACCTTCTTTGGAAAGTCTAGCTCAACAAGGCGAAACAGGAAGAAAGAAGATACAAAAGATCACAAGATATACAGCAGTAGGTTTAGCAGCAGTTATGTCATTTTCATTCTGGTTTGCTACTCGCTCAGCTTCTGTAAGTAATCTGCCAATGTGGTTAAATGCAATATTAGTAATATCAACATTTACTGCAGGTACAATGATTGTAACTTGGTTAGGGGAATCAATTAATGGTAACGGTGTTGGAAATGGTGTTTCAATTATCATTTTCACTGGTATTATTGCTAAGATTCCTGACATGTTAAGAGCATTATGGTATACAGTAAGAGCATGGGACGTAAATAACAATTGGGGTCCAATTGTAGCAACAGTTCTATTGCTAGTATTTATAGTTGCAGCATTAGCATTGTTATCATTTGTTATATTTGTTCAACTAGCTGAAAGAAGAATACCAGTACAATATTCAAAACGTGTTGTAGGACGTAAACAATATGGTGGTCAAAGTTCATATTTACCAATTAAGGTAAACCAATCTGGTGTTATGCCAGTAATCTTTGCCTCAGCAATTGCATCCTTACCTTCATTGTTAGTAAGTTTGTTCTGGCACAATAGTAATAATGGTGTGGTAAACTTTTTCCGTACATTTGGTGCTAACCCTCTTTATTATGTAATCATGGCATTGCTAATATTAATGTTTACTTTCTTCTATTCATTGATCTCATTCAATCCAATTGAGATTTCAAATAATTTACAGAAGAATGGTGGTTATATCCCAGGTATCAGACCAGGTAGACCTACATCAGAATTTATTCAAAACACTTCAAATCGTTTGAATTGGTTTGATGCATTATTCTTAATAATTGTTACATTACTACCTACATTAATAGGTACAATTACAAATACAAGCGCAATTTGGATGGGTGGTACATCTATCATAATTATTGTCGGTGTATGTGTAGAGTTACAAAATCAATTAGAATCAGAAATGACAATGAAGAGTTACAAAGGTTTCTTAAAATAGATGATAATAACAATGTAAAAATTGAAAGATCATTCAAAGCCTTACCTGGCTTAGGTGAGGCTTTACTTAATTTTAGTAAGGAGAGATTATGAGACTAATACTTTTAGGTGCACCGGGTTCCGGAAAAGGTACAATAGCAGGAGAGATTAGCAAGAAATTTGGCATAAGTCACGTTTCTACAGGCGACCTTTTCAGAAAGAATATCAAGGGCAATACTGCTTTAGGTCAAGAAGCTCAAGCATACATGGAAAAAGGTGAACTAGTTCCTGATGAGTTAACTATTCGTATGTTGGAAGATAGATTCAGTGAGGCTGATGTTGAGAATGGATTCTTATTAGATGGTTTTCCAAGAAATATTGCTCAAGCTGATGCTTTGCAAGAACTGTTGCAAGGAAGAGATGAGAAGTTAGATGTAGCTTTAAATGTTTTTGTTCCATACGACATTATTAAAGAGAGAATCTCCGGTAGAAGAATTTGCAGCAATTGTGGTGAAGCCTTTAATATTTACTTTGATAAACCAAAACAAGAAGGCATTTGCGATAAATGTAATTCTGAGTTAATTCAAAGATCTGATGACAACGAAGAAACTGTTGTTAAGAGATTGGAAACTTACGAAGAGCAAACAAAACCTCTTATTGAATATTATGAAAACTTAGGAATTCTAAAGACTATTGATAATAGTGGTGAGTTAGAAGAAACACTAGAAAAACTTTGGCAGGAACTATAATTATGATTAGCATTAAATCTAAATCAGAAATTATTAAGATGCGTGATGCAGCTAAGTTACTTGTAGATGTAATGTATGCAATGCATGATGCAATTAAACCTGGTATCAGTACTTTTGAATTAGACAAAATTGGTCATGATGTTATAAAAAAAGCTGGTGGTGATGCTCCTTGTCTAGGGTATGCTCAACCACCTTATCCTGCAGCAACCTGTATTTCAATAGATGAAGAGGTCGTACACGGTATACCAAGGAAAGATAAAATACTTCAACCTGGACAGATTGTTAGTATTGATTTAGTAGTTGGATATAATGGTTGGATGGCTGATGCTGCAAGATCATTTGGAGTTGGTGAATTAGATCCAGAAAAACAAGATCTAGTAGATACAGTAAAAGCATGTTTCTATGCTGGTTATGAAAAAGCAATTCTAGGAAATAGAATTGGTGATATAGGTGCAGCTGTACAGAAGGTAGCAGAAGATAAAGGCTATAGTGTCATTAGGGAATTTGTAGGACATGGTATTGGAACAGAAATGCATGAAGATCCACAAGTGCCAAACTATAAGACAGTTCGAAGAGGCCCAAGATTGCAAGAAGGAATGACTATTTGTATAGAACCTATGATTGCAATGGGTAAAGCGGATGTTTATCTAGAAGAAGATGGTTGGACTGCTGTAATGAGAGATAAGAAACCATCAGCTCACTATGAGAACACTATTGCATTAACTGCCGACGGTCCAGAGATTTTAACAGAGATGAAGTTTTAGAGGAGGAATCATGGCTAAAGAAGGTGTAATTGAAGTTGAAGGTATTGTTGAGGAAGTACTTCCAAATGCAACTTTTAAAGTAAAACTAGAAAATGGACATATCGTTCAAGCTCATATCTCAGGAAGATTGAGACAAAACTATATAAAAATTCTACAAGGTGATAAGGTTACATTAGAACTTTCACCATATGATCTAGATAGAGGAAGAATTACTTGGAGAGATAAGTAGTTTGGAAGCTATTAATTAACTTATATTAATCTAAAAAGCAAGTATTTGTGCAAATTAACGTGAAAAAAGCGAAAATACACCCTTTTTGACTGTGAAAATCATAAAAAGTTACAAAAAACTTGCAAGTCAAATATTTTTTGGTAGAATATTAAAGCATGCGACCCGTCGCTGTGTCGCTTTGCTTAAATGTACTAATAGAGTTGAACAAGCAAAATGAAGGAGGCGAACTATGAAGGTACGTGCATCTGTTAAACCGATGTGTGAAAAATGTCGTATTATTAAACGTAAAGGTTTGGTTAGGATTATTTGTTCTGATCCTAAACACAAACAAAGACAAGGTTAATATTTTATTCTGGTAGGTGTTAAGTTCAGGTACTGCTAAATGCTGGAGCATTACTAGCTTAAAATTTACTTTAATATATATTAATAGCATTAATAATTACATTATTAATGTGTTTACTATAAATTACGACTAAAAAATAAAGCTAGTAGATAGCTAGTAAATAAAAAGTATAAAAGTAAGTATTTAGATAATTAGGAGGAATGCGAATGGCTCGTATAGCGGGTGTTGATTTGCCAGATAACAAAAGAATAGAATATTCACTTACAGCTGTATACGGTGTTGGTCTACATACATCACAAGAAGTATTGGCCAAATGTGAAATTGATCCTAATACAAGAACTAAGGATTTAAGTGATGCTGATTTAGCTAAGATCCGTGACGTATTAGAAGATTATACAATTGAAGGTGATTTACGTCGTGAAGTTGCTATGAATATCAAACGTTTACAAGATATTGGTAGCTACAGAGGTCGTCGTCATAGAGCAGGGTTACCTACTCGTGGCCAAAGGACTAGAACTAATGCTAGAACAAGTAAAGGTCCTAAACGTGGTTCAGGTATTAAGAAGAAGAAATAAGGAGCTAGGTTAGATGGCTAAAACTAAAACAACACAAAAAAGAGTAAGAAGAAGAGATAGAAAAAATATTGACAAAGGTCAAGTTCATATTCACGCTACTTTTAACAACACAATCGTTACTATAAGCGATATGCAAGGTAACGTTATTTCTTGGTCAAGTGCTGGTGCACAAGGTATGAAGGGTTCACGTAAAGGAACTCCTTATGCAGCACAATTGGCAAGTGAAGTAGCTGCTCAAGCAGCAATGGAACATGGTCTAAAAACAGTTGAAGTTTATGTAAAAGGACCAGGTTCAGGTCGTGAATCTGCAATTCGTGCCTTAGGAAACGTCGGTTTGGAAGTTACAATGCTAAAAGATGTAACTCCAGTACCTCACAATGGTTGCCGTCCTCCTAAGAAGAGAAGAATATAATTGGGAGGTAAGATATGGCAAGATATACAGGTCCAACTACACGTTTAAGTAGACGTGAAGGTCAAAATCTATATTTAAAGGGTGATCGTAGTTTCAGCAATAAAGATGATTTTGCAAAACGTCCATATGCTCCAGGTCAACATGGTAAAGCAGGTGTACGTCGTAAGATGTCTGAATATGGTATGCAATTACGTGAAAAACAAAAAACTAAACGTTTCTACGGTTTACAAGAGAAGCAATTCCACAAGCTCTATCAAGAAGCTGATAGAATGAGAGGAAATACTGCTACTAACTTCCTAACTTTATTGGAACTACGTTTTGATAATATTGTATACCGCTTAGGTTTAGCAAGTTCCAGAGCTCAAGCAAGACAAAGAGTAAGTCATGCACACTTCACAGTAAATGGTAAAAAGGTAAATATTCCTTCCATTACACTAAATGCAGGTGATGTTATTGAAGTTGCTGAAGGTTCAAGAGATTTAGAAATATTCAAAGAACTAGTGGCAAATCATGCTGTACCTGAATGGTTAAGTTTTGATGCTGACAATCTTAAAGGAACTGTTGTTAGAACACCAGGTAGGGAAGATGTTGATTTAGAAGTTCAAGAACGTCTTATCGTCGAGCTCTATTCACGTTAATTTTCCTTCCTTGTTGCGAGTTGCTAGTTAAACTAGCTAAAAACCCAGGGAGGTAAATGATGTTAAAAAATAATAAACCAATTATAACCATAGCTGAATCAAATGAAGATGAGTCATATGGAAAGTTTGTTGTAGAACCTCTGGATAGAGGCTACGGAATTACTTTAGGTAATGCATTGAGAAGAGTTTTACTTTCTTCTCTAGGTGGTGCAGCTGTTACAGCTTTAAGAGTTGATGGTGTATACCACGAGTTTTCACCAGTAGATGGCTTGATTGAGGATATGACAGACATTATTCTTAATGTTAAAGGCATTAGAATCAAAATGAATGTATCAGGTCCAAAGACACTTTACTTAAGTGTTGAAGAAGGTGAAACAGGTGTAATCACAGCTGGTGATATTGTTCATGATGATGAAATTGAAATTATGAACCCAGATCATGTAATTGCTACTTTAAATGGTGAATCCAAAGTATTTATGGAATTTACAGTTAGCGAAGGAAGTGGTTACAATACAGCAGATGAAAACAAGTGGCCAAATCAACCTATTGGAATTATTACAATTGATTCAATTTTCACACCAGTACAAAAGGTTAATTATAGAGTAGAAAATACTCGTGTTGGTCAAGTTACAGACTTTGACAAATTAACTATTGAAGTTACTACTGATGCTACTATTACAGCAGAAGATAGCTTAAATGAAGCAGCCTCAATCTTAATTGATCAATTCTCACTCTTCCTTGATCTTGAAGAAGAAGTCGAAGAAGAAGTAGTAGTTATTGATGAAGAAGAAGAGGAGAGAAATGAGTTACTCGATACAGCAATCGAAGATATGGACTTCTCAGTAAGAACATACAATTGCTTGAAGAGAGCTTCAATTAACACTATTGGTGACTTAACCATGAGAACAATGGATGATTTGCTAAAGGTTAGAAACTTAGGTCGTAAATCATTAGATGAAATAGATTCTAAACTAGCAGAGATTGGATTGCAGTTAGCTCCTGACTCTGCAGAGTATTAATAAATTATTGCAGTAGAAGGGAGTCGTTATGGCAGGATATAGAAAATTAGGCAAACGTAATGACATTAGAGAGAACATTTTACGTAACTTAACAACTCAGTTAATTGTTAGCGGTCAGGTAAAAACAACTGTAACAAGAGCTAAAGAAGTTCAAAAGATAGCTGAAAAACTAATTACTTCCGCAGCTTTAGAAGCAGATAACTTTACAACAAAAGAAATCTTAGTTTCAGAAGCTAAAAAAGACAAAGATGGTAAGAAAGTTTTGAAAGATGCTAAATCTTTGGCAGGAAATGATTTCTACAAAGTAGAGCGTGAGTTAAGTACAAAAGAAGTTCAAGTTGATGAACCATCACGTTTAGCAGCACGTAGAAGAGCATTAAATGTATTGTATCGTGCAAAAGATGAAGATGATAATCAATTGAATCCAGTAAATATTTTATTCAATGAAATTGGTCCACGCTTCAAGGGTCACACAGGTGGTTACACTAGAATAATTCCTACAGGAACACGTCGTGGTGATTCAGCAGAGATGTGTGTACTAGAAATTATTGATGCAGAATAATTTTACTAAAATTTAATTTAAAGTATTATATATTAGGTCAGGGTAATCCTGACCTATATTATTATTTGGAAGAATTTGGATGTCTGCAAAAGTATGATTGAATCAAACGAAACTTTTTTGAATATTAGTAATGTTAGTTATATTTATGATGAAGGACTAGAGTTCGCTGAGCAAGCCTTAGATAATGTAAGTCTAAGTATAGAATTAGGCCAAAAAATTGCAATTTTAGGAGAAAATGGTTCGGGAAAGTCTACTCTTGCTCATATTATTAATGCATTAAACTTTCCACAAGAAGGTGATGTTTTAATCTTTGGAAAATCGACTCAGGATGAAGACATTTTCGCTAAAATTCATCAGTTGATTGGAATGGTTTTCCAAAATCCAGATAATCAAATCGTTGGGACAACTGTTGAAGAAGATGTAGCTTTTGGACCTGAGAATCTCGCCATACCTAGGGAAGAAATGTTGAGACTTGTACCTGATGCAATCAAGAAGGTTGGTCTCGAAGGTTTAGAGCTAAGAATTCCGGCAGAACTTTCTGGTGGGCAGAAGCAAAAACTAGCAATAGCTGGAATTCTAGCCATGCAGCCTAAGTGCATTATTTTAGATGAAGCTACTTCAATGTTAGATCCTAAATCTAGGCGTGAGATTCTATCTATACTATATGAACTTAATGAAAAGTATAATATAACTATAATCAATGTTACTCATCATATGGATGAGGTTGTCGGCGTTGATCAAGTTTTTGTAATGCAGTCTGGTCGAGTAGTTTTTGCGGGTAAAGCAGAAGAATTTTTTACTGAAGATTATTTGTTAAACGACGTTTCAATGCGAAAACCTGAATATGTTGAACTCAGTTCAAGATTATTTGAGGCTCTGCAGGAAAATCTTGAAACTAAATTCTTAATAAGTCCAGAGACTGCAGCAAATAATGTTAATGAGCTTCTTAAAAAATCAGAAACAAAGAAGTTGCAAGATATCTTTTCAGCATTAGATAAAGAAAATAATTTATTTCCAGATTCTAAGAGTTATTTCAATGCAATTAAAGATAATAGAGATCTTATCATTCAAGCTAAAAATTTAAATTTCCAATATGATAAGGATGAAGAGGATTCTTTTGATGCCCTTATTGATATTAATCTTGATATTTATAGTGGAGAATTTATTGCTATTTGTGGAAGTACTGGTTCGGGTAAGACCACATTAGTGCAACATTTTAATGGATTGATTAAATTACAGACTGGTGAGTTAAGAGTTTTTGACAAGGATTTAAAAAAAGTAGAGGATATTGCCTCGATAAGAAAAAATGTTGGTATGGTTATGCAGTACCCAGAAGATCAGCTTTTTGCAGAGTCTATATTTGAAGATGTGGCTTTTGGTCCTAAACAATTGGGATTCCCTGAGGATGAGATAGCAGAAGCAGTTAATGATGCTTTGGCGATGATGGGCATGCAAGATATTGATCCTAACAAATCTCCTTTTGCTCTTTCTGGTGGACAAATGCGAAGAGTAGCTATTGCTGGTATTCTTGCGATGAAGCCAAAAGTCTTAATTTTAGATGAACCTGGTGCAGGCTTGGACCCTAAAGGTAAAAAAGAACTCTACAATATTCTCAAAAACTTGCAAAGTCAGGGTGTCACTATAATTATGATTTCGCACAGTATGGAAGATGTTAGTAAATTAGCTGATAGAGTGATAGTTATGAAAGAGGCTAAGATTCAAAAATTCGCAACTGTTAAAGATGTTTTTGCTAATATGGATTTCTTAGAGGAAAGTGAATTAGATAAGCCTGAATTAATTGCTTTTGCAGAGGAATTTAAGGCATACTATCCGGAGCTTAATACTATACAATTTAGAGTTGATGACTTGATGAGAGAGTTGCTCAAGGCTGAAATAGGCTCAAGAGCGACTAATTAATTTTAATTAAACATAGACAACAAGAAAATAAATCAGGAGATTTTTGTGAAGCTTAATGTAATTGGAACATACAAAGCAGGAGATTCAGTAATACATAAATTAGATCCTAGGATTAAGTTATGTCTATCTTTTGCATTAATGATTTTGGTGTTCTTTTTGAGATCGCCTTTAGCTTTAGGTATGTATGGCCTATTTACTTTCACATTAGTTTTATTAGCAAAAATGAACTTGAAGAGAGTTTTCAACTCAATTAAACCCATACTTTTTATTCTTAGTTTTGCATTTATAATTAATATTTTCACAGTACCAGGTGAGAGTATCTGGTCGTGGGGATTTTTGAGTATCAGTAGAGAAGGTCTATATTCTGGTATTTTGGTGAGTGTTCGCTTGATTCTTCTGACGATCCAGACCAATGTCTTAATATCTTATACAACCAGCTCATTGCTTTTAGCGGATGCTATTGAGTCTCTCTTGAGTCCTCTGAAAAAGATAAATGTACCAGTTCAAGACTTTGCTCTGATGATATCAATTGCCTTAAGATTCGTACCAACTTTAGCAGAAGAAGCGGATAAAATTATGAAAGCTCAATCAGCTCGTGGAGCCAATTATGACACGGGTAAGCTAAAGGATAAAATTAAAGGAATGATTACGATATTAGTTCCACTTTTTGTAAATGCAGTCAAAAGATCTGAAGAGCTAGCCATCGCCTTAGAGGCCAGAGCGTATGGAATTAGTCCAATAAGAACTAAATATAAACCACTTAAATTAGGTTGGAATGATCTGATTTTTAGTGTCTGTAGTATTTTTGTTATTGTATTAATAATAGTTTTAGAGATTTTCTTTTAGATAAACAACTGATGGAGTTTTAATGAATAGTGAAGGTATAGAAAAACAGAATATGGAAGCTGATGTGAATGAAGCAGCAAGCAAAATACAATCCAGTCAAGGCAAAGATAATAGTAAGAAGAAAATAGCTTTGTTAGTACAGTATGTTGGCACAAATTATGGTGGCTGGCAGAAACAAGATAATGCTCCTACGGTACAAGGTGAGCTAGAAAAGGCGCTTACCAGATTATGCAAAGAGCCAATTCGCCTGCAAGGATGTAGTAGAACTGATGCTGGAGTACACGCTAGATTTCATATTAGCCATTTTGTAAGTACTACTACTATGCCTATAGATAAAATTCATATCGCTATGAATACTATTTTACCAGGTGATATTACCGTCATGGATGCAAAAGTCGTAGATATGAGCTTCAATGCGAGGTTTGACACTATTGGTAAAAAGTATAGTTACTATATTTGGAACAACACACATAAGAGTGCTTTTTTGACGCCTTATTCTATTCAAGAGAGTAGAGATTTGGATTTAGCTGCGATGCGAGAAGCGGCTACTTATCTAGAGGGAGAACATGATTTCCAAGGGTTTATGTCTCAGGGTTCACCCGTTAACTCTACTATAAGAGAGCTATTTGAGGTAAAGGTTCATGGTGAAAAAGGGCAGATGATACGAATTGATGTTAAAGGAAATGCCTTTCTTTATAACATGGTTAGAATTATTGCTGGTACCTTACTATATGTAGGTTTGGGAAAAATTAATGCAAACGATATACCAGAAATAATACTAAGTGGTAAAAGAGAACTAGCTGGCAAAACTTTAGCGGCCAAAGGACTTTTCCTAGAAGAGGTTTACTATGACAATGAGATATTCAATGAATGGTATAATGGAGAGCAAAATTTGGTAAAATACTTAGGTATTTAAATTATTCAATGTCCTTAAGATGGAGGTGGAGTTTTGAGTAAGTGGGTAAGAAAAAATAATATGAGTCTTGTATTAGACTATTACGAATTAACAATGTCACAAGTGTACTTCAACGAGAAGAAACACGAAGATATAGTATATTTTGATCTATTCTTTAGACGTGTTCCAGAGAATGGTGGCTATGCCATAATGGCAGGTCTAGATGAAATTATTAATGCTCTTGAAAATTTTCACTTTGATGAAGAAGATATTGAATTTTTGAGAAGTACTGGTGATTTTACTGAAGAATTCTTGGATTATTTAACTAATCTGAATTTCTCCTGCGATATTTGGGCAATACCAGAAGGTACTGTTGTTTTCCCAGGAGAGCCTCTGCTTAAAGTTAGAGGACCACTTGTCCAAGCACAGTTGATTGAGACAATGCTTTTGCTTAATATAAACCACCAAAGTTTAATCGCTACAAAAGCGAGCCGTATAAATCACGCAGCTGAAGGTAGAGCGATTGCTGAGTTCGGTGCACGTAGAGCTCAAGGGTATGATGCCTCAGTTCTTGGTGCCAGAGCGGCCTATATTGGTGGAGTCTCAAGTACATCAAGTACTATGGCAGGTGGAGTGTTTAATGTTCCGGTTTCAGGAACAATGGCACATAGCTTTATCCAATTATATGACAACGAATATGATGCATTTGTAGATTATGCGAAGGCATATCCAGATAATACAGTACTCTTGGTAGATACTTATAACGTATTGAAACAAGGTATTCCTAACGCTATTAAAGTTGCAAAAGAAGTCCTAGAACCAATGGGCAAACGTCTAAAAGGTATTAGAATTGACTCAGGTGACTTGACATACTTAACCCAAGAAACACGTAAAATGCTTGATGAAGCTGGTTTAGAAGATTGCAAAATTGTAGTAAGCAACTCATTGGATGAATACGCAATCAAAGACCTATACTCTAATGGGGCGAAAATTGATTCATTTGGTGTAGGCGAGAGATTAATTACATCAAAAAGTGAGCCTGTTTTTGGTGGCGTCTATAAATTAAGCGGTGTCGAAAAGGAAGATGGTAGTATTCGAGCAACAATGAAAATTTCAGAGAATGTTGCGAAAATTACAAATCCAGGTAGTAAGGAAGTTTATAGATTTTACGATAACGAAACTGGTAAAGCTATAGCTGACCTAATCACACTGGAAGGAGAAGAAGTCGTAGGACAAGAATCATACGAGCTATTTGATCCAATTGCGACATGGAAACGTCAAACAGTTACAAACTTTACAGCAAGACCATTGTTAGAGAAGATCTTCGAAAATGGTGAATTGAAATATGAAAGACCTAGCTTAAACGCGATTAAGAACTACTGTACAAAAGAGAAGAGTACATTATGGCCATCTGTAATGCGTTTCGATTCACCTCATGAATATTACGTGGACTTATCACAAGACCTATGGGACTTGAAACAAGAAATGATCCGTAAATTAACTAAGAATATATAAAAATTTAAAAATAATTAAAAGAAAAGACTAGTTTAATTGATAAAACTTGTATATGAAAGATTTAGAAGATTTAGAAGTATTAGAAGTATTAGACAGAAGAAGGGCAGAAGCTATGACTGATGTTTTAAAAGAAAAAAGAAAATCAGATAATAAATTTTATTTAACAACACCTATTTATTACCCAAGTGATAAATTGCATATTGGACACTCATATACTACTGTTGCGGCAGACTGTATAGCTAGATACCAAAGATCATTGGGTAAAGACGTAATGTTCTTGACTGGTATGGATGAACACGGTCAAAAAATCCAAGAAACAGCAGAAGCTGCAGGGCTAGAGCCACAAGAGTACGTTGATAATATGGCAGTTGGTATTAAAGATCTTTGGAAATTGATGAATATTAGCTATGACAAATTCATTAGAACAACTGATGATTATCATGAGAAGGCAGTTCAAGAAGTATTTAAGAAACTATATGATCAAGGTGATATATATAAAGGCGAATATCAAGGTTGGTATTGTACTTCCTGTGAATCATTCTGGACTGAGTCCCAATTAGCGGAGGGTGGGGTTTGCCCTGATTGTTCTGGCCCAGTATATTTAACAAAAGAAGAATCTTATTTCTTCAAGTTAAGTAAATATGGAGACAAAGTTCTTGAACTTTACAAAAATCAACCTGATTTCTTAAAACCAGATAGATCTAAAAATGAGATGATCCACTTCATTGAAGAAGGTTTGGAAGATCTTGCAGTAACTCGTACTTCTTTTAATTGGGGTATTCCAGTTCCATTTGATCCTGACCACGTAATCTATGTTTGGGTTGACGCTTTGGTTAACTATATTAGTGCTCTTGGATATCCTGATGATGTTGATGGCAATTTCGAGAAATATTGGCCTGCTAATATTCACTTGGTAGGAAAAGAGATTGTTCGTTTCCACTGCATTATTTGGCCAGCGCTTTTAATGGCTTTGGGAATTGAGCTTCCAGAGCGAGTATTTGCTCATGGTTGGTTACTATTAAATGATAGTAAAATGAGTAAATCTAAAGGAAACATTGTTGATCCAGTATTGCTATGTGAACGCTATGGTGTTGATGCAATTAGATATTTCTTGTTAAGAGAAGTTAGTTTTGGATCTGACGGTAACTTTAGTAATGAAGCTTTGGTTGAAAGAATTAATTCAGACTTAGCTAATGATTTAGGTAATCTTTTAAGTCGTTCAACCGCCATGGTAAATAAATACTTTGATGGTGTTTTGCCAAATGAAAGAGTAGAAACTGAGTTTGATAAAGACTTAGCAGCTGTTGCTAATAAAGCAATTACTGATTCAAGAAATTACCTAGATCAAATGCAATTCTCTCACGCTCTAGAAGCAATTTGGGATTTAGTTAAGCGATCTAATAAATATATTGATGAAACTACTCCTTGGATTTTAGCAAAGTCAGAAGATGAGAGTGCTAAGTTAGCAAATGTTCTAGGAAACTTACTTGAAGCTTTAAGAATTACGGGAATACTACTGGCACCATTTATGCCAGATACTTCAGATGCAATTTTAGCTTCATTAGGCAAAGAATCAGACATAAATATAGATCTTGAATTTTCTGAATTCGTTACGGAGTCCAAGGTTGAAACGACTAAGCCTTTATTCCCAAGATTAGAGTTAGATAAAGAGATGGAATGGCTTGATAAAATTAACTCTGAGCAAAAAGAAAAGGCCAAAGCTAGACAAGAAAAGTTAGCTAAAGTAAGAAATAAGAATGCTGATGTAGAAGCAAAGACTAAAACTAAAGCAGAAATAAAATTCAATGATTTTGAAAAATTAGAACTACTAGTAGCTACAGTAAAAGATTGTCAAGCAGTTCCAGAAACTGATAGATTATTGCAGTTCAAACTTGAAACCTCTAATGGAGAAATTAGAGATGTTATTTCTGGATTAGCTGAGCATTATAAACCTGAGGATTTAATTGGCAAGCAAGTTGTACTCTTAGCTAACTTAGAACCTCGTAAGATTAAAGGTGTAGTCAGTCAAGGTATGATCTTGAGTGCCGAGAACAAAGATGGTTCATTGAGTCTTCTAACAACAGACAAAGAAGTAGAGTCAGGAGCAGAAATAGGTTAAGATGCTGTACGATACACACGCACATTTGAATGACCCAATATTGATACAAGAACTAGATAATTATATTGAGAGTGCCAAGCAAAATGGCGTGAGTCTGATCAATAATGTTGGTTATGATTTAGAGAGCTCCTTAAGAGCAGTCAGGATTGCACGAGAGAATCCTAATTGTTACGCAATTATTGGTATTCATCCGCATGATGCAAATCAGTGGAATGCTGAGACTGAAGTGGTCTTTAGAGAGTTATTAGATAATAAAATAACAAATAAGATCATAGGAATTGGTGAAATTGGTTTTGACTTGCACTTTGATGATAGACATAGTGATGAAGTGCAGATGCAGGCTTTCATAGGTCAGATGCAATTAGCTTATGAATATGATCTACCTGTGTCAATTCACTCTAGAGATGCAAGTGATATAACTGAACATGCATTAATAAGTCTTAAAAATCAAGGAAATTTTAGAAAAGAAAAAATTGGTGTTTTTCACTGTTATTCTTATGATGTAGAATATGCATTGAAGATGAAAAAACATGGTTTTCTTTTTGGTTTTGATGGGCCAGTTACTTTTAAGAATGGTGCAGATAAAAGAGAAGTTGTCTCAGCTTTAGACCTTGAAGACATTTTGCTTGAAACAGATTGTCCATACATGGCACCAGAACCATATAGAGGTAGAACTAATCAACCAGCTTTTCTTACAGAAATTGCTAAAAAAGTAGCAGAGATAAAAGAAGTTTCTTATGAGAAAATTGCTGAGATTACTACGGATAACGGAAAGAAACTATTTGACTTAGAAAAATATAATTAACTTTAAATTAGTAATTATATGTTTCCTAAAGTTTTAGAATGAGATTAAGAGGTTAATATGAAAAAAATCAAATATATTGCATTAGCTTTAACTGTATTACTAGTTGCTTGCGATGTACCAAAAGTTAAACAAGTAGAAGAATCTACTCCACAAGCAGCAGAAAACTCTAGTAGTGAATCGAGTGAAGAGACTAGTGCAAGTACAAGTAACCCTGATACAAAGGAATCTTCAAGTAAAGATTCTGAAAAAGATAGTGAAGAAACGGAAGAATCTAAAGAAGCTGATAATACAGAGGTTTCAAATCAAGGTGAATCTGTAGATGGTAATGGAGATAGTCTAACAACAGTACCGGAAACAGAGGCAAAACCAGAATCATATTTTGCAGATGCATTATTTATTGGAGATTCTAGAACACAAAGTTTGATGCTGTATGGTTCTTTATATGACGCTGACTTTATTAGCACTAGAGGCTACAATGCACCACAATATTTCAGTGAAGTAATTTCAATAAATGGTACAGAAACTACAGGTACAGATTTTGTGAGTTCTAAAGAAAATTCATACAATAATGTTTACTTAATGCTAGGAACTAATGAGCTGGGATATGATTTAGGAGTATTTATAGAAAACTATAGAGCAGTTATCAAAGATGTTAAGGCAAAACAAGCAAATGCAAATATTTACTTGAATGCAATATTGCCTGTTACTAAGTCGAAAGATGATACTAATGATGCTTGGGGTGTTAAGAACTCTAATATTGTTATTTTTAATAAAGCATTAAGACAACTTGCAGATGAAGAGGGTATTTACTTCCTAGATGCAAGCGCAGCTATAGCTAATGAGTTAGGATATTTACCAGAAGATATTTCACCAGATGGAGTCCATTTTGATAAGAGTACTGTAGATAAATGGCAAAAATATATCCAAACACATGTAGCTTAAATTTGATTAATTAAAGTAATTGTTGATATAGTTAAAAAAACAGATTATAAGTATAGGAATAGGAGATTTGTATGAAAAAGAAATTAATAAGTGTTTTATCAGTATTTGTTATGGTATTTGCTTTAGTAGCTTGTGGAAACAAGTCTGGAGAATTAGCAAGTGATTTAAACCTAGATGGTTTGGCAAAAGATTTATTGGCGAAAATTGAATTCCAAGATAAAGACCTTGCCCCAATACCAGAAAAAATTAGAGACAGATATATGAATCAAGTAGATTTCTCTAAAGTTAAAAATTCTGCTATCTACGCTGGTGGTGGTTTCATTGCTGAAGAAATTGCATTGTTCGAAGCTAATAGTGCAGAAGATGCTGAAGCCGTTGAAAAATCTATTGAAAGTAGATTCGAGTATTTCAAAACATCATTTGGTAACTACACACCAGAACAATTAAAAAACTTAGAAGATCCAGTATTAATCAGAAGTGGAAACTATGTATTGAGTGTTATTTCATCTAATAACAAAGAGGCCAATAATTTAGTTAAAGCTTGGATTGATAGCAATTCTAAATAGTAAGTTAATTAACATAAATATGAAATAATTATAGAAGGTTAAAAGAGGTACAAAATGGCGTTTAATAGTATTGTGTTTTTATATATGTTCTTACCAATTACTTTGGTACTATACTATTTACTGCCGGATAAAGCTTCCAATACTAAAATTAAATCTATAGTATTAATAGTTTTAAGTTTAATCTTCTATTCTTGGGGAGATATTAAATATCTTCCTCTACTTTTATTGGCTACAATTTTTAATTACTTGGCGCTAGAGGGCTGGACTTGGTTCAGAATGACTAAAGGGGAGTCCCTAACTGCCAAGATTTTATTTGCTCTAATTGTAGTACTCAATGTAGCTCTACTTGCAAGTGGAAAGTACTTCTTAAAAACAATGCCTTTGGCAATATCATTCTATACCTTCAAAATGCTCTCAGCTGTTTTTGACATTAGAAAATCTCTTATTGAGAGTGAAGCGGAGAGATTAGAAAACCAAGGCTTAGTACTAGAGCGTAAAGAAGCTGAATTAGATGCAATTTATCCAACTTATATTTGGACTAATTTCAAAAAAAATATTAAGCTAAACTTTACAAATTTCTTGCTTTACATTAGTTTCTTCCCAGAGCTAATTATTGGACCTATATCAAGATTTAAAAATTTTATCCCTAGTATAGAAAAGGCTAAGAAATCTTGGAATAATCTATATCAAGGATTGCTGAGATTTTTACCAGCATTGTTTGTAAAAGTTCTAATAGTCGATGAGATTGGAGCGTTGAGAACTGACTTGCTTAATGGGTTAGGTGATAATCTAGGTGTACTAGAGGCTTGGTTAGTAGCAATTTTTTACATGATATATATTTACTTAGACTTTGCTAGCTATTCTGCAATGGCTGTAGGTTTGTCAAGAACTCTAGGTTTCGATTCACCTGAGAACTTCAATAATCCATATTCAGCTGTTTCAATAACAGATTTTTGGCGAAGATGGCATATGAGTTTGAGTAGTTGGTTTAGGGATTATGTATATATTCCATTAGGTGGAAATCGTAAAGGTTTAGCAAGGCAACTTCTCAATATAACTATAGTGTGGGCTCTTACAGGAATTTGGCATGGTAATCAGCTAAACTTCTTGTTGTGGGGACTCTTCTATGCAGTGATTTTGATCATGGAAAAAATGTTCTTGCTCAAGACTATGGAGCGCTTACCTAAAGTAGTAAGAAGAATAATTACTCTATTTATTGTAAATATGGGATGGGTTCTATTTGCCTTCCCTAATACAAAAGATCTATTCTCAATGTTAGGCAGCATGTTTGGTGCTAATGGATGGTCTAATGGTGAAGGTATTTATGTTTTAACTGGCAATATTTTCCTAATATTAATAGCACTGCTAGCTACAAGTGAGTTATTTACTAAGTTCCTCAAGAATTTGCGTGAGAATGAATCTTGGAATAAACCTTATATTTTAGTTATAAGACATTTAGTTACTTTGATTTTACTAGTGATATCAACTGCATATATTCTTGATCAAAGTTTCGCATCATTCTTGTATTTCCAATTTTAGGCATAGGAGGAGAATAAAGTTATGAAGAAGATAAATAAAATTTTTGTAGCATGTTTAGGTGTTCTAGTTTTTGCAACTACAGCAACTCTATTATTCTCTAAGCCTAAAGAGTTTTCCTGGACTGAGCGTAGACCTTTGAATGTCTGGCCTGATTTTAACTTGAGAAGTGTAGAAGCGGGAGAATGGAGCAAGAATGTTGATTCAGCCTTAGCAGATCAATTTCCTGCAAGGGATGAATTATTAGGCTTGAAAGCCTTTACCCAAAAATATACTGGTAAGTCTGATAATGGACGTGTTTATTTTGCTAAAAAAGATCACTTAATTGAAGTAAATAGAGAAATTAATGCGAAACAATTACAACTAAACATTGATGATATGATCGATTTCTATGAAAACCAATTCTTAAAAACAAGTACAGGACAAAGAGGAAGTCTTGTACTAGCGCCAACCTTAGCTGAAGTTGGTAAAGATCTTTTGCCAGCATATGCTCCAGATGCAAATCAAGCTCCTTTACTTAATGAAGCTTATGCTAAGGGTAAGGCAGGCGGTTTGAATGCGCCGAACTTACTTGAAGCTTTAAGCAATAAATACAAGAATCTAAATAACGATGAGCATCTATACTTTAGAACAGATCATCACTGGACACAGTTAGGTGCACATACAGCTTATTTGGCATACTTGGAAGGCCTAGGAGAGGACTTAATTACAGAACAGTATAGTATCAAGAAGGTTAGCGATAATTTCTATGGTACAAATTGGGCCAAAGCCAGTACAAAGACTATTGCTCCAGATGATGTTTATGCTTATGAAAGAGATGCTCTAAATGATGTAAAAGTTTACAACAAGGATGGTCAGCTTGTAAGAAAAGGCTTCTATAATGAAGAAGCTCTAAGCGGTACAGATCCATATGAATACTTTTTGGGAGCTAACCAAGATTATATTCGTTTAGAGAATAATATAAATGGAAATAATAAGAAGCTTCTAATCTTTAAAGATTCATTTGCTAATGCATTTTTACCTTTCCTTTGTGATGAATACACTAGCATAACCATTGTAGACCTAAGATATTTATCCACTCCTGTTTCTGAGATTTTAGAACAAGGTGAGTTTACTGATCTCATGTATCTATACAATATTGTTACTTTAGCAGGGGATAATAATACATATAAGTTGTTGCAGGATTAATACTGGACTTAAGAAAAATTTTTGGAAAAATAGAAAAATCTTGTAAAAAGTGCTTGACAAGTATTATCACTGTGATAAAATTTTACATGCTTTTGAAAAACAACTACACAGATAACTGTTTAGTGTTGAGGGGAGTTAGCTCAGTTGGTTAGAGCATCTGCTTTACACGCAGGGGGTCGGGGGTTCGAGTCCCTTACTCCCCACCAGACAAGAAGCCAGTAAATATGAATTTTTTACTGGCTTTTCTTTTGCAAAATGACACTTGAATTATTAATAGCTTAATTAGTAAAAGTGTTTGCAAAAGCTTGAGTTATTTAGTAGAATTTGTAGCACGATTTGAAAATCTAGTTCTTCCAAGAGAAGAAATTGCTTGACAAAGATATAAAAGATGATAGAATCGTTATACACAGATTTGGCGCAGTAGTTCAGTTGGTTAGAATGCCAGCCTGTCACGCTGGAGGTCGAGGGTTCGAGCCCCTTCTGCGTCGCCAATTTAATTAATACCAGACAAGCTTCTGGTACATGCCCAGATAGCTCAGTTGGTAGAGCACTTGACTGAAGCTCAAGGTGTCGCTGGTTCGATTCCGGCTCTGGGCACCAGTCAAAACTCCGTAAACATTTAGTTTACGGTTTTTTTATGTTCTATTCTAGGGTGCTTCCTTTAGAACCAGATTTCTGAGGCTGCCATTCTAATCTAATACTCCAGATGCTAAGTCCAATTATAATGAGATGTATAAGAACGCTAATTATCCAGTAATTTCTGTCATGCAGCATAAGATTATTTACTTCTGCCAACCAGGCTAAGGAGAATAATTGTATTTCTCTAATATTGGCAAACATTGCCAATGCAGGTAATACTGTAACGATGGTAGTGATAACTACAGAGATACTTGTATTTTTGGACCTAGCTGAGATTGCAGCAATAATAGAAGCCACGCTAATGCTTGCTATGAATCTAAATACGTACATGACAATGAAATAAGTTTGCATGGTCCAGAGACTTGGAAAATCTCCCCAACCACTGTGACTTTGTACTGGTACATGTAAGTCCTTTAGTTGATCAAATTTATTGAATTCAAATACTCTAGTAACTTGTACCAGTGCAGAGATAGCTAAGGTGAATAGTAATGTTATCAAGAATTTATAGCGACGTAATTTTCTATTTTCTGGAGTTATACGTAGTAAGCGTTTGGCATCAATAGAGTTTTCGCGTGCGAAAATACCCGAGGTTAAGAATATTGCTGCTAGGAAGGTAGTAATAATATCTCGTAGGTCAGCACGAGAATTATCTAACCACTGGGCGTAAGTATCGTCATTAATTAAGTGAGCAGGAATTCCTCTTTGGGCTTCGATTTCTAAAACTTCCTTAAGCTGCTTTTCCACTCTATCTAGAGCATTGAGTTCAATCTCGACTAAATCATGTCTATTATTACTTAATAAATTATTTCTTTCTGCAGCAATCTCTTCTAAGGTAGTTTCAGAAACTTTTCCTTGGAAGACTTCTATATAATAGGCATACGCTTGCTGTTCAGAATCTTTGTAGCGGTAGGCGGTGTCTATACGGTGATAGAGTAAGCCGATTAATATTAGCAGTACAAGTAAACCTTTATCTGAGAATAAGACCTTCTTGAGTTCATTGAAGAAAATTCCTCCGCGACTATTAATTTTATCTGTCAAACGAATGAAATTATCCTTGATCTTACGGAGATATCTCCAAGTAGACTTACTGTGCAAAATTTTGGCGGTGGAAAATCTTTGGATGATAATAATTATACTTGCAGTTATAAATATTAAACAGAGGATTGGCCAAAGAATTATCATTTCTACCGGATGGTTAAAAATATTAATATTCTGATAGCGTCTAATTAAATCAAATGAGTTAAAACCATAAATAGGATTGACGAAATGCAAGATGTTAAAGACAGAATTAACTGGAATGCTAATATAGAGAATATAAAACATTATCCAAAAACCAGCTACAATTGATAAAACTGGAATAGCACGTTTGAGAAGTGTGTAGAGAGCAAAAATTATTAAGGCTACGGTAACAGCATTTATCCATTTAATCAAAAGAGCTAGAACAAAATAAACTGCAACTGTCATAGGATAGATTAAGGATCTGAAGTCGCTTATAGACTGGACTAGCCTACTTAGATCGTCCCAGCCGTAGATGAAGCCAGCAGTGATAATATTTCCACCATATAAGCCCAAACATAGTAATAATAGAGTGAAGATAATTGCTGAAATCTTTGAAATACCTAATCTTATTCTGCTCTGAGTTGCAGTCAGCAGTGGAAATAATTCTTCCTCATATTCCTGGGTGAACATTTGGGTTGTCAGCAAGATAATGAAAGCAAAGAGAATTAGATCTGAAAATTGAAAATCAAAGGGGCGAGTTACTTGTAGATCATACCCGATTTCTAAAGGTAAAGATTCTAGTCCAGCAAAATCTTTTACTGTTTTCTCGATATTGCGTTGATTATAGATAGTAATTTCTTCGCCACTTAGTGCAAAGGCATCTTCAGCGCGATCAGGAGTTCCTAGGATATAATCAGGATAGGTTTTTATGTAGTTTTGTTGTTGAGCTAAAGCGTTGAGAGCAGAGCTAGAAGCTAGGCCTCTTTCTTCAGAATTTGATATTTCTTTTTTCTGGTCAGAAGACTTTAAATCTTTTAAAACCTCAACATAAGTATTGTAATCCTCTAGAATATGTCTATCCTTGTGTCTGAAATGTTGCTGAAACAAGAAAATATTTAAAATCAAGGCGAAAATAATAATTGTGATGGATTTTAGATTTAACCATTTACGTAATTCATAGAACATTTATTGAACCTCATGCGATAGCTATATATTGAGTAAATCACCTTCGTTATAATAGAGGTAAACATCCTCTAGATTAGGGTTAACATTTCTTGCATTATTAGAGGGGCGCTCGTCACTGATTACTCTAGCCATGACACCATTTACTGAGTGAAAGATATTGCCTACGAGATATTTCTTCTGCAAGTTTTCCAATTCGGTTTCATTGACTTGCATTTCAAAAACTTTGTCTTGGATATCATGTAACCACTCGCTTATAGGTTTACAGCCGATAATATTACCTTTTTTCAATAAAATTACTTGATTAGATATATATTCAATATCACTGACAACGTGGGTTGCCAAAATAATAATTTTATTTGTAGAGAAGGAGCTGATTAAATTACGAATACGTATACGCTCAACTGGATCTAAACCAGCAGTTGGCTCATCCAAGAGCAGAACTTTGGGATCTCCAAGTAAGGCTTGAGCTAGTAACACGCGCTGCTTCATACCACCAGAAAATCCTTTCATCTTTTTGTGCGCTATATCTGCTAAATTAACAGCTTCTAGGAGAGCTTCTACTTGGACTTGGGCATTTTTTACTTTCTTTAGTTTTGCCATATAGTGGAGAAAGGCTCTAGCTGACATATCTCTATATAATGCTTGTTGTTGAGGCATAAAACCTAGAACTTCTAAAATATCTTGTGCCGGTTCAAGTTCGACTGTACCAGAATCTGCTTTTAAATTTTGGGAAATTATATTAAGTAGAGTACTTTTGCCAGAACCATTGGCACCAAGTAGACCATATATGCCAGGTTTTAAATTCATATCAAAGTCATTGAGTGCTTTAATACTGCCATAAGATTTATTTACGTTGTTGATTTTTAATTGCATCTTGTATCCTCATATAACTTGTAAATGAACTTATTATAATTTAATATTAACATATATCACAATAAAATCTAAAAAGAGTTAATATTTTTGTGGAAGATAGACTTTTATAGAAGAGGTTAAATGAAAAAAGTTTTTTTAGTATTATTTTCACTGCTTTTTATAGTATCCTGCGATAGTACAGGTGATAAAGTTGATAATGGAAATACAAAAGCAGATAAATCACAAAATCAATATCAATATGCCCAACCATATAATCCATGGACAATAGCAGAGTCGGATGATTATTACTATCATATTTCAGAAAATTTTCTATATGCAATTTCTAAGAAAAATGGAAAAATAAAAGCTTTAGATAATAATCCGGATAGTTTGGCTGATAAAGAAACTGATATCGACAAACTAATTGAGAGTAATGCATTTTTCCATTCTCCACGATCTGTATACTATAACGATAACAAGTTATATGTGTTGGCAAGCAAAAAGAAACTCTCTGAAAGAGAGAATACGGATAAATCAGATATTTATGAGGACTGTTTATATGAGGTGAATATAGATGGTAGTGGGCAGAAAGAATTATTTTTGCCGGGAGAATCTGTATACGAAGCTTTTATTCATGAAGGCTATTTTTATTATTCAACCTCAAATATATGGGAAAAAATGGATTTAATAAATAGTGGTAACTTAGGAAAAGATAGTTTAGAAAATTTGGATTACAAAATCCAGAGAGTAGCCTTGGATAATGTGAAAAGTAAACCCGAGGTTATATATGAACAAAAAGCTGCAGGCTATATTCTAAGTATGAAAGTCTATGATGATTACTTGCATTTTTCTGATTATAAAATCACTTCTGATGAAAAAAATGATAAAAAAGCAGTATATGAATTTACAGAAAAAATTTGTAATCTGAAGAATCTTGAAGTTAATGAAACGGTAAAAGTAGAGCAAAAAAATCCTAACTTAAAAATTAATAAATCATCGATAGTGCCTGTTGATGACGGAATCATGTATCTTTATAGTTTAGTTGATATACAAGAGGAAGAAGAATTAAACAAATTAAAGCCGGAAGAGAAAATAGATAAAATTAAAAAAGGTGAAGTTGATTACCCTGAAACAAACTTTGTCAAAGCAAAATTTGACGGGACAATTCTAGAGGAGTTTAAGATGAGCAGTAATTTGCATCCTGTTGCTTTTTTGAATGGTTATGGTAAGTATTTGTGCTTAGATAATTTATTATGGAGCAAAAATGGACTTGCAGATACAAGGGAATTGCAAATCTTGAATACCAAAGGTGAATTATTAGATGAAGTAACACCACCTGAGAATGCAGGTATGATAATTGGAATGGACAATGATTATATTTATGTAGATGTTGTGAACGCAAAACCGGGAAATGCACAACAGAATATAGATATTTATAGGGTTAATTTAAACAAAATTGGTACTGATGAATTTAAGTTTGAGCTGTTCTTTACTAGGAGTGGAAGGAAGTAATTATAAGTGCATGCTAAAGGTAAATACTCTTTTGAAGGGATGCGTCTGAGGGATTAATGAAAATAGTAGACTTTCATGATTACAAAATAAATATTTCTATAGCTGAGCACGAGCAAGATAAAGAATTCATAAATAGTATTTATACCCTAGCTAATAATGATGAGCTAATAATTAAAGAGAAGGGTATGCCTTATGTATATTCAAGGATAAAGCTAGATGGCCATAAGTTACTTATAACTAATATTTGTAGCATAAGTTTTTCTTTTGAAGGAAAAGAACTCTTTTTCAAACTACACAAAGCAGCTCCAATCGAGCACTTACGCTATGAGAAAGACAAGAATAGAAAACGTTATGTTTTTTACAATACAGCCAAGTTTGAGAATCGTTTTACTAGAGATTATCAGAAATTTAGTTTGGATTTGCCATCTTCTATTGGGAATCTATATGCGAATTATTCTTTAAACGTTCTATTCAATGAAAGCATGGGTGTGTTGTTTAGTGTAGATAAAATTGGCACAAGAGAATTCATTACTAACAAACAAATAAGTACATATATTATTGAAGGCAATACTCTAAAAGTGGATTTTATTGTTCCACATTTAATTAAAACAGCGGAAAGTTATAGTGAAATACCAGCTAATTCTAGAATAACAGTTAATTCACTTGTTCAGAACAACTACCTTGAGCTGGGTAAGAACATGCAAATTCTAAGCAATAATATTGGTAATGAAGCGATCCTATTACAAGATATAAACGACGATATTAGAAAATTATATGTCGGCACCATAAAATATGGTCAATTGACCTCAAGCCTTATTTTTCAGGAATATTATTACTCCGCACTTTCAATTAAAAATGAGACTATTACTTTATATGGAAATAATATTTATCCAAAAGGTTATTTTGATACATTTTGTTCAAGCGATACTAAAGCTATGAAAAGCATCTATAAAAAATTATTTTCTAAAGATTTTAGATTCATTGAAGATTCAAATTGTATAAATGTAGTGAGCCTGAACAACCCAGAAAAAACATTTGCAAAAATATTTATAAAGGACAAAAATGAAATTTCCATTTTTATTTATGAGTGTTCGTTAAAAATTTCAAAAGATAATATTGTTTTTATTAAAAATTAATTTTCTAAACTAAGAGTTTTAAGCGCTTGAAAGATTTTTTGATAAATTGTAAAATAGCAATTAGCTAAAGGGAGTAACAGCCGTTTAACGGAGATTTTGTCAACAATCTCGATTTTATAATCTGGCAAAATCAGCAAATGTGAGACGCTAGCGATAAAACGCGGCGCTTTTTTTATGTCAAAATAAGCCCCAAGAAAAAGGAGAAAATATGTCAGAAGAATCAAAAGATGTTAAATACTCTGTAGAGAATCCTTATATTGGATCTGTTCAGAGTGTGTTGGGTGCGCAAAACGTTGATCCTAATCATGGTTTAGATAATGATGAAGTTCATAAACGTTTAGGTGAGTATGGATATAACAAGCTCAAAGAAGAGCAAAAAACACCTATTTGGAAAAGATTTGTAGAACAATTCAAAGATGTAATGGTTTTAGTTTTGATAGTTGCAGCAATCCTCTCTGGATTCTTAGGTGACTGGATTGAAATGATCATTATTATCTCTGTTGTTATTATCAATGCGGTCCTTGGTGTTATACAAGAGGGTAGAGCAGCAGATGCTGTCGCAGCTCTTCAAGATATGAGCTCACCTACAGCTAGAGTTTTGAGAAATGGAAATCAAGAGATTGTTAAATCCCAAGAAATTGTTCCAGGAGATATTATTATTTTAGAAGCTGGTGACATTGTTCCAGCTGATGCTAGATTAATTGAATCATCTAATATGAAAGCTGATGAATCAGCTTTAACCGGTGAATCTGTAGCAGTTGATAAAGATGCTGAATTTAATACTGATAAACAAGTCGGAATTGGTGATAGAGTCAATATGGTATTTAGTTCTACAGCTATTACTTACGGTAGAGGTAAGGCTATTGTCACAAGCGCTGGTCAAAATACCGAAATGGGTAAAATTGCAGAACGTTTGTCTAATATCGAAGATGAAGAAACACCATTACAAAAGAACCTAAACCAATTGGGTAAATATTTAGCAGCAATCGTCCTAGGAGTTATCTTAATTACATTTGTTGTGGGAATTATGAAAAATGGTGCCATTCTAGATATGTTGATGGCAGCTGTTGCTCTAGGTGTTGCAGCAATTCCAGAAGGTTTATCAGCTGTTGTTACAATCGTCTTGGCTATTGGTATGAATAGAATGGCTGAGCAAAATGCTATTGTTAAGAAACTTCTGGCTGTTGAGACTTTAGGTTCTGTTAACTATATTTGTTCAGACAAGACAGGTACTTTGACCAAGAATGAAATGACTGTAACTAAACTCTATACTGATAAACAAGTATTTGAAGTAAGTGGTAAAGGTTACGCTCCAGAAGGAGAAATTAGAAACTCCAAAGATAATTTAATTGAAACAGACCCTATCTTGGATAGATTAATGGACATTGCAGTTTTGTGTAATGAAGCAGAACTAAATCAAAGCAGAGATAATAACTGGGAAATTATTGGAGATCCTACCGAAGCAGCTATGCTATCTGTAGCAGGTAAATACGGTAAAACAAGAAAAGAAACAAGTAAAAACTATACACGTTTAGGAGACTTGCCATTTGACTCAGCACGTAAGATGATGTCAGTATTCTATGATGGTTTTGACGAAGGTAAGTTATCTTTAACTAAAGGTGCTCCTGACGTAGTTATAAACTTATGTACAAAAGAACTTACTTCAGAAGGTGTTGTTGAGTTAACAGAAGCTAGAAAACAAGAAATCTTAGAGCAAAACTCAGAATTCGCTCAAAGTGCTTTGAGAGTTTTATCATTTGCATATAGTGAGCATAATGATGGTGACTTCTCAGATGCAGAAAAAGATTTAGTATTTGTTGGTTTCATGGGTATGATTGACCCAGCTAGACCAGAAGCTAAAAAATCAATTGCAGTTGCACACGATGCTGGTATCAAAGTAGTTATGATTACAGGTGACCATAAGGATACAGCAGTAGCTATTGCGAAAGATTTAGATTTACTTGAAGAAGACTCAAATGTATTCACAGGTGCTGAGATTGAAGCAATGAGCGATGAAGAGCTTCGCTCAGTTGTAGAAAATACTGTAGTATACGCAAGAGTTTCTCCAGAACACAAAGTTAGAATTGTTGAAGCGCTAAAAGAAGAAGGCAACATCGTATCAATGACAGGTGACGGTGTTAACGATGCTCCAGCTCTTAAGAAAGCTGATATTGGTGTCGCAATGGGAATAACTGGTACTGAAGTTTCTAAGAGTGCAGCCGATATGATTTTGACTGACGATAACTTCTCAACAATTGTTGATGCAGTTGAATCAGGTAGAGTTATCTATAGTAATATTAGAAAATTTGTTGGTTTCTTATTATCATGTAACATTGGTGAAGTTCTAGTTATTTTCATTGCTATGTTGGTATTTGGCCCAGATATGTTGCCATTACTACCAATTCAATTACTATGGCTAAACTTGATTACTGACTCATTCCCAGCTTTGGCATTAGGACAAGAGCAAGCAGAACCAGATATTATGGATCAAGACCCTAGAGGTAAGAATGCTAAGATTTTAGATGCTGATATGATTGGGTCAATTTGTGTGCAAGCTGTTGCAATTTTCATTGCTGTATTTGCAGCATTTATGATTGGTCTAAATGAATATGGTATCCGTATGGTTGACCAACAAGGTGATCCTATCCATGAGACTGTATTTATGTACTCAGATGAAAGTATTTTCTCCAGAGATGTGGTCCAAGCTGAAATGGTAGATGGTGAACTAAAACCTATGGAATCAGGATTGAAGTATGAGTACCATAATGGTTATTTTGAAGAAGATGGTAAGCAAGTAAACTTCCAAGCTGATAATGGTGCTTTGACATTTGCGTTCTTAACGTTGATCTTAGCTGAGTTGTTCAGAGCTTACAGTAATAGGTCTGAGCACTATAGTGTATTTAGACTAGGTGTATTTACTAACAAGTACTTGAATAAAGCGATTCTACTTTCAGTTGCTTTGACAGTGTTAGTTGTATATATTCCAGGTGTTAACACAGTATTTGGTACGCTAGCAATTAACTTTATGGATTGGTTGATAATCTTAGGTTTAGCTTTCATACCATTTATTATTGGAGAGTTCTACAAATGGGTATTCCATCATGAGACTCGTGAGCAAAAAGAAGCAAGAATTGCTGCAGGTAAAGCTTAGAGAAATATTAATAGCCAAAATACAAGCTTATTGCAAAGATAAAAATCTTGTGATAAGCTTGTAAGGCTTTAAGAGAAGCGCTTATTGAAGGAGAGAAATCATGGATGTAATGGTAACAATTTTAGCGGTTGTAATTATTTTAATAGCTTTAGGAACAATCTACTTGGTATTGCAACAAGACGAGAATGACCAAGGTTTAGGATCATTAAGTGGTAATACAGATTCTTTTTATAGCACAAATAAGGGAAGAACCAAAGATGTTTTCCTTAATCGCTTAACTAAAATTTTAATTACTGCATTTATTATTTTAAATGTTGTTGTTAACTTAATGATTGGTTAAAGTTTAATTTTTTGAAATATGAAAATAGTCCCATTGAGAATGTACCGACCCCCAAAAGTTAGACCAAAATCTAACGAATGGGAGGTCGGTATTTTTATGGCAAAACATAGTTTTGAATTCAAGAAGAAAGTTGTTTTAGAATATTTGGATGACAAGGGTGGTTTTACATATCTTTCTAAAAAATATGGACTTGGCTCTAAGACACAGTTACGCAGTTGGATTAATGCATATAAAATGTTTGGTGACGAAGGATTAATGCGTTCTCGTAAAAAAGAAAAATATTCTTTCGAAATTAAGCTTTCTATTGTAGAGTTATATCTATCAAGTGAGATTTCATATCAAGACTTGGCAATTCAAGAAGGTATAAGCAATCCAAGTATGATTTGTAACTGGGTCAGTCGCTTTCGTGCTGCCGGTCCTGATGCTTTGAAACCACGCAAGAAAGGTCGAAAAAGAAAATTGGATAAACCTAAGATAGATAATAAAGCTCAAGAAGCGGAAGAAAGAATAGTTGATACAAGTGCAGAACATGTTAAAGAATTAGAAGATGAACTGCTTAAGTTAAGAATCGAGAATGCCTTTTTAAAAGAACTGAGGAGACTGCGTTTAGAGGACGAGGCAAAAATGAGAGAACGGCACTCGTCATCAACAGTCTCCGAGGAGAATTCAAACTAAAAGACCTTCTCTCTTATACAGGCATGCCTAAAGCAACATATATGTACTGGCAGAAAAGATTAGATAGAGAAAATCCTGACAAAGAAATCGAGGAAAAGATTCTTGAAATCAGAGATAATCACAAGGATTATGGTTATCGTCGAGTGACTGGAGAATTAAGAAATCAAGGATACTATGTAAACAAAAAGAAAGTACAACGTATAATGCAAAAACTTGTTTTGCAAGTCACTTCTTTCACTCGAAAAAGCCGGAAATACAGTTCATATAAAGGTAAAGTTGGAACGGTTGCTCCTAATCGCATAAGGAGACGATTTAATACATGTATACCACATCAGAAGATTACAACAGATACTACAGAATTTAAGTATTATGAGATTAATGCAAAAGGTCAAATGACAATGCGTAAGCTTTATCTGGATCCATTTATGGATATGTGTAATGGTGAAATTATAAGCTATGGAATTGACAAGAAACCTTCAGCCAAAAATGTCATGGATGCATTGGAACAGGCTATTGCAATAACATCAGATTGCAAATTCAGAAGAACTTTCCATTCGGATCAAGGCTGGGCTTACCAAATGAAAGCATACTCTCATCGTCTAAAGGAGGAAAGAATCTTCCAAAGCATGTCTCGTAAAGGCAACTGTCACGATAACGCTGTTATGGAGAATTTCTTTGGTTTGTTAAAACAAGAAATCTATTATGGTGCTACTTACTATAGCTATGATGAGTTAAAGTCAGAAATAGAACGATACATAAAGTATTATAATGAACAAAGAATTAAAGAAAAACTAGGATGGCTAAGTCCAGTGCAATACAGACTTAGACTCTTGGCTGCATAAAAATAGCGTAGCAGCCATATAAACTGCTACGCTAAAAAAGTCTAACTTTTGGGGGTCACATCAGAATTCTCATGGGACTATTTTTATGCCTTAAATAATATATTTAAATAAAATAATGCTTCCTATAAAGCTTTTAATGTTTTACTCTGCAGCTATATCATCAAAGTAGCCTTGGATCCAAACAACAGGAGTACCCTTGTCACCTGAGCCAGAGGTAAGGTCTGCTAATGAACCAACTAAGTCAGCAATTTTTCTTGGAGTAGTACCTTCAGATAACATCTGAGTTTTTCCAATTGCTTCAGAATCTTTGTGCTTAATGTAATCAAGTACTGCTTCGTTTAATTCTTCGCCTCTAAGGTCAGAGAAGTTATTGTCTGCAATATATTTTAGCTTAACTTCTTCAGGCTCTCCGGCTAAACCAGAAGTATAGGCTGGAGAAACAACCGGATCAGCTAATTCCCAAATTTTACTACTTGGATCTCTGAAAGCTCCATCACCATAAATCATTACTTCAATATTTTTGCCGCTCTCTTCAGATAATCTTTGGCTTATTTGATCAACAATTTCTTGGCAATCGTTAGGGAATAGTTTAACTACTTCTTCTGTAGCCTTATTAGCTCCCAACATACCGTATTCTTTATTGTAGCCACTGCCATTAATTGATTCACTTAATATAGAATCAATATTATGTAGAACTTTGGCACCAGCATTTTCTAATCTCTTGAGATTGTCTTTTCTTGAATGTATGTCGCAAGTCAATATATTATCAGTGTAATCTAACAATGTTTCTGGGTGATTAGAGAAAATAATCTCTACCTCACATCCTTCAGACTCAATTATCTCTTTATAAAATTGTATGTAGTCAACTCCTGTATAAGGGTGAGAACTTTTACCGAAGTTATCATAAAACTCTTTCTCATTTAAGACCGTTGAGAATGGGTTTATCCCACTTTGCTCAACAACTTCACTTGAAATTAATTGATTACCAACCTCATCAGCTGGATAAGATAACTGTAAATAAATCTTTTTCGCTGCTCTAGCTACACCACGTAAATTAATAGAGAATCTATTTCTACTTAATATAGGAAATAATAAACCAAGCTCACCATCTGGATACTTACTTTTAACGTCTGCAGCAATATCATCAATGCTGGCATAATTTCCCTGGGCTCTAGCTACGACAGCCTCTGTAATAGCAATAATATCTTTATTTTTAAATTCAATATTTTCATACTTTGAAGCTTCTAAAATCGAATTTACAACAATATCAACAATATCATCGCCTTCTGCAATAATCGGTGTACGAATTCCTCTGGACACTGTTCCAACAAATCTATTCATAATTCCTCCTAAAATATGGATTACGACGGTATTTTACACTTTTTCAGCATTAAAATAAAGATAATAATATCCAAAGGCGAACTAAATAATGATGGCGAAGCGTAATAGTACGTGAATGAGTGAACTTTATGTATAAGTATTAAAAATAAACTGTATATCAGTGCAATAACTGCATAATATACGTAATTTATAATATAAAAATACATGACTTTTTCAAAGAAAACCCACGAAAAAGATTAAATAATTAAAAATTCTTTCAAAAAAGTACAGATGAAGTGATAGTTTTATTAATTAATTGAAAATTGAAAAAATAAATTAAACAAAAATATCACTTGTAATTGTCCATAATAGCTAAGTAAACTAAAACATAACTTGTTATGTAAAGGGGTATAGTTTAAAAAAAAGCATTGTTTTCTGACAAATGAACCCTTTTTAAGCTTATTTTAATTTAAAAGCTTTTTTTTTGATAAAAGTTTGATATCATACTAGAAATAAGTTATCGCAATTTATAAATATGCGGTTGTATACAGAGTGATCTGTGTACGGAAGGAGGAAAAATGCGTAAGTTTGTAAAAGCAAGTGCAGCAGCTTTAGCTTTAGTTTTATTACTTGGTGCTTGTAGCAAATCAGGAAACCAAGGTGGAACTGGAACTGAAGGCAGCAAAGAGGCTAGCAAAGATCCAAATGCTGTTTATACGTATAATGACTATACAGCTGCTACACCTAATACAATGAACCCACATACTCAACAACAATCAAATGATAGTTATCTAGATAGCTATCTTCAAACTCCATTGATCACAGCTATACCTGATGGTGAAGGTGGATATAAATGGGAGTACATGGGTGCGACAAGTATCGAAGATGTCACCAAAGATTTTGCTGACAAAGAAAAATGGGGAATTCCGGCTGAAGCTGACAAAGGTTTAGTTTGGAAGATTACATTGAGAGAAGACCAAAAATGGTCTGATGGAACTCCAATTGATGCAAATACTCATGTTTACAGTATGAGCCAATTATTAAACCCAGAAATGAAAAACAGACGTGCTAATACTTACTATTCAGGATCTTTAGCAATTAGAGGTGCTGAGGAGTATTACACATATGACAAAAACTACAAAGGCAAGGCTAAATATTCAGCTTGGTCAGCAGATACACCAGAAGATGCAAAATTGTTCTTCACTGTTGAAAAAGTAGAAGAAGCATTTACACCAGATAGTGGTTTCTTCGGAGCAGACCTTGCAACTGCATACGAAAACTATGGTGCAGAAGCATTTACAGTTGATGGTGTAGATGTTTATAAGAAATATCAAGGCCAAGGTTTAGTAGAAGTAACAGCTGAAGTACAGAAAGATCTAGAAGGTTTAGCAGTTAACTTCGAAAACCCAGCAGAAAACTGGAAAGAATTTACATACTTCGAAGATGGTACTTATGAAGAAGTTACATTCGACTCAGTAGGTTTCTACAAAGGCGAAAATGATTATGAGTATTACCACATTCTTCAAAACCCAGCTACAGAATTTATTTTCTTCGCGAACTCAACAGGTTCATGGTTAGTAAAAGAAGATTTATATGAAGCTGGTAAAAACCAAAAAGAAGGACTATTGGCTACAAATTATGCAACAGATTTAGCAACAGCATATTCATATGGTCCATATAAACTAGTTTCTCTAGAAAAAGATAGACAAATGAAACTAGAAAGAAATGAAGAATGGTATGGTTATAAACTAGATACAGACCAATTTAAAGATCAATTCGTAGCTGATAAGATCACTATTGAAATTATTGAAGATCCTAATACAGCATTGCAATTGTTTAACAAAGGTCAACTAGATAATGTTAACTTGGATGCAGACCAATGGCAAAGATATAGAATGAGTGAGTACATGCATACAGCAGAAGAGTCATACACATTCCGTTATGTATTTGGTACAAGTCCAGAAACATTAGCACAATTAGAAGCAAACGCAGGTGATGGTTCAAACAAGAGAGTATTACAATACAAAGACTTTAGAAAAGCTCTTTCTCTAAGTTTAGATAGAAATAAAATTACTTCAGAATCAACAGCAGGTAATGCACCAGCATACTACCTACTAAATAACAACTATTACTATGATATTGAAAATGATCCTCAATCTATATACCGTAAGAGTGAGGCTGCAATGGAAGCAATTGTAGACTTGTACGGTGTAGAGTATGGTGATGGTAAGTCATATGCTACTGCAGAAGATGCTTATAACGCACTATCTGGTTATGATGTAGAATCAGCTAAGAAATTATTCCAAGCTGCATATGATCAAGCAATTGCTGATGGTAACTATACTGATGGACAAGCAGTAAACATTAATATTATGGTAGGACCAGCATCATCATTAACAGCTCAAGATACAAGACAACAAGATATTGTAAATGAATTGCTACAACAAGCAACAGAAGGTACAGGCTTTGCTGGTAAAGTTAATGTTAAGTATTTAACTGGTTCAACAAGTAGATACGATGACGTTGTTAACGGTAAGGTAGAAGCTATCCGTGGTGCATGGGGTGGTGGTGCATTCTACCCATTCTCATCAATCGGTGTTTATGTTAACCCAGCTTCAACAGGTGGATTAAATAAGATTCACGAATCAAATGGATGGAATCCAACAGTAGCACAATTGAAATTGAAATTTGATTTCAATGGAGATGGTACTGAAGAAGAGGAAACAAGAACACTCACAGAATGGCAATCAGCAATTCAAGGAATTGAATTCAATGATAATGTAGAGGCAAAATTATATATTCTTGCACAGTTAGAGAAAGCTGTTCTAGATACAGTTCAAAACATACCACTATACACATCTACATTTAACATGATGACTTCACAAAAAGTAAGTCAATACACAAATGTATACAACCCAATGTATGGATTTGGTGGATTCAGATTCCTCAAATTCCATTACTCAGATGCTGATTGGGCAAAATATGTAGAAGAACAAGGTGGAATCTTAAACTACGAATAAGAGTATTAATTTAGTGAATAGCTAGGTTAAAACTGAATTAAATCAATTAAGTATGCTGAGAAGAAATTCTCAGCATATTTTTGTAAAAAATGGCAAAATTGACAAAAAACAGTGAAATTTGTTTAAATTGCCGGTTTATAAATTTTGTAAAAGTAGTTATAATATGAAGAACTATTTTTACCTTCGGGTATTGTATTTTTAAATAGTTAGATATCGAAATGAAAAGGAAATAATTTATGAGGAACAGCACAGTTAAATATGTAATTAAACGTGTCCTTTTAGCTTTGATGACAGCGTTTATAATTATGTTTATAAGCTTTGTTTTCATCAAAATGCTTGAGCCTGAAGTACCAATGCTTGGGACTGAAGCACAGAATGAAATGGCTAGACGTGAAGCTTTAGGATACAACAAACCAATTTTGGTACAATTTGGAATATATTTACGAAATATTATTACAAGTTGGGACTGGGGTACTTCATGGGAGATTTCATATCTAACTCCTGTTACAGAAATTATTGTTAAGAGACTACCTCCAACCGTAATTTTAAACGTCTATTCAGCATTGTTTTCATTACCTTTAGGTATTGTACTTGGTGTTATTGCAGCGCTAAGAAAAAACACCTGGTTAGACCATACAATTTCAACAGTTGTTATGCTTTTTGTATCCGTACCTAGTTTCGTTTACGCATTCTTACTTCAATACATTGTTGGTTTCAGATTAGGTTGGTTACCTTTAATAGTTTCATCAGTTGCAGATTCAGGCGGTTGGTTCACTTGGGTAATGTTTAAATCAATGATAATGCCAATACTTTCACTTTCATTTGGTATTATTGCAGGATATGCCAGACTTACTAGAGCAGAGTTGGTTGAAAGTTTGACTTCAGACTACATGCTACTAGCAAGAACCAAAGGTCTAAACAAAACACAAGCTACTGTTAGACATGCATTGAAAAACGCAATGGTTCCTATTTTGCCATCAATTGTTGCTAGTTTCTTAAGCGTGCTAGGTGGTTCAATGATTATCGAAAAGATTTTTGCTGTTAATGGAATTGGTGGATTAATGATTAGTGCTATTAACTCACGTGACTATGACGTGTTTGTAGCTACTACAATGTTCTATACAATTATCGGTTTATTGGCAAATATTGTTGTTGATCTAAGTTATGGTTTCTTAGATCCTAGAATTAGAATTGGTGAGAGGTAATATTAATGAGCAAAGAATATGTAAATTTACAAGAAATACCTCAAGAGAAATTTACTTTAGTTCAAGAACATAAAGATATTTATGATGAGGCGATCAAAACCAAGTCAATATCTTATTTTGGTGATGCTTTAAGAAGATTTGTACGAAACAAAGCTTCAGTTGCAGCTGCAATAATAATTATGTTAATTGTTGTTTTTGCGTTAATTGCACCATTTTTAACAAAGTACAAAGTTTCTGATGTTAATGGTGTTTATGCCAAGGCTAGACCAAAAATAAAAGCTTTTGAACGTACTGGTTTCTGGGATGGAAGCAAGACTATTAGATCAAATGAAAAATATTTAATTTATTTAAATGGTATTTCTATGGCTGCTGAAGACTATGAAGGTCAAGGTGCAACTTGGGAGCAAGGTTTAGAGAGTGATTATGCCGTTATTAATAAAATTAGTGATGAATACATGTCACAAGGTAGAACTTATAGAGATGTTTCTGTAGATTCATACTACTTAGTAGGTTTCAGCTATATCAATATAACTGATCAACAATATGAAAGAATTATTAAGTGGGAAGAAGAGACTGGTAAAAAGGTTATTTATCCAATGGTTGATAGAGCTGGTGCAGGACCAGCTGCTGACGATGCTAATTATTGGTTTAAGTTAGCACAAAATGGTACTCCGTTGGATGAAAATGATAGACCAATGGAATTTGCAATGGTCCAGAAAAAAGGATTAACAGATAATTATTTGCGTGATGAAAATGGTGATGTTAGATACTACACAGTAAGTAACAAAACCATGCGTCAAGTAAGAGTTTTAAACTACACTTATTACGAATATCAAAATGGTTTTGAGCCTGTACACTACTTTGGTTCCGATGCCCAAGGTTATGATATTTTTATTCGTGTAGCTCAAGGTACTAGATTATCATTGGCATTAGCTGTCTTAGTTTCTATAGTTAACCTTACTTTCGGTGCTCTATATGGTGCGGTACAAGGTTACTATGGTGGTGCAGTTGACTTAATTCTTGATAGATTAACTGATATCATCAGTGGTATGCCATTTATGGTTATAGCAACACTATTCCAATTACACTTGGTTATACCAGGAAAAGTTTCTACATTCGCAGGTATATTATTCGCCTTCGTATTACAAGGTTGGATTGGTACAGCTGCAAGGGTTAGAACACAGTTCTATAGATTCAAAAATGAAGAATATATTCTCTCAGCAAGAAGTATGGGTGCTGGCGATGCAAGATTGATGTTTAGACATATCTTCCCTAACGCAATTGGTACAATTATTACTTCATCCGTACTTGTTATTCCAAGTGTTATCTTGAGTGAATCATCATTATCTTATTTAGGTATTGTAAACTTCAACTCTAAGAATTTAACTTCTTTAGGTACCTTGTTAGGTAATGGTCAAGGTTATTTAGCAACTGACCCACATATTTTATTTGTCCCAGCTGTTATAATTTCCTTGCTAATGATTAGCTTTAACCTATTTGGTAATGGATTGAGAGATGCATTTAACCCAGCATTGAGAGGATCGGAAGAATAATATGGCAAAAACAAAATTAGAAATAAATAACTTAAAACTATCTTTCTGGACCAATAACGGTACAGTTAAAGCTGTTAGAGACATATCTTTCGATGTTAAAGAAGGTGAAACTCTAGCGATAGTTGGTGAATCTGGATCAGGTAAATCAGTTACAAGCCGCGCAATTATGGGTATTTTAGCCCCTAATGCTATTGTCGAAAGTGGAGAAATCTACTTTGAAGGTATGGATTTATTGCAAATTTCAGAATCTGAATATAATAAACTACGTGGAAATAGAATCTCTATGATTTTCCAAGATCCACTAAGTAGTTTGAACCCAATTACAAGAGTAGGTGAGCAGATAACTGAAGCGATGATTGCTAATAATAAATCTCGTAAACGTTCTGCTAAGGCTGAAATTGATAGAGTTGAGTCAGCTATTAGAGAAGTTGCTAAAGAAACTGGTAAAGAAGCTGAAGCTAATCAGTACCTTAAGACCTATAAAGAATACTTGAGTAATGGACATAAGTCATCTGGTGAATATTCAGATGCAAGAAATGCTCTAGAAACCTTGTCTAAACAAATTCGTTATACTCTTCTTGATTTACAAAGTGATATAGTCTATGAAGATTTAATGGATAAAATAAAAGGTCTAGAGAAAGATAGTAAAGAAATCTATCATGATTTCACTGTAAGTGAAAACAGTTCAAACATAGCTAAGTGGATAGATGAAGCTAAAGAACTAACTAAAAACTTTAAACCTTTAGCAAAAGATTATGAAAAAGCTCAAGCTGCCTATTTAGCAGAAGAGCTATCTGGTGATGATAAAAAACTACATGAATCAAGTACAAAATTGCGTGAAGTTAGAGAGAAAGTAAATCTTAAAAAGAATGAAATTAGTGATTTGCTAATAAAAGTTCAAGCAGAAAGTGATGAAATCTTAGCGAAAAATTCACCAGATTTTCTAGTTGTAGGATATGCTTTAAGTGAAGGTAAAGTAACAAGCTTAGCTAATGAATATAATGAAGTTAAAGAAGCTGAATTAGCTAAAGAGCTACATAGTAAGTTCTTAGATAAATTTGCAGACTTCTTAGCAGAATTACAAAAGTATGAAAACTCAAGAGTTAATGATGTACTTTCATTGCTAATCTCAGACTTGGATAAAGAAATTGATAAGTTGCAAGAAAACTTCGATCTAGATTACTTGCTAAATCGAAGAAAAGATATTATTAATGCTGTTAATTCTTCAATTTCTAGATTAGAGATTAATAGAGACTCATTTGCTCATACTTTTGAAGGAGCATTAAATGCTCAATTAGAAAATTTTGAGAATTTGAGAAAAAACAAAAAAGAAGTTAAGGCTTTATCTGATGATGAAAAAGTTGCTCTCAAAGAAACTTATGTTGCCAACTGCAGAAGACTGTTTGATAGATTAGTGAATAGGTTGAATGCAAAGTATGAAAGTAAACATGATGAAAAAGCAGAGGCAATTGAAATACTTCAATACTTAAATGAGCAAACAGCAGATGCTACTTATACATTGAACCAAAAATTAGCAGAAGCTAGGGCAATAGATTTGCTAGACGAAGTTGGAATTCCTGAACCAAGAAAACGTTTTAGACAATATCCATTCCAATTTTCAGGTGGTATGAGACAGCGTGTTGTTATTGCAATCGCACTTTCTTCTAACCCTGACTTGTTAATATGTGATGAGCCTACAACTGCTCTTGACGTTACAATTCAAGCTCAAATTCTTGACTTAATCAAAGATTTGAAAGAAAAACGTAATTTCTCAGTTATATTTATTACTCACGACTTGGGTGTTGTGGCAAATATTGCTGATAAGATTGCGGTTATGTATGCAGGTAAAATTGTTGAATATGGTAGTTCAGATGAAATATTCTACGATCCAAAACATCCATATACCTGGGGTCTTTTATCATCAATGCCTGACTTGGAAACCAAGGAAACATTGATTTCTATTCCAGGAGTACCACCAAATATGATTAACCCACCTCAAGGTGATGCTTTTGCTGCGAGAAATAGATATGCTTTAGCAATAGATTTCGAGCAACATCCACCATTCTTTAAAGTTAGTGATACTCACGAGGCGGCAACTTGGTTGCTACATGAAAAGGCACCTAAGGTTGAACCACCTAGAATAGTCACTGAAAGAATTAAGAGAATGACAAAAGCAATAGAAGAATTAAATTTACTTGAGCGTGAAAAAAACGAGGAGGTTTAGAGTGAGTAATAAAGAAATTTTAAGTGAAAGCAATACTCCAAAACAAAAGCAAAAATTTGATTATAGTAATGCTGAAACTATTTTGAAAGTTGAAAACTTAAGACAATACTTTAAACTTCAAGGTAAAGCGCTTAAGGCTGTAGATAACATCAGTTTTGATGTAAAGAAAAAAGAAGTTTTTGGTATTGTTGGTGAGTCTGGTAGTGGTAAAACTACTACAGGTAGATCAATAATTGGTTTATACGATATCACAGGTGGTGATGTTTGGTTACGTGATAAGCTTATTAATACCGGACTAGAAGTAAGAAAAAATCAAATAAAAATAGCAAAGAATGCTGGAAAAGTTGATACAGTTAAGAAGCTGGAAGACGATTATAAGAAATCTAAAAAAGAAATAGAAGATAACAGAGATGCTCTACATCGTAAGATTCAAATGATTTTCCAAGACCCAGTATCTTCTCTTGACCCAAGAATGACAGTTAGAGAAATTATCGCTGAAGGTTTGATTATTCAAGGTGAAAAAGATAAGAAACTTATCAATGAAAAAGTTGATTCTGTTTTAAATCAAGTTGGATTGCTAGTAGAACATGCAGATAGATACCCTCATGAATTCTCAGGTGGTCAGAGACAACGTATAGGTATAGCTAGGGCTATTATAATGGAGCCAGAAGTAATTATCGCTGACGAGCCTGTTTCTGCACTTGACGTTTCTATTCAAGCACAGATTATCAACTTGCTCAATGATTTACGTGAAAAGAATGATCTAACAGTAATTTTTATTGCACACGACTTAGCTGTTGTTAAATATATTTCAGACAGAATTGCTGTTATGTTCAACGGTAAGATAGTTGAATTAGCTGAATCTGATGAACTGTTTGCTAGACCAATGCATCCATATACTAAGTCATTGTTATCAGCAATACCAGTTCCAGATCCACATCTAGAACGCTTACGTAAACGTGAAACATATGTTCCAGCACTTGAACATGACTATAGTATTGAAGAGCCTACAATGAGAGAGGTTTTCCCAAATCACTTTGTTTATTGTAATAGTGAAGAAGAAGAGAAGTTTAAAAATTTATATAAATAATAAATTTATAAACTTCAGAGATGAGTAGGAATTAGTATGGATTACAATCCTTATCACAAGCAGAGATTTAACAAGCATGATTATCTAAGAGCTTTAATATGGGGTTTAATATTCTCTTTTGTGGCGTATGTTTTTCAAATTTATAGAACACCCAATAGAGATATATTAATTAAACTGAGCAACTCATTCTTGTTAGGTGGCGGATTGCAACTTGTTTATGCAGCCTTCAGTTATATTAATAAAGAAGGTTTCTTCGATGTTGGTATTGTAGGTTTCAAGCAACTAGGTTCAGCTATTGATAGTGGTATTAGAGGTCGTAAAGGTATGCAAGACCTTCCTGATCTTCAATCCTATAAAGAAGAGAAGTTGAAGACTCGAAGAGTTAATCTACCTACTTTAGTATCAGGAGCAATCTACTTAGTTTTGGCTATAATTACAGCAGTGGTTTTTTCGTACAAGTAACAGATAATAAAGTACAAGTAATAGATAACAAATACAAGTAATAGATAACAAATTAAAAGTAAAACAAAAGCAGTTCTACTAGTGTTGAAATTCAACAACGGCAGATCTGCTTTTTTAATGTTTTAAAATCTATAAAAATTCTAATTAGCTATATTTTTTATAGGGAGAATCTTGTTTTAAAATAGAGCCTCGTCTTTAGTGAATAGAAGTGCTCTAGATGGACCAGCATCATAGCCAGATATTCTAAGTGGGAGAGATAGCATATTGTACTCACCTTCAGGAACTTCTGCCAGACGGACATCTTCCATACAGCCAATCCCATTGCCAAGCAAAATTTGGTGAACTGGATGTTCAGGGTCATTACTCTCTAAGCTCATAGCATCTAGAGCAACAGCTTTAATTTTGCTTTCAGCCATATATTCTGCTGCTGAAGGTGCGAAGCAAATAAAGTCGAAACTAAATTCATCTGTAAGTGAATTTTTGGTTTTGCAGAGGATAATCTCGCCTTCTTTCAAGTTATATTTTCTGAGATCATCAGCTTCAATTTTTCTGTCTAGATCAGTGAGATCAAAAACTCTTGCATGACCAACAAATAAGTCCCAAGCCAAAGTATCAACTGACTCGCCATTTTCTAACATATGAATTGGAGCATCTATATGAGTTCCAGTATGTAAATTCATTAGAAGTTCTGATTCTCGTACGCCCTTGTCGGCATAGAAGCTTACCCAGGTAAATCTAGGCTTCTTGTTGAAACGATTTTTGTACACTGACATTTCAGGTTCTATTGTTCTACTAATATCATAAATCATTCTAATAAATCCTCCTCAGATCTATTTTATATTTTGGGTTTTACTAATTAAAACTTGATTATTAAATGATTAATCTTTTGTTTTATACATTTTTGCTTGAGAATCAGGACCTTTAGATCCTTTGCTGTAAGGTTCTAATTTAATATTGCATTCTCTGCGGAGATTTTGCAATTTTAGTATCCATTCCCAAGTAATTTCAATTTGTTCCCAGCTAGGGAAGTACTCTTTTTTGCCTAAGTAACAACTATAAACTAAGCGCTCATATGCTTCAGGAGAGTCAGACTTATTGATCTCAGCATCGGAACTTAGATCAATTTTCGTAGTTGATTCTTCAAGGTTAGCATCATCAGCAAGTATAGTCCAAGTAATTGATGGATTTGGATCTATTTCAATACTTAATACTTGGCCACCTTTGAAAAGAACTTCTACATTAGTTAATTTTTCTTCTGTTGCTTTACCGGATCGTAAGAGAAATTCTACATTCTCCCAACGTGGATTATCTATGAAAACTCTTAATGCAGCGAAAGTTTCAGTTTGACTAGCAGGATCTACTTCGTCATGATCCCTATAGCCGTCATATTGACCTACTATAAGGTTGTTTTCTATATCATTAGGATCTCTTAAGCTTTTTAATAGCTTAATTTGTGCATCTAAATAATTTTTTGAGCCTTTTTCGGCATCACAATTCATGACCAGCATAATAAGAGTTAAGAAGAGGTGACTTTGAATCATATCTCCAAGGGCACCAGTTTGATCATAGAATGCACCTCTATCACCAATATCTATTTTCTCAAGAGCATTGATTCTTATTGATTTAACGAAATCTTTATTCAAAATAGCATCCAAGAATTTATTCTCAACTCTCAAGGTATACAAGTTTTGAACCATATTTTTGCCTAGATAGTGATCAATGTGGTAGACCTGACCTTCTCCGAAAGCTCTTTCTAGCTCTAAACTTGTTGCCTTAGCTGTCTCAGGATCTGGACCGAAAGGTTTTTCTATAATTGCCCTACATTCTCCACGTAGGCAACCTGTCTTAGCAAGATTGTCTGCAATTGTGGCAAAAAATCTCGGTGCCACAGCTAGGTAGAAGATATGCTTAGTGTCATTGTTTTTGGCCCAAGGGAAGGAACTATAGTAATTAAATAATTTCTGATAATCCTCAGATTCTGTGAATTGCATTTCAAAGTAATCTATATGTTTTGCAAAAGCTTCAAATTTCTCTTCTGAAAATTCATATTTTGAGAACTCTTTTACACCATCTTTAATTTCAGAAATATATTTCTCTCTATCCCAGCTACGACGCCCAATAGCTAAAAATATTACATCATACTCAACCAAACCACGACAGAAGAGGTTATAGAAAGCTGGCATCAGCTTCCTATAGGCTAAATCTCCTGTTGATCCAAATATAGTAAAAATTAATTTATTTAATTTACTCTGCTGTTTCATCATTCCACTCATGATGGTAAACTCCATCTCTATCGGTTCTTCTATAGGTATGTGCACCAAAGTAATCTCTTTGGGCTGAAATCATATTAGCTTGGGACCTAGCAGCTCTCAAACTATCGTAGTAAGCTAGAGCAGAACTAAAGGCAGGAATTGCCACACCTGCTAGAGAAGCTGTGCTAACTAGCTTTCTAAGAGCTGTTATACCTTGAGAAATTGCTGCTTCAAAATTATCAGCTAATAACAAGTTGTCTAAGTCAGGGTTTTTATCGTATGCTTCCATAATAGGAACTAATAATTTAGAACGGATAATACAACCTCCACGGAAGGTAGCAGCTATAGATTTGTAGTCTAAATCCCAGCCGTAGGCCTTAGAAGCAGACTTATAAAGAGCGAAACCTTGTGCGTAAGCTATTAATCGTGCTAGTAAGAAGGCATTTCCTAGTTCTTCAATATCTATATTTGGTTTTCCTAAAGCATTCTCAGCATCTACACCAGCTGGCAAGATCTCAGAAGCTTGCACACGGAGAGTTTTCTCAGCACTCATATAACGTGCGTTCAGGCCAGAGTAAAGAATTGAAAGATCAACATGTAATTCTAAACCTTCTTGGTTTGTCCATTTACCAGTTCCTTTTTGCTCTGAAATATCTAAAATATGATCGAGTAAAAATTCACTCTCATTATCAGCACCAACAGCACGGTATTCTGCACCAACTTGACTCTCTATGTCATCGAGTAAATCATCCTCAGGATTTTCTAGATCTTTTTCTCGTAAAATATCTACAGTAATTTCACTGAGGTAGGATGATAAGTCTCCTCTGTCCCAATTTTCAAACACATCAGCGATTTCAAGGTTACTGTATCCATTTGCTTTTAGAAGAGAATAAATTTCAGCAATAATTTCCATGTCAGCATATTCAATACCATTATGTACCATTTTGACGTAATGACCAGCACCACCAGAACCCATGTAAGCTTCACAGGCTTCGTTATCATTGACTTTGGCACTAATAGCTTCAAATATATCAGCAACTGCATCATAAGCTGCTTTGCTACCACCAGGCATTATTGCAGGGCCACGTCTAGCACCTTCCTCACCACCAGAGACACCAACACCTAAATATTGAATATCATGTTGTTGTAGTTCTTCGAAACGTCTTTGGGTATCTTGGAAGTGAGAGTTTCCACCATCCATAATAATGTCATCCTCATCAAGAAGAGGAAGTAAACTTTCTATAAGCTTATCAACAGCTGCTCCAGCTTTGACCATTAGAAGGAGCTTTCTTGGTCTTTTTAAATTAGCAACTAGTTCTTCTAAGGTTACAAAAACACTTAAATTCTGTTCTGGATTTTCTTCTGCTGCTGCAATAGCTTTGCTTGTAGTTCTATTGTAGATTGCTACTTTATAATCATTATCTGCAATGTTTAAGGCTAAATTTTTACCCATAACAGCCATGCCCAAGACTGCTATATCACATAAATTATTACTCATATTAATCCTCCCATATACTCAATTAAAGTTTATCACTTATTTTAGATATTAGCATTTATTATGCTATACTTGCTTTCAAGATATTTAAACAAACTTCAACAATTATGTTTCCTAATTAAAATTTGTTTATTGCAAAGGAGATTGCGTTTTGTATAAGAGAGATGTTTCAGATGATAATATTCTTAATTTAAATGAATATATTGAGAAATTAAAAGAAAATGAGATTGGTGTGGATTTTGTTCCAGCACCATCATTACAAGAAAAATCGGAAAATATTGAGATTGCTTATGTTACCTATGATTCAAGAGAGATTGTGGAAAACAGTTTATTTATTTGTAAAGGTAATAACTTTAAGGTGGAATACCTTGAACAAGCAAAAGCAAAAGGTGCTGTTGCGTACTTAGCAGACAAAGACTACGGAGTAGATTTGCCTCTAATTAAGGTTGATAATTTGCGTAGAAGTATTGCAGTTTGCGTATCAACTTATTTTTCTAATCCAGAGAAAAAATTGAATTTCATTGGCGTAACAGGAACAAAAGGTAAAAGTACTACAGTTAGTTTGATTTTTGAAATGCTTAAAGCTCAAGCGGAGGCTGAGGGGAAAGTTAAACCAGGTTTGATTTCTAGTTTAGGCAATTTTGATGGTGTAAACCATTTCGATTCTAATCTTACGACTCCAGAGCCTATGGAAATGTTTTATTTGTTGTACCGTGCCGTGCAAAATAATGTGAAGAATATGGTAATTGAAGTTTCATCTCAAGCTCTTAAATACGACAGAGTATATGGAATGCACTTTGAGATAGGAGTGTTTACAAATATAGCTCCTGATCATATTTCTGACGTAGAACATCCTAACTTTGAAGATTATTTACAATCTAAATTGAAATTGTTAGAACGCAGTGATATTGCAGTTCTTAATGAATCCAGTGATTATTTAGACGAGCAAAGAGAAGCTGCTAGAAATGCTCAGGAAATATTTGAAATTGCTACAGAGCTAAATGAAAAAACAAAAAGTAATGCTAGTGATTTCGAAGTGTACATAAGAGATATTGAATTAGAGCAAATAGGTATGGATTTCACAGCAATACTTAAAAATAGCAATAGAGAATTTAGATTAAATACAAAGTTAGAGGGAATATTTAATTTAGAGAATATTGCGCAAGCTCTTGTTGTTGCAGAACTAATGAATGTTGATGAGAGTTCAATAAAAAAAGGACTCGCACTTGTTCAGATGCGAGACAGAACTATAGATGTAAAAAGTGAAAATGATAATGATAATGTTATTTTCCACATTGATGCAGCACATAATGGAATAAGCTTCGAAGCAGTCTTTGATCATATTAAGCACAAATATCCAGAATATAAGAGAGTTGCTGTCTTTGGGACTGTTGGAAATAAGGCTGAAAACCGTCGCGAAGGTATGGCACTTGCATGTAATGGAAGAGTAGATGAAGTTTATATAACTAGAGATGATAATGACTTTGAAAGTCTAGATAATATTTTTGATGAAATAGTAATCCATCTTGATCCAGATTTACCAGTTACAAGAATTGACGAGAGAACTGAAGCGATACAATCAGCCTTTAACAACGCAATGAAATTATGGGAGAATAAAGGAATTAAGTCATGTATTATTTTATTAGGTAAAGGTTCTGAGAATTATATGAAAATAAATGGTGTGAAGCTACCTTATGAAGGGGACGAGTTTTACGCAAGAAAAGCTATAGAGAATTATAAATAAAATATAAATGACAAGGCTTAAAGTACTCAGAAATAGTAAATTCTAAGTTAATTCATAGTTTAGAACCTGAATAATTAGTATAATAAAATCCTAGAATATATTGAGGTAAGAAAATTGCAGGGGACAGATGAGGGAAAAGAAATTGAGAATAATGATTTAGTGTCAATTATAGTGCCAGTTTATAAGACTGCTGAATTTTTGCCACGTTGTATTGAGTCATTACTTGATCAGGATTATGAGAACATTGAGATTCTTATGATAAATGATGGTTCGCCAGATAATTCTGCTGAGATTATAGAGGAGTATAGAGAAGCAAATCCTGCTAAGATAGTTTTGATAAATAAAGAAAATCAGGGTGCAGGTGAGGCAAGAAACACAGGTATTGATAAAGCCAAAGGTAAGTGGTTGTGCTTTGTAGACTCAGATGATTATGTTGAAAGAGATTATGTCAGTGCTATGCTAAGGGCTGCACTAGATATGAATGCAGATATAGCAGTTAGTAATTTGTTCTTAGAAAAAGAGAATGGTAGGAAAATTGTTTTTCCTTTAATGTTTGTTAAGCCTGTAACTAGTGGAGATAAGGCTGCGAAGAGATCTTTGAATTTACTATCTGTACCAAATTTTGCTTGGAATAAACTTTACAAAAAAGAGTTATTAGATTCTATTAACTTCAAATTTCCAAGTATTTATTTTGAAGATGTTGCTGTAGCAGCGAAGGTTCTGAGTGAATCTGATAGAGTAGCCTTTACAAATAGACCGCTTTATCATTATATTCAAAGAGGTTCAGGTCAAGTTGGAACCTTCAATGAGAAGAAGTTACGAGAGGCTCTCGAAGCAATTGCTATGGTTGGAGAGTTTTTAAATGAATCAGGAAAAATGGATGAATGGTTTAGGGCCTGGAAGCAGATGCTATTGCATGTTAGAGTACAGTTTACTACACAAGTTATGGTCCAAATGAAGGATAAAACTTTTGCAGAAAAGTCCAAACTTTTGAAAGAGCTTAATGAAGAACTTCAAGATATTGACAGAAAGTATAGATATGAGAGTAATTAATATATGGGTTGGGAAAATTTAACTTTATTTACAAAAATCTTAATGGTTATACTAATATCTGGTAATATTTTTGGATTGATTTTCACTTTATACCAGGTGTATATATCATTACCAATTTTTAAAAAATACAAAAATCTTACCGGACCCGAGAAGCCTTACAATAAATTTGCTATTGTTATTAGTGCTCATGATGAAGAAAAAGTAATTAAAAACTTATTGGATTCTTTGAACACTCAAAATTATCCAAAAGATAAATTTGATATATTTTTGATTGCAGATAACTGTACAGATAATACAGCTAAAATAGCAGCTGAACTTGGGGCAAATGTTTATGAACGCTTAGATCCAGAGCATAAGTCAAAAGGTTACGCCCTAAACTGGTTCTTTGACCAGTTTATAAAAAAATATAATCATTCTGACTATGACTTAATTACTATTATTGATTCTGATAATGTTATGGATGAAAACTATCTTCTGGAAATGAATAAACGTTATAACTATGGAGATAGGGTGATTATAGGATACAGAATTGGAAAAAACCCTTCAGCTACAATATGGTCAAATGCCAATAGTTTGTTTTGGATTATGCAAAAACGTGGAGTAGATCACCCTCGTTACATGTCAGGTAGAAGTTTAACGTCAGTGGGTGGTACCGGTTTTGCTTTTGCATATGACATTATTGATAAGCAAGGTTGGAAAACTCAAAGTCTGACTGAGGATCTAGAGTTCACAATGGATGTTAACCTAAAAGGTGAAACTATTACATATTCTCGCGAAGCAAAATTTTATGATGAGCAACCGGAAGATATGATCAGTACAATCAAACAAAGATGGAGATGGTCTTATGGTTTGAGAGAGTTACTAGAACAGAAATCTAGACCATTATTAAAGTCAGTATTTTTTGGACGTACAGAAAATCTAGACTCTTTCATGTTCTCGATAATGTATGTAGTATTATTAGTGTCACCTGTACTATGGGTTCTAAGTATGATTTTAATAGGGATAACTCTAGGTTTAGGTGCAATGCTCAAATCAGTTTTAATTAGTGCACTTATAGGTGAAATAGTATTAAGTTTATTTATATATATTTTGACAGTAGTTGAGGACCAACACTGGGAAGGTCAGTGGAAAGGTATTCTATTTTATCCAATATACTTATTGATAATTAGCTTGACTATATTCATGGCTTTGGGCAAAAAACCTGGGTGGAAAAAGATTGATCACTCTGACCAAAGTACTATTAGTGATATGAATGTAAATAAAAACAAACATAAAAAAGATAGTAAATAAAAGAAAGATAGTAGTTAATATAAAAAAGATAAAAAACTAATATTAAAATTACAAAATACTTTACAAATTTATTATATTGCTATTTAATACCATTTATCATACGTGTATATATTCGATGGAGATAAAAGGAGTTTTAAAATATGAGTAGCATTGCCGTTATTTATTATAGTGCAAGTGGGAATACAGCAGCTATGGCTGAGGCTGTAGTAGAAGGTGTTGAAAGTATGGGAGCAGAAGCTGAGATTTTTGAAGTTTCTGAATTTCTAATAGATGACTTGGAAAATTATGATGCTTTTGCTTTTGGCTGTCCCGCTTCAGGTGATGAAGAACTAGAGGAATTTGAATTTGAACCATTTTTCTCAAATGCTATTGAAATTATAGGTGATAGACCAGTTGCTATTTTTGGCTCATATTCAAGTGGCGATGGTGCCTGGATGAGAAAATGGGAAGACGTCTGTGATGATATGAACTTAAATTTAGTAGCTTCGGGAGTTATAGCAGAAGATTATCCTGATAGTGATGCAATTGAAGCATGTCAGGAGCTTGGGGAAATTTTAGTAGAGAATCTCAATGAGTTTTATTAGTTTAAAGTTTTCTCAGATAGGGTAATTGAATTTTTATGAGTAATGATGTAAGAAAGTCTAAAATTGAACATGAATCTGGAATCAGGTACAGTAAATTAAACGAAACAACTAAAGAGACAGCTGAAGCAAATATGCTTGAAGATGACAAAAAGAAGACGACGTTATTTGAAAAATTTAGACGTTTAAGTACTTCTAAGAAGACAGGAATTATAAGTATAACTATCCTATTAGCTGTGATACTGCTGATAGTTGCTTTTGTTTTTTCTAAGATTTCAAGAATAAATTTTGTTAATAAGAGTGACTTTACAAGAAGTTCAGCCTCATCAGATGAACACGGTGTGCTAGCGCTTGATAAAGATAAAAACTCCGGTAAGGATATAGATCAGGACGCTATCAAAAAGATAAATTCTAAGTTAGCTAAAAACTTACCAAGTGACATTATATTTGATGAGAATATTTTAAATGTGTTATTAATAGGTGTTGACTCTAGAGAAGCTGAAGAACAGTCATTATCTGACTCTATGATACTTGCATCAATAGACTTAAAACACAATAAAATTCATCTTAATTCATTACTAAGAGATACTTATGTTTATATTCCAAACTATGGATATAGTAAGTTAAATTCAGCTAATGCTTTGGGTGGTCCACCGTTATTAATGGAGACTATAGAGTATAACTACAGAGTTGCAGTTAGCCATTTCGCCCTAGTAGATATGTTCTCTCTGGAAGAGATAATTGATACAATTGGTGGAGTTGAGATTGATGTTAAGTCTTATGAAATCCCTGCAATTAATGAAGCTTTGTCATATTATAATACATTGATTAATGAGCCTAGAAACTCCGGACTTCTAAAATATCCAGGTAAGCAAAAGTTGAGTGGTAAGCAAGCTTTAAACTATGGAAGAATTAGAAGTGTAGGTAACTCAGATTATGAGCGAACCGAGAGACAGAGAAGGATACTTAAATCAATTTTTGATGGTGCCAAAAATGCTAATATTGCACAGATCAATGAAATGGTCGATAAAGTTTTCCCACTTGTAACAACTAATTTAGGTATTAATGAAATATTCAATTTACTACAGAATGTACAGGGAATCCTAAAAGCAAAAATGATTTCAGGACAAGTTCCAATTCTTGGAACTTTTGAAGAAACTTATATTCAGGGAATGGCTTGTCTTGTACCTGATCTTGTTTCAAATATTAAACATTTAGCTAAGACTGTTTATGGAATGAGTGATGCTAAAATAGATAGCTTATTTGGTGGTTCTAAAGATTACGATGAAACAGAAATAACAACAGAAGCTGCAGATAATACATATGAAGAAACAGATGTTATACCTAGTAGTTCTGATGATTACATTGATGAACCTGAGATAACAGAACCACCTAGAACAACATATAGCTCCAGACAAGGAAGCGTTACAGAATCTAGCAAGGTTGAAACTAGCCAAAAAACTAGCAAGGCACCAACCAGTCAACCAACGAATCCGCCAACCAATCCTCCAACAACTAGTAGCACTGTAAACACAGAGACCGAAAATACTCCAGCTCCTACCGAAGACCCAGGTGTTGATGAGAGTGAGGATGATTACTCAGGAGAGGAAGAAGATTAGTATTTCATTTATTAAAGGTGATTAAATGCACGATAAACATATAGAGTTTAATGTTAATAAAATTTTTCAAAAGATTTTATTTGTACTTATGTTTATCGTGCTATTTTTTTCAGTAATAGTAAGAACAGAATTGAAAGCTGATGCCGAGAATAAGAAAAATGAGATTACGATTTCATCTACTTTAAATCACATTAATATTTTGAGAGATGGTCGTGTGGAAGCTGTTTTGCAAATTGATCTTAAAGCGAAAAAAATTGTTGATGTTGCAAATCTTTCAATACCTTATCAAAAAAATCAGTCAGTTACTATAAATGATATAAGATTGGCAGAAGTTAATAATAGTTCTCCAGCGCTCGAGTATATTAAAGCGACTCAAGTTAGTGAGTTGCAGAAAAACCAAATAAATTCATATACCAGCTCAGACCTGGGTGATAAAATTAGCATTAAGTTAAAAACATCTATACCTGAATCAACAGCTAAAAGGGTAAGGATTTCTTATACAATTAATTCCGCAAGCCAAAGGTTTAATGATGCTGCACTGACGGAACTGACTTTGTTTGATGAAAATAGAGAAATTACAACAAATGGTTATGCTTTAATCGTAAGTTTTGATTCTATTATTTTCCCGGAAGAAATAAATAAATATAATCTATATGAACATAATAGCTTAGATGGCTTGGATAAATTGCTTCGACCTACTTTTGGTTCAGAAATATTAGATATTTTTAAACTGGACAAGAGTGAAATTATTAATATACCTTCTGATGCTTATATTAGTTTCTCTAGTTTTATTCCAGAAAATACAAGGGTTGACGTGCGTTTGCTTTATCCTAGTGATTGGTTAGCAAAAGCGAAAATAAATGCTACTGAAAATCACAATTCGAGTGCGCTTGAGAGAATTAAAAGTGAAGAAAGTACCTATGCTTGGAAGCAAATTCAGAAATATAGATATCAAGTAGTTAGCAGATATATTGTAGGGATTATGCTCATTTTAGCATTGGTATATTTTATTAGTGTATTAATGAAAAAGTACATTGATAGCTATAGAGATACACCAAGTATTAAGTTTAGTATGACAGATGATATTTCAGCTGCTGGTTTATCATTTTTAAATAATAGAAAAGTTGATAGTTACTTGATATGGACAGCAATTTATACTCTTGTAAATAAAGGATTCTTAACTTTAAATAAAGAAAGATTATATAGAAAGGAAGAACAGTTACTTCCTGATGAAAATCAGCTTCATTATTACGAGAGAATGTTTTTGCATTGGATTTGGAATTTAATGGATGGTCATGATTCAATTTCAATTGAAAAATTAACATATACTATTCAAAATAACTTAACTAAGAATATGGAAAAACTAACAAGCTTTCAAAAAGCTTTAGAACTTTACTGTATTGAAAATGGTTATTTACTAGCAGAGAGTAAGATAAAAACAAAAAAGACTCATTTAGTAGTTGCATTGGTTTATATATTTTCAGCAATAATAATTTCAATTGTATCTAATTTCTTTGTGCCTACTTGGTTATTAGTACCAGGAGGAATATTCCTACTTATGGCTCTAAAACAAAATCGCTATACAGATTTAGGGAACCAAATTTTAAGTGAAGCAGCTAGCTATAAGAAATACCTGAGAAATGTTGATAGATATAATAAGTCTGTTTACTCTAAAGAAAAGTTTGCTGAAGATTTTATTTATAGTATTGCTTTGCAGTGTAACGATAGATATTTGCAGTCATTAAAATATTTAGTGCCTATGAGTACTGTGGTTCAAAATAGATATTTATCAAGCTTAGGTTTTAATGAAATTGAAACCAATGTTTATAAAGAAATTTCTAAACAAAAGCATGACTTACCAGTGAAGAAACAAAAAGAAATATACAATGATATTTCTGACCTTGTAGAAAAAAGACTTTTAGATATTCAACATATATTGTCTAAGTTAGAATTGCACAGAGTTTTGCCGAAAAACGTTGAAATTGAACAGGAAAGCAACGATAATTTGCGAAAATAAAGATGCAAATAAAGTTGTAAATAAAATTTACAAACTTTATGAACAAAGCAATGTTTTCATGTAGCATAAATTTTCATGTGCTATAATTACATGAGTTATTAAATAAGATTGATTTAAATGATAAGAGATTATTGGAGGTAATTATGGCTAAATTGACTAGACTTGCAACGACTGTAACCAGCCATGAGATAAAGAATGATAGTTTGATAAATATATTTTATTTGGATGGTCGTAGCAACAGATTTCCACAAACGAATGATTTAGATATTACATTAGATAGAACAGCCCTAGGTTTTTATTTGAACATTAGCTCAACTAGAAAAAAAGATGCAAATAGAGATAATTTACTAGAAAAAAGAGTAAGTCAGGATCAAATTACAGAAGCTATTAAAACTAGTGCAGATATTGATTCTGTAGTTAATGATATGGCAGAAAATGCTATTAAGTTAACAGGCAAATTCAATCTTGATACGCAAAAACGTGAGTCCAGACCTTATTATTCTGGAGTTATTATCAAGGAAAGTGAGTTAGCTGCAGTTACTTTGGGTGAAGCTGTCGCATTCTTATATAGAGATGAAGCACTATATCCATTAACTGAAAATGATTTTAATTTTAAAGCAGAGAACTTCCATGGCCAAGCTGTTGATAATTATGATATATATGCAGCAGGTAGAGCAGGTTCAATTAAATATTCAAATATTGCTCAATTAAGAGTTGATGACTGTATTATTTTAGTCACCAACAACGTTGTAAAATCTTTAGGACAAAAGAACTTATTGAAGATTTTAGATGAAGCTTATGATCAACAAGAATCAGCAGAGTTAATCCATGAATATATGACTCTCAAACATCCAAACGAGCCATTCCAATTCATGATGAGCTTTGTTGAAGACATTTTTGTAACTAACAAAAAATATCGTGGAGATGGCTTTGTAAGCCGTGATACACAATCTACACAAATCTTTACAGATGAGTATTTAGCAGAAATTGAATCTGCTCAAGCAGAAGCAGAAAGCGATACAGCTAAATATGCAGCTACCGCAAATGGTGTAGCAACTAGTGCAGCTGTAGAAGCTACAACAAGTCATCAAACAGAAGAGACTAACAACTCTGATACAAGTGAACATGAATCAGAATATTCAACATATAATGAAAGTTCTGATAACGAAAATGCCGATGCTTATCAAGATGACGAAAATTTTAGTAATGTTGCAAATGAAAGTTCTCAAGAAAATTATTATGAAAATGATTATGAACAAAATGATTATGAAGAAGATGAGTATGAGTTAGAAGATGATCTTGAGGAAGAAGCCGAAGAACCAAATAGATTCCAAAAAGCATATGCAAAAATAGTTGAGAATGACGATTATGATTACGATGAAAGTGGTCATGATGAAGAAGATATTCGTTATATGTCAAGTAGAGCTGATTCAGAAGATGCTTTGGATTTTGATGAAGAAGATGAAGGTAACAAAGGTGGCCGTAAAGTATTCCTAGTAACAATACTTCTAATAGTTTTAGCATTAGCGATTCTAGGCTTAGCCTACTTACTCAAAGAAAAAGGCTTCTTCGTTGGATCAGATTCAGCAGGAACAACAAGTAGCTCAACATCAATTGATGAAGAAAATGTAACTGATGAATCAACAACTGAAGAAGAATCAGAAACCAGCACAACAACAAGTTCTGAAGAAGAAAGTACCACAACAACATCAGAAAATGATGATAATGATACTGAAGTTGTAAATGGAAGTAAAAAAGGTAAAAATGGTGGTTCCTACCCAGCAGAATATGAAGTTCAATGGGGTGATAATTTGGATGCAATATTTGAAAATGTATATGGTGAAAGCTACGACACTAATGTAGACTACGAAACTAAACTAAAAGTTTTCAACTTAATTATTGAAAATAACCCAGAAACTATTACAGGTTCTATAGAGGGTGAAGATTTACAACTTTATGCAGAAACTACAATTAAGATTCCTGATCCATCAGAGATTCTAGAAGCGAAATAGTTTTTCATAAAAGTAAAATATTTAAAATGCCGTAACTTATAATTGTAAGTTGCGGCATTCTTTTTACTATATATTTTTATGTTTCTGTGTCATTGGGCATAATTAACAACTATTTATTTACTGTGATTGTACCTCTATTAGATAATTATCACCACTACGGTAAACTACTTTTCCTAAACTCTGAAGCGCTTCTTCATTTATATCAGCGTATTTGATTCTCTCAAGTTCAGCTACAATTATATACTTTATCTGATATTTCTTGATGAAATCAAGTTGTATAGATGTATTGCTTGTAGTATAAAAATCGTCAATTTCACGTTGTAAAGGAGCAATTAAAGTCTGGTATGAACTTTCTTCAAATGAAGTAGTTCGCCACAACCATTCGTGAGTTTCCCAGCCTAAAACAGTAGGCAATCCAGTATATGCAGATACGGAAGCATAATCTGAGTATGAATTTCCATAAGCCTCTAAAATATTTACACTGGAAGATTCATTTTCATTTAGATAATCAATTAAATCTAGGCGGTTTTTAAAACTATAATAATTGCCAGAATCATCTTCGATTCCTAAATCTGCAATATACCTACTACCATCTAGACTACGCTGTGATTTATCTTTGTTTAAGTAAAACCAGTCTGAAATGCTACTTGTATAAGAGAATGGAATAATAAGCCCCATTGTACATGCCAGTACAGGTATTAAATATTTAAAGTTCCATCCCTTATCTCTTTGGATAATTCCAGTTTTCTGTTCTTCGAATATTTCAACAGAGTTGATGTTTTCAGGACTATTCTTAGGAGTCAACTGCAACACTAACTCAGCGATCAAGTACGCTGCCACTAAAGATAATAAAGTGAAGCTTTGGTAGGTGAATTTGAACATTGTATTTGCCCTAGCAAAATTTACCTCATAAATATCTTTGAGATAAATAATTTCTGGAACAATAATTAGTCCTAATCCACAGGCACTAAGAATAATAATAAATAAATTTTCTACAGGAAGATTTGCTATAGCTTGTATGAAATTTACTTTCTCTAGCTGGTATTTTATTTTTTCCCTATTTGACCAGAATGCATAAAGAATAAATATAATTCCTAGGAAAGCGTGGAAAGCCCAGAGTATAAATAGTTGATAGAAGCTAGAATTATTCTGTACAAACTTGAAGGATTTTGGCATTTCTGCCATGTTCAAATTCATCTGTAAACTAAAGATATGAGTAACTGTAAAAATCAAGGAGAGATAAAATCCAGCTAAAGTTAGACTGTCCTTCTTTAATCTATAAATTAAATAGGTCGAAATGCATGCTACGACGTATAAGCCTAATTTAATTAATGGGTTACCAAAATCCATTAAGAAAGGAATAAAATACATTAATGTTTGGCCAATGAATAATAGTAAACTGGTCCAAGTGTTTTTGCCTTTAGCTAAGAATGCTGCAGTTAAGGTTATAAAGGTCACTACAAAATATATGGCGAAGTCCCAATAATTTGTCATTGAGAAAATCCCTAATAAAAATCCTAGAGTAGTTGCATACATTAAAGTGTTCTCATTTAACAAAGTTTCAGCCTTGCGTAGGTAAACATAAAAAGCAAATAGAATTATTAGAAATAATAAGACAAAGATTAGATTTATCATATGCGCATGAAGATCACCTACAACATAAGAATACAAGGGAAATTCATGTATTGTTTTGTCGCTGGTATCAGGATTATGTCCAATAAAACGAGTAGAATCGGAGAAATAGAAGTAGCTAATTTTACCAGTAGTAGTTCCGAAGCGTTTTAAATATGCAACTAATCCATGTCCGAGTGCGCCAGGTCTGTAAAAGAATGCATGGCTGTTTCCAGCTAAACATAGAAGTGATGAAGCTAGTATTCCGCTAATGTTTGCAATCAATTGATATGAAGATTTTTGTTTTTTTATTCTATAAAAAACAATATCTCTAATTAAGGAGTAAGAAAGAGTAAAAGAGATTGAAAAGCTCGCAGCCATAGAAAGGTTGTAAGATATTTTAGGCTCAATACCTGTTAGTTTAGCAAGCAAGGTAAAAAGATATTGCCCAAAATAATAATAGTTAATAGAATGACCTGCTAACCACATATCTTGAGCGGGTAAAGTGTTACCTCGCCACATGCTCATCATGAATCCATAATCCATGAATTTTTCTAGACCATAAATTTCAGGTTTAAGTGATCTGAAATAGACTCCGATAGCAAAGGTACTTAAGAATATAAGTATAGTTAAAAGTATTTGATTAAGGGGAAGATAAACATTTCTTGATAACTTATTTCGCCTACTTTTAGAGGGGAAATTAAAAACAAAATTTGCCAAAACTAATACTAATCTTATAAAGTGGGAAGTGAAGATGGGTAAGCCTAAGTGAGACAAAAACCAGGTAATAAAGCCAATCCCCAACCAAGAAAAGATAATAGAATAGAAGAAGGCTGAATCTGCACTGAACGGTATTAGTTTTCGGATAAAACGCTGACTCGGAAGAGCTAGAACTAAAATACACATGCTCCAGTTCAAAAAGGCAAGAAAATCGCTATTGTTAAAAGTTAGAAAACTTGCTAACAAAACTCCTACGATTAGTAAAGATATTACTGAAGTTAATACCATTGCAATTTTGGAGTCATTGCTGTCCCTTTTTGAAGTTTTCAATTTAAAGTGAGAATCGAAAAATTTATCCATACACAACCTCATTAATTTTATATAAAAAACTTTAATTCAGAAAAATGTAGACTTTTGATACTATGATATAATAATAAATTGAAATTATAAACATAAAAAGAGGTATAAAACATGAGATATATGACCGTAAATGAATTGCGTGAAGCATATTTACAGTTTTTTGAATCAAAAGGACACTTGCGTATTCCAAGTGCTTCTTTAGTGCCAAAAAATGATCCGTCAATTTTATTAATTAATGCAGGTATGACTCCTATGAAGGCATACTTTACTGGCGCCGCTATACCTCCGGCGAAAAGAGTAACCAATAGCCAAAAATGTGTACGTACTGGTGATTTGGAAAATATTGGTTATACAGCAAGACACGTAAGTTTCTTTGAAATGTTAGGAAACTTTTCTTTTGGTGATTATTTCAAAAAAGAGATGATTCCTTGGATTTGGGAATTTTGTACTCAAGTACTTGGAATGGAAGAAGATAAGCTTTATCCAACAGTATATGAGCTAGATGATGAATCTTATGATATATGGACAAAAACAGTTGGTGTACCAGAAGAGAGAGTTTACAGATTAGGTAAGGCAGATAATTTCTGGGAACATGGTGTTGGTCCTTCTGGTCCATGTACTGAGATTTTGTATGACCGTGGAGAGAAATATTCTTGCGGTAAAGATACTTGTGCACCTGGATGTGATTGTGATCGTTATATGGAGTTCTGGAATAGTGTTTTCAGTCAATTTGAGCGTCAAGAAGACGGAACTTATATAGAGCTTAAGCAAAAGAATATTGATACAGGTGTAGGTCTAGAGCGTTTAGCTACAATTGTCCAGGATGTTGATAGTATCTATGAAATTGATACTGTTAAATCTATTTTAGGCAAAGTATGTGAAATTAGTGGTAAGACCTATGGTGAAGATGAAAAAACTGATATAAGTTTGCGCATCATTACAGACCATGCAAGATCTGCAACAATGATGGTTTCAGATGGAATTACCCCAAGTAATAATGGACGTGGTTATGTTTTGAGAAACTTAATTAGGCGTGCAGTACGTCAGGCAAGTTTATTGGGGGTAGAGGATAACTTCTTAAGCAAAGTTGTAGAAGAAGTAGTAGCTCAATCAAAGGATGCTTACCCAGAATTAGAATCAAACTTGAAATTCATCTTGTACACTATAGATTCAGAAGAGACAACATTTAGAGGTACTTTAAACTCTGGTAATAAAATACTAGATGGTTATATCAAAGATGCTATAGATAACAAATTAGAGGCTTTGCCAGCAGAAGATGTATTTAAGCTTCATGATACTTATGGATTCCCACTAGATTTGACCAAAGAAATTGCGAAAGAATCAGGTTTAGAAATTGATGAGCAAGGTTTCCGTGATTTAATGGAAGAGCAACGTATGAGAGCGCAAGCAAATACCAAGAAGAATGTTCAATCAGCCTGGGCTGGCGATAAGATGCCAAAAGAAATTGCTCAAATTGAGCCTACTAATTTTACTGGTTATGAAACATTAGTAGATGAAGGTAAAATCTTGTACCTATTAGTAGAAGATGGAGATAAATACAAAATAGTTGACTCTGTCGAGACTGGTACAGACGTTGTTATTATCACAGATAAAACTCCATTCTTTGGAACCGGTGGTGGTCAAATAGGCGATAAAGGTTTCGCAAGTCAGGGTGATACAGAAGTAGAAATAACTATGACTAATAAAAATAGAGATAAAGTCTACTTCCACCAGGCTAAAGTTTTGGAAGGTACTTTATACGCAGATAGATCTATAAAGTTAGAAGTAGATAGAGAAAATAGAAGATCTACAGCAAGAAACCATACTGCCACACACTTGTTACATAAAGCTTTAAGAAAAGTTATTGGAGAACACGTTATTCAAGCTGGATCAGAGTTTAATGGTGAGTATTTCCGCTTTGACTTTACCCACCAAGGTGGTCTAAGTGCAGATCAATTAGCAGCAGTAGAAGCAGAAGTGAACTGGGCAATCCTAGAAGATATGGATGTTGAAGTGCTTTGGGAACCAGTGGAAGAGGCAAAGGCCAAAGGCGCGATAGCATTGTTCGATGAAACATATGCTGAGATAATGAGAACTATTTATATAGGTGAAGATTATTCAATTGAGCTATGTGGTGGAACACACTTGAAGCATACATCTCAAGTTGGTTCTTTTAGAATTTTAACTGAAACTTCTGTAGCTGCAGGTATTAGAAGAATTGAAGCTGCAACAGGCTTTAACGCATTGAGGTACTACAATTCCGATAGAGAGTTATTGGCAAGTTTATCAGATAAGTTGAATACTTCAGTAAGTGAGTTGGATGTAAGATTAGATCATATAATTGACAAGAATAAAGAACTAGAAAAAGAAGTAAAAACCCTAGAAAATGCCAAGATGGAATCTGCTAATAAGGACCTATTGAGTGACTCAGAAGATATTGCAGGAATAAATTTATTAGTTACTGAAGTAAGTACTGATTCCGTTGAGCAGATGCGTGAGTTAGGTGATAAATTCATGGCTGAGCTAGAACCTGCTGTTGTAATTTTAGGACGTAAAGAAGCTGAGAAAGTTAACTTCCTAGTTATGTCTTCAGATCAAGCAATTGATAAGGGTGTAAAAGCTGGAGATATTGTTAAAGTTGCTGCTAAAGTTGCTGGCGGAGGCGGAGGCGGTAAAGCTAATATGGCTCAAGCCGGTGGTAAAGATAGTGGCAAACTAGAAGAGGCCCTGGAAAGTGCTAAGACAGCTGTAAAAGAGATTTTAGCTTAATACATTTGATTGTTGAATAAACTTAAGTTTAAAAAAATACAAAACTTGGAAACGTAAAGAGAGAAAGGTTGAAGTGTGAAAATTATGATTGATAAAGATTGTATATTTTGCAAATTAGCTAATGGTGAGATACCTACAGAAATTATTTATGAGAATGAAAATGTTACCTGCTTCAAAGATGCTAATCCACAAACAGAAACTCATTTATTATTAGTTACTAAGAATCACTATGCTAATGCTTTAGAATTATTTTCACAAAGTGAAAAGGATAGTCTTGCTATTACCAAGGCAATACCTGAAATTGCAAGTAAACTGAATCTTGAAGAACAAGGATTACGTATAATCAATAACTGCGGTGAAAAGGCAGGACAAAGTGTCTTCCATGTACACTTCCATATTATGAGCGATGAAGATAAGCTGAGAGAAAGATTAGTCTAGCCTAAACTATTTATATTGTTTGAGTTTTAGTTGAAGAGTCAGAATTAAAGTTCTGGCTCTTTTTTGTTTGTTTTTGTGATGTTTTTTAGGTTTTTGTGAGCTGGGTAATAATTTCAAAAAGGCTATGATATTTTCATAATAATTTAGGAGGCAATACAAATGATTAGAAATTCGACAGTATACTTAAAGATGAAAAGAACATTTCCAGTTTTTATCTTAGCTTTATGTCTGATACTGAGAGCAACAACTGTTTTTGCAAAAACAGAAACTGAGGATGTAAATGTCCTGAATCTTGAGATAAGCAAGGATATCAACTCAGAGATTATAAAGTGGAATAAAAGTATGGGATATATTGAAGTACCAGTGTACTTAGAAGGAATTAACTTTAATATTCTCATGGATGAGACAGAGCTATCTTCAGACAATTATTCTTTGAATGATAGTAAAAGTATTCTCTATTTACACTCTTCATATTTAAGTAACTTAGATCCTGGTGAATACAAAATAGTAATTAAAAACTTAGATCTGGAAGAAATATTAAAGGCAATTTCATTGATAATAAAGGAAGATCAAACAATAAGTTCAAGCACAGCTAATGTTAGCGATGAAAGTAATAGTTCCGAAAGTATTGAAACAAGTAATACAACTAGTTCTGAAACTGAGGCAAGTTCAAGTAAAGAAGAAAAGAGTTTGGAAAAAGTTCCAGATATTACAAATGAAAATAATCCTATTGTGACTAGTAAAAAAATTGTCAGTCCTGTCAGACCCGAATTCAATAAGATTAGTGAAAGTTCAGAAATTAAATCTGAACCTAAACCTAATAAAAGTACAGTCGCTAAAAGCTTGGATGCAAATTTAAATAATGAAAATAGTAAGACTTCATCTTCGAGTGAAAAATCAGCTAATGCGATAGCTATTACGGGTGTAGGTGCTATTAGTCTTCCTGTTTCAGGTTTGTTTTTCACTTTAAGTTCAGCACTAATCTATAAGAAGCATAGAGACAATAGAAATAAAAAAACTACAAATAACTATAATTGATAGAATTTAGCATAGATTAATCGAATCTATAATTTTCTAAATTACCATTTTCATCATAGATTACTTTAACGCTGAATATTTTATCAGATTGGTCTAGTACATATGGGAGGAAAAGTAAATCACCCTCCCATAGATTTAAATTCATGATTTCATCTACTGGTATCCATTGCAAAACACCCTCAGATGTAATAATTGTTTCAGTTGTTTCTGTATCTGCTCTATATACAAAGATATAATCAGTTTCTTTATTTGGGTAAACAAAAGTAACTATACCTTGCAAAATTATTTCATCAATAGAAATACCAGTCTCTTCTTTGATTTCACGAAGTGCCGCTTCATGCGGAGTTTCACCAAGTTCTAAATGACCGCCTACACCTAGCCACTTACCTTCGTTAAAATCATTTAACTCTTTAACTCTATGTAGCATTAAGATCTTGTTTTGATTTCGTATATAAGTAACAGTTGTTAAAGCCATATTAATTACCTCCGCTATTTAATATTAACAAAAGCACCTAAGAAAATAATTAAAAAAGCAAAAACTCTTATTTAAGAGCCTTATTTGATTTATAATATCATTAAATGTTAGACATTCATTAATAACATTGCATTCGAGAGAAGCGATAGGAGGTTGAGAATGTTAGAAAGAGATTTAAGAAAGCAAAAGCTAGAGAAGTTAACTTTATTTTCAGTTTTAACAGCTATTCAATTGCTTTTATTTTTTACACCATTAGGATTTTTACCTATTGGAGCATTATCATTAACAACATTACATTTGCCAGTAATTATAGTAAGCGTTATTTTGGGTCCAGTTTATGGTCTGGCATCAGGCTTTATATTTGGACTTTTAAGCTTTTTGAGAAACACATTCGCTCCAGGTTTAACTAGTTTCGTATTTTCACCTTTTATTAGTTATGGAATTATACGTGGAAATTTTTGGAGCTTAGTAATTTGTTTTGTGCCAAGAATGCTTTTAGGTTTAATCCCGGCAGCATTATTAAAACTATTTAATTTGCGCAATAAAAGAAGATATTCTAAGTCATGGAAAGCTGCTATAGTTGCTTTTTCGGCAACTTTTGCACATACATTTCTAGTATTATCAGGAATTTTTCTTTTCTTTGGTGATGCCTATGCAAGTGTACTGAATAAGACAAAAGATGCTATATTTGTACTTCTAGGTACAACTATTTTTACAAATGGAGTTCTTGAGGCATTCTTAGCCGCATTTGTTCTATTTGCATTTACCAAGATTTATTACGAATATTTAAGAAAGGAAGATAATTATGGCTAATATTTTACTTGGGATTTCAGGTGGAATCGCTATTTTTAAAGTGGCACAACTCGTAAGTAATTTAAGTAAAAAACATCAAGTTAAGGTAATTATGACTGACAATGCTCTTAAGTTTATGAGTACAGAGGTTTTTGAAGCCTTGACAAAGAATAAAGTTTATACAGATGTTTTCTCACCTTATATTGAAGATGAAGAATATAAAATATCCCACATAGAACTTGCTAAGTGGGCAGATGTTTTTGTTTTAGCGCCTGCCACAGGGAATCTTATTGGAAAAATGGCAAGTGGTATTGCAGATGATCTGCTTTCTACATGCTTATTAGCAAGTAGAAGTCCAATACTATTATGTCCAGCAATGAATACTTATATGTTAAATAATCCAGCAACAAGAGAGAACTTGGAAAAGTTGATTCAAAGAGAAGTTAATGTTATGGAAACAGAGAGTGGAGACCTTGCCTGTGGAGATTTTGGTAATGGGAAACTTGCAAGTCCTGAATCCATAGAAACTGAAATTGAAAGAATATTAAATGATAATAAAGAGATAAAGCAAGATTTAGCTGGAATGAAAATTTTAATAAGCGCTGGGCCGACAGTTGAAGCAATAGATCCAGTTAGATTTATAAGTAATAACTCAAGTGGGAAAATGGGCTATGCAATGGCAAAAGTAGCCAAGAGTAGAGGAGCAGATGTAACTTTAGTTTCTGGACCAGTAAACTTGGAAACTCCGGGAGGAATTAATGTTCTTAAAGTAAAAAGCGCTGAAGATATGTTCCAAGCTATCCAACGTAATTTATCAAGCGCAGATACTCTTATTATGACAGCTGCTGTAAGTGATTATAGAGTCAAGAATTTTAGTGAGAGCAAGATTAAGAAAAATGATGAAAGCCTTATCCTTGAACTTGAGAAAAATCCAGATATTTTAGCATGGGCAGGTGAGCATGCAGAAGCTGGAACTGTTCTCTGTGGTTTCGCAATGGAGACTGAAAATTTAATCGAAAATGCAAAAGATAAGTTAGAGAAGAAAGGTCTAGATCTAATAGTTGCAAACTCTTTAAATGAACAAGGTGCTGGATTTGGAACCGATACTAATATAGTAACTCTGATAGCTAAAGATTCTTTAGAACAACTAGAGATCATGAGTAAAGCTAAAGTTTCTGACAAAGTTTTAGACAAAGTCCTGAGTATATTCAAGAATAAAAAGGGTGAGTAAGGGGAAAAATAAATGTTATTAGCTATTGATGTTGGAAATACTAATATTTTCTTAGGTATTTATAAAGGTGAAGAGGTTCTGGATACATTTAGACTGAATAGTAAAAATGATAGAACTGCTGATGAGCTAGGATTACTTATCTTGGACCTATTGAGGTCATGCTCAGTGGATGCTAGTGAAATAAAAGGTGCAGTGTTAAGTAGTGTTGTTCCTCATCTTACAGAAAACCTAAAAATGACTTTGGAGAAATTCTTCGCTATAACTCCTGTCATTATAGGACCAGGGGTTAAAACAGGAATTAATATAGCAACAGACAATCCTAAGGAGGTTGGTGCAGATAGACTAGTAAATGTAGCTGCTGCTCACATGAAGTACAAAAAAGATTGTATTATTATTGATTTTGGTACTGCAACAACTTTTGACTATGTTGATAGAGACGGTAATTTTAAATATACAATAATTATGCCAGGTCTTAAATTAGCTGCTGATGCTCTATTTACAGGAACAGCTAAGTTACCAGATGTAGAGTTAGTAATTCCAGATTCGATTTTGGCATCTAATACAGTTGAAGGCATGCAAGTCGGTATTATGCATGGTTATCTTGGAGCAGTTAAGCATATAGTAGAGGAGCAAATTAAGACACTTAAGATTGATCCTCTAGTCATAGCTACTGGTGGAATATCAGATAAATTTGTAGAGAAGCTCGACATAATTGATTTGTATGATCCTAATTTAACCTTAGAAGGTATGAAATATATTTATAAGAAAACTTTAGGAATAAAAGGCGATCTAGATTAATAAATTTAATAAAGAAATGAAAAGCTCTAATCAAGTGCTTACTGCAAATGGTTAGAGCTTTTATTGTTTTTTACTATATTTCTTTGTTAATCTTTGGTTCTATTTTTCAGAACTTTCAGAATCATCTACTCTAGAAACTTCTATATCAGAGGATTTGTTTGCATAAATTGCCTCGTTATTATCTCCTGGTAGTTCTTCAAATTCTTCTTGTTCTTCATCAGCTAGAATTCTTCTTTTTAAAATGTAATAAACAATTAAGAGAATAATAAGCAATAGTAATAAACCAAAGATAACTAACATTGTTGGATCTAATTTAGCAAACAATGACTTGTTGCTATTTCCAGCATTCATATATGAATCATTGTTATTTATTAGAGCAGGACTGTCTTTATCTGTGCTAGTTTTTTCGGTGTTAGATTTTTCAGTCTTTTTAGTTTTATCTGCTTTATCATCCTTGTTTGTAGTGCTTGTTTTTGATGCATCATCATTTTTAGATGTTGTAGTTGTTTCCTCAGAATTAGACTCTTCCTCGTCAGCTTTAGTGCTACTTGGAGCACTATAATCTTCCAAATATGATCCAGCTAAGTAGGCAGTTTTGCCGTTGTAGTTGATTACATACCAGCCATTATCTGTTATGCCGATTACATCAACTACGGTACCTTTATCATAGGAACCTAGGTATGTACTTGATAGACTTGCATCTGAACGGATATCTAAATCTGAAGTTAAGATCATTTTTTTGTTAATGTCTCTGTAGTTTTTATCGTTGCTATCTTGTGACTTAGTACTAGTTGATTTGGTAGTTGGTTTTGTTTGAGTTGTACTCTTAGTAGTAGCTCTAGTAGTAGCTTTAGTAGTTGGTTTAGGTGTTGGCGCTGGGGTAGGTACTGGAGTTGGTGTTGGTGCAGGAGCGACTACGTTGACTGTAAAGGCTCTGTTTAAAACAGTCCTGTTTAGGTCAGCACTAATTAAGTCATAAGATATATTAATAGGTTTAGCACCTTCTGAAGAATAGCTGAAGTTTACAACATAAGTATGTGAAGTTGAAGAATTATTTGCTAAATCAGTAGTAATATTAAAAGAACTGCCTTGTTGATATACATTAGAATTAGGACCAGAAACTAATGTTGCATTTTCAACACCAGCAATGCTTATTCCAGCGCTGGCAAAATCGGCTCCTGAAATAGTCAAAGTTAAGGTTACAGTCTGGTTAGGCGCTACTTGATCAGCGCTGAGGCTAGCTGTTCCATCTGCTGCATTAACTTTAATACTAATGATTAAAATAGACATTAACATTAATATAGTTAGAAAAAGCGCTTTTGTTTTGTTTATTGTATTTGTTTTCATAATTAATCCTTTCTTTTATTCTTTAGTAGTCTATTAATTGCAAAAATTGCTAGTAAAGCAAGTATTATTATAATAGTAACTGTAAGAATTGGTTTGAAAATATTTGAATAATCAGTTGCAGATTCACTAGAATCTTTGGGAATTTCCACATTTAATGTAGATTCTTCAGTTGTAGTTTCTTTTGTCTCTACTGTGGTTGTTGATGTATGAGTAGCACTTGATTCCGAAGATGAGCTACTAGTGGAATCTAAATCAATCTTGCTAGTGGTTCCAACAGTCCCTAGGTTTTGTTCGCTTTGGACAGTGGAATCATTATTTCCAGAATTGTTATTAGAACTAGTGAAATTAGTTTCTACTTGATAGTATTTCAGCATTGTTCCTGGAATTCTATTTCCATAAGCATCAAAAAAACTAGAATTTGAAATTAAAATAGTAGCAACTCCTGGGTCTATAGCTCTTAAATTTACCTTTGCCAAAAGATTTTCATCAAATGGTATTGACCCATTCTGTGCACTAATTTCTAATATCCCTGGTTCAACAACTTTTGCTGTTGTATTTAAGCCAGAATAATCTACAAACTCAGTATCTAAATATTCAAAAGCTTCATTATTATAATTTATTCTTATCGAATATCCAGATGAATATACCGCAGTTCTCCCGTAAACTTCAATTACTACACTATTTGAATTTTCTTCTGTTTTAGGCTTTAAGTCTACTACAGCGGACTGTGCATTTAGGTTGACATCACTTAAACCAATAGCTAGAAGAAACACTAATATAGAAGTAATAATTATTTTATTAATATTATTAATTTTATTTTTTGAAAATGTCATTTGTTTCTTTCTAAGATTGTTTTATCTTTCTTCTTCCTAAAATATGATAGTTAATGAGGGTAAAATCCATCATTGTAATTTTTCCATCTTTATCAATATCAGCACGAACAAATTCTTCCGGAGAAAGTTTACGTCTTCCTAATATATGATAATTAATGAGAGTGAAGTCCATCATTGTAATTTGATTATCGTTGTCCACATCTCCTAACATATAACTACCAGATGTTGTAGGTGTTGGCGTAGGTTTAGCTGTTGGTTTAGGTGTAGGGGCAGCTGTTGGCTTAGGTGTAGGAGCAGGTGTTGGTTTAGGAGTAGGGGTAGGGGTTGGAGAAGGCTGATTGCTACGGCTTGTAATTTCTTGTGTAGGAGGATAAGCAATAATATAGCCTTCCTTTTTTCCGTAACGTATTCTATACCATTGATTAGTGTAGCCTTCTGTATATGTACCTGCTACACGTTCTAATATTTCGATACTATTGCCTGGATTGATTACTTCAATTCCATTATCATCTGCTGCTGCCGGATAACTTCTTAACCAGAATGCAGATTTAAGGAGCATTTTATCTCCAGCATTTGCATATGGTTTAGCTTTTGTTAATTCAAATTCAGATAAGTTAGTTCCATTATTTGGAGCTGAGCTTTGCAATACTGGAACAGAGTCATAGTATCTATTACCAGGGTCAGCATATGCAGTATTTGTCATATCTTGATATACAGGAATTAGGAACACAGATGGTTCGCTTAATGTTCCTGATTTGGCATATGTTTGATATTGAACCTGTGCCTCGGTAACAGGTGCTACTACACTTGTCATATATTGATGACCAATTCTTGAAGGAATTTGACTCTTTGGCCAGCGCATATTGAATTTGAAGTAGTAGTTGTTATTTTGTTTTGCGTTAATATAAGAGCTTAAAATAAATGTTAGTCCACCATAGATAGCTTTGTATTGACTATCCCAAGGAATCATGAGAGCTTCACGTCTCTCTGGACTTACGTTATATCCCATAGCATAAAGAATACCGTTTAACTGAGGATTGGAGCCATCATAAGCACCAATGTTAAATACGTTATAGTAAGGTTTACTTAGATCTGGATTAAAGCTAGGATCTCCAAGTGCTTTAATAATTTCAGGAGTAGCTCTTAGTGTCCCTTTAGCTGAAGAGCTAATAGTATTTCCAACCCTAACTTCCGTTAAAATTCTGGTACCTACAAAAATTGGGTTAACCCTGTGATCTTTAGATGCTTGAATAATTGCTGGGATCATGTTGAGAAGATCTTGGTTTCCTGCAAACATAATCTCTAGTCTTCTTTCGGCAGGAACATAATCAACTTCACCGAGTTTTTCAAACATAAATACATATTTTTCTGTAAGCCAGTTTCTTGGATCCATGACAAAAGCAATGGTATCCCAGCTTGCTGCGTACCAACCACCAGCATCATACATTCTGCTGTAGTTATAATCTCTATAATCTCCGTAATATCCAGGGACTAAGTTTCTACCTGCATATGATTTTTGTTGATTCACAGCATACTCTAGACTGAAATCATGGTACTCAGGCTCAAATTGCCATGAAGGATATTTATTGTGCAAAGCATTCAAAGATTTGTGGTATGAAGGTGGGAATGAGTTAAGAACCTTCTCCCATTCTGCATCAGTATATGCAGAATTACCTGGGGCAGTTCCAGGATTTGATGGATCTGTCGGTACAGGTGTTGGGATAGGCGTTTCAGGGCTTGGTGTTGATTTAGATGTGATCTTATGATAAGTATCATGACAAAGATAAGCAGTACCACCCAAGAAAGTAACTTTATACCAAACATTTCCAGTATATGATGAAAGTGAATATTGTCCACCATTTGTTACTTCCAAAACAGTTACTTTGTCACCAGATTCTAAGTATCCTGTGGTGGCATAATTTGTTCCAGGACCTGAACGTACCCTATAGGTAGCAACAACAGTTATTTCATCGCCTTTATTTGCATAATTCTCTGCATGTACAGTTAATGAAGGTAATGATAGAAATGTCAAAACAATAGCCAAAAACAAAGCTAAATACTTGACGGTTGATTTTTCCCCAGTAGTATTATTATGGTTTTCTCCTAGATTATTCATAAAATCTAATCCTCCAAATAAGAAGAAGAGCAAAGGGCATACTTCTTCAAAATAACTTATTAACTAATTGTAAAGCATTATATCATCTAACCCCTACGAATAACAATTTATAAGGCTCATTTAAAGTGAATTTATAGTAATTGTTTACAATTAGAAAAAAGTTAGTATTCTTTGGCTCATCATTTTATAAAAATTAAATATATTATTATGTGAAAATGAAATCTTTTTTTAGCATATGGTAATAAATTCAAATATGTTAAAATTGATTTTGATAAATAAACATAAATTTGTCGAATGATTAAGGGATTTATAATCTTAGAAGAGAGGACCAAAATGAACATTAAATCTATGGCTATAGGATCTGATCACAGTGGAGTAGCTTTGAAAGCTTTTATCAGCGAAGAATTAGAAAAACTAGGTATTAAAGTCTTGGATTGTGGTACAAACTCTGAAGCATCAGTAGACTATCCAGATATTGCTAAGGCTACTTGCGCGAAAGTAATTGATGGAGAGGCAGATTCTGGAATTTTAATTTGTGGTACAGGTATAGGAATTTGCATTTCAGCTAATAAGTTAAAAGGTGTTAGAGCAGCTCAAGTTTCTGATGAATATTCTGCAAAAATGGCCAGAAAACATAACGATGCTAATGTGATATGTCTTGGTGCTCGTACAATTGGCCCTGATTTAGCTTGGGATATTGTAAAAGCTTACTTGCAAGAGGATTATGAAGGCGGTCGTCACAATCGTCGATTAGATAAAATTAGAGAGCTGGAGGAAAATTAATATCAAGCTTTAAGTTAGTTCATTAGTTTTCTATTATTAGTTATGACAAAAAATGAGATTAAAGACGTATTAGGATTTTGGTATAGCAAGGAAAGATTCAAGTCTGTTTATCCAGGAGCAGAGGAGATTATTTCTGATGAGTCAGAGGCTTTGCCATGGGATAGCGAGGGAAACTCTGATGCTTACATGGTGTTTGGTGGTAAGATTAGTAATTCTAGAATTGACTCTTTATTAGACCCAGATAGTGATATCGCTAAGACCTTTGATAATAGTAAAGAATATTCTTCAATCTATATCTTCTCTGTCAATCAAAGTGGCAATTACAAAAAAGGTAGTTTTAGAATTAATAATTATTTGTATTTATTTTCTAGAATTTTACTAAACAAGAACTTAAATGAATTGGAATTTGAAATTGCTTCAATTAACGAGCAAATTGATTCTGAGATAAGTAGAGCCAATCCAAAAATAACCACAGAACTTCTTGAGAATTTAAATAAGAGTTTAGGAAGATTGATTTTCAACGATAAAGTCGAAGAAATAGATGGGTTGAATTTAAGCTCATTTGCAATAATAAATGGCTATAGTTTAGCTAGTCAAAAACATAAATCGCAGAAACTTAATTTCTTAAGAAAAGCAATTAATGAGGTTGAAAAAACTGATACGCTTTACCAATATATTGAAAAAGGTCTTACAGGACAATTTGATATTTTAAACGTTGATGATCTGGATTATTGGGATGAAAATCTTAATCCTAAAGCATATCCAAAGTCAGCCTGGCCACGTAAGACTCTTCCGAATGCTAGTCAGCAGTGGATTATTAATGATTTTTCTAATACAGATAGCGGAAGTATTAAATCATACAATGCTCAAAGATATAGTCACAGAAGTCTAATTGTAGAAAACTATATAGCGCAAAGTCTTGAAGAGAAGGCAGATTATCTTTTGAAATTAAAGAAACCTGCTGATGCATTTGCTATGTCTAGATTTTCTTATCCACCACAAAACAATTCAGCCAATTATTATAATCCTGAAAACAACTTGAGCAGGCATAATATGATTTTAACCGGAGTTGATAGAGAAAAGTTAAAATCAATTGTTTCAGAAATAATAGAGGCTGAATCTTTGAGTGTAGATAATAGCAGTACCAGCTACTTTGATTTGCAACGTAATAAAGAAATTTATTTAACTGAAGTAATCAATAAGTATAATGAAGAAACAGCATATATGAACAAACCTGCTTGGGGAGCTGCTGCAGTTTATGTAGAGACAAGGGCTGATTTGCAGTTACTAGTAGATTTGCTTATAGAGTATATGGATGATAATAGATTTTATTTTGACAAAGAAAATCCTCAATTTTACTTACCAGAGTTTAAAGCTGTTCAAGATGATTATTTCAATTCAAAGAAGGAAGCGATAAAAGCACTAGAAAAGAACGAGGAAGTTTATAAAAGTGCATCTATTTTTAACCATAAATTAGAAAAAGTTGAAAAAATACAAAAGCATATTGAAAATATTGAGCATAAATTGCTCAAGTTAGAAGAGCAGAAAAATGACTTGGATAATTCACTCTTTTTAAATGAAGATAAGCTTCTCTCAAGAAAATATGAGCTGGATGAGATAGAGAAGAATGTTAATTTCTGGCAAAAATTATTATATAAATTCCTGAAAATTGGGGAAGAAGCCAAAGCTCTTGCAGAAGCTGAAGAGAATCTCGAAAAGAATGAAATAGAGATTCAAAATATAAAAGATCAGCAAGATGAACTTGTTAAGACTGTTCACGGTCTAGAAGCAAAAATTGCAGAGCTTGATATTCAAATAGACGAAGAACAGGGTATTATAAATGCGCTTCGTCCACAGGAGGAGATTAACAAATCTAATTTCGGAAGAAATTACATAGATAGGGATACATATTTAGATATCAACTCTAATAGATTCCATAATAGTACTCCTTGGGAAGATGAATCAAGCTTCAAAGCTAGATATGAAAATTTCTATAGATCTATGCAATTGAATAGAACTTTCGTTCTTAGATCAAATGAACTTAAACAGAATCTTAAGAGAATGAAGAAACTTCTCAATGGTGAGTATGAAGAGGTAGATGAGATAAACTCCTGGCAAAGTTTATTCTCTAGTTTGCAATTAATAATACCTCTAATCGCTATGCCAAAAGCCACCCTTGAGAATCTATTGGAACACGCTAAGATTGGATCATCAGGAACGGTGGTAAGCTTAGATCCTCAGGAAGAGTTAGTAGATGAGCTAGTAAGTACGTTGTATATTGCTGATAGAGCTATATTCTTAGGCGACTTTATGCAAATGAATGTTATAGATAAATTCAATAAAACTATGCAAAGAGCCTTGCTTGCTAAGTATAATGCTTCTGAAAAAGTTTTATCATATAAATCAAGTAGTACAGATTACCTATTGTATTCGGAGAATAAAGTTATTGCCCTAGGAAATGAGTTAGTACCATTTTCAGTTAGAGTTCAAAATAGAATAGTAGAACCTCTATTTTCACTACAAAATGAAATTTGTTTAGATAATTTACTCTTAGGTACAGCTATAGCTATGAACCCTAATCCTGACAAGGTATTGGAACAATCAACTTGGATGATGCTACATACTGAAACAGGAGAAAATTCACTTTTCACCACTCAAAGTGCAGATATAGCTATGGTCACAATTTGTGAGTATTTTGACAAACACCAGATTTCACCTAATCTTGGCATAGCTTTCTTCTATAATGAGGTCTACCAAAAATGGCTTGAATTTAGTCGAGATTATTTAGAGCATAAGAAAAATAAAGATATAGATTATGTAGAAAAAGTTTACCAGTGGATAAAAGGTAGTAGTTTCTTGCTTGGAGAAAGTAATGGTAGAGAATTTGAGGAAATTATATTTATTGCAGGGGCTAGTCTAGATACCGATGAAAAATTAATATCTAAATTTATATCATCAGTAAGACCTCTAAATACTCTACTTAACACAGTTAAACGCAACTTAATGATTTTAGCTGACTCAAGAGTTTGGGCAAATACTGAAGCTTTTGCTAAATTATATTTAGTTCTAAATGGTCAAAGTCAAAGAAAAAGTTTAAAACAGAAAGAACTGACTTTTGTAACATTCCCATTTAAGGCTAATTTACTTGATGAAAAATCTGAAACTACAGAAACATATTCAAAGTTAAAAGAAACTATCCAAAATACAGGTATTAAGTTGGATACAGATGTTTATTACTCTGGAGATGTATTCGGAATTAAATCATTGATAGAGGCAACTTATGCTGAAGATGCAGGCAAAGAAGTGGTTATTTTGAATAAACTTGAACCAGAGTTGATAGAGAATGAGAAAAACGACATCAACCCAATTTCTGTCGTGGAGGATATATTACATGAAATGGATAGACTCTCTCAGAATAAAGCAGTAATTATTGTTGATAAAAAATGGGTTGATAAGTATTTAGAATTGATTAATAAAGAAATTGATGAAGATAAACTCAATAAAATATCAGAGAAGAGTATAAAACCTGTAAATACATTGCTTAATGTTAAATTTAATAAATTAGAAAACCTCTGGAATTTAGCACAAATAACGATATTAAAAAATTAATAAAAATTAGTGGTAAAGGTGTTGACAAAAATTCATCTGCTTGATAGAATAGCTCTTGCACTTGAGAGAACTAAGCTCGTGTGGCGAAATTGGCAGACGCAGCAGACTTAAAATCTGTGGGAGAGATCCTTGCCGGTTCAAGTCCGGCCATGAGCACCAATTTTTTTAGATCTTTCAAGTGTTATATCGCGGAGTGGAGCAGCTGGTAGCTTGTCGGGCTCATAACCCGAAGGTCGCGTGGTTCGAATCCCGCCTCCGCAACCAAACAAAAAACGTCGGCTTCGGCCGACGTTTTCTTTTTGTATTAATTTCTTGTTTTTTAATATTAAAATTTCTTGATTATTATTTATTGTGCTTTTAGATTGTCAAAGATTAGTTATTCTTTGGGCGATACTTATCAATAATAGCTCGAATAGCTTCTTCGTTGTTTTCAATTTCTCTGACTAATTTAAACTGTGTACGAGCCCTATCTAAGTTTTGCTCTGGGTAGTCGAGTGAGAAGTATTTGTCGCCATCAAGGTAGTCTGTCAAGAAGCGAATACCACATTCTAAGGTCATCATTTTGGCACCCCAGTAGAGGTCATCAATTTCAGCATCAGTTAGGATTTCTCCACAAGTTTCAATGAAACCCTTTGTATAAGATTCGAAAAGAACAAGATCTAAATTAACTTTATTCAAATCTTTTTCATCTTCACTAGCAGTATTAGCTCCGAAACGAATTGAATCACCAAAATCATTTACTGATAAACCAGGCATAACTGTATCAAGATCAATAACAGTTATTGCTTCGTCAGTTTTGGAATCGAATAGAACATTATTCAACTTAGTATCGTTATGTGTTACACGAAGAGGTAATATACCAGCTTCCTGTCTATCCATTAGGTAAGAACAATCTTCCTTATGAGCTTTGACGAAGCTGATTTCATCGCTAACGTCTTTTGCACGATCATGCTCATCAGCAGCAAGAGCTTTTTCGAAGTTTTCATATCTTACTCTGGTATCATGGAATTTTTCAATTGTCTCATGTAGTGTGGAAGCGTCAAAGTCACTTAGTAAATATTGGAAATTACCAAATGCTCTAGCACTCTCATAAAATTGTTGAGGATTTTCTACTTGGCTTAAACAGTATGTATTTTCAATAGTAGAATAAATTCTCCAGCAAGAACCATCTTCAGCAGTATAGTAGTTTTCTCCATTTCTGGTGCTTAAAACCTTCATAGTATCACGGTTTGGGTCTTTGCCTTCAGATATAGCCTTTTTGCCTATAAAGTTTGTTACATTAACAATATTTTCCATTAATTGATCTGGATTTTTAAAAGCATAAGTATTTATTCTTTGTAAAATATACTTATCAATGTTTTTGTCATCTTCATGAAGAATTATGTGAAAGGTACTATTTACAAGACCTATAGTGTTAGGCTTTACTGCAATAATACTGTCACTATCTATGGGAAAAGCATTAGAAATAACTTCTTTACTTAATGCAATCTTTCTCAATGTCATAAATTCACCTCAATGATATTGTTCGATAATAACTCCTAGAATTGCATATTTTATACAAATGGGAAATTATTAATATATTGAACAGCAAGTTATATATTTAAACTTGTATATCACTTTTATTTAATATTTTAACATTTTACTATTTCATAAAGTAAAAAGCTCATGCGATATAATACCACTTTTATGGAAAATTACAAAATAACCTGTTATTATAAATTTTTGTGATCATGAAAGTAATTAGAAAATTTATTTAAGGAGAGTTTATGAGTAAGGCAAAAAATAAGATATTAGCTGCAAATGAAGTTCAACATATAGTTTCAGCGATGATAAAGTTATATCCACAAATAGAATCTGAACTAAATTTTAATAATAATTTTGAACTAGTTTGCGCAGTAGTTTTGAGTGCTCAGACTACAGATGTTGCAGTAAATAAAGTTACTCCTGAATTGTTTTCGAAATATCCTGACGCTGAATCAATGGCGGCGGCAGAGCTTGAAGATATATCTAGACTAATTAGCTCAATTGGTCTATATAAAAATAAAGCTAAATACCTAAAAAGTTTGTCACAAGATTTGTTGGATAAATATAATTCTGAAGTTCCAGCAACAAGAGAAGAACTTGAAAGTTTAGCTGGAGTTGGCAGAAAAACAGCCAATGTTGTTTTGAGCAATGGTTTTGATATACCTGCATTTGCAGTAGATACCCACGTTAATAGGGTGTGTAAAAAATTTAATTTCGTGCCAGAAGAAGCATCAGTTTTAGAGGTAGAAGAAGTTATGTGCTCTAAATTACCGGCTTCTATTTGGAGACGAGCCCACCATTCAATTCTCCTCTTCGGTAGATATCAATGCGTCGCCAGAAAACATGACCATGATAAATGTATAGAGCGTATAGAAGAAGTTTTAGGGGAGTAGTAAGGGTTTATATACCATCCGAATTGCTTATATACCATTCTAATTAAATTGAATTAAATTAAATTTTAGTGTCTTGTTCATAAATCCATTTACCACGTGTGAAATCAGGGAAGTATTGAACTTGAGATCCTGTAGCTAGAGATTGCTCACTAAGTGCAGTAATTGCCATCCAAGTCGCCGCATCATATACATCTATAGGCATCTCTCTGCCTTCAATAAGAGCATCTGCAAATGCTTTGAATACTAAATAATCCATGCCATCATGACCCGCACGAACTCCATTGTTTAAGTATTCCTTCCAGATTGGATGGTCATACTTTTCATAGTATTTATCTACATTATTGAAGTTTTTGCCCCAATTAAAGTGATCATCAGGCTCAATGTCAGATTCTAAAAAGACAGACATATTCTCTTCGTTTACAAGACCCTTAGTACCTTGTACGAAAAATTCTCTAGAATAATATCTTGGTAAAGTAGTGTCTAGTTTTATGCTAACTAGTTCACCATTGGCACATAAAATTTGAGTGTTAACAATATCACCTTGATTGAATTTAATATTGTTAGGTAATTCAAGTTTTGATTTATCATGATTTTCGAGGAATTTATTGAGACCTACAGACTTAGATGCATGAGAGCTTAAGCTCAAAAATCTATTACCGTTATTGATATACAAGATTTTAGCAATTGGCCCTATTTCATGTGTTGGATAGTTTTCAGAATTCCTTTTAATGTAGTTATTTAATCTATAATGACGATTAATTTTTCCAAAGGTAATTTCATCACGGAGGTCATGAGCATAAGCTCCGTGTGCATAAACAATTTCACCTAAAACATTATTCTGCACCATATTAAGGGTCATTAATTCCAATCGACCATAACAGCAATTCTCCATAAACATTAAAGGTGTCTTGGTTTTTTCATAGGTATCAACTAAATCCCAAAGAGTTTGTAGATCTGAAGATCCTCCTACTTCTAGTGCTACTGCCACATTGTTCTGCATGGCCTTGATAGCCAAAGGAATATGTGTCTCCCATGATGAAGCGATTAAAACGGCATCGACATTATCATCTTGCACTAAATCGTCTGCACTTTCATATCCTTTTGGTTCAATGTTCTTTTTGGATTTACATAATTGTTGAGCTTGCTCAATTCGATCAGAATAGGTATCAGTTAAAGCAACAATATTGAACTCGTCCATTTCGAGCAGGACATAATAGAGTAGACCGTATCCACGATTACCTAAGCCAATTATTCCTAAGTTAATCTTTTTCACTTTTTCACCTTTTGTTAAATGTTTATTGGGGTTAATTTTATTAATTTATTATGCAAGAGTAATATTAGATATTACTCTTGCATAAATTTAAGTAAAATATAATTTACAAAATAAAATAATTATAAAAATGAGTTTAACTCACTTATATCATTAGTAATAATTAGAAGACTAATTCCAAAGATTATCAGGATATTCACCAGCTTCAATTAAAGCATTTACAGATGCAACAACGTCTGGTTTATCTTCTTTATAGGTAACACCGAACCACTTGTTAGCAGATTCTAATACTTTTACTTTAGCCTTATCAGCTTTAATTAATTCCTCAATAGTTGTAGGGATATAGAGTTCCGCTTTTTGTGGATTATTATCAATGCTGTTGCTGAGGAAGTTCTTGAATGATTCTTCGAACTCAACCAAGCTCTCTTCTTGGAAACCCCAGATGTTCATTGAAACTATAGTGCTTGCAGCAATGTCATCCCAAGTTTCACCTGAATCGAAGCTATATTTGATTCCGTCAGGGAATGATTGAATATGAGTATATTCAACTATTGAATCCAAGTAGCCGTCTTCTGTAGTCTTACAGACACCTCTTGAAACATATCCATTCTCTGAGACTGTATTTTCAAGTTTGAATCCTACCATTGACAAGTTTAACTTGCCGTCTATATATGCATCTTCACTAGTCAAGTAGTTGTAAATTTCTTCATATGCAGTTCTTCCATAGAAGTCATCTGCGTTAATAACTACAAATGGTGCATCAATTACATCTTTAGCACAAATCAATGCGTGACCAGTACCCCAAGGTTTTTCACGACCTTCAGGAACAGAAAATCCCTCTGGAATTTTATCTAACTCTTGATATGCGTAACGAACTTCCATGTGTTCAGCAATTTTATCGCCGATTCTAGACTTGAACTCATCAGCAATAGCTTCTTTGATAATAAACACTACTGTTTCGAAACCAGCACGTTTAGCATCAAAAATTGAATAATCTATAATAGCTTCACCAGATGGTCCTATTGGATCTACTTGCTTTAGACCACCATAGCGGCTACCCATACCTGCTGCCAAAATAACTAAAATTGGTTTTTTCATTAAAATCAACCTCTCTATTTTTAATTTACAACACATTTTGCTATGTGTTTGACTGATATTATTTTACCATCTTTGCTGAAGAAATGAAAAAAATAAGTTATAATATTTTCTTAAAAAAGGAAGCGTTTATTAACGTATTTGGAGAGGAAATGAGGGTGTAGTTTGGTGAATAATTTGCATAAATTTGATATAAAAACAGAAGTTTTAAATTTTATTTATTTAGTAGTAGGAACATTTTTGTCAGCCCTAGCTATAAATGTGTTTTTTGTTCCTAATAATTTGTCAATGGGTGGAGTATCCGGTGTAGCTACTTCATTGGTCTTAATAAGTAATAATGTTATTCCTTTTGGTTTGTTCTCATTGATGATTAATATACCAATTCTTCTATTAGGGTGGAAGGAGTTTGGCTTTAAAATGGTATATAGAAGTTTAATTGGGACTCTAGTATTTTCTTTTGGAATTGACTTAGCTAATATTTTTATGGATAAATGGTTCGCTGTCTGGATATCTGCATTAGAACAAAAACCCGACATAATTATCTTTTCAATATTTGCAGGTGTAACTTTTGGTATTGGTCTTGGTCTTATTTTGAGAGGTGGTTATAACACTGGGGGAGTTGATATCTTAGCATTAATCGCCGTAACTAAGACAGATAAAATAACAATTGGTCAATTTATATTCTTTACTGATTTTATGGTTATTATATTTAGTACAGTAGTAAATTATATATATGGGGTAGGTGATATTTATTTTGCTTTACTCTTAGCGCTATACAGTTTTGTAGCTTTATTTATTACTAGTAAACTTACTGACTTTGTTATTCTTGGAACTGACTCATCCAAAGCTTGCCATATTATAAGTTCACATTCAGATGAAATTAGTCAGGCAATTTTGACAGAAATGGATAGAGGTGTGACTGGTATCATGGCAAAAGGAATGTATACCAATAATGATAAATTAATGCTCTATGTAGTTTTGAATAGTCGTGAGATTCCAGATCTTAAAAGGATTGTTGAGGAAATTGATCCAGAAGCTTTTATAATTATCAACGAGGTTAAAGATGTTTCCGGTGAAGGTTTTACAATAGAGAAGAAACAGATGAGCTAAGTAAATTAAATATTTTCAATGGATGAAAAATGCAGATAATCAATTGATTATCTGCATTTAAATTATTATTTTTTGATTAGTTAGATGTTTCCTTACTCTTCAGAATCGTGTTCATCTTCATTTAAGAACTTTTGCTCGAATCCTTCGGTAGCTTCAGCAGAGAAGAGGACTTTTACAGTGGATAGAATTAACTTAATATCATTTAATAGGGAGAAGTTTTCTATATAATAGATGTCCATTCTTAGCTTATCTTCATATGAAGTGTTATAACGTCCATAGATTTGAGCGTAACCTGTAATTCCAGCTTTAACTTTGGTTCTATAATTAAATTCAGGTAGCTCTTTAGTATAAGCTTCATAATTCTCGACACGTTCAGCTCTAGGCCCAACAATAGACATTTCACCCTTGAGAACATTAATAAATTGAGGGATTTCATCTATTCTTGTTGCGCGTATGAACTTACCTATTGGTGTGATTCTGTCATCATTTGGAACAGTAAATTGTGCGCCATCTTTCTCAGCATCTACAACCATAGAACGGAATTTCAAAATGTCAAATTCTTCGCAGTTACGAGTCAATCTCTTTTGCTTGAAAAAGACAGGACCTCTGTCATATAGCTTGATTATCAATGCGACAATTACTGTTATTGGTAAAGTTAATACCAAGAATAGAATTGAGAAAACAATATCAAATAGTCTTTTTACTATTAAGGATTCTAGAGACATAGTACGATCTTTTATTAAATGCATTATACTGTCGCCAATTTGAGTAACATCAGAACTGTGCAAAATAATATCATTAACAGTAGGGAGGACGAAAATTCTCTTATCTCTAGCGTAACTATAATCTATAAGGTCATCTCTTAGGTCAAGGTCAATATTACCTATAATGACAGTATCGTATTTGTCTATGGATTTTGTGATCTCGTCAAATCCGGCGCTTTCACGAATTACATAACGAACTTTATAACGATCTCTATTAAGAACGAACTTTTTTGCCACCATTCTATCGTACTCTGTATCTGCATAGATGATTAAAGTTTCTCTACTAGGATAAATTTTAAAATAGACCATAGTTGCAATTTCATAGATAACGCAAATTACTATGAATTGCACTAGTGTCAGTAAAAAGACTGGCAAAGGATTAATAAGAGCTTTGGATATTAAGCTCAGGACTGCATAAGTAACTATATTTACCATAACTATAGAAACCAAATACGATAGCTGCAATTTGCGTTTCGACATTATACCAATTTTAAAAATATCATATGGTAAAGCTAGCACAACAAACAAAAATGTATACAAAGCGAAAATAAGATAGAAACCTTTATAGTTATAAGGTGTATGAATGTATTTTGATGTTATTGCACCTAGAAAGGTTAATGAGGTGATCAAGACAATTGATAGTTTAAACGAAAACATTACCAATCTTCTTAAATTTCTAGCTGTAAACTTAACTCTGCTCATAAAAATAGCACTTCCTTTTTTTATCTAATTTATAATCTTAATTGATATGATAGATTTTAGCATATGAGAGAGCTTTTAAGATAGGGAAATTATGAATAATAAAAGATATGATTATTTAATAGTGGGTGCTGGGTTATGGGGAGCGACTTTTGCTTACCTAGCTAAGAAGAGATCTTTAAATGTTCTTGTAGTGGAGCAAAAATCTCAAGTTGCAGGACATATTTATACTGAGAATGTTGAAGGCATTGAGGTGCATAAGTATGGTCCACATATATTTCATACTGATAACCAGAGAGTTTGGGATTTCGTTACTGCTTTAGTAGAGATGAATAACTTTGTAAATACTCCTTTAGCAAATTATAGAGGTGAAATATATAACTTACCTTTTAACATGAATACCTTTGAACAAATGTGGGGAGTGAAGGATCCTGCTTTAGCCAAGAAAATAATCGTTGAGCAGAGAGCAGAGATACATGGGGAGCCTAGAAATTTAGCAGAACAAGCTATTAGTTTGGTTGGAAGAGATATTTACGAAAAGCTAATAAAAGAATATACAGAGAAGCAGTGGGGTAGAAGTTGCGAGGAACTGCCAGCTTTTATAATTAAAAGATTACCTGTGCGATTCGTTTATAACAACAATTACTATGAGTCTAAATACCAGGGTATTCCTAAGAAAGGTTACACACACTTGGTTGAAACTCTACTAGAAGGAGTTGATCTTAAATTAAATTGTAATTTTTTAGAAGAGAGAGAATATCTTTCCACATTGGCAGATAAAATAGTTTATACAGGTCCAATTGATGCCTATTATGATTATAAATTTGGAGCACTAGAGTATAGAAGTTTAGAATTTAAGCAAGAGTTACTTGAGATCGATGATTTTCAAGCTAATGCGGTTGTAAATTATACGTCTCATGATCAGGAATACACCAGGATTACTGAGCATAAACACTTTAATCCTGAAAAAATGGTTAAGGGTAAAACAATTATTTCTTATGAATATCCAAAAGAGTGGAAAATAGGCGATGAGGCATATTACCCAGTAAATGATGATAAGAATCAAGCTTTACTCAAACGATATCAGGAATTAGCCCAAATAGAAGAGGATGTTATTTTTGCAGGACGTTTGGGTAATTACAAGTATTATGATATGGACGATACAATTGCTTCAGTTTTTGAAGTGACAGATAAATTATTTGGGGTAAATTAGTTAGTTGATAGTTGATGTATTTATTGTTTTTTTGGATGATGAAGAAAGCCTATTGTATAAAAACATACAATAGGCTTTATAAATACTTAATTATTGAAATTTAAGTAAGATATGTTGTTTAGTTCAATTAAGCTAAATTATCTTGTAGAACTTTAACTAATTGTTGTGGTTGATGAACACCAGCTTGTTTATATAGAATTTCTCCACCTTTGAAAATAGCTAGAGTAGGAACTGCCATGATGTCATATCTGTTGCTTAGGTCTGGGCTTTGGTCAACATCAACTTTTACGAAGTGGAAGTTTTGACCAATTTCTGTTTGCTCTACTTGCTCTAAAATTGGAGCCATAATCTTACATGGTCCACACCATGTTGCGAAAAAGTCTACTAATACTGGTTTGTCACCTTGTACTAATTCATCAAATTCTGTCATATTTACTTGTCTCATACCAAATCTCCTTTGTATAAAATTATTGTAGTTACACTTTATCAAAGTAATTATTTAAAAACTATAACTTTTGCAACAGCAATAAATAGATGAAAGTAGTATGGGTTAAAAATGAAAAAAGAAATTGATAAGTTTAATCTTGCTCCGAAGACAAATAACGTATATATGCGATAGTAAATAAATTACTAGATATGCTAAAATTATGGAAGTTTATAAAGTGAACTCAATCGAAAATAGGTAAAGCAAAGGAGATTTGCATGTCATTTAAATATGAGGAATTAAGAGAGAAATATCAAAGTTTTATTTATTCAGGGTTTGAAACGATAAGGACTGAGGATAAACTAAAAGTAGTTTATGATTTTGAAGTGCCAGGACTTGCGAGATTTAATCCGAGTTTGGAATTTCCTTTGGATCATAAGTTAATAATTAATGATGCTTTATCTCCTTTTGCTGAGAAAATTTTATTTTCTATAGGTATGGTAGAACTAATAAGTTATTGGAAAATTGCTTGTCCACCAAGAGTAGAAGTTAAAGCTGGTAAATTAACTGATGATCAGATTAATTGGTGGAAGAGCTTGTATTTTAACGGCTTAGGTGAATTTTTCTTTAAAAATGGAATAAGTCCTAGCAAAAGTGATTTTATGTCAATAGAGACTAGTGGCAAAGATTTTTCAGAGATTAGCTCTGATTTTAAAACACAAGGCTTGAATTTGATACCTGTTGGCGGAGGCAAGGACTCTATTGTTACTCTAGAACATTTAAGTAAAGTCAGAGACAATAACGTCTGCTTTGGCCTTAACCCAACTGTAGCTTCCAGAGACTCTATGGAAATATCAGGATATTCTGATGAGCAAAGGTTTATAGTATCTAGAACATTGGATCCTGAAATGCTGAGACTGAATAAAGAAGGATATCTAAATGGGCACACTCCATTTTCAGCTCTATTAGCTTTCGTCTCTTATTATGTTGCCTATCTAATTGGTGCAGAGAATATTATTTTATCTAATGAAGCTAGTGCTAATGCTGCTAGTATTCCAGGAACAGAGATTAATCACCAATATTCTAAGACATCAGAGTTTGAGATAGCTTTCCAAAATTATAGTGAAAAATATTTCAGTGACAAAATTTATTATTTCAGCTTGTTAAGGCCGTTCGCTGAGATAGCTATTGCGAGATCATTTTGTCAATATGAACAATATTTCCAAGCTTTTAGATCTTGTAACTTAGGCTCAAAGAAAAATATTTGGTGTGGTGAGTGTCCTAAATGCTTATTTATATACGTAATGATATCTCCATTTTTGCAAGCAGAGAAAGTAGAAAGTATATTTGGTCAGAACCTCTGGGAAAAGGAAAGCTTGGTAAAAGATTGGAAAGAGCTTATTGGAATCATTCCACAAAAACCATTTGAATGTGTTGGAACTGTTGAGGAAGTACAATATGCAACTTATTTAATAGTAAACAAAACCCTAGATAATGGTGCAGAAATATCCGAACTCCCATTATTATTAAGTATTGCAGTGGAGTCTGCAAAAAATGGTGATTTATCTGAACTTAAGTTTGATGAAAATACAAATCGATTAATCAGTGAAGCTAAAGTTAATCCTTTATCTTTATGGCATGAAGACGAGAGAGTTCCGGAGAATTTCAAAGGCTTGATAATGGATATCCTGGCAGAATAATTGGGAAAAGAGAATTTTATGTATAAAAATATTTTTGATCATCTAAACGCAAAGAAAATTCTAATTTTGGGATTTGGTAGTGAAGGAAAATCAAGTTACAGATTTATTAAGGATAATATCGAGGAAATTAATCCAGTAGAATTAGCAGTAGCTGATCTCAATGAGATTTCAGAGAATCTTGATTTTGAAGGATACAAAGTTAAGAGAATCTCAGGCACTAATTATCTAGATGCAATGGGTGACTTCGATTTAATCTTGAAGAGCCCAGGGATACACTTCAATATCTTTAATAAAAAAATAGTTGATGACCACTGGGAATTAGAAGAGTTTCCAGGAGTAGAAATTACTTGCCAAATGGATCTTTTCTTAAGGTACTCAAAAGCTCAAATAATAGGTGTTTCTGGAAGTAAAGGTAAATCAACTACTACAAGTTTGGTTTATCAAGTCCTGAAAAATGCTTTTCCTGATACCCACCTTTTGGGAAATATCGGCGTACCTGTCTTGGATCATTTCTCAGAACTTAAAGAAGATTCATATTGTGCTGTAGAGATGGGTGTGCATCAATTGGAATTTTGCCTGAGGTCTCCACATGTTGCGATTCTAACTAATATTCATGAAGAACATTTAGACCATTACAAAGATTATGCTGATTACAAATACTCTAAATTCAACCTAATTCGTTGGCAAAGTTCAGATGATTTTCTAATTGTTCCAGAAGATGAGACAGAGCTTCTAGAAGCGATTCAAGATATCTACAAGTCTAAATTGATTTTTGTTAAAGATTTGCTGAAGAAAAACTCAAGCGAAGTTGCTGAAAAGCTAAGTTCAGATCTTATAAAAAGATACTCATTAGAAGAGAATAAGAAATTTATTTTTGTTAACTTGAAAAAAGATGAAAAAGAAGAATATAAACTTCTAGACAATCACCATATTCTTGGTAGACATAATGAAATCAATACACTCTTAGCTTTAGCAGCGAGTGAGATATTTACTGGAGAATTAGAGAAAGGCATAGTTAGTGTAAAAGAATTTAATGGTCTAGAACATAGATTAGAGTATGTTGGAGAGGTTAAAGGAATTAAATTCTTTAATGATTCAATCGCAACAATACCAGAAGCATGTAAGTTAGCTATTGAAGCACTTCAACCTCTAGGAAAAGTTTCTACTTTATTAATGGGTGGTCTAGATAGGAATATTGATTACACAGAATTAGTGGAATTTTTGTTTGAAAAGAAAATTAATAACATTATTTGTTTTCCAGATACTGGAAAAGACATCGTTGCTATAGCAGAAAAATTAAATGTAGACATGGACTTTAAAGTTAATGCGGTTCTTGTAAACACTATGAAAGAGGCCGTAGATCTGGCCTTCGAGCTCACAAAAGCAGGAGAGATCTGTCTATTATCTCCAGCTGCTGCTAGCTACAATCAATATAAGAATTTTGCCGAGAGAGGCAAGGCTTTTAAAGACGAGATTAAATCTCATGAGTAATAAATAAAGGGTATAAATTACCAGAATCTTGTAGGCTTGTGCGTAGGTTTAGTTTAATGAATAAAAGCGTCTTTCTGGGCGAGTTGTAAAATAAACTGAAATAATAAAGGCTCAAACAATCCTGTACAATGTTAATTGGAAAAACGAAACAAAGGAGGATCGTATGAGCCAATTACATTATATCAGGAAAAGAGAAGCAGGTCAGCATTTAACAATAGAAGATAGAAAGCATCTAGAGTATTTATATAATGAGAATTTGAAGCGACCTAAAAAAGATAAATTAAATCAAAAAGAGTTAGCAAAGATATTAGGCTGGAGTGAAGCAACTCTATCTAGAGAACTAAAACGCGGTAAAGTCAAACAAAAGAATTCTATGCTAGAAGAATACACAGCATATTCCTCTGTAGTAGCTCAGAAAACAGTAGAAAAAACTTGGAGTAATAAAGGACCATCTTTAAAGATTAGTAACGACCATATATTAGCCAAAATAATAGAAAACATGCTAATAGGAAAAGAGATGAATAGAATAAATAATCTTAAATTCTCTCCAGCAGCAATAACAATGTATTTTGACAGAGTTGGCTGGCCTACAGATAAAAGACTTTGTACTAGAACTATTTACAACTATGTAGAAAAAGAAGTCTTCCTAGAAGTAACAATGAAAGACCTTCCACGTAAAGGAAATAAACCTAGACAAAGAAAACGCTATATAGAAAAGCGCTTATCTCCACCAGATAAGAAGAGAATAAACCATAGACCAAAAGCTATAGAAGAGCGTACAGAGACGGGGCACTGGGAGATGGATTGTATAGAGTCTAGTAAGGGAGATAGGACTTGTTTATTGACACTTGTAGATCGATGTACAAGAGAATGCATTATTTTAAAGATAAATACGCAAAGACAAGAATCTGTAGTAAAGAAGCTTAATTCTATAGAAAGAAAACTAGGAGCAAGAGCATTTAGAGAAAAGTTTAAGAGTATAACGGTAGATAATGGAGCAGAGTTTCAAGACTGGAAAAGCATGGAAAAATCTATACATAGTGAGAAATATAGAACTAGTGTTTATTATGCGCATGCATACTCATCTTGGGAGCGAGGAAGCAATGAAAATCTAAATGGATTTATCCGATATTTTATTCCTAAAGGTACAAAACTAAAAGATATACCACAGAGAGAAATAAATAAATTAGAGGAATTTATTAATAGTTACCCAAGGAAAGTATTAGAAGGAAACAGTGCAAATAGTAAATATTTAGCCATAGCGTAAACAATTAACATTGTACAAAAAACAATTTCAGTTTATGTTGCACTTTACAAAAAGCGTCTTTCTGAAAATTAATGGTTGACAGGAAAAGAAAATATAACTATGATATTGCCTACAAGACATTTCGCCGATGTGTTGGAATTGGCAGACGAGCTTGACTCAAAATCAAGTGCCCTACGGGCGTGCGGGTTCGACCCCCGCCATCGGCACCAGAATAAAGCTAGCATCCATCGAGGTTTGCTAGCTTTTTTGTTTAAGCTTGTATTTTATTAGAAACTATTTACTTAACTAAAATCATTAGATATAGAGTTTTCAATGATTGGATAGTGAGTGTTGAACTTATATACTCAAGATTAACCTAGCTGATTTGAAAGAGAAAGATAAAATGAAGAAAATTCCTAAATTATATGACACTGTTTACGATAGAAAAACTAATAAAAAAGGAACAATAGTTTATATATTTGAGGCTGATTTAAGTAAAAATATTCCAGAGACTTATTTATTTGAGCCTTCTGACTGGAGTTATGACCCAGAAGAAAGATATGATTACGAGTTGGAGATTTTTGAATAGTACTTAGTATATATAGCATCCTTGATAAATACTACGATTGATATTTATATATAATTGACCTAAGATACTAGAAACTAGTGAGGTAGAGAATGTGCTACTACATACTTGGTGAAAGGCTTTCCCTTCGTTTATACATTTAGATATAGGGGATTGGGAGATTTACAGTTAATAGCTTAGTGGTGGAGCTATAGGTCAGAAGAGATGCTGGAAAGGGCACACCAGCCGTTAGTTCACGATTTTTTGTTATATTTTTAGATTTTGGATATTTAAATTGATACTGATATTATATTCAATTCAAACTGCTTTGATTCTTTTCATAAAAGACTGTAAAGTGTATTTGGAACAGTGAGGTGGAGAGAGTTATTCAATAACAGTGCTTCCATACACCTAAGGGTGAAACAAGAGATGCAGGGTCCGCACACCTGCCACTGTTCCTAAATTAAAGTGTAGATTAAGGGTTAATATTAGCCCTACTAAAACAAAGGTTAGATTTTATTGCTTGGTCTAGAGTGATTTTGTGTATTTAACATGTTTTATGTGTTAATTAGATGCGTAATAAAAAACAAAAAGTAGGGGTTCCCCCTCAAAGCGGAAAGGATTACTCCTGACAACTCATAAATAATTGGGGAAGAGGAAACCCTACTTCAAGTATCAATATCATGACAATAAATGATTTAGAAGGCAAGCGAATGAATACAGTTTGGAAATGTAAAGCAAAGCTTCCCCATGCCCTCCACGAGAAAACTCTCATTAATGCGGTGGGCGGTAGAAGCCTTGCAAAATAATTATATATCAATGGATCGTTAAGTTACACTATGCAGACAAGCTATATTATACTTTACGAAAACCATACAAAAAAACTTCATTTAGCTATAATAAAAACATTACAGATATAAAAACATTAAAAATATAAAAATTTAATTTGCACTTAAATTCGCATGAAAAAACAGAAAAATTTAAATAAGAGGAAAAATGATTACAGTAAAATTTTTAATTGGTCTAGATGAGCAAGAAAAAACTCAATATTTGAATAACATAAACGATAAGCGAGCTTTAATCATTGATATAAATAATCTAAGTTTCGAAACTTATGGCCAAAAATTTTTAGAGTTAAAAGGAAGTAAACTAAGAAAGATAAAAAGAGAGTTTTCACAAAGAGTGAACTCAGCAATTAAAGAATGTTCGGCGCCAACTGTGGAAACAAACATTTCAACTATCTATGTTAACCTGCTAAACATAGATAGAAAGATGCGTGCAGAGCTTTTTCAGAATATAAAAAACATTTCAAATGAGAACAAGCTTAATATAATTGTTGAAGGAGTTTTATTTATATCACCTTTGACTAAGGTTCAAGAGGAACTTGAAAGAACATTAAAAAATTCAAGTTATAATTTAATTAAGAGAAATTACATTAATACTGAAATCCCAAGAGCAGAAGTTGATTGCGACTACGTAACAGTCGTTCTAAAAGATAGAATCAAGGTCGTTGAACAAATTGAAATTAATATAAATAAGAACCATGACAATGTTCATCATAAAGAGAGCCTTGCCCAACATAGAGATATGGTTTTAGCTGAGGGAGAGACAGTGATTAGCAAAGTGCCAGAAGCTTTTAGATCTGACTTTAGACAGATATTAAGGCTTCACGATTCTGGTAAAGGCCTCGCTAGAACAGCAGTACCAGAGAAGAGAATGAGTCGAGCTAAGCGTTGGTATGCTGACAAATTTGTTCAGGATAGAAGATACTACCAATATATAGGACATCAGTTTATAGGAGCTAATTTATTGATAGCCGAGTGCCTTCCAGAAGATGGCGTATATGAGAATATAGATAGTTTTATAATGGATAAGGCTGAAATTATTAATCAGCATATGCAAGCTCATATTGGTTTCACGCCTGAATACAAAGAGCAATTTAATCTATCTGAGGACATGATAAAGACTTTGATGCTTTTAGCACACTGTGATGAAACCGGCAGGGTAGTAGATCAAGAGCAATTAGATAAATACAATTCTTTGATAGAAGAGAGTGCGCAGAATTAGTTGGAGACGAGTAAATAATGTTCTTTTATGAATTAGAAAATGAAGCTCAAGATCTAATTAAAATCCATGTCAACTTTGATAAACGCAGAAAGAGAACACTTAAGCTTACATGGATTGATTTGAATACCCTGGAGATAAGAGCACCTTATAGAATGAGTAAAAAGGCGATTAAAGCTTTCCTTAACGGTAATCATAAGAAAATCTTGAACAGCTTAAATAAAGAAAAGAATATAATTAGACTATTTAAATACACTGACACTGAATATAATAATGCTAAAAAGATATTGAGAGCTGATGCGACTGAGTTTTATAATGAGCTATCAAAAATTTATAATGGTAAATTGCCAGAGCGAATTCAGACCAGGGCACAGAAGACTCGTTGGGGATCTTGCTCATCGAATAATACTATTTCTTTGAACGTATATTTGTTGCAGCTACCAAATGAATTAAAAGAGTACGTATATTTACATGAGTTGATTCACCTTGAGGAAATGAATCATGGTGTGAGGTTTTGGGAGAAATTAGATAAGCTTTGCCCTGGAGCAAAAAATAAACAAAAATTACTGCAGAAATATAGAATCCCAGAAAAATAATAATAATATAAAAAAGGTTTTATAAAGAAAAACTGCATTTGTATTTGACAAATGCTAGAATACGTGGGATAATTTTGTCCGAAAGAAGTAGAAATCCGATTTCTCACCTTTAGTTTGCACGAAGAGGTTGATAATTTTGAAGCAATAGAGCTTCAGTGTGAATCGGGTTTTTGTGCCCGTTTTTTTGTGCTATGAAATAGGAGGTCAGGATCATCGCTAAGAATAAGAAAAACACAACATTGACGAACGAAGATATTGATGTGGATCAACTCAGATTAATTGATGAAAATGGTGAAAACCATGGAGTTGTTTCCAGAGAAGATGCTTTGGATAGAGCTTTTGCAGCAGGCTTAGATTTAGTTTTAATTAACCCAAATCCAGATAATGCTGTAGCGAAAATTATGGACTTTGGTAAGTTTCAATACGAACAATCTAAGAAGGCTAAAGCAGCGAAAAAAGCTCAAAAAACTATCGATGTTAAAGAGGTTGGACTTAAGGTTGTTACTGAGAAGCACGACTTTGACACAAAAGTGAGACATGCACATAGATTTCTAAAAGATGGAAATAGAGTCAAAGTAAATATCAGATTTAGAGGCCGTGAGATGAGCCACAAAGAGCAAGGTTATGAAATGATGAATAAGTTTGCTGAGGCTTGTCAAGAATTAGGTGTTATAGACAACGAACCTAAGATGGAAGGAAGAAACATGACAATGTTCCTTATGCCTAGAACTGATGACAAGAAAAAAGCAAGAAATAACTCAGATAATTCAGAGAATGTAGATGACTCAGAGTTAGAAGCCTCAGAAGAATAATGAGGAGCATCAATAAGTTAAACAAACAAACAAAGAGAAAGTAGAGGAGAAGAATTATGCCTAAACAAAAGACACATTCAGCTTCCAGTAAACGTTTTAAAGTAACTGGATCAGGAAAATTTGTACGCTCACGCGGACACAAACAACACAAAGCTACACCTAAGTCAAGCAAACAAAAACGTAACCTAAGAGGTACAACAATTGCACACAGCGGTGACGAGAGAAGAATTGCAGAAGCAATTCCATATGCTAAGAAGAATAGATAATGTAGGGAGGACTTAAATTATGGCTAGAGTAAAAAGAGGTGTAACCTCACACGCAAGACACAAAAAAGTTATAAAAATGGCTAAAGGCTATTATGGTCGTAAGAGTATTAACTACAAAGTCGCTAACCAAGCAGTAATGAAATCTTTGTCATACGCTTACCGTGACCGTAAAGTTAAAAAACGTGAATTTAGAAAATTATGGATCACAAGAATTAATGCAGCTTGTCATCAAAACGACATCAGCTACAGCCGTTTCATCAATGGTTTGAAAAAAGCTGGTATTGAATTAGATCGTAAAGTTTTAGCAGATATCGCATTGAACGATCCTAAGAACTTTAGTGCAATTGTAGAGCAAGCTAAATCAGCTCTATAATTGAAAAACTTAAATATATAGTTTGTAAATAGTAGTGTGTTAACTTCTTGTTAGTACACTACTTTTTTGCTTGAATTAATAGTAAAATCTATTTGTAATTATTAAGAGTTTTAAACTTCTAAAACATTTTAGGAATTTAAAATATGAGATGTAAAGTATAAATAGTCTAATAGTCTATTTGATAGCAGGTGTTTTATAGTGAAAGAAATTTCTAGTAAACAAAATCAGCTTATAAAAGATATAAATAAAGCTCGCTTGAACAAAGGAATTTGGGCAGGTGCATTTATTGTGGAAGGTTTTAGGCTTTGTGAAGAAGCCATTAACTCTGGTTTAATGATAGAAGCAATTTTTCTAGCAAAGCATGTTTTACTAGATAAAAATAAATATAGTTTAGGAAAATATCTTGAAGCTGATACGGAAATATATATTTTGGACAATGAATTGTTTGATTATATTTCTAAGACCAAAAATTCTCAAGGGATTCTAATGATAGCTGAGGGTAGAGATACGGCTAATATAAGTGAGTTAAGTAACCTACTATCAAAGAATGAGAGTTTGTCAATATTGGTAATGGAGAATCTTCAAGATCCAGGTAATCTTGGGACTATGCTTCGTACGGCATATGCATTTGGCTATGATGCAGCAATAACTGTAGGAAATAGTGCTAGAGTTAATCAGGAGAAAGTTTTGCGAAGTGCTATGGGTGCAGCATTTCATTTACCTATATTTGAAATTAAAGAAACTAATAAACTGATTGAATTATTAAAAGCAAACAAAATAGATATACTAGCGATGACACTCGAAGGGGTAGCTCTAAGCGAATACAAAAGAGATAAGAAAATCAGTCTATGGATAGGTAATGAAGGTAATGGATTAACAGACAATTTGATTAGCCTAGCAGATAGTAAAATTACTATACCCATGCCCGGGGGAGCAGAATCATTGAATGCGGCCATTGCTGCGGCAATTGCTTTATACGAATTAAAGTAAGATAATTAAAAAAAAGTTAAACACTGTGAGATGAAAAAATAGTTATAAAATAGCAGAAATTGACTACTCACAAGAAACTAGAACAGGAATAACTAATAGCTATGGAAGTTTTATTGATTGGCGCTGGTAAGGTTGGAGCTAATTTAGCTGAAGAACTAATAGATGCCGGTGAAGACGTAATAATAATTGAACAGAATCCAGAAATTTTGCAGAATTTAGATCATCTAGATTGTACAAAAATAGAGGGTATGCCAATAGATATTGACGTGCTCGAAAGCGCTGGTATAAGAAGTGTAGATGCAGTTGCTTGTGTTTCCGATAATGAAAATATGAATGTAATGGCAGGTCAGTTAATTAAGAACATTTATGACAAAGAGAAAGTCATAGTTAAAATTGAAAATCCTGCTAATGAGAGTATGTACCAAGCTATGGGGTTGCAGACTGTTTGTACAACTTCCATGATAATTGGGGCCGTTCTCCAGAATTTAGATTATGTTATTTCATCAGATATAACCAGTGTGCTTGGTCACCCCATTAAATATGATTTAAGACAGCTTACAGAAGCGTGGGAAGGTGTTACAGTCAATACCCTAGAGCACGAACTGGGTGTGCATTTACTAGCAGTGGTAAAAGGTAATAAGATTGCTCTAGTAGGTAGAGACTATACTTTATCTGCAAACGAGAGTGTAATAGTTGTAAGTTTACCTGAAGTCGAAAAAGCTGATTAGATTTAGAGGATATTTTAGAGGATATTTATGAAAAAAGTAATTATTGTAGGTGGAGATAAAGTTGCTTATCATCTTATAAGAATTTTGGAATCTGAACATAAATATGAAATTACAGTAGTTGAAACACGACTAGATACTTCCCAACGTATAGCTAATACTTATGGTATTAAAGTAATTAATGGCGATGGTACAAATGTCGATGTGCTCGAGCGTGCAGGTGCTGCAGATGCTGATGTTTTCATTGCTTTGACCGGAAAAGATGAGAATAACTTAATAGCCTGCCAAATAGCAAAATTAAAATTTAAAGTTGATTATACAATAGCAAAAGTAAATAATCCTAAGAACTCATATATTCTAAAAGTATTGGGAGTAGATCAAATTTTCTCTGCAACAGATATGATTGCTCAGATGATTGACCAAGAAGTTGCTTATAGCGAGATGAGCCTGGTTTATAACTTTGAGAAAAATACTAAAGCTATTATTAAGGTTCCTCTTAACTCCGCCAGTGATGCTGCTGGTAAAAGCTTAGCAGAGTATGATTTCGTTGGTGATACTCGTGTTGTTCTTGTTACCAGAGAAGATGGTGAAGCTCTTATTCCTACAGGTGATTTGGTTATGCAAAACGGTGATACATTAATAATGGTTTGTGACCAAAAGAATTTTGAAGAAATATGGTTAAATTTTGTCAGACCTGACTTACTCAAAAAAAGTGATGAAGAGTAATATCGGTATATTCTAAAAAAAGATTAATGGATTGTGGGAGTCAATTATGGCTAAAGACTGGCATTTGTTAAGTGACAGAGAAAAAATTGAGATAATACAAAATATAAGAAAAAACTCTGAAAAAGGAATTACTAAAGATTTTAAGTCCAAAAACAAAGATAATGAAAAAATTTCTCGTGTGGCAATTCCTTTAGATAGACCCAAAGCTGGCGAAAAAATTCTTAAAGGAAAAGATAAATCTTCCGAAAAAAAAGAGAATTTAGTTTTGCAAAAAGCAAAAAAGAAAAAAGTAAAGAAAAATAGTTCGAAAGCAGAAAATAATGATACAAAGTATGTTGAAGAAACACATGACATAACATACGTATCAAAAGAACAGCTAGATGAACCTGGTTTGCGTGAATCAGTCATGAAACTCTTCAAAAGTCCTGTGAAAACTATTGTAATTTCATTTGCGTTCTTGATTATTATAGGTGCTATATTATTAAGCTTCCCATTCGCTTCTGCAAGTGGACAATGGACAAGCTTTTTCAAGAGCTTGTTTACATCAACCTCAGCTGTATGTGTTACAGGTCTAGTTCTTGTTGATACAGGTACATATTGGAGTGCTTTTGGACATGTCATAATAATTTCCCTAATTCAACTAGGTGGTATTGGTCTTTTGACTATAGTTGCTGCATTCTTTAGATTGACTAAGCAAAAAGTATCGATGAATACAATTAGAAGCTTGCAAGAAACTTTCGGAAGTGAAAGTTTAGAGCAGGTATTTGATCTTTTGAGATTTGTTTTACGCTTCACTTTTAGTTGCGAGTTAATCGGTGGATTGATAATTTCATTAGCATACCTAAAATATATGCCTGTTGCTGATGCCTTCTATAGAGGCATGTTTCAAGGTATATCAGCCTTTTGTAATGCTGGATTTGATGTAATGGGATCTCAATATGGTGAATTCGCAAGTTTAACTGGAATAAATAATGATCCTATAGTATTGCTAACTACAGCACTTTTATTAACCATGGGTGGTCTAGGATTTATTGTTTGGGTAGATATTTTTGATGCAGTCAAAGAAAAACGTAAATTAAAATTACACAGTAAATTAGTGCTATCAGTTACTTTAGGGATTCTAGTAATAGGAACAATTCTTATAGCTGCATTTGAATGGAATAACATGTCAGAGCTAGCGATGGGAACTTTGCCAGATTATCAAAAACCTTTAGCAGCTTTCTTCCAAGTAGCCACACTCAGAACCGCTGGTTTTAATTCAATTAATCAAAGCACTTTATATCAAGTCAGTATGTTTATTGGAATAATCATCATGTTTATTGGTGCTAGTCCTGTTTCTACAGGTGGTGGTTTGAAAACTACTACTTTTGCGACAATTTTGGCCGATGTTAAAGCTAATATACAAGGAAAGAAAAATATTGTAATTCAGAAACGAAGCTTAAATAATAAATTAGTATCTAAAGCAATGGTATTATTTGTTTTGTTTGTATCTGTTGCGGTAATAGCTGTTGGATTAATTCTGGGAATAGAAAGATCCAAAGTCCAGGCAGGACAATTTACTAGCTTGGACATTATGTATGAAGTAATTTCTGCTCTGTGTACTGTAGGTGTAACCTCAATTCAAACCAATAAATTAGATTCTATTAGTCATTTAGTTCTGATAATCTGTATGTTTATTGGTAGAGTTGGACCTTTCTCTATTGCCTTGCTAGTTTCATTTAAGAAGCAAGAGGGAGATGATGAAGAAATATTTGCAGAAGGTGTAAGTTACGTTGGCTAGAATGTCAGGTACAATGTTATGTATGAAGGTTAGTAATAATAAACAGGAGTAATACATTACGCTGTGCATAAAAATAATAGTAATTTAAAGATAAGATTTATAATTAGCTCTAAGTCTGGTAAAGACGACCAAGCAGATGACCTTGAACGTGCAATAAATAAGGCCTTTGCTGAAGCAGGATGTGAAAGCCCTAATATAGTAATTACTCAGCATGAAGCTCATATAACTGAGGCTGCTAGCGAGTGGGCAGAACGCTTTGGTAGTGAAGGGCTTGTATACATTTGTGGTGGTGATGGTGCTCTCAATGAGTGCGCCAGTGCTTTATATCAAACTGAATGTAGCATGGGCTTAATTCCTACTGGTACAGGTAATGATTTCGCCAAAACTTTGTACAACACAAGATATGAGAGTGAAATTCTGGACAAGGTTATAAAGGCTTCAACTAAACCTCATTTGAGAAAAATTGATTTAATAGAAATTAATAATGAAGAAATTTGCGTGAACGCTTTATCTTTAGGCTTTGATACTATAATCCTAGAAGGTGCATATGGTGTACTTAATAAATGGCCTAAATTAGGCAAAGTGGCCTATCTAATATCTGTATTTAAAAACTTGTTTGCAAGGAAAAATTTTAACTATAAATATAGTTTCTTTAATAACGATGGGAAAGAGTACTCTGGAAAGATTAAGGCTAGTGTAGCTGTAATGGCGAATGGCCAGTTTTACGGGAGTGGATTTAGACCGACCCCTAACGCGAAACTTGATGATGGATTGGCGAACTTGTTATTTGGTGAAAATATTAAAGCTAGCGATGTTATTAAATTGGCAAGCAAATATAAAAAAGGAACTCATTTATCACATCCTAAAATTCATAGCTTTGAGTTTAATAGAGGCTATATAGAAAGTCTAGATGGAGATGTTATGGGGAATATAGATGGTAGAATTTTTCAGAGTCAGCGCATTGAGTTTAGAGTGTTAGAAAAACAATTAAGCTTTGCTTTTTTAGATATATAAGCCAATAAAATAATTATAGAATATAGTATTAAAAAACCTGGTCTTATGTGATCTGTGATGTAAATCATAAAACCAGGTTTTCTTATGAATAACTTTTATTAAACTGAATTTAATTAAGCTCTTTGTTTATCTCTTAATTTTTGCTTCTCGGCATCAACACCTGAGAAATAGGCTCTTGTTTTCTCTGTAACAACACCACCTAATAGTAGCAAAGCAGTACAGTTAGGAATAATCATCAAACTATTGGCTATATCTGCTATACCCCAGATTAATGTCAAATCTAATAATGAACCTAAGAAAACAGCAATTGTATAAATACCTAGATAAACTTTTCTACCAGTTCCGCCGAATACATATTCTGCACAACGGATACCATAAAGTCCCCAACTGATAATTGTAGTAAAGGCAAATAGACTAAGTGCTAGAGCGACTGTTAAGGCACCAATTCTATCACCCAAAACAGTACCCAAAGCTTGAGCATTCATTGCACTAGTACCTTCAACACCATAGTTTAAAACATCTTTTGGAAGACATACAGTAATTAAAAGTCCGTTTACTAAACAAATTAATAAAGTTGAGAAAACTTCTAGAAGTGCATACATACCTTGTTTTACAGGGTTTTCTTCACTACTTGCAGCGTGAGCCATAGGAGCAGTACCTAGACCAGCTTCATTACTGAATACACCACGCTTAATACCCATTTCAACAGCGCTTTTTACACTAATAGCAACAGTACCACCGAATATAGCTTGTGGGTTGAATGCACCTACAAACATTTCGTAGAAGGCAGTAGGAATTTGTGTATAGCTAGTACCGATAGCGATGAAGCAAGCAAGTAAATAAATCATTGCCATTGGTGGAACAACGCTTTCTGCTAATGAACCGATTCTTTGGACACCACCAACTAGAATGAATCCAACTACAAACATTAGAACTAGACCAATACCTGCAGAAATCCATTGTGAATAATTAGCAGCTTCTGGAACAAAGGATTGAATAGATGTATTAATAGAGTCAGCAATGTTACCGACTTGGATTGCGTTACCTGTTGATAAAGCTGCGAATGAAGCAGACAAAGCAAAGAATGTTGCTAGCCAATGCCAGTGCTTTTTGAGACCATTCTTAATGTAGTACATAGGTCCGCCAACCCAGTCACCAACGTCATTACGCTCACGGAAGTTAACTGCTAAGAAAATTTCAGCATATTTAGTACCCATACCTAGAAGAGCTGAGGTCATCAACCATACTAGAGCACCAGGTCCTCCAAGTGTAACAGCAGTAGTAACACCAGTAATATTACCAACACCAAAAGCTCCTGCTAAAGCTGTTGATATAGCTTGTATAGGGGAAACTTCACCTTCTTTAAGTTCTTTTTTCCCTTTTAGACCACTGAAGATATGTGACATAGCATATCCGAAACGTCTAAATTGAAATCCTCTTAATCTGAATAGATAGTAAATACCTACTGCAACAATAAATATAACTGTGAAATTGCCGAGAACTGAATTAATGTTATCGACAGCTTTCAAGAAATTATCCATATAGTTACACCTCTAAAAAATATTTTTTTGTAATTTGTTATAACGGAAACGTGATGAACAAATTTAAAATTTCAGCATTCATATTAACATATTTTTTATAGAATAAAACACTTTGTTTATGCTTTTTATTAAGAAATCTAAATTTCTCAGAAATACTATAAAAGTACAAAGAAAAATACGAGTATATATTTTATAAAAGTGCATTTGGTATGAAAACACTAAGATGAAATCCATTATAATAAAAGTATTATTTTTGGAGGTTGAATTGTGGTAAGTAAAGAGCAAAAAAATAAATTTATTAATTGGTTTGAAGAGAGACTTGGAAAAGTTAAATACTCTATGGATTTAGATAAACGTCAAGGGCCAGATTACTATGATTGTTCGAGTGCAGTATTCAATGCTCTAATTGCTGCAGGAATTCTTGATGAAGGTCATATTATTGGTAGCACTGAAGATTTATTTGCATTAGATGGAATTATCTTCGAAGAAATAGACTTTTCGGAGCTACAATCAGGTGATATTTTTGTAGCAGGTGAAAAGGGGAACTCTCTAGGCTCGAATGGGCACACTGGGGTATATTACTCAGACGATAAAATTATTCATTGTAATTACAAAGACAATGGTATTAGCATTACTGAAATTGAAGGTAGAGTGGGTGGACCGCCAGTTTATTGGTATAGGTTTAAATAAGACTAAATTAAGCCAAGATTAAGCCCAGAGAAAATAAAAAGCCTGCAACCATCGAGGTTACAGGCTATATTGGTGACCCCTACGGGAATCGAACCCGTGATTCCGCCGTGAGAGGGCGACGTCTTAACCGCTTGACCAAGGGGCCATTTGTCTTATTGCGATACAATAGTGAACATTCTATACCTTAAATATTTTTTTTTCAAGTGTTTTAGTAGCAATTTTTGCAGCAATTATTTATTAGAATATATTTATGGTGGTGCATGAATTAATGAATTTAAATATTGTTGATAATTCGAGTAAAATAAAGAAAAAACTATTTTTATATTGAGTTTGTAAAGGAGACACATATGGACTACTTTATTTGTGATTTTTGTTCCTTAGTAATGGGGCAAGGAGATTTAGTTTACGAGATAAACGGAAAGACTGCCTGTGAATTTTGCGCAAGTAAAATGAAGAAGAAATCTAATGGCTTATTTGGATCACTTTTTTCAAGTGGTAATTTGTTTGAAGATGATGGTAGTTTTATAAATGATAATGGAGACAGAGATTTTTAGAGTCTAGGTTTAAAAATAGAAAGATTATAAAGGAAATTATTATGGAATTAAGAGATCTTGGAAGAAATGATTTGCCAGGAATATTTAATTTGCTCAAAGAAACTTGGTATTTAGATGAAGAAATTATTGATCCAGAAGTAAATGATGCTAAAGTTTCATTGGATTTGGATAATGTGCTTAGTAAAAGTTCATGGGCAAAAGTGGTAGTAGATGAGGAAGAAGTTAAGGCTGTTATAACAGCAAGAGTAAATGGAGAATCAAGTAATCTAGGAATGCTAGGTAACAACTGGCCGGAAGCGTTGCTGACAATAGTTAAAGCTTCAGAAAAAGAGAGAAGTGATTTTATTAATTACAAACTTGACAAAGAAAATAAGTACTCCAAAATGCTGGAAGAACATAATGATTCAGATGCAGAGATAGTATTGTTAATTGTAGATCCTACTTTTCAAGGACATGGTGTAGGTAGAAAGTTATTTAAAGAATGTTTAGATTACTTTAGACGAAATAATGTGAAAAAGTTTAACCTCAAAACTGATTCTGCTTGCAACTATAATTTTTATGATCATATGGGGATGACTTGTGTAGCTCAAGAAGCGATAGCAGAAGGTAGTGATTTTACTTTTCTACTTTATGAAGGCGAAGTAGAATAGATGTTCATAAGATAGTTCATAATATACAGGAGATTTAGTTTTTCATAATTTTTGGATAAAAAGATTTATTTCTAAGACACAGGTATGAATTTATTCTGTGATAGAATCGTTCTACTAACGAACTACTTACAAAAGGTATTAATAAAAAGGGGAAAACGAATGACAAAACGTGACAATGCTATTTTAATTAAAGGTGCACGTTCAAATAATCTAAAGAATATTGACTTAAGAATTCCAAGAGACGAATTAGTTGTATTAACAGGAATTTCTGGATCAGGTAAGACGTCACTAGCATTTGATACTATTTATGCTGAAGTGCAAAGACGATATGTAGAGTCATTGTCCTCTTTTGCACGTCAATTTTTAGGACAAATGGAGAAACCAGATGTAGATAGCATCGAAGGTTTGTCTCCAGCCATTTCAATAGATCAAAAAACAACTAGTAATAACCCACGTTCTACAGTCGGTACAGTTACAGAAATATATGACTATTTAAGACTACTTTATGCTAGAGTAGGTACTCCACATTGCCCAAACTGTGGCAGAGCAGTAAGCAAACAAACTATAGATCAAATTATTGATCAAGTTTTGGAAAAACCTGAAGGTACAAGATTAATAATAATGTCCCCATTAGTCAGAGGACGTAAAGGTCAACACAAGAAGCTGCTAGAGGACTTCACTAAGCAAGGTTATATAAGAGTTAGAATTGACGGAGAATTATATAACTTAACTGATGAGATAGATCTTGATAAGAATAAAAAACATGACATTGAAATTGTGGTTGACCGTTTAGTTATAAGAGATGGGATTAGGTCAAGATTAAGTGATTCTATTGAGACCGCAATGGGAGCTTCAGAAAATAGATTCGTTCAAGTTGAGTTTCAAGAGCTAGTTTCAGAGGATGAAAGTGGTAATCGTGAATGGAAAACATACGAAGATGTCTATTCGGAAAATTATTCCTGCGCTCATTGCAATATTAGTATTGAAGAGATAACGACAAGATTATTTTCATTCAATAATCCTTTGGGAGCATGTCCTACATGTACTGGTATTGGAAGTTTTTTGAATCCGGATCCTGATTTAATTGTCACAGATCCAGAGAAAAGTTTGGATGAAGGCTGTATAGATGGAGCTGGCTGGAAATTTGCTGAGAAGAATTCCTGGGCTAGGTCTTTTATCGAAGCTTTAGCAAGAGAGTATAAGTTTAGTCTCAATACTCCATGGAAAGATTTAGATGCCAAAGTAAAAGATCTGATTCTATACGGTAATAACGGTAAAAAGATTTCAGTTGATACAAGTAATTCAAAATATAACCGTGGAGAAAACTATGTCAGTGACTGGGAAGGTGTTATTCCTAGTATGATGAGAAGGTACCAAAGTACCAATAGTACTGATCTTAGAGAGTACTATGAAGATTATATGACTGAATCAATATGTAGAGCATGTAATGGTGCTAGATTGAATTCAGAAGCCCTTGGAGTAACGTATCATGATTTAAATATTTATGAGTTAACAACTTTAAGTATTCCTAAGATTAAAGAGAATGTTGAAGAGGGACTAAAAGAGCTAGATCCTCAACAATTAGAAATAGCGAGAAGAATTTATAACGAACTTGACTCACGCTTGCAGTTCTTGATTGATGTTGGGCTAGATTATATGACCTTATCTAGAGCAGCAGGGACTTTGAGTGGTGGTGAAGCACAGAGAATTAGATTAGCTACTCAGATTGGTTCAGGTTTGACAGGTGTTCTATATGTACTTGACGAACCAAGTATAGGTCTACATCAGAGAGATAATAGTAGACTATTGAATACGTTAATGAAGTTACGTGACTTAGGAAACTCAGTTCTTGTAGTTGAACATGATGAAGAAACTATGTTTGCAGCGGACACTATTGTAGATATTGGTCCAGGAGCAGGTCTAAATGGTGGAGAGGTAATTTGTGTTGGTGATGTTTATGAGGTCATGAACACTAAGAATTCTGTGACAGGACAATATTTAAGAGGGGATAAGTTCATTGATATTCCTGAGAAAAGACGTGCAGGCAATGGAAATGTCTTGGAAATCTATGGTGCAGAAGAAAATAACCTTAAAAAGATAGATGTGAAAATACCTCTAGGAACATTTACAACTGTTACAGGAGTTTCAGGATCGGGAAAATCCTCATTAGTAAATGGAGTATTACTTCCGGTACTGGAGGCCAAGTTAAACAAGGCGAAGAGAAAGCCTGGCAAAGCTAATGAGATCTCAGGTTATGAGCATTTGGATAAAGTTATTTCAATTGACCAATCACCAATTGGAAGAACTCCTAGATCTAATCCAGCTACATATACAGGAGTCTTTGACCATATAAGAGATTTGTTCGCACAAACTCCATTAGCGAAACAACGTGGATACAAGAAGGGAAGATTTAGTTTCAATGTTCGTGGAGGCCGTTGTGAAGCTTGTAATGGTGATGGTGTTAATAGAATTGAAATGCAATTTTTAGCTGATATGTATGTTGATTGTGATGTCTGCGGTGGAGCGAGATACAATCAGGAAACCTTAGAAGTTAAATATAAAGGTAAAAATATAGCAGATGTATTAGATATGCCAGTTGATGAAGCTATGGAATTCTTCGAGAATATACCAAAAATTCGAAAGAAATTAGAAGCTATGTATGACGTAGGTCTTAGCTACATCAAACTGGGTCAGCCATCTCCACAGCTTAGTGGCGGTGAAGCACAAAGAGTTAAGCTAGCAACAGAGTTATCTAAGACAGCCACTGGTAATACCTTCTATATACTTGATGAACCGACCACAGGTTTACATATGGCAGATGTTCATAAGCTCGTAGATATAATTCAAAGACTAGTCAATGCTGGAAATACTGTGTTAGTAATTGAGCATAACCTTGATGTAATTAAGACAGCAGACTATATTATTGACCTAGGTCCTGAAGGGGGAGATGGTGGTGGCCAAGTGGTTGCTTCAGGTACTCCAGAAGAAATAAGTAAGGTTAAAGAAAGCTACACTGGCCAGTACTTGGATAAGATTTTTACTGCTAAGGCAAAAAATCTCAAAACTTATGAGGTCTTTCTGAATGAAAAATAGTTAGAAGTTTAAATCTAAACTCAAGCTAAATGAAATAATATAAACTTTCACTAATTTAACAATAAACTGTTAAATGTGATTATTTAGGCTTTATTTATAATGGTTCTTCTGTAAAATGTTAGGAGGCTTTTTATAAGTAAAAGCAAAATTAAAAATAAAATAAGAAAAAATAACAGGATTAAAACTTAATAGATATAAATAAAAAAGGAAAAAAGAGAGGTGAGAGCACATGGATAACCTTTGTGTTATGTGCAATAAAAATGTTCCAGTAATTTACACTACTAGATTTGAAAATGGCTCCATCATAAATGATGGTATTTGCCTCAGTTGTGCAATGCGCAACAAAGTAGGTGGCATTGATCAGATGCTAGAAAAAAGTGGAATAACTGAAGACAATGTAGATGAGATTACAGAACAAATGAATGAAGTTCTCAATCAAATTCAAGAGAATGGTGGTTCTGAAAATATTTTATCTGCAATGTTTGGTGGACAAATTCCAGATAATATTCAAGACATCTTGGGACCAATGGCTGGTGTAACTGCTGGTGAAGATCCAAATGATATGGATTATGATGAAGAATATGATGAAGATGACGACAGTGCTGATAATGATTCAGCAAATAGTAGCAAGGATTCTGCTGAAGAAGATAGCGAAGATAATGAGCCACAATGGCCATTCCTTTTCCCAGGTAAGAATCAATCTTCTGATGACAATAAACAAAATCAACGTAGAAGTAGAAGAAATGTTCGAAATAAACGTAAAAATTTAGATCAATATGCAACTAATCTGAACAAAAAAGCTAAAGATGGAAAAATTGATCCACTCATTGGTAGAGAAAAAGAACTTAATAGAGTTATAGAAATATTAAATAGAAGAAATAAGAATAACCCAGTTCTTTTAGGTGAGCCAGGTGTTGGTAAAACAGCAATTGCAGAAGGTTTAGCTACTAGAATTATCGAAGGTAATGTTCCACCTAAACTACAGGATATGGAGCTATACCAATTGGATATGACAGCTGTTGTGGCAGGTACCCAATTCCGTGGCCAATTTGAGAATAGAATGAAGGGTATAGTTGAGGAAGCAAGTAGCGCTGGTAATATCGTTCTAGTAATTGATGAATTACATAATATCATTGGTGCTGGAGATGCCGATGGCGCCATGAATGCTGCTAATATTTTGAAACCAGCTTTGGCAAAGGGTGAGATACGTGTACTAGGGTCAACTACTCTTGAAGAATATAGAAGACATATTGAGAAGGATTCAGCCTTAGAGAGAAGATTCCAAAAAGTTATCGTAGACCCACCTACTGAGAAAGAAACAATGGAAATTATGATGGGATTGAGAGAAACCTACCAAAACCATCACCATGTAGTCTACTCAGATGATGTTTTACGTGCTTGTATAAAACTTTCAGAACGTTATATTACAGAAAGATTTTTGCCGGATAAAGCTATTGACCTAATGGATGAAGCTGGATCAAAGGCAAACTTAAAAGACGAAGACTTAATTATTCAAGCTAAACTAAAAAATGAAATTAGCCAATTGGATAGAGAGTTACAAACTTTAAGTGAAAAGATGCCAGAAGATCCAGAATCTGAAGAAGCAGAAAGTCTTTATGCAAAACAAGCAGAATTCAAGAGCAGCAAAATGAAAGCTGAAGAAGAATTGGCTGAAGTTGAAGAGAGACTAAAACCTTCAATTATTACTGAAGAAAATATCGCTGAAATTGTGGCCGAATGGACAGGAATTCCTGTAACTAGTATTTCTTATGATGAGAAAGAGAAATTACTAGATCTTGAATCACTCTTGCATAAGAGAATCATTGGCCAAGAATCAGCTGTAAGTGCTGTTTCAAGAGCTCTTAGAAGAAGTAGAGCAGGGCTTAGAGCTAAACGTAAACCAAGTAGCTTTATATTTGTAGGTCCTACTGGTGTTGGTAAAACTGAGCTAACGAAGGCTGTTACAGAGGTAATGTTTGATAGTGAAGATAACTTGATTCGTTTAGATATGTCCGAATATATGGAGGCGCATACAGTATCTAAGTTGATTGGATCTCCTCCAGGATATGTAGGTTATGATGACGGTGGTCAATTGACTGAGAAAGTCAGAAGAAAACCTTATAGTGTTTTACTTTTCGATGAGATTGAGAAGGCACATAGTGATATCTTTAATATCATGTTACAAATTCTTGATGAAGGTCGTTTAACAGATGCGCAAGGTAAGTTGGTCGATTTTAGCAATACAATTGTTATTATGACCTCCAACGTTGGTACAAGTCAGAAGAGTGGCTATGGATTCGGTGCTCATGAAGATGAAGCAGAAGAAAACCGTATAAGAGCAGCTTTAAGAGATGCTTTCAGACCAGAATTCTTGAACCGTGTGGATGAAGTTGTAGTATTCCATAGATTGAAGAAAGCCGAGATTAGAGAAATAGTAGATCTAATGTTAGTAGATGTAGAAGATAGCCTAAAAGTCTCTGCGTCATGTTCACTAGAAGTAAGTGAAACCGCAAAAGATTACCTAGGTGAAGCAGGCTATAGCGATGAATACGGAGCAAGACAATTACAACGTCAAATTACCAAGAATATTGAAGACCCACTAGCAGAAATGAAACTTCGTGGTGAGCTAGATAATAAGAGTAAGGTAAAAGTTGACTTTAAGTCAGGCGAATTGAAGTTTAAAGCTGAATAAATAAAAACCCTTAGTTAATTTTGGTACTTAACATATTTAAATAATTATTTATTTATATTAAAATTATGTTTAAAGGTATCGAGTTATTTACTAAGGGTTTTACTTTTTAGTTAGCAATTTATTGTATGAACTTTTGTTATATATCAGGAAAGGATTAAGTTATGTGGCAAAATAAGACATTAAAAAAGGATGCAAAGTTTCATCTGAGAGGTAGCTTCAGCATTGGTTTATTACTTTTATTAGTAGTGGCTGCAGTTACATTTTTAATTAATTTTTTAGTAGGAATCTTATCTGGATTTAGTATATCTGATGAAATATTGCAATTCATTAATGAAATAAATAATTATCAATACTTAGATGACGAAGAGATTATTGTAATGGGATTTGTATTTTTCTCAAAGTTTCTAAGATATTCGATTATTCTAGGAGTTATAACTTTAATATTGGATATATTCTTGTTACAACCATTTGATATCAGTGTTAAAAATTGGTTTGTTAGAAACAGAGAAGTTGCAAATGCACCTGGTCTAGACATGACATTTAAACATTTCGGAGCTAACTACAAAGAGGTATTTTTAGGTAATTTGTGGAAACAGTTATGGATGTTTATCTGGGCTTTACCAAGTATAGTTTCAGGTATAGCAGCTACACTAATCACCATTGATCTTGGCAATCAAGCAATCAATAATGACGTGATAGAGATTACAGTTTTACATGTAAGTGTTTTGTCTGTTGCTACTATTGTAAGTGTTATTAATGCTTTCTTTATCATTAATAGAAAACTCGCATACTTAATGCAACCATATATTTTAGCCGATAATCCTAAGTTTGGTTATAGAAAAAGCTTGAAATTAAGCAAGAAAATGATGAAGAACAATAAATGGCATACCATAGGTTTAGGACTATCTTTTATTGGCTGGGGTATATTAGCAGCTTTATTAGCAAGAATTACTTTAGGTTTGTCTGTGGTAGTACTGAGCGTTTATATAAACCAGACCTTTGCGGAACTTTATGGAGCTATAAGATATACTGCTGTTAATAGAGGAGATGTTGCGTTAGAGGAATTGGGATTCATCAAGCAAGATGCTGATGATTATAAGGACTCATATTCAAATTATGAGGAAAATAAAAAACAAAGCGAGAACCTAAATCCATATGACCCAGATTGGAAGAATCCATATGCAAGTAGTGGATCAGAGAGAGCTCCTCAAGCAGAGCCTTCAGAATCTGACAGGCGACAACTTGATAATGATATAGATAATTCTAATTATGATGAGAATTAGTAGATAGTTATAATTTAAGATAAGGCGAATTTTTGTGCCGACCACCAAAAGTTAGACCAAAATCTAACGATAGGGAGGTCGGTATTTTTATGGTCGCCTTACTTATTGCAATAATTTAGAACTAACAGCGAAGTTCTCACTTGAGTAATTAAGTCAATAAAATAAAAACCCTGCAACCATAAAGGTTACAGGGAATTCTGGTGGTCCTTCAGGGGCTCGAACCCTGGGCCCACAGATTAAGAGTCTGCTGCTCTACCAACTGAGCTAAAGGACCATATAGGTACGCTTGTTTTGAGTACCAAGATATATTAGTAATTTTCTGCCCACATGTCAAGAAGTTTTTATTTTGATTGTGAGAAATCAGCGAATATGTCGCACCTAACTAATCAGCGAAAATGTCGCTTTATGTAACAAGTTATAGTAGAACTATAACTTATGGAAGAATTAACGGATAAAGAATATCGCAGAATTTTACTTATTAATGATTGTATTGAAGGTAAAAGATCTACTAGAGATGTTGCTTCTCTCCTAAACATCTCAGTGCGCCAAGTTCAACGTTTAATTAGAAAGGTAAGCGAAACTGGCAATTCTAAAACCTTATTGCATGGGAATAAAAACATAACCCCTCATAATAAAATTCCTGAAGATATTAAATTAAAAATTATAGAGTTATCTTTAAACGAGTTAAAAGATCTTAATTACGCTCATTTAAGGGATGTTTTAGCGGAAGAATTTAATATAGATTTTTCTAGAAGCACCATAGAAAGAATATGCAAAGATATTGGAAGGCTTTCAAGCATAACCATTAAAAAGCCTAAAATACATAAGAGAAGGGCTCCTAGAACTCGTTTTGGAGAGTTAATCCAAGTAGATGCAACAATTGAACCATGGCTAGCTACAAGTAACAAAAAATGGGCTCTACACGGTGCTATAGATGATGCTACAGGAATGGTTGTAGGGTTACATTTTGAGAAAGAAGAATGCTTAGAAGGTTATGTACAGCTAATGTTGCAAGTGAACAAGAAATATGGTCTACCACTAGAAATTTATGCTGACGGAAGGACAATATTTACTAACAACAAGAAGCTAACTATTGAAGAAGAATTAGCTGGTAAATTAGCTACACAAACTAATTTTGAACGAGCTGCAATCCAAAATAACATTTTTATACACATAGCTAAAAGTCCCCAAGCAAAAGGTAAAATAGAGAGATTATGGCGTACTCTACACGATAGATTAAAGAAAGATTTGAAGAGAAAAAATATAACTAATATTAAAGATGCTAATAGATACTTAGCTAAATTTATTGATAGTTATAACAAAAAATTTTCTCGTGAAGCAATTTCTAAAGAGTTAGCATGGCAACGCAAAATCCCTAAATCCAAACTTTTATTTGACTTCGCTGTGCAAGAAGAACGCAAAGTTGATAATACTTTTGCCTTCCGCTATGAAGGTAAAATCTACCAAATACCAAGCAAAATTTACAAGGAAAATAAAAATGGATACCAACCTAGTACCGTCACCATTTCCAAAGTTAGTACAGTTGGCATCCAAGCTAAGTACAACGGTAAAATTTTCACTCCAGAAATTATACCAGTGCAACCTAAAGATATAACACCCAAAATAAAAGTGCAACAAAAACCAACAACACCTGCACCTGATCACCCTTGGAGACAAAATGGAAAAAGATTCAAAAAATAACAAAAGAGTGGCTATTTTGTCACTCTTTTTAATATAACATGTTATCTAAAACGACATATTCGCTGATTGCTCACAGAAGTTTTTATTTTGATCTGGATCTATGCATGGATTGGTAAACTGAACTTTAAACCAAAACTATTTTAGAAAAACTATTGTAATTTGGAAAAAAATGGTAAAATTAAGTTAATCAAGTTGATGTGTTTAAAGTTCTTTTGTTAACAGTTCTACTAGGGAGGTCCCATGGATTCAGATAAGCAACAATTTTATAGAGACTTAGATAAAGAAAGATTGGATAAAACTAATAAAAGAAATAGGAAAATTTCTCTAGTTCTATTTTCGTTAATAGTATTTTTGTTTTTATTATTTTACCCATATACTCACAAGGTAAAGAAAACTATTCCTGCAATGTATAGAAATGAAAATGGAGTTTATGAAAAGAACTATATTTACATAGACGCAAAAGTTAAGAGTACTTTATTCAGAGATACTTATAAATTTTTTACGGGAAAGAATTTTAATGAAGATAGTTACTGGCACTACGAAGGCTCGATACTGCAGAGTGAGTTCATAGAAACACCAATATATGCATATCAAATAGGAACTACATTACAGCGAGGAGATAATAAAGAGCAACATATAATATCAACTTTTAGGCCTCGAAGAGATGGTTTTCTAGACGATTTATTTTTCGGATTCATACATTGTAGTAGAAATTTTGAAGAGGTAATTATTTATAGTTACGCTATTAAAGATGGACAAAATTCTAAAGAGATAAAAGAACCGGTTGCTTGGGTAGGACCAGCATTTGATGAGAAAGAAGCTGAAGCACTTTTTAAGAAATATAAAAATTAAGTTAGTTTTGTTATTAAGCTGATTCCAAATTGTTTTTCGAATTATAAAAATCATAGAATTTATAGAAATTATAGAACAAAGATATTTAAAAAGAGATTAAATGTAGTCTATGATATATTTAATTATAAAAATATTAACAACGAGATTAAAAGTTATAGACTTAGCTCTTAATTTCTATAGTAGGAAAAATTTAAGGAATTAATTAATGAACGATACAAGCTTAGCAATAATATCTTTTGTTTATGTTTTTGCAGTTATTGGAGTTTCTGCAATAGTCAAAAAAATAAATAACAATGAAGAAATATCTAGAAAAATAATTCACATATTTGTTGGAAATTGGATTTTAATATCTCCATTTTTTGAAAATATCTTTGTTGCAGCTGGGATACCATTCTCTTTTATCATAATAAATTTCTTATCAGTCCAATATAATTTAATACCTTCAATGGAGAGAGAAGGAGATGAGAAAAGTTATGGTACAGTTTATTATGCTATAAGTTTATTTATACTTACTATAATTGCACACTACACTGGTATGTGGACTATTTCTATTGTAGGAGTTCTAATAATGGCATATGGTGATGGGTTAGCTGCAATTATTGGGGAAAAATATGGTAGAAATTACTTAAAAATTGAAAAAAGTAAAACAGTTCAAGGAAGTTTAGTTGTTTTAATAGCGGCAGTCTTGATAACTTTTATAGTTGCCACTATAAACAATCCAACTTTTAGTTTGAAAATTATATTTATCAATTTGTTAATTTCAGCTTTAAATGGAATTTTTGCGATGTACATTGAGATTTCTGGTAAGAATGGATTTGATAACATTTCTCTACCAATTGGAAGTGGTATATTTGCAGGATTATTAATCCATCATTTTTCTTGGGTGCAAGTCGCCGTAATAGTATTTTCTGCATTGATTTTATATTTGGCATATCAAAAGGAATCTATTAGTTTAAATGGCGCTATTGCAGCTATATTAGTAGCTCAATCTTTATTTGTTTTTTCAGGAATTAATGTATACATAAGTTTAATTTTATTCTTCATTCTAGGGACTATAGTGAGTAAAATTAATAATTATAATAAAAAAGATTATAAGACAAAGATGATGAAGTTCCATGCAAGGGATTGGAAACAGGTTTTTGCAAACTCTCTACCAGCAGTAATATTAGCTTGGATTTCATATTTCGACCCTGATCCTAAATACACCCTGTTATCTATAGCAGTATTTGCTGCAGCTAATGCAGATACTTTTTCCTCAGAACTGGGTAAGTTAAGTGAGTTTAGGGTGTTTAATATTTTAAATGGCAAAACTTTGCCTAAAGGCTTATCTGGTGGAGTGAGTATTCCAGGCCTATTTGCAGGTTTCTTAGGCTCTGCATTAATCTCATTGCTAGCAATTTCTCAGTTTGGTTTCAAAGGATTTTTAATATCATTTACTCTAGGCTGCCTGGGTACAATAATTGATAGTATTCTAGGGTTATTGTTTCAGAAGAAGTACTTGGGAACCGATGGTGAATTGCAAGATTTCCCTATGATTGAAGAGGATAAGCCAGTTAAAGGTTTAAGTTTTGTGGATAATAATTTGATCAACTTAATTACTATAACTATAGTTCCAATTTTGGGTCTTTTATTTATTAATATCTAGATACTTTTGCGTTACTGATTTTACTCATTGAGAATAGCAATTTGGATCTCAGTAAGGTATTCATCCGGTCTGGAAGTTTGATTTCTGTCTATAAGATAACGCTCTATAACTTCAGAGCTCAATTCTAGATTATTTGATTTTGCAAAAGCTAAGATTTTACTATATGCTGTGTCGATATTTTCGTAAGGACCTCTATGACGAAAAATTAAGTATTTGCCCGCATCTATAGTTGTATCATATTTTTCCATATTGTCGTCAACAATAAGAAAACCTCTACGATACTCATTATATTTTCCACTTAAAACTTTTTCTATGGGTAAAATCATACCGAAATCTCTATTGAAGAAATAGATAATATCATCGAACCTCTGACTCAAGCTAGAGAAGGCTAAATCAATTTCATTATCATTTGTGAATTCATAATCTAGATAAATTATTTTCCTGTTTTGTAAGACTTCAATCTGGACTTCATTGTAAGTTGTATTATTTGTAGCGTCATTTAGTAAATTTAAACGATTTGTGAGTTCAATTTTCTGGTATTCAAGATGTTTAATTTTATCCTCAAGATAATCAAGCTCTAACTCCAAAATTTCTTTTTCGTTTTGCACGGACCTATCATTTAAGAAAACTTTAATGTCTTTTAGTTCTACACCCAAGGATTTCATAGTGTTGATTACATTAAGTTTCCAGATGTCAAAAATTGAATACATTCTGTAACCGTTACTCTCTCTCTTAGGAATAAGTAATTCTTCTTTTTCATAAAACCTAAGTGTATCGGTAGATATCTTGAATAATTTGGCTAGTTCACCTATCTTATAATTTTTCTGCATCATCCTAAAAACACCTCTTGACCTTGGACCTACTCCAAGCTTTACAATAATTTTATCATTATGTGTAAAAATAGGAAAAAACAAAAATGAAAGAAAATTTATTGAAAAAATACTTAAAATTTCTAATACCAACAATTGCAACTATGACCTTGTTTTCTAGCTATACAATGGTCGATGGTATTTTCGTTGGCCAAGGAGTGGGCGAGAAGGGTTTATCAGCTGTAAATTTAGCCATGCCATATGTAGCCTTGAGTTTTGCTATTGCTATACTTGTATCTGTGGGCTCCCTGAATATTATCAGTTATTACCTGGGACGCGGAGACAAGAAAAAAGCTAATGAGTATTTTACTATGACTGTTGTTGCAGCTTTATTTATTGGAGTTGTTATTTCACTTGCCTCATATTTGTTTATTGATAGTTTAATTGAATTCTTAGGTGCTGAAGCAGAGGTAGCCTCATTATTAAAATCCTACATAAGTATAATTATAGGGTTTATCCCATTTTATATAATAAGCTATGTGTTTGAAGTTATGATCAAAGCAGACGGATTTCCACAATTGTCTACTGTTTTTATGCTGGGGTCAGCTTTTACAAATATTGTTTTAGATTATGTATTTATATTTAAGATGGATATGGGGATTTCTGGTGCAGCTATTGCTACAGGCTTAGCTCAAGTTCTACCAACAATAGCCTATTTAATTCACTTCTTATCTAAAAAATCTAGATTGAAATTTAGTAGATTTGAATTGGATTTTTCAATGTTTAGAAAAATTCTTTCTTATGGATTCCCTGCGAGTTTAGCAGAATTCTCTACAGGATTTACTATTCTATTATTTAACAACAAGATAGGCGATTTATATGGATTGCATGGATTGGGAAGTTTCTCTGTTATTGCTTATATTTTGACTTTTGTGGTTAATACAATGTTAGCAATTAATCAAGCAAGTCAACCATTACTTGCATATCATTATGGAGCGAAACAATATTCAAATATTAGTAGATTAAGAAATTATATGATGATAACAGTAGGATTCTTTTCTATAATATTTTTCGGCTTAATTCAGCTTGCTCCGGGGTTCTTTATTAATGTATTTATTTCTGACTATACTCAAGAATTTTTTGATTTTTCAACAAAAGTTTTAAGGATTTTTTCATTAAGTTTCCTTGTTTTGGGATTTAACGTTTGTATAGGTGGATATATGACAGCGGTTCATAAGCCTAAATATGATATGTATATTAACTTATTAAGAGGTTACATTTTGATCGCTTTATTCCTTCTTGTTATACCAACAATCTTTGGGGCTGCTGGTGTTTGGTATGTTTTGTTAATATCTGATTTAGTTTGTTTAATCGTTTCTTTGTACTTGTTAAGAATAGAGGTGAAAGAATTAAATTTACAAGCTAAAGGAGTTCAAGTTTAGCTTCAAAAGTTTAGAAATTTGATATCTTTTAATGTATAGTAATTAAGGTAGAACTTTTGGGAGGTATTTAAATGAATTTACACGGAATTGAATTCGATTACAAATTCAAGGCACCATTAGAGCCAGAGTTTATTCCAATGAAGGTTTGGAATGATGCTTATTTGTCTGGCGCAAAAGAAAATTTCTCAGTAGCAATTGAGAGAAATGATGGATTGGTAGAAGTTGAGAATACATTCATTTATGGTGATGCAGAGCATTTTGATGCAGATGTAATGTACATTAATAGGTTAGTTAAGCAACTAATTTGGGCTAGAGGTGGTTATAAGATCTATCTAGCAGGTAATGAAAAAATCGCTAATAAAATAAAAGAACAATATAACAAAAATGGCGAAAGAGCATTTGACGTTGACTATATGCAAAGAGTATATGGCGAAAAATTTGAAGTTATTATTAAAGCCTTTGATGATATGCCAAAAGCTCATTTTGTACCAGTAGAGTCAAGCAATGAATTGCACGGTTGTCGTATTGGTTTCGATGCTGGAGGTTCAGATAGAAAAGTATCAGCAGTTATTGATGGTGAAACAATTTACTCAGAGGAAGTAATCTGGTTCCCTAAGTTAGAATCAGACCCTCAATATCACTATGATGGTATTGTAGAATCACTAAGAACAGCAGCTTCTAAAATGCCAAGAGTAGATGGTATCGGTATTTCATCTGCAGGTATTTACATCAATGATAGAACCAAAGTAGCTTCTTTATTCTTACAAGTACCAGAAGAAATCTATGCAGATACTGTCGAAGATATTTATATAAGAGCATGTGAAGAAGTCGCCCCTGGTAAGCCATTTATGGTAGCTAATGATGGTGATGTTTCAGCTTTGGCAGGTGCTATGAGTCTAGAGGAAGGTAAAGTTCTAGGAATAGCAATGGGTACAAGTGAAGCAGTTGGATATGTAGATGCAGACATGAATTTAACTGGATATTTAAATGAATTGGCATTTGCTCCAGCAGACTATCAACCAGCAGAAACAGCTGAGGTAGATGAATGGTCCGGTGACTATGGTATGGGATGTAAATATTTCTCACAAGATGCTGCTATTAGATTGGCAGAGAGAGCTGGATTAGATGTTGATCCTTCATTATCATTGGCAGAAAAACTCAAAGTTATTCAAGCATATATGAATGATGGTAATGAAGCTGCCAAAGATGTATTCACAAGTATTGGTGTCTATCTAGGTTACACCTTAGCATACTATTCAGACTTCTATGACATCGAAGATGTTATCTTAATGGGAAGAGTTGTGTCAGGTAAAGGTGGAGATAGAATTCTTGAAGTTTGCCAAGAAGTAATTAAAGCTGAATATCCTGAATTAGCAGAAAAAATGGATATTATGTTACCAAGTGAGAAATTAAGAAGAGTTGGTCAAAGTGTTGCTGCAGCAAGCTTGCCAATTATTCCAAAATAAATTTAGATTTAAGTAATTAATTTTTTAGAACCTGCCTCTATGGCAGGTTCTTTTTTGCATAAATGTCTTCTATTAATTGGCGGTATAATATTTATCTTTAGGATAATGGCACAAGTATAAAAATACTTATTGTTTTATTTTGTGCACTATGGTATAAATGTTTCTAATTATTTTAACTTTGTGTAGAAATATAGCTTTCTACTAAAGTTAGAACAATAAAAGAAAGAGGGTATTTGAATGAGGAAAAAGATTTTTATGAGGCTCATAACCTCTGTATTCGTGTGTGCTTTTGTTTTATCAGCAGCACTATTTAATTTTAATGTTGCAGTTAGCGCTATGGATAATTCGAGTGCAGAGAGTATGACTAATGTAAAAGGCTTACAGTTGCCTATCAATGGTGGTTACTATAGATCCTGGCATGACAAAGCTCATGATCCAAGTAGACCAAATTCGATGTTAGATGTTCCTAAAGAAGTTAATTTAGTCTTTGTTTTCCCAGGTGGTGAGGAAACTCCAGAGTTTTGGCGTGCGCTGAAAGAAGATTATGTTCCTGCAATGAATGCTAAAGGACAAAAGGTTGTCCGAACAATAAATCTTGGAATGGTGCTAAAGGGAGACAAAACTGGTGATGTTATAAACTATGATTTAGATGCGTCAACTTATGCTAAGCGTGCACAGCAAATATATGATGTATATGTAGCTGAGCATAATGTAGATGGATTAGACATAGACTATGAAAAACATCATACCTTAAGTGCTGATGGTAGAGAGCTTTTGAGCGAAAAAGATATAGATGATGCTACTGGCATTATTAAAGAGTTAAAGAAAATCTTAGACGCAAATAATAAGTTATTTATTCTTGATACGACTATGAAAGCTACTCAGTTGGACAGAATAAACTATGAGAGAGTCAATAAAATATTCCCAAGAATAAGCGATTGTTTTGATTTTGTATTAATGCAATCATATGGACAAAAAGAAGCAGACTTCAATGAGTTCTGGGAAACATATAAGCCATATATTAGACCTGAACAATATTTAGTAGGATTTTCTTGGTATGAAGAAAATTCTCCAAAGGGCAACCAATGGTTTGATGTACCAGGTTTTGGCGAAGAGTTCTTAAACAGTAGAGCAGTACAAGAGCATGTTAAATGGCAACCTGACAATGGTGTCAAAGCTGGTGTATTCTCATATGCTATCGAAAGAGATGGAGTAGCTCACGGAGACAATAATATTGTCAAAAGTGATTTTTCAAATAGTGCTAAGCTCAGAGAATTAATGGAAGAATCTGGGGATTATACTTTACTTACTGAAAAACATATTCCTGATAAAAATTTACTTGAAGAGATTAAGTCAAAGGTAGGTCCATACCTAAGAACATTCAGATTGTATGATAGAGATTTAGAAATCAATAACCCTGAAATTGAAAGTCTCCAAGGTTTGGAATTAATGCAAAATGTAAAAAGCTTAAGCCTAAATGGTTTAAGTAAGGTAAAAGAAATCAATAAAGATTTATTGCCTCATAATATAGCAAATGCAATTCCTGAAGCAAAAAATGAAAAAGTATTTAGCAAACTTAAATTAAGTGGACTTGCTTCTTTAGAAAAACTAGATTTATCAGGATTGAACCTTGAAACTCTAGAGTTCTCTGGAGTTGAAGCATGGACTTCATTATTAGAATTTAATTTAAGCAACAACTTATTAGACTTCTATGAAGGAAGCAAAAATAGAGAGATTTTAGATACATTAATAGAGCATGTTAAGAACAACACTTCCGCTGGAGATGTATCCTTGTTAACATTATTTGATAATCAAAAACCAAGATCTTTCTTTAACTCAGCAATTTTAGAGAAAAATGTTGAAGTAGAAAAAGACTCAGAAGCAAATGATGTGTTTAAATACATTAAATCTCAAGAAACTTCTACTGGTAGAGTAGTAAAAGATGAAAATGAGTTTAATTCTTTCAAGGAAGAAAGCATTAATGGAACTAAATTTGTAGCAAATGATTATACATTTGAAGAATTTAAGTATGATATATCAAATTATAATGCTCGAATAATTACTCATGATAATCAAATCTTCTCAGATACAAGAGATTCCGGTTCTTCAATCATAAACAATGAAGAAGAGGAAACTTATAGAGTAGTATACTTTGATGAGAATAATAAAGTTGCACATGAGCTTAAGTATGTGGTTGGTGCTGAAAAAGAAATCATGATCAACTTAGCTGAAAATGCAAAAGTATTAGGAACTTCTTCAATGATTAGAGATTATAAAGAGCTGGTACCTAACCTATTTGATAATAAATTAAATGGTTTTGGTGATGGTATATTTACCGTAGGTGCTAGAGATATAGAAGAGAGTCCATTCTGGGTTGCATTTGATCTAGGTGATGGTGCCAAAGTTCAAAAACTTGAGATTTGGAATGCTACAAAAGCTGATGCATATATGCTAAAGGATATGAATGCTAAAGCTGGAGAATTGTATGTCTTAAAGGAAACTAATCCAGATACAGCTAATTTATCAAATTCTGAATATCTAGAGAATGACGATAACTGGGAAAAGGTATTTAGCTTCTCTGATTCAAGTCAACTTAAAGAAATTACAAATATCTTTGGTCAAGCCTACGAAAAGAATATTTGGAAACTGAAAGTCACTGAAGTAGCAGGTACAGGATATTATAGATCACTGGCTTTATCTGAAATACGTTTACTAGGACAGCGTGACAACACAGTAGATAAATCAGCGTTAGAAGAATTGATTAAAACTGCAAAGGCTGAGTCAGAAGATATTAAATGGACAGATGAGACAAAATCAGAGTTGTTAGCAGTTGTTAAAGAAGCAGAGATGATTTTCGCTGATGAAGAGGCAAATAAAGGTCAAGTAAGCAACATTCAAGATAAGCTACAAAAAGCTATAGATGCCTTGGTAGAAAAGCCAGAAGCAAACAAAGATAAGTTGAATTATCTAGTGGCCATGTTAGACACTATAGACCTAAATGATAAAACTGAAGAATCTATTGAAAATCTAAAAGCTGTAGAATTAAAAGCTAAAGAAGTATTAAATGAAAAATATGCTTCACAAGAAAAGGTAGATCAAGCAGAAGCAGATTTGCAAAAAGCTATAAACAGTCTAGTTGAAAAGACCGAAACAGATGTAAGTGAAGTAAGTAAAGCAGATTTACAAAAAGCTATAGCAGAAGCTGAAGATGTAAATCTTGAAAATGTTGAAGAAGATGAAAATCTAATTGAATTCAAGAATAAATTAGCTGAAGCTAAGATGTTAAATGAGTTAGAGGGTTTGACCCAAGAACAAGTAGAAAAAGCAACAACAGAACTTAACGAAGCGCTAAAAGGTCTTAAATTTAAAGAGATGACTCCTGATCCAGAGGTACCAGGTGAACAAGAACCTGGAGAGCAAGAGCCTGGTGAAAATCCAGGTCAGGAAGAACCAGAAAACCCAAGTGAAGAACCTGGTGAACAAGAACCAGAGGAACCAAAAGAACCAGAAGTTCCACAGGAACCAGAAGCGCCACAAGATCCAGAGACTGAACAACCAGAGGACAATGAAGCTAATTCAGAGCCCCTAAAATTAGATCCAAACTCACCATTCAAAGATATTAATATCATAAGTGATGAGGGTAAACATACAGGTTACACATTATGGGCAGAAAAACTAGAGTCTTCTGATAAAAAAGAAGTTTTCGAAATTAAACTGCTAGACAAAAATGGAAATTCTGTTCAACCAAAATCTAAGATTAGTCTTGAAATAACAATAGGATTCGATATTGATAAGAACGAGAAGTTAAGTTTGACACATATTAAATCAGATGGCACTAGCGAAAATCTATATGTTAAGATCAATGGTAGACAAGTTGTATTTGAAACAGATGGTTTCTCTAAGTTTATATTTGCAGCAGAGAAACTTGAGTCAGAGAATACTACAGCAAGTTCAAGCATGGCTACAGAAGCAACAAGCAAAGCTAAGTCTGAGTCTAAGTCTACTCCAGCAAAAACTGGTGCTATTACCTACTATATACCTCTAGCTTTAATAGCCTTAAGCTTAGCTAGTGTAATAATTGTAGTACGTAGAAAGCTAGAAGATTAAGAATAACTTAATTTGAAAATAAAAACTAATGGAAGTGCTCCGTAAAAAGGGGCACTTTCTTTTTGTAAAAAAATCAAAAGATTATACAATGTTGGGATATAATATCTAAAAGACAATTTTAATTAATAAAAGTAATCAGGAAAAGAGGGGATAATTGATGTTACAACAAGAACTTGAAACTTTACTGAAAGAAGCAGTTGCAGCAATTAATGAAGCTCAGACTAATTCTAAGTTGCAAGAGCTTAAACAGAAATTTCTTGGCAAAAAAGGAACATTAAGTGTAATTTTAAAATCTATTGGTAAAGCTTCTGCAGAAGAACGTCCTTTACTTGGTAAATTAGGAAATGAAGTTAAGAATAGTATTCAAGCAAGTTTAGATTCTAAGGAAGTTGAGATTTTGGAAAATAGTTCATATATAGATACGGATTTTGACGTATCTCTTCCAGGATCTCAAATACAGGCAGCAAGTTTGCACCCAATCACACAGATGGCATATGACTTAAATGATGCCTTCTTATCTCTGAATTTTGAGTTGTTTTCTGAGGATGATATAACAAGCGAGCAATATGCCTTTGATAACTTGAATTTCCCTAAAGAACACCCAGCTAGAGAGTCAATGGATACTTATTGGCTTAAACCAGGTGCTACTTTAGAAGAATTGAGTACAGAAGATTATGAGAAGGCCAGTAAACGTTTATGCTTAAGACCTCACTTAACTGGAGCTTCAGTGCGTTATTTACAAGCGAATGGTGCTCCTGCAAGATTTGTATATCCTGGACAGGTGTTCAGAAATGAGACCACAGATGCTAGACACGAGAGAGCTTTCTTCCAATATGAAGCTTTAATTGTTGATAAAGACTTCTCCTTTGCCTCAGGTAAATTATTAATTGAAACTATATTAGAAAAAGTATTTGGACATCATGTGCCAGTTAGAATGAGAGCTGGATATTTCCCATTTGTTGAACCAGGATTTGAAATTGATATGCAGTGTCAAGTTTGTGTTGGTAAGGGATGTTCAGTATGTAACCAAGTTGGTTGGTTAGAAGTTATGCCTGGTGGTGTACCTCATCCCAACGTATTACGAGCAGCAGGCCTTGACCCAGAAGAGTGGTCAGGTTTCTACATTAACATCGGTTTGGATAGATTAGTTATGATGAGATACGGTATTGATGATGTTAGATTGTTCCATAGCACTGATTTAAGATTCTTAGAACAATATAAATAGTAAGAGGAGAGGTGAATCATGAAAGTATCATTGAATTGGTTAAAAGATTATGTAGAATTACCAGAAGATTTGAGCATTGAAGACTTAGCCTACGATCTTACTATGCGTACTGTTGAAGTCGAGGATGTTGAGAGTCTTAAGGACAGATTTTCTGGAATTGTTGTAGGTGAGATTCTCAGTATTGAGAAGCACGAAAATGCCGATACCTTATGGGTATGTAAAGTTAATGTTGGTGGAGAAAGAGATCTTCAAATAGTTTGTGGTGGACAAAACTTATTTGTTGGCCAAAAAGTAGCTGTGTCAGTACCTGGAGCTATGGTACGTTGGCATGGTCAAGGTGAAGCTGTAGAGATCAAAAGTACTAAATTAAGAGGTGTCTTGAGTGAAGGTATGATCTGTGGTGCTAATGAGCTCGATTTGGAAGTAATATTCCCAGCTGCTGAACACGATATTATGGATTTATCTGATCTAGAAAAGGCTCAACCTGGTGTAAACATTGCAGATGCAATTGGCCTAGATGATTACATAATTGAAATTGATAATAAATCAATGACTCATAGACCGGATCTCTGGGGACATTATGGTATAGCAAGAGAGTTAGCTGCTATTTATAATACTAAGTTAAAAAAACTAGAAACTTTTGAAGTTACAGATAATTTAGATAATTATCCTGTAGAAATAAGCACCAAAAATTGTAATGCTTATTCAGCTTATGTAATCGACAATGTTAAAGTCGAAAAATCTCCTCTAGATATGAGAATTAGACTTTGGTCAGTAGATGTAAATCCAAAGAATAATTTAGTAGATATAACAAACTATGTAATGTTAACCACTGGTCAACCAACACATGGTTTTGATTACAAACATGTTGAATCAGGAATACTAGTTAGAGATGCTAATTCAGATGAGAAACTTGAACTATTAGATGGCACTATTCTTGATTTGGATCCAGAAGATGTAGTAATTACTGATGGTAAGAAACCTTTAGCTCTAGGTGGAGTTATGGGTGGTAAGCAAGACTCAATATTAGCAGATACAGATAGTATGCTTCTAGAGATTGCATCATTTAGTCCATTGGCAGTTAGAAGAACTTCTAAGAGACATAATGTTAGAACTGATTCTTCTAGTAGATATGAAAAAGATATTGATACAGCAAGAATGGAAGATGCTAAGAATCTTGCCTTTAACTTGTTAAATAAACTCTTACCGGACGCAAAAATTATTGCAAAAGGTCAAGCAAAGCAACATGAGACTGAACGTAATGAGATAACAGTTAAATATGATTATCTCAACGTAAGAATTGGTCGTGAAATTACTAGCCAAGAGATTCATGATAGTCTTGAACCTTTAGGTTTCGAAATTATTAATGAGGATGATAACGAGTTTACGGTCTTAGCACCAGTTTGGAGATCTACTGGTGATATCCAGATGGCCGCTGATATTCTCGAAGAAATAGCTAGAATGATAGGGTACGAGAACTTTAGCTTAATTGCTCCAAGCATCGAACTAGAAGCAGCAATTAACCAAAGGGAAGTTAATTTAAACCATAATCTTCACAAGTATTTTGCGATTCGCTGTGGTTTCCAAGAAGTGTACACTTATCCATGGGTAGACAGTCACTATATTGAAGCAGCAGATATTGATGCGAGCGAGTGGTTAGAGTTACAAGATGCACCAAGTCCTACTCAATCTAAGTTAAGAGGAAGTCTAGTTCCAGGATTGTTAGAAGCTGCGGTCAAGAACTTAAGATATAAATCAGAGTTTAAGATTTTCGAACAAGCACAAGTTTTTGCTAAAGGATATAGGACACCATCTAGTCCAGATGAAGTACTTCCTGAACAAAAGAACTACTTAGGATTATTAGCAGCTGGAGATTCACCAGAGCTATTATTCCGTGATCTTAAAGGTAGTTTAGAATCAATGGCTAGATATAATCATTGTACTGGAATTTCATTCGCTCAAGAAGAGAAACCTAGCTGGGCAGATCCAAAGGTATGGTTAAATATCTTGGATAAAGATGGCGAAGTTATTGGTGACCTAGGAATGATTTCTCCAAAAACTGCGAAAAATAGTGGTGTAAAAAATCACTATGTATTAATTGCAGAATTTGACTTAGATCATATTGAGAGCTTGGATTCTAGAACTAATTCATATGAAAGCTTGAATCAATATCAAGTAGTAACACAAGACTTAAATATTTGGGTAAAAGATGAAGTAAAGTGGTCTGAAATTGCTGAATTGGTAGAACCACTAGTTCAAAAATTAGAGTTCTTAGAGATTTATCGTAGTGCAGAAATGGCAAAAGATGAGAAAAGTATTTTGCTAAGATATGAGCTATCATCCTCAGATCATACTTTAAGTAGTGAAGAGATTGAAGCTAAGAATGCTGAGATTATTAATGTTTTAGCCGAAAATTTAGGAGCTAAGCAAAATTAAAGATTGCTAGCAAAAATTTAAATTTATTAAGGGAGTTAGAGATAGCTCCCTTTTTAGATGTGATGTTTAGATAAAATAAAACCCCGAGTAAAGGAGCTAGTCGGGGCTTTATAATACGTTTTGGAGGACTGTATATCAAAAAACTACACTTAAATAATAATCTAGCAATGTGAAGTTAGTATGAAATAATATAAAATATATTTGTAATAAGGAGGGAGATTTTGCTATGACCATGAAAAAGAAAAAAGTTCTTCTGTTAGCTACAGGAGGAACTATAGCTTCAGTTCAGTCAGACAATGGTCTGAAACCTGGAATTAATCCCAAGGAGCTAATCCAATATATTCCTGAAGTGCTAGAATATGCTGATATAGAATATCATCAGCTTTTAGATTTAGATAGCACTAACATTGGGCCAGAACATTGGCAAATTATAGTTGAATATATAAAAAAAGTTTATGAGAATTATGATGCTTTCGTAATAACTCATGGCACGGATACAATGGCGTATACAGCTGCAGCCTTATCCTATATGATACAAAATTCTAAAAAACCAATTGTTATTACAGGCTCCCAAAAACCTATTAATTTAGACGTAACAGATGCAAAAGCGAATTTAAGGGACAGTATTATTTATGCGGTTGATGATGAGTCAGAGGGTGTAACTATAGTGTTTGCTTCGATGGTAATAGCTGGTACTAGAGCGAAGAAGACAAGATCAAAGAGCTATAATGCTTTTTCTAGTATAAATTTCCCTTATCTAGCTTTGGTTCAGGATAATAAAATAATGCGTTATATCAAGGCAGAAAAGCATGAAGGTGAAGTGGATTTTTATACCAAGCTGGATTCAAACGTTTACCTGCTTAAGTTAACACCAGGTATTAGTCCAGATATACTGAAATATCTTTTTGAGAAGTATGATGGCTTAATTTTTGAAAGTTTTGGTGTAGGTGGTATTCCCGCAAGTATTAACGAGGAATTTATTGAGCTTTGCCAGATATATCCAGATAAACTAATTATCATGGCTACTCAAGTTGCAAAAGAAGGTAGTAACATGAGTATTTATGAGGTCGGTAATAAGATTAAAGCTCAAACAAACTTTCTTGAATCTTACGATATGACACCAGAGGCAGTTTTTGCCAAAACTATGTGGGTTTTAGGTAATAAGAATAATAGCAAAGAAGAACTAGAAAAGAATTTTTATTCTCCTATTAATTACGATACTATTTGGTTCTAGTATAAAAATAATTTTAAATTCATAAAATCTCTTCTCTATAGAAGAGATTTTTTCTTGTCACTTTACTGTAAGTTTGACTTGCTAGAATAAATCTATAAATAACAAGTATAAAGAGGTATTGAGATGGAAATTTTATCAGTTAAAAATTTAAATAAAACATACGGTAAGAATGAGAATGCAGTTAAAGCATGTAATGACATTAGTTTCTCTGTTGAAAAAGGTGAATTCCTAGCAATAGTAGGTGCTTCCGGATCAGGTAAATCTACTTTACTGCACTTATTAGGTGGAGTGGATAGGGCCGATAGTGGAGAAATTATAGTTGATGGTCAGAATATTTCTAATTTATCCAGTGATCAGTTAGCTGTATATAGACGTAGACAAGTTGGTTTGGTATATCAATTCTATAATTTGATTCCAACATTAACGGTAGAAGAAAATATTAGCATATCAAAGAGATTAGATGGTCAAACAGTAGCAAAAGAAGATATGAATGAAATTTTGAAAATTTTAGGTCTATCAGAAAGAAGAAATCACTTACCTAACCAGCTCTCTGGTGGTGAACAACAAAGAACTTCTATAGGTAGAGCTTTAATCAATAGACCAAGCATTCTACTAGCAGATGAGCCAACAGGTAACTTAGATAGTCAAGCAAGTGAAGAGATAGTTAATTTGCTGAAACAATATAACAAGACATATAAGCAAACAATAATTCTCATCACACATAACCTTGAGGTCGCTAATGTTGCCGATAGAATTATTGAAATTGAAGACGGAAAAATAAAGTCCGATTTTAAAAACTAATTATCGAGTTCAAAAAATATTAGAGTTTAGGTGAATTTATGAAACTATTAAATGAATTAACATTAAAAAATATAAGATTGAATAAGAAAAAATCAGTAGCAACTATAATAGGAATTTGCTTGTCAGTAGCTTTGATGTTTACGGTTTTGACCATGCTTTTTTCTGTTAGAAAAACAGTAGAAGATATAGTTAAAGATATGAGTGGTAAATATCATTTAGTGAATATATTGGGGGAAGAATATCAAGATAAATTGGAAGCTAATGTCGATGTAGATGAACTGCTAGTTAACAAAATTCTAGGATATTCAAAGATTAATTCCAAAAATGAATATATGCCATATATAAGGGTAATAGCTACAAGTAAAGCTGGATTAGCTGATAATAATTTGAAATTAATCAGTGGTAGACTTCCAGAAAATTCTAATGAGATCGTTTTGTCGAAAGAATTAATCAATAACTACAAAGATGATTTAGAAGAATTAAAAGCAGGCAAAACTATTAACTTAGACTTAGGAAATAGAAGATTATCTCAGGAAGACATAAGCCAGATAGACACTCAAGATCTTAAAAAATTAGAGCTACTAGAACAAATACAATTGAAACGTGTATATAATGAGACAGAACATATTGAAGACGTAAAAACTAAGACGTTCAAGATTGTAGGTATCATTCAAAGACCAAATACTATGACAGAGTCTTTTTCTGAACCAGGTTACAGTGCTTTTACACTAGATTCACCTGAATTAGGTGATATGGTACGTAATACAGAGCTTTTATATAGCCTAAAAGATCCCAAAAATATTGATGCACATATAAAAAACACATACAAAAATGCATCCTTAGAGCCCTCTTTATTCTTAGAAAAAAATAATGACTTACTAGCAATTTCAGGGTCTGGTTTGAAATTTAATCAATACAGATCAATAGTTATTATAGCTTCAGTAGTTTTAGGAATTATAATAATAACTTCTATTTCTATTATTAAAAACAGTTTCTCTATCTTGATAGTAGAAAAAACCAAGCAATATGGAATTCTTAAAAGCTTAGGTGCGACAGATAAACAAGTTAAAAAGAATATTCTATTTGAAGGTTTCGTACTAGGCGGGATAGGGTTCGGATTAGGAGTACTACTTGGAATAATAGCATCATTTATACTCTCTAAGGTTGTAGATGTCTTGACAATGGATGCTTTAGGAGCTGAAGCTGCTGATGTGAGTTTTGCATTTGTATTATCTTGGCAAGCAATAGCTATAACATTAGTCTTAACAGTAATAACAATTTACTTATCTACAATACTAATTGCTAGAAGATCAATTAAGCTGAGTCCAATAGAAGCTATTCGTTCTGTAAAAGATGTGAAACTCAATGCCAAAACAGTTAGAACATCTAAATTAACTGATAAACTTTTAGGAGTGAGTGGTTCAATTGCCAAGAAAAATATAAAAAGAAACAAGAAAAAATATAGAGCTACAGTAATATCCTTAGCGCTAAGTGTGGCAGTCTTTATAGTTATAAATTATTTTGTTAATTCAATTATTTACGGGGTGAACACTTTTGAAGGAGAGACAAATTATAACTTATCTCACTATGCTGGCGCACATAAAACTGATCCCGAACTTGATGAAAAGAAACTTTATCAAGAGGATCTAGATGTAACAAAACGAATAATTAATGAGGTTCTGGAAAACGAAAAATATGCCATATATGAGATTTCAGATTGGGTTATTAGTAGCAAATATTTAAATGAAGATTTCAAAAAAAGAATTGGGATAACAATTGATACAAATGTAAATGTTAAAGTTCATGAAGTCAATCCTGAGAGTTTTGATAAGTTGCTAGGTGAAAATAAATTCGGTGGAAATGTTGATTTCGTCTTCACTAATAGAGCGCAATATAAAACGGAAGATAATAAGATACTAATGTGTGATCAACTATCAGAAAGTAAAGTAAAAATTGCGCAGAATAATAATCCTAATTTAATTTCTGAAAAGGAGATAGAGCTATATAAAGTTGATAAATTGCTGCCAGGTATGGATGCATATACTAAAGGTTCTACAATAGATATATATACTAGAAAAGGAAGTCTTGGGGATAATGTAGAATACTCTTACTATATATTTGCGATTGACACAGACAATAATGAGCAAACTTTTGATAGTATTAATAAATTTCTAAGTGAAAATAATATTAATGATTATAGAATTGATAATATAGGGGCAAGAGAAAAGATGATTAACAACTTGCTCTTGCTTATTCAGATATTTGCCTATGGATTCATGATAGTAATGACTTTAATAGCTTTGACCAATGTGTTTAATGCAATTAGTAGTAATGTTTACTCAAGGCAGACCGAATTTGCATCTTTAATCTCTTTGGGAATGAGTAGTAAGCAGATGAACTTAATGAGCTTCTATGAAAGTTTAATACTTGGGATAAAAGCCTTGTTCTGGGGAATTTTAATAGGTCTTCTTGCTAACTATCTAATATACATTGGAATGAAAAGTAGCATAGAAGCTATGACTTACCAAATACCGTGGATAGCTTTACTAGTAAGCATTTTAACAACCTTCATTATCATATTCTTGATCATGAAATACTCTGTAGGTAAGATTAAATCTCAGAATATAATTGCGACAATTAGAAATGAGAATATATAATAAAAATATGAAAAAGATACTTATTGTAGAAGATCAGAAATTAATAATTAAAAGCCTTGAGTTGAATCTTGGCAAGAATTACGAAGTTAGCAGTTTGAGCTCATTTGCTCAGGCTGCTAGCTTTGATGTTTCAAAGTATGATTTAGCTCTAATAGATATATCTTTAGGTGATGGTTCAGGACTGGATTTATACGAAATATTTAAAGAGTACAAAGATATACCTATAATTTTTCTAACAGCTAATGATGAAGAGACGACTATAGTAAAAGCTCTTGATATGGGAGCTGATGACTATATAACTAAACCTTTTACCTTAGGAGAATTAAATGCCAGGATTAGGAAAGTGCTACCAGATTCTTTAAGTTTCAAAAACATAAGTATTAATGCCAAAGAGCATGTAGTTTTGCAAGATGGTATGCCTGTGGACTTATCTATACGTGAGTATCAGTTGCTTGAGATTTTCATAAAAAATAAAAATAAGGTCTTAGAAAGAACTCGCTTACTAGAGTTATGGGAAACTGACGATGAGTTTGTAAACGATAATACTTTGTCAGTTACTATAAGTCGATTGAGAAATAAGTTGGATTTAAAAGAATTAAAAACTATTAAACATGTAGGTTATGTGTTAAATGAGGAATAATAAAGTTTTAGCATTATTAATAGTTGTCTTAATACTCATTCTCTCTATTTTTACTGTAAGGGAGATAAAGTCAAGCTTCCAGGACGAAGCCAACCAAGCTGTGCATAAAATTCTTAGTGAAGTAAAAAAGACTAATCCAGACGTGAATGTAGGTCAACTAATAAAAGCTGCAAATACCCAAGATAAGCTAGATTTAAGCGAATATGGAATAGTTGGATCTACTGGTATTTTAGATTTTAATAATTCAAGGAATCAAGCTAATATAATTATGATACTCTTTGTTGTAGGAGTAACAACATTAATAGGCCTATACCTTATGTTTACCTCTATAAGTCAGAAAAGACAAATTCAACGTTTTATTACACAGATGGAAAAGATTAACCAAGGTATTTATGACATTAGATTAAGTACTAAGGAAGAAGACTTTGCTATACTTGAAAATGAACTATATAAGCTGACAGTAAAACTGAGAGAAGAGGCTGAAAATGCTAAGACTAGCCAAAGATTCCTTAAAAATACTCTAGAGGATATATCACATCAGATCAAAACCCCTATAACTTCTATGCAATTAATTATTGATAATCTCAAAGATCCTGAGATAGATATAAGTGCAAAAAATGAATTAATAGATTACTTACAAACTGAAATAGCTGCAATTACAAACTTGGTTCTCATGCTTTTGAATATTGCTACACTTGAATCCGGTACAGTTGAGTTTAAGAATGAAGATATAAACTTAGAAAAATTGCTTAATGAAGTTAAAACACTTTTAGCTCCTATTAGTAAAGCAAGAAATATAAATATTAGGATAAATGTGAGTAATACAATTTATACTGGAGATCCTAAATGGGAGAAAGAGCTTTATATTAATTTAATTAAAAATGCCTTAGAAAACTCAACTGGTCCAGAGGTGAACATAATAGCAAAAGATAGTCCAACATTTTTTGAGGTAGCGGTAATTAATGAATCTGAAGAAATACCAGCACACGCTAAAGATAAGATTTTCGAAAGATTCTATAAATTATCCTCAGCAGATTCAAGTTATGGTCTAGGCTTAAATATCTGCAAAATGATAGCCGAAGCGAATAATGCCAGGATATTTTTGCACAGCAAAGCGGGAGAGACCAATTTTACTGTAAGGTACTCTAAATTAGAATATTAAAGATAGCTAGGACTAAATTCACATGGATAAACTAATCATCTACATGAGAGAATTCGTCAACTCTACGGCGGAGGTTGCCACCAGCGTCAATAGCTTTTCGTTCGTAACTTTGGTTAAGATATGGAGAGCTGAAGACAAAATCAGCGGTAGCCCTATTAGTTGCAATAACACAATCATGCAATACTGCTAGACGTTGAAGAGCTTTAACATCTGGGTCATGAGGTTGCATTTCCATTGGGTCCCAAAAGAAAATTAAAATATCGATATCGCCTTCAGCAATGTCTGCTCCGATTTGTTGATCACCACCGACAGGACCACTCATGTAACTATCAATCTCTAAATTGAATTTTTCTCGGATTAGAGTAGAAGTAGTACCTGTACCACAGAGCTTATGGAGCTTAAGAGTCTCTCTATTTTCTTTGACCCAATTGAGAAGATCTTTTTTCTTATTGTCATGGGCGACTAGAGCAATACGTTTAACGGCACCTGTTGGGATTTCGTGAACATCATCTGCTTCAACTTCATTAATGAGCTCAAGCTCGAGGTCAGTAACATTTATTTTTTTATCATTATTGAGCATGGTAATACCTCTAATCTTTCATATTATTAATTTGATTATACTATAATGAATACTAATGATTATTATGGATGAAAAAATCCGGGGAGAAACGTATTTTGTCAAAGAAAAAAGATTTTTACAGTAAAGATTATCAAAATAATAAATTTGTCTTGAACTCAGATTTCAAGCCTACAGGTGATCAACCTGAAGCAATTAACCGTTTGGTTGAGGGAATTAATAGAGGAGACCACGAACAAACCCTTATGGGAGTTACTGGCTCTGGTAAAACTTTCACAATGGCTAATGTCATTGAACTTGTCCAGAAACCTACTTTAGTAATTGCACAGAATAAGACTTTAGCAGGACAGTTAACGGAAGAGTTTAGAACATTTTTCCCTAACAATGCAGTAGAGTATTTCGTCAGTTACTACGATTATTATCAACCTGAAGCTTATATACCGGGAACTGACACTTATATAGAAAAAGATTCTTCCATTAATGATGAGATTGATAGAATGCGCCATTCGGCAACAGCTTCTTTGCTCGAACGTAGAGATGTTATTGTGGTCGCTTCTGTATCCTGTATATATGGTTTGGGTAATCCAGAGGATTATAGCGAGCTTATGTTGCATTTGCGTTCAGGAATGAGAATTGATAGGGATGAGCTTATTGCAGAACTAGTAAGACTACAATATTCACGTAATGATTATGAACTGCTCCGTGGTACTTTTAGAGTCAAAGGAGATACAGTTGATATTCACCCAGTTAACTACGAAAACACTTTCTTAAGAGTTTCCTTTTTTGGTGATGAGATAGACCAGATGTTAGAGATGGATAGATTGAGTAATAAAGTGCTCTTGGCTAGACACTATGAATCTATTACCCCAGCAAGTCACTATGCCACCACAGAAGCAACAACACAAAAAGCTATTAAACGTATTGAAGCTGAACTCGAAGATAGACTTACAGAACTAAGAGATGAGGGTAAAATCGTTGAGGCATATAGGTTAGAGCAAAGAACTCGCTATGATATTGAAATGTTAGAGGAGACAGGGTTTGTCAAGGGTATAGAAAACTATTCCAGACACTTTAGTGAAAGAAAAGCTGGAGACCCGCCAAACACTTTAATTGACTTTTTCCCTGATGATTTCCTGTTAATGATTGATGAGTCACACGTTACTATTCCTCAGATTGGAGGGATGGCTGCAGGAGATAGAAGCCGCAAGAATTCTCTCGTGGATTTTGGTTTCAGGCTACCTTCAGCCTATGATAATAGACCTTTAACTGCTGAGGAGTTTTTTCCAAAAATTAACCAAGCAATTTATGTTAGTGCGACTCCTGGGAAATACGAGAGAGCTCATTCAAGTCAAATGGTTGAGCAAATTATTAGACCTACAGGACTTGTTGATCCTGAAATATCTATTAGACCAATTTCTGGACAGATAGAGGACCTCTTAGGAGAAATTAAAGCTACAATTGCTCGAGGAGAACGAGCATTGATTATGACTTTAACTAAGAGAATGGCAGAAGACTTTACAGATTTCTTACAGGAAAATGGTATTAAGGTTCAATATCTACATTCAGATGTTGTTAATGATGAGCGACTTGCAATTCTCAGGAATTTACGAAGTGGTAAAATAGATGTTATCGTCGGAATTAATCTCTTACGTGAGGGACTTGACTTACCTGAAGTATCGCTTATAGCAATTCTTGATGCGGATAAAGAAGGGTTCTTAAGATCTACTACATCGCTTATCCAGATTATAGGAAGAGCTGCTCGTAATGTTAATGGTAAAGTCATAATGTATGGTGACAAGATCACAGACTCTATGTTTGCTGCTGTACAGGAGACCAACAGAAGAAGAGAGATTCAAGAGGCTTACAATAAGGAGCATAATATTACTCCTCAGACTATTAAGAAAGAAATTAAGAATACCCTGGATACATTTGAGGAAATTGTCAATACTGAGGACTTGTCTGTAGATATTGAAATTGGTAAAGATTCAGACAGTATGCAGGATAAAATTGATAAAATGCCATTTGCTGATTTGCAAAAACTTATTGATCGTTTGGAAGATGAGATGCGTCAAGCTGCAGCTGCACTGGAATTTGAAAATGCTGCAGAGTTGAGAGATTTATTAATTTATGCTCGTGGAGCAATGGCAAGAAAATAAACAGATTATTGTTGACATAAAAGAAGCAAACACAAAATCTAAACAATTTTAGATGAGAAAAATTTACTAAAGACTAAGTGAGGTATTGATGGCTTTTACACATTTGCATTTGCATACAGAATATAGCTTATTAGATGGTGCAACCAGAATTGATAAACTTGCGGAGCGTTTAAAAGAGCTCGGTATGGATTCATGTGCGATAACCGACCATGGAAATATGTATGGTGCCGTAGAGTTCTATCGTGTGATGAAGAAAAATGGCATCAAACCTATCATAGGTTGTGAAATCTACGTAGCGCCTGAAGGTAGAACCAATAGAGATGTTAAGGGACACGGCTATAATCACTTAGTTATTTTGGCAGAAAATAATGAAGGCTTAAAAAATCTTAATAAAATAGTTTCTCAGGGTTGGATTGATGGTTATTACTATAAACCACGTGTTGACTATGAAGTCCTAAGAGAACATTCTGAAGGGATAATAGCTCTTTCTGGATGTTTATCAGGAGAAGTAGCAAGTGCACTGATCGATGATAACTATGAACTGGCCAAATCTAAAGCTTTGCTTTATTTAGATATTTTTGGCGAAGGTAATTTCTTCCTTGAAGTTCAGGCACATGGTATGGATTTACAGAAAAAAGTTAATAAATTAAGTAAACAACTTAGTGAAGATACAGGTATACCTTTAGTCGCTACAAATGATAGTCACTATCTATTTAGGGATGAAGCAGAGACGCATGAAATTCTTTTAGCTATGCAGACTGGTACAACACTTAGCGACCCTAAGAGAATGAAATTTGATACTGATGAGCACTTTGTGAAATCCGAAGCGGAGATGAGATCTACTTTGCCAGAATTTACTGAAGCTATTGAGAATACCTCTAAGATTGCTGAACGTTGTGAGATAGAGTTTGATTTCGATACCATCCATTTGCCTGTTTACAAACCTGAGAATGGACAAGATTCAGTTAGCTTTCTGCATGATTTAGCCTATGAGAACATGAAGAAAAAATACAGAGAAAATTCTGAACATCCTTGGGAAAAGTATCAGGAAAGACTTGAATATGAGCTGAAAGTTATAACTACCATGGGCTATACAGACTACTATTTAATTGTTTGGGATTACATAAATTACGCAAAAGCCAATGAGATAATGGTAGGTCCAGGACGTGGTTCTGGTGCAGGATCCCTGGTCGCTTATTCTATAGGAATAACCAGCATTGATCCAATGGAATATAGTTTACTTTTCGAAAGATTCTTGAATGTTGATAGAGTTAGTATGCCTGACTTCGACGTCGACTTCTGTTATGAGAGAAGACAAGAAGTTATAAATTATGTATATAACAAATATGGTGAATCTCAAGTCTGTCAGGTTATAACCTTTGGTACGCTCGGTGCGAAAACAGCCGTTCGTGATGTTGCTAGAGTTATGGAAGTTCCTTATGCCATATCTGACAGTATATCCAAAATGATACCTAAGACTCTAGATATAACATTAGAAAAAGCATTGAATGTTAATCCTGAGTTGAAAGAAAGATATGACACGGATGAAACAACAAGAGAAGTTTATGACATTGCTAGAAAATTTGAAGGCATGCCAAGGCATACCTCAACTCACGCTGCTGGTGTAATAATTTCAGGTATAGATATTACAGACGTTGCACCGTTGGCGAGAAATGATGAAGCTATAGTAGAGCAATATGACAAGAAAACTATAGAGAGTTTAGGCTTGCTCAAATTTGACTTCCTTGGACTTAGAACTTTAACAGTTTTACGAGATACTCGAGATATGGCTAGAGCTAATAAGAATGAAGATATTGACTTCGACAATATGGCACTAGATGATCAGAATATTTATCGCATGATTAGCCAAGGAGATACTGCAGGGGTTTTCCAACTTGAAAGTGCAGGGATGACAAGCTTCATGCAAGAGTTACAACCTGAGAACTTTGAAGATATTATTGCAGGTATAGCATTATATAGACCGGGGCCAATGGAGAATATCCCTCAATATGTCGAGTCACGTCATGATAATAGCAAAACTCATTATGACCACCCAATGCTCGAGTCAATATTAGATGTTACTTATGGAGTTATTGTTTACCAAGAGCAAGTTATGCAAATAGTGCAGAAGCTTGCAGGCTTTAGCATGGGCCAAGCAGATATCCTTAGACGTGCCATGGGAGACAAAAATCCTGCCTTAATGGCATCTTATGAAGAGTTATTCTTGTATGGTGGTGAAGATGAAAAGGGTAGACCAATAGATGGTTGTATTAAACGTGGAGTGGCTGAGCAGACAGGTAAAAAGATTTTTAAAGACTTACAAGCTTTTGCTGGTTACGCATTTAACAAAAGTCACGCCGCAGCCTATGCAATGGTGGCTTACCAAACAGCATGGTTGAAATATTATTATCCACTAGAGTTTATGGCGGCTATGCTTAACTCATTCTTAGGAGACCTAGGTCAAGCTGAGAACTATTTAAATGTATGTAAATCAATGGGTATAGAAGTTCTTCCACCAAATGTAAATTACTCTTATGCAAAATTCACGACAGAATCAGGTGCAATTAGAATTGGTTTAGGTGCTATAAAGAATATTGGAACTTCACAAATTAATACTCTGGTAGAAGAGCGTGATTTGAATGGTAAGTTTAAAGATTTTGGCGATTTCTTACAGAGAGCACATGAGCTAAGTATTAGTAAAAGAGTTATAGAGAGCCTAATATATGCTGGTGCATGTGATGATTTTGGTGAATATAGATCTCGCTTAATGAGTGCATTAGAACCTTATTACGATATGCTTAATCAATCTGGAAATAAACAGATGAAGAGTCAGATGTCTCTGTTTGACTTTGGTCATGAAGAAGTTATGGAGATATCAGCACCTACATATTTAGATGTGCCAGAGTATAGTAAGGCAGATTTATTAGGTAAGGAAAAAGAAATGTTAGGTGTATATATATCTGGACATCCACTTGAAGAATATTCAAGACGTTTAAGACATAAATCTGTTACTAACTCACAAGATCTTAACCCTGATACAGAGCCTTCAGAGTCTATAAATGAAGCGGATAGTTTACTGCAAACTGAAGTGAAACATTATGATGGTGAGCCTGTTTTTATGGCAGGGATAATCAATAAAAAGAGGAATGTAACAACTAAGAAACAAGAGTTAATGTGTTTTTTAGAGTTAGAAGATCTTAATGGTAGTTTCGAGTTAGTAGTTTTCCCAAAAGCATACGTTAAGTTTAATACAATATTGCGTGAGGGCGAGGTAATAATTCTCTACGGTAAGATTAGTCAAAAAGATGATTTCCCAAATAATGTTATATTGGAGTATGCGGAGGCTTTACCGAAAGATGAAGTGCCTCTGGATGAGGGTAGTAGATTTATTAAGTTGGATAAAAAGTTGGATAAAAATATAAACACTGAAAAAATCAAATCTGAAAAAAATGAAGATGAAGATACGGTGAAAGCTGAAACTAGTATTACAAAATCACTTGATACTCATAATACTCATGATACTCATAATACTCATAATACTAATCCAACAACTACATCAGATTATGAAGCTTCTAATGAAGTAGAAGAAAAAACTGAAAGTAAACTATATATTCGAGTTAAAACTCAAGAAGATGTAAAATTTGTCTCTAGCCTTGCAGAAGATTACCCAGGTAATACAAGTTTATTTATATACATGGAGAATAATGGTATGGATCATGCAGTATCTGAGGGGTTAAAAGTTTCCTTGCATCCGGATTTTCTCTATGCGTTGACATCAGTTTTTGGAGTAAATAGTTTATGGATAGATGTCTAAAAGCATTTATTTATTAGTAGTAAATACAGTTACAATGATCTAAAATTTAGAATAGTTAAATGATGAAATAATCCAACAATAAAATAATGTTTTATACTAGAAATTTGTATTAAAATTTAATAGAATATATGGAGAGCTAATGCGCAAAGGGGGAAAACAATGGCAGATAAATCAAAAATGAATCCAAATATAAAGAATATTGGTGTTCTAACTAGTGGTGGTGACGCTCCTGGAATGAACGCTATTGTTAGAGCTGTTGTAAGAGCAGGTCTATCTTTTGGATATGGTATGTACGGTGTAAGACGTGGATTCCATGGTTTATGGCGTGGTGATATTGAAAGATTAGAAACTAAGGACGTCTCTGGAATATTGCAACGTGGTGGTACATTTTTGATGACAGCTAGAAGTGATAGTTTTAGAACTCTAGAGGGCCAAAAAAAAGCCAAAAACATGATGGATGTATTTGGTATTGATGCATTAGTAGTTATTGGTGGTGACGGTACATTCCAAGGTGCTCAAGCATTAACTAGACTAGGTGTACCTGTCATATGTATCCCAGGTACCATTGATAATGATATTGACTGTACAGAATATACAGTCGGTTTTGATACAGCATTAAATACTGCTATGGAAGCAATTGACAAAATTAAAGATACAGCTTCATCACATGAACGTTGTAGTGTTGTTGAAGTTATGGGTAGAAATGCTGGTTATTTAGCTCTTGAAGCAGGAATTTCCACTGGTGCAGAAGTTATCTTAATCCCTGAAGTTGAATGGGACTTCAACCAAGATGTAGTACGTAGATTGTTATACTGCAGAAATGCAGGTAAAAACCACTATGTTGTACTTGTTGCTGAGGGTGCAGGAAACGCAGAAGAAATTGCACAAAAAATTCAAGATGAAACAGGTATTGAATCCAGAGCTACAGTATTAGGCCACATGCAAAGAGGTGGTAGTCCAACCGTTAGAGATCGTTATACAGCTTCATTAATGGGAGCAACAGCCATTGATTGTATCAATGAAGATAATATGAATAGAATCATTGGAGTCAAGGGTGGACAGATCGTAGACATTGATATCGAAGAAGGTTTGGCATCCAAGAAGGTTCTTAACAAAAAAATCTATGATATTGCCGGTTACATTGCCATATAGTAAGATTTTTAATTAGTATATAAATAAGGTTAAATTTATTGTTTGGGGGAGTATGTCTTGACAGAAAATATAGGTAAAATTGATTGGAAAAAACAGATTACTGTTCCCAATTTAATATCATTGATTAGACTTTTAGCTATACCGTTCCTGGGTTATGAGATCTACCAAAGCAAAGGGTTTTCAACACTTAGTGTTATATTATTTGCAGGAATTTGGGCAACTGACTTTTTAGATGGTTATGTTGCACGTAAATTTAACCAAGTTTCAGACATAGGTAAGTTATTAGATCCAATGGTAGACAAAGTTCTGCACACTGTTACAGCAGTTATGATGACAGTTGTTGGAAGAGTGCCTGTCTGGGTTATGGTAACCTTGGTTATTAAAGAAATTTTGATGGTTATATCAGCAATGTACTTGTTAAGCAAGAAAATCATAGTAAGTTCAAGATGGTATGGTAAGTTGGCGACTGTCTTAGTTGCACTTGCCTTTGGAATAGTTTTCTTATTATCTCCAGATTATGCTTGGTTGAGTGGATATATATTTATTGTACCTATGGTTATGCTTTATTTTGCAATGTTTGCATATCTATATAGAATTAGATTAGTGAAAAAACATAATTTACTACATGAGGCTGAGATAAACTCAAGTGGCTTTAGAGATATAAGTTCAATAGATATCAAAAACTGGTAATATTTATAAATTCTTAAACTCGCTTAATTGGAGGTGCCCTTTTGTCAGCAGCAAAAGATTTATATATAAGAGCACAAGATAATTTAGAATTCCCTGAAGTTTTAAATAAACTTGTGGAATATGCAAAGTCTGCTTCCGGTAAAGAGATTTGCCTGAATCTTGAAGCAAGCTCAGATATAGAAGAGGTCCTACATAGACAAAAAGATACAGCTGATACCCTTAAAGTTCTGGTCCAAAGAGATGGATCAGTGATAAGTTCTTTCCCAGAAATTACAGAATCAATTAAGAAAGCAAAAAAAGCAAAAGTTAGCTCTTCTGTTTTGAATTTAGAAGAGCTTTATTATATACGTGTTTTTTTAGAAAAAATTACTGAAGTTAGTAAATTAAATCCTAGTGAAGATTCAGATTATTACTTAGAAGATAATAATTTTTATCATGAAATTGAAAGATTAGTTGTTTTAAATAGACTGGAAAAAACATTAAGTAGGGTAGTTTTATCTACTGATGAAATCGCTGAAAATGCTAGTCCTAATTTGAGACGCATTAGAACAGAGATTAAGAAAGTTCAAGAACGCATTAAACGTGATTTGAGTAAGATTTTAGAGAAGTCATCAGATATTCTGCAAGAGCAAATTGTAACCTTGAGAAGGGGACGTTATGTAATACCAGTTAAGGCAGAGAATAAACATAAAATACCAGGTATTGTTCATGATAGCTCACAGAGTGGTCAAACATTATTTATAGAGCCTCTTGCAGTCGTTGAAGCAAATAATAATTTAAGAGAGCTATATGCAGAAGAAGAAAGAGAGATATGGAGAATTCTTTCGGATTTAACTCAGCTTGTTAGAGAAGATGCAGATTTAATAATCGACAATAATTCAATTATGGCAAAGCTTGACTTTATGCAGGCCAAAGCAAGCTTAGCAAGAAAAATGAAAGCAATTCAACCTAAGTTAAATAATAAAGGGCATATTAATCTTATAAAGGCTAGACATCCACATATTGAAACAGACCAAGTGGTTCCTATAGACTTGAGCCTAGGTGATGGTTTTAGAAGTTTACTAATTACTGGACCAAATACAGGTGGTAAAACTGTTTCTCTAAAAACCTGTGGATTGCTTACACTTATGGCTATGAGCGGGCTTCATATACCGGCTGCTGCTAATTCAGAAGTATCTGTTTTTGAACAAATTTTCACAGACATTGGTGATGAGCAAAGTATTGCTGAAGATTTATCTACTTTCTCCGCTCATATGCAGAGTTTAGTTACAATTACAGAAAATGTTAATGAGCAAACTTTAGTTCTTGTTGATGAGTTAGGTTCTGGAACAGACCCTAAAGAAGGTGCAGCTTTAGCGATTTCAGTGTTGGATTATTTACAAAGTAAAAATGCTGTAACCTTAGTAACTACTCATTATAAAGAACTAAAAGTATATGCACTAGAAACTCCTGGTGTAGAGAATGCTTCTATGGAGTTTGATGAAAAGACTTTGATGCCTACGTATAGAGTATTAGTAGGAGTACCAGGCACATCTCATGCTTTTTCTATAGCGAAGAGAATGGGATTAAATGGAGAAATAATTGCTAAAGCTAGAGAACAGTTAAGTGAAGATGAAATCAACTTCGAGAAAGTTCTTCGTGAAATTGAAGAAAGTAGATTAGAACTTGAAAAGATTAGAGAAGAGAATGAAATCTTGCAAAGAGATCTAGATTCAGAGATTAACAAGACAAAACAAATTAAAGAACAGTATGAGGCAGCTAAGTATAAGCTCAATAGTGACACCAGAAATGAAAAAAGATCAATGCTAAAGCAACAAAGTCAAGCTGTAGATGAGCTTATTACTGATTTTGAAAACAAATTAAAGAAACTAGAAAACGTAGATTTTGATGATATAAAAGCACTTAGATCAATGCTTCGTAGTGAACTTAAAGATGTTGAGGCAGAGATTGGTGCTGATACTTTACAAAAGTTTAAAGCTTATAGTGGCAAGGTTAATGAGAAATCAAAAGAATTAGGAATGGGTGATGATGCATTTGCTCCTAGTTTAGGACTAGAAGGTACAATAATAACCGAGCCAGATAAGCAAAGTCAGGTGCAGTTTAAGTCAGGTCAATTGACGGTTACATTGCCATTATCGGCTTTGGAAGCTAGTCGTGGCAAAGCAAAAGTAGATGATAAGTCAAAACAACAAAGTAGATCAGTTAGATCTAAAGTTAGAAGTAATTTTAGTCCAGAAATAAAATTACTAGGAGATACAGTTGAAGAGGCCTTATATAAACTTGATGATTACATTGATGATGCAGTCTTAGCTAACGTTGAAAGAGTAAGGATTGTACACGGTAAAGGTACAGGTGCACTTAAACAAGCTGTTCACGAGTTCCTGCGAAAAGATAGACGAGTTGTTAAATATGAATTGGCAGAATTTGGCGACGGTGATGCAGGTGTAACATATGCATATTTGAGAGCTTAAAATAATAGAAATTATTAGAATTATATTTTGAATTATAATTAAAAGTATTAATTAAAGTGAATTCAAATATTGTTTAATTTATGATATTATTGTTGTACTACTGTGAGCCGAAACATGGTTCAGGTAAGATTATAAACTTTATAAAGTAGAGGTGTATTTATGAACGTAATGATTTACAAAGACAAGGAAACTGCTAGTAGTGCAGCGGCAACAATAATAGCTGCTCAAATTTTGCAAAAACCAAATTCAGTATTGGGCTTAGCAACAGGTAGTTCTCCAGAATTAACTTACAAAAATTTAGTGCGTTTGTATCAAGAAGGTGTTATTTCATTCGCTGACGTAAGTACCTTTAACTTGGATGAGTACATTGGTCTAGATGGCGAACATCCACAAAGTTATAATTACTTTATGAAAGAGAAATTATTCAACCATGTTGATATTGAGGAAGATCAATTCTTCATTCCAAATGGTGTAGCAGAAAATCCAGAAGCTGAATGCTATGATTACGAAGAATTAATTGAATCTTATGGTGGTATAGATTTACAACTTCTTGGTTTAGGTGGAAATGGACACATTGGATTTAATGAGCCATCTGATAACTTCGCACCTATGACACATGTAGTTGATTTAACCGATGAAACAATTGAAGCTAACTCAAGATTCTTTGAATCAAAAGATGAAGTGCCTACAACAGCAATTAGTATGGGCACAGGTTCAATAATGAAGGCTAAGAGTATTCTATTAATCGCATTTGGTGAAGCTAAGGCAGATGCTGTAGCAGCTATGGTTAATGGAGCAATTTCTCCAGAAGTACAAGCTTCAATTTTACAAGTACACCCAGATGTAACAGTGTTAGTAGATGAGGCAGCAGCTTCAAAACTATAATAAATTTGAATAATAAATAATAAGTTATTTTATTAAGCAATGTTGAAGTAGGAGTAGTAAGACCGTCACTGCTTTACAGAGAGGTTTCGCTAGATAAATAATTCTAGATGCTGGAAGAAACTAAGTATATGGACTGAAGTCGCCTACGGAGTTGCAAGACAATTTAGAATTGAGTGTTTGTGCAGTTTAGACTGCCAGAAATACCGGTGGTACCGCGGAAAGCAACTTTTCGTCCGGAAGGATGTTAGTTGCTTTTTGTTATTTTGTGTAAAAACTATAAGTAGGAGGATTTATGAGAAATATAGATAATATTCCAAGTAAATTTGATTTTAATGATAGAGAAGATAAGATCTATGAAAATTGGGAAAAATCTGGTTACTTCCACGCAGAAGTTAATCCGGATAAAAAGCCATTTACGATTATGATGCCACCACCAAATATTACAGGGCAGTTGCATATGGGTCATGCTTTAGATACCACAACTCAAGATATCATCATTAGATGGCGTAGAATGCAAGGCTATGAGACTTTGTGGCAACCAGGAACTGACCACGCTTCAATTGCTACTGAGGCAAAAGTTGTTGATAAAATTAGAGCCGAAGGAAAGACTAAAGAAGAAATCGGTCGTGAAGAATTCCTTAAGGAAGCTTGGGCCTGGAAAGAAAAATATGGTAGCAAGATTAGTAAGCAATTAAGAAAACTTGGAGCTTCTACAGACTGGGAACGTGAAAGATTTACTCTAGATGAAGGTATGAGTAGAGCTGTTTTGCAAGTTTTCGTTAACCTATATAATGAAGGGTTGATTTATCGTGGACTAAGAATGGGTAACTGGTGTCCTAATTGTGTTACAAATATTAGTGATATTGAAGTTGTTCACGAGGAGAGAGACAGTAGTCTCTGGTATATCAATTATCCTTTAGCAGATGGAAGTGGGAGTATTCAAATTGCTACAACAAGACCAGAGACACTTCTAGGTGATACAGCTGTAGCTGTCAACCCAAATGATGAACGTTATACACACTTAATTGGAAAAGAAGTAATTTTACCTATTGTGGGAAGAAAGATTCCTATTGTAGCTGATGATTATGTTTCTCTAGATTTTGGTACAGGACAAGTTAAGATTACTCCAGCTCATGATCCAAATGACTTTGCTATAGGACAAAGACATGATCTTGAATTTATTGAAGTTATTGATAAATTTGGAAATATGAATGATAAAGCTGGCAAGTATGAAGGTATGAGCCGAGACGAATGTCGTAAGGTAATTGTTAAAGATCTTCAAGACTTAGGTGTGCTTGAGAAGATTGATGCAATTAAACATAATGTTGGAACTTGTCAAAGATGTGGAACTGTTATTGAATCACGTGCTTCTGTTCAATGGTTTGTATCTATGAAGGAATTAGCAGAGCCAGCAATTGAAGTAGTCAGAAATGGTGAGATTAAATTTGTTCCAGAGCACTTTGAGAAAACTTACTTTAATTGGATGGAAAACATCCAAGACTGGAGTATCTCAAGACAGTTATGGTGGGGACATAGAATACCAGCATATTACTGCCAGAATTCAGATTGCGAAGAAACTATTGTTGCCATGGAAAAACCTGCAAATTGCCCTAAATGTGCAGGTACAGATTTAGTACAAGATGAAGATACTTTGGATACATGGTTTAGTTCAGCATTGTGGCCTTTCTCAACCTTAGGTTGGCCAGATGAGACTCCTGAATTGAAATATTTCTATCCAACAAATACTCTAGCTACAGGTTACGATATTATTTTCTTCTGGGTAGCAAGAATGATTTTCTCAGGACTTAAACATACTGGTGAAAAGCCATTTGATACTGTCTTGATTCATGGAATTGTCAGAGATGCTCAAGGCCGTAAGATGAGTAAGTCATTAAATAATGGTGTAGACCCACTAGAAGTTATTGCTAAATATGGTACTGATGCTTTGCGTTACTCGTTAATAAATGGTACTGCACCAGGAAATGATCAAAGATTCCAGGAGCAGACTGTAGAATCCGGTAGAGCTTTTGTGACTAAGATCTGGAATGCTTTCCGTTTTGTAATGATGAACTTAGATGAAGGAAAAGCAATTAATGAATATGTTCTAGATAAAGAGCTATTGCAACTTGAAGATAAATGGATATTATCAAGACTTAATACAGTTATTGCAGAGGTAAATAAAAATCTAGAAAAATATGAACTAGGATTAGCTTTAGCAGATATTTATCAATTCTTATGGGATGAATTTTGTGACTGGTACATTGAAATGCTAAAACCTAGATTTGCAGACAAAGATAATAAGAGTAGAGAAACAGCACAAGCGACAATTGTTTATGTCTTAAAGACAGCAATGACCCTGTTACATCCATTTATGCCATTTGTTACTGAAGAGATTTATCAATACCTAGATGCAGATAAGAGCATTATGCTAACTGATTGGCCAATTGCTGATACTAATTATATTGATAAAGAAGCAGAAGAACACATGTCAGTCTTATTCGATGTAATACGTCAGATTAGAAATATAAGGGCTGAAAATGAAGTCAGTAACAAGCAAGAGATTAGAGCATATGCCTTATGTGAAAATCAAGAATTAGCTGATTACTTTAATACTGCTAGAAGCTATATTCAACGTTTAGCTGGAGTAGGTGAGCTTCATGTTCAAGAAGAGGATAATTTACCTAAAGAACATTTTAGTATTATTTTCAAGGGTGGTCAGATCTTGATCCCAGCAGAGGATATTGCAGATCCGGAAAAAGAGAAATTAAGACTAGAACAAGAAGAAGCTAAACTTATTGGAGAGTTAGAGCACAGTCAAAAAGTACTTTCAAATGAAAGTTTCGTTAGCAGAGCTCCTGAAGCAGTTGTCAATAAGGAAAGAGAGAAACTCGCTGATGTTGAAAGTAAGTTGGCGCTAGTACAAAAACGTTTACAAGAATTAAAGTAACAAGGTATTAATATAAATACAAAAAACAAAGCTCCGAAAGATATGATTTCGGAGCTTTTTATTTGCTAAAAAGATATTTTTTATTATTCGAATCTTCTGCCTTTTAAGTAGACATCGTATATTTCTAGTTCTGAATCTGTGATGACGAAGTCAGCATCTTTGCCTAAGGAGATAGATCCTTTTCTATCAGCGACACCTAGATAAGTTGCAGGAGTCAAAGATCCCATGCGTAGGGCATCTGCTTGAGGAATACCCCATGATACACAGTTTCTTACTTCTTGCCATACGTTGGAACTACCACCAGCGATATCGCCTGTTGCTTTAACCCTTGCTACACCATCGGTAACAACAATAGGCTGACCACCGAACATGTATTCCCCATCTGGGTTACCAGTAGTCTTAAGAGCATCACTAATCAAAATCATACGCTCTGGACCAAACATCTTGTATGCTGCATATACGACGGCAGGATTAATGTGAAGACCGTCAGCGATAATTTCAGTATAGTTACCTAATTCCAAAGATGCCATCAGTGGACCTGGATTACGGTGATGAATACCTGGCATAGCGTTGAAACCATGACAAAGACCACGAGCACCATTCTTCATTGCTTCTAGAGTATCCTCATATGTTGCCATACAGTGACCCACTTGACAAATAACTTTATCAGATAGTTCTTTAATAAATTCCTGGTTATTATTAACTTCAGGAGCAATGTCAATGAGAAGGACATTTGCTTTTGAAAGGAACTCATTCATTTCTTCCATAGTACCACCACGAACGTATTCAGGGTTTTGGGCACCTTTTTTCTCAACATTAATAAATGGACCTTCCATGTGGTAGCCTAATACTTCAGCACCACTTGTAGTCTCAGGTTGATTGTCAAATACAGCGTTAATATGCTCGTTACCCATTGTCATTGTTGTAGGTAAGAAAGAAGTAATACCATGTGCAGCTAAGTGACGACTGATAATCTCAATTGATTCAGAGTCTGCATCCATAGTGTCTCGGCTAAGTGCACCATGTGTGTGTTGATCAATAAGTCCAGGAGCTAGGATTTTACCAGATAAATCCAAAACTGTCTCATTTGGCTCTGCAGTTAGAGTTCCACGAATTGCAATCTCACTAAACTTACCATCTTTTACTCTTACATCATAAGGACGTAGAATAAAATCTTCATCATAGATTTTTGCATTAATTAAAAGCATTTGTTCCTCCATATAATTCATATAATTATGAAACTAATTATTAGTTACTATTTAGCTAACATTATAAATCACTTTAGCTATTATATAAAACTAAAATGTTGATAAAAACTTAAATATCTAATACTCTTTCATAAGATAGTATATATAGTAAAATATATTAATAAAAGTATATTATTGTCTTATCTTCGAAGTTGAAAAAATGAGAGTACACTTGAATGTAAGATGAAAAGGGAGGAAGAAGATGGCAGAGAAAAAAGAATTTAAATTTGAAATTAAAAAACAATTAGGAGTTTTATCTAGTGGTCGTTCCGGTTGGAATCGTGAAGTTAATGTGGTTAGCTGGAATGATGCTAATCCAAAGATAGATATTAGAGATTGGTCAGAAGACCACAGCAGAATGAGCAAGGGAATTTCCATGACCGCTGAGGAAATTGCTGTTCTATTAGAGATTTTAGAAGAAATTGATCCATACGAAGAGGTTGGCGCACTTTAAAAATGAATGAATCTCCAAAGAAAGATCATAAATATTACTTGGATTTGAAAGATCGTGTTTTAGCTTTAAATGATGCTTATTATAATCATGACCAATCTGAAGTTTCAGATTTTGTGTACGATCAGCTATTACATGAGCTAGAAGAATTGGAGCAAGAACATCCAGAATGGCAAGAGATAGATTCACCTACCATAAAAGTTGGTGGCAAAGCTTCTGAAGTTTTTTCAAAAGTTAATCATGACGTCAAAATGGAAAGTTTGCAAGATTTCTTCTCAGTAGAAGATATTGACAGCTTTGTTAGAAGAACTCAAAGAGAGCTATCATACGAAGCTGAATTTGTCGTGGAAGAAAAGATAGATGGTCTATCAGTTTCTTTGGAATATGAAAAAGGTATATTTGTTCGAGGAGCAACTAGAGGAGATGGTTTAGTTGGTGAGGATGTTACTTTAAACCTACTAGAAATTTCCGATGTGCCGAGAGTAATGCTGCATGATAAGCCAGAGCGACTAGTAGTTCGTGGAGAAATCTATATGACTAAATCTGCGTTTATTAGATTGAATGAAATTCAGGAAAAAAATGGTGTTAAACTTTTTGCCAATCCTAGAAACGCTGCTGCAGGTTCTTTAAGACAGTTAGATCCTAAAATAACTGCAAATAGAGATTTATCGCTATTTTGTTTTAATATACAACTGGTAGAAGGGATGGAGTTCTCTACACATCAGGAAACTCTGAAGTTCCTTGCCAGAAATGGATTCAAAATAATTGACTTGGAAAAAGTTGCCAGAACAACTGAAGAAATAGATAATTTAATAATTGAAATTGAGGAACGAAGATCTAGACTGGACTATGGAATTGATGGAGCTGTTATAAAACTTAATTCACTGAAAGACAGGGAGAAGCTGGGTTCAACTAGTAAATATCCACGCTGGGCAGCTGCTTATAAGTATCCACCAGAACAAGTAGAAACTAAATTGTTAGATATTCAGGTGAATGTTGGTAGAAGCGGTAAGCTCACACCTTTGGCCATTCTAAATCCAGTTGTAGTAGACGGATCAACTGTTTCAAAAGCCACTTTGCATAATGAGGACTATATTGCGGAAAAAGATATAAGGATTGGTGATATGGTTAAGGTGCAAAAAGCTGGTGATGTTATACCAGAAATTAGCACAGTCGTTTTTGATAAAAGACCTATAAATACAGAGAAGTTTATGATGCCGCTCACATGTCCAGTCTGTGGAGCCGATGCTGTCAGAAAGACAGGTGAAGCAGCGAGAATTTGTGTGAATGAAGATTGTCCAGCTAAACTTAAAAGAAAACTTGAACATTTCGTTTCTAGAAACTGTATGTATATAGATGGACTTGGCGAAAAAAATATAGAATTATTCTTGGATTTAGGCTTAATAAATGATTTGGCAGATATTTATTTGTTAAAGAATCATCGAGATGATTTACTTAAGCTCCCGGGTTATGGGGAAAAGAGCATAGATAAACTTTTAGAAGCGATTGAATCAAGTAAGAACAACTCTATGGAGAACTTCTTAGCAGCGTTAGGAATTCAGTTTATTGGAGCAAATACAGCTAGTTTAATTTCAGAGGTGGTTCCAGATATCGATACACTTATGATGATGACTGCAGCAAATTTAGAAGATATACCTGGAGTTGGGCAGGCGTCTGCAAATGCTATTGTAGAATATTTTAATAATCCAATAAATCTAGAACTAATAGAGAAGTTTAGAAGTTTAGGGCTTAATTTCAAATCATATAGTTACAAAGATCAGGCTAGTAGAGAGGCAGAAAGTGAATTACCTTGGACTGGATTAAAAGCTGTTGTTACTGGTACTTTAGAAAATTATAAGAGACAAGAAGCGGAGTTGAAACTTAAAGAACTAGGAGCCCAAGTATTATCTTCAGTTTCGAAAAATGTTAATTTCCTTCTGGCTGGTGAAAATGCTGGTAGCAAGTTAGATAAAGCATTGAATCTAGATATTAAAATAATAAATGAAAATGAATTTATTGAAGCTTTAAACAAACCTGAGAAGTTCAGAGAGGATTTATAGTATGAAGTTTTTCATGATATCCGCAGGGGTTATAGTTTTATTAATAATTATTTTATTGATAGGGTTTTTGTTTATAGTGGATAGGTTTAAACCAAGCAATTGTAAGAGAAAATATCAATTTTTCCTTCCTACAATAGTTGGATTACTTTTGACTATTGTTATTGTTATGTCAGTTCCAATAGGATTAGATGCTATTGATATGCTGGCTAAAAAAACAGAGACCCAAAATATTTTAGTTTCAGAACTTCAAACCTTCTCAAAACTTAAAACAAAAGATGGAAGAATTTACAAGTATAGTTCCTTTGAAGAAAGGCCCTTGGAAGGTCAAGAATATCAAGTTAAAATTTGTAAAAGAACTAATTTTATTTATCATTTTAGTAAAGTGGAGAATGTGCAATGAGTAATAAAGAAAATAAAAATAAGATTATAGTTATCTTATTTTTAATATTGATAATTATTTCAATATTATTATTTTATCTTTATAAGTATTATTTTGATAGTAATATTAAGTACTCAAGTAGTCTAAGCGAGGCTAATCAGGCTGTAGAAGCAGGAGATGACGAGAAAGCTGAACGTATTTATGCCAGTATTCTAGCAGAAGATAATAACAATATTAATGCACAATATGGAATGGTTAATGTTGCGTTGATGCAAGGAGATCGTGAAAAAGCTAAATCTATAATGGATAAATTAGCAGAACTTGATGAAGATAAGGATAGATATACTAAATCCTTATTTATTTACGCATTAAACACTGAGGATTATGGCTTAGCACAGAGTTTGGTAGATAAAAATCCAGAATTACTCGATGCTGAAGAAGATTTCACTAGCCTTATAAGTGGTCTCATAAGTAATAATTATTTAGATCAAGCACAAGTAAGTCTAAGTAATGCTATGGCTAAATACCCTAACAGCCAGAAACTTAGGAGTCTAGCACTAGAACTTGCTTTATTAAATGGTGATGATGTCAAGTTCATGGAAATCTATAAATCAGGTGTAGATAATTTGACTGTTAAACAATTAAATAAAGTTATTGAACTCTCAAAGGATAATTTAGATACAGACAATCTTATTGAGCAATTAGAAAAAAGTCTAAGTATGGATGACACTCAAGTAGATGTTCTAAAAAATCTTTATACTCTATATGCACGAAAAGATGATTTAATTAAGTTTTGGAACACAAGAGTTAAGCTTTTAGCTGCTGACGAAGAATTGCCAAAACTAGAATATAATATTCAGGGAAACTCTTTTGATAATTCTAGAAATATGGGATTAGCAGCGCAACAAGGAGATATTATTTATTTCCAAAGCTCTTACAATCACTTTATTTACAAGGCCCCAGTTGATAATTTGAGCGATGCAACTCAGTTAACAAGTACGGTATCAAAAGGTATAAATGTAAAAGGTGATTGGGTTTATTTTATTAATTTAGATGATAATGAAACAATCTATAGAGTCAAGACTGATGCAAGTACTATTGAGAAAATTTGGTCAGGAGAAGCTGTTAGAGATTTAGTTGTTTATGGCGATAAAATTTACTTCATCAATAAAAATAACAATAGTTTCAATCAAATAAACTTAGATGGTTCAGGACATAAAGTTATTAATGTTAAACCAGTGTTCCAGTATGTTCTAGATCCGGAAAATATATACTATATTGAAAATGAAAGTAGATTTTTACATAAACAATCATTAAATAGAAATGGTGAAACTGGTGAAGACAAGGTCCTCAAAGAAGGAAGATTTGCAGAACTAGTAATAGATGAGTATAGTAACTTATTTTATCTTGATTTAGATAAAGGTGGCAATATTTATAGGACTGACAATGAAGGACAGAGCGCAAGCTTGATCAGCTCAGATTTGGCAAGTTACTTATTTTATCATAAAGGTTATTTATACTATACCAACTGGTCCGCTTCGAGAATAGATATTAATGGTAATCATCGTCAACAACTAGGAGCAGCTTTGCTTAAAGAACTGGCTGTTTTAGATTCTTGGATATTTGGTAACCCTAATGAGCCGGTTGAATATATAGATTTGGTTACATTTAAACATGATGGAACTGAATGGGCTGATTTACCTATAAGGTACTAGAGAGACTAGTAAGATTCTAGATGAAAAATTATATAGATTGTGGGGAAAAATTTTGGACTATAGAAACATTAAATTAGTAGTTAGTGATTTGGATGGAACATTATTAAATGCTGAGAGTCATTTGAATGAATTGAACAAAGAAGCCGTGCTTAAGCTTAAGGATAAAGGAATTAAATTCACCTTTGCAACAGGTAGAATGGATAAGATGACTTGGCATTTCGCTCAAGAAGTTGAATTGGAATTACCTATAATTAGTTGTAATGGTGCAGCTATGCGCTATCTTGGTGAAAAAGAACCTTTATATTCTAAGGTTTTAAGTCAGGAACAATTAGAACGAATTCATCAAATTTGTTCCAAGTATTCAGCAGATTACTTGTTCTATACTTTGGATAAAGTTTATTATTCAAATGGTAGCAAAAGAATTGAGGTTATTAAAAAATATAATAGAATTGCAGAAAGTGGAGAGCAAGTTCCGGTTGAGATAATCTGTTTAGATCAGGTAGAAGGCGGAATTCCACAGGAACCAATTAATAAGACCTTTATTCGATTTGAGGAAGGTGAAGACCATAATTCTGCGCTAGGAATGGAATTAAGTCAAATTGAAGGTGTAGATTTGGTTGTATCAAGTCACGGGACAGCAGACCTCATTCCAGAGCATACAAGTAAAGGCGAAGCAGTAGAATATCTAGCAAAATCACTTGGTATAGATATGAAAGATGTAATGACTCTAGGTGATCAAATGAATGATATTAGTATGTTAGAGAAGTCTGGACTTGCCGTAGCAATGGAGAATGCTACAGCAGAAGTTAAATCACATGCAGATATAGTTGCTGATCATCATGATAAAGATGGCTTAGCTAAAGTTTTAAAAAAAGTCTTTGAGCTTTAATTATCAAACTAGTGTTAAAAAAGTAATTTGTGTAAATTTAATTATTAAGTCCAAATTGTGTATATAACCATTTGGACTTTTTGCTTTTTTGGGTGAAAATAAAACTCCAAAGGAAAGTTGTTCAAAAGACAAAGGAGTTGAATTAATGAAAAAGAGCACAGACTTTAATCCAGAGATTAAAGCCTACGAATTTTACATATCTTCTAGTAGTAAAGATCTTATGAATCACATATCAGAGATTATGAGAAGGAATGGCTATATTGGCTATGCAGATGGCGGTGGTAAGATGCACTATATTGTAGATGGATCTAAGAACTTGTATAAGACCTCTAACAGCATAATGCAAATTCTTTCAGACGGTGAAGCTGCTGCTTATCAAGCAGATAATTATAATAAATTAAAGTTACAAGAAAAAGCAGTACTACAAGTTCTAGAAAAATATAAGTTTCAAAGACATCTTAAGGGATTTAATTATTTGAAATTGCTTCTTGAGACTGTCTTAGCTAGTAACGATGATAAAACTATTCCTGATAAAGAAGTTTATAGCATAGTATGCAAAGCCTTTGAAACTGGAAGAAGACAGTTAGACAGGGTATTAAATTACACTTTTAAAAAAGTTAATTTGCATGGTACTAACACAACAATTATCACTGAGTTAATAAGAGAAGTTGAAGAAGAGTATAAGCAACTGCAACTTGAAGAAATTAGACAATAAAAAACTACTGATAATAAATTACTAAAAGTAAGTAGTTATCAGTAGTTTAAAATAACAATATAAAAAAAGATTACTTGTTAACGCGATCTTTTAATTTTTTACCTGCTTTGAATGCAGCATTCTTGCTTTCTGGAATTTGAATTGTTTCTTGAGTTGCAGGATTTCTACCTTCACGAGCTTTACGTGTACGTACTTCAAAAGTACCGAAACCTACTAAAACAACTTTTTCATCTTTTTCCAAAGCGCTAGCAATGCTTTCTAAAACTGCGTTTACAGCTGCTTCTGAATCTTTCTTTGTTAAACCTGAAAGTTCAGCTACTGAACTTACTAATTCACTCTTGTTCATAGTATTTCCTCCTTTAATATTTTTCAAGTCTGATATATTATCTATTTTAATTGGATTATTGTCAACTACATACGCATAAAAATTATTACGAATTAATTACAAAATTTGATTCTTCCGATGATTTAGGGAGAGTAACTTTAGTTAAAGTATAAATAGTGAATAAAAATGCAAAAATATTAATTTTTTAGAATAAATTATTAAGAAATTGATTTCTCTACATATTTAAAATATTATCGCTGATGTTAAATTACAGTAGAACTGTAAAGTTCTACAAATAAGTTGGAAAACTTTTGTAAATAATGTAGAATTGCAATCAAGATGGTTGAAAAGAAATCTTTATATGTAGAATTAGCATACTAAAAAAGATTATTTAGTCTATAATATATAGCATAGTATTTAAGGAGGTAAAATATGGATTTACATAGTATTGATATCAATAACATGGATATGAAAGTTTTCATGGACCTAATTGATAGTAGTGAAGGAAATGTATATTTGATCACCGATGACGGTAACAAACTAAACCTAAAGAGTAAGTTATCTCAATTAGTCGGATTAATTAACATTGTTGAAGGTGCAAGTGTATCTGAAGCATCATTAGCATTTGATAATCCAGATGATGAAACTAGATTCTTTAGAACTAATTTATATGGTGAAGAAGCTTAATATCTTATAAATGGTAGTTATAAAACCGTTTCATTATATGGAACGGTTTATTTTTTATGTTAGGAAACTAATAACTAGGATAAAAATGTAATTACTTATTTTAGAAATGCTTAAATTTTTTCTATAAATACTCTTGACAGTTAAAGTCATTCAGTTATAATCTATATCACTGTTGAAATTAATGATTTAATAATTCAGTCATGGAGAAGTACCCAAGAGGCTGAAGGGGCGTCCTTGCTAAGGATGTAGACGGTTTACGCCGTGCGAGGGTTCGAACCCCTCCTTCTCCGCCAGTGTAACCTGTAACCTTTATGGTTGCAGGTTTTTCTGTTTTTAGCGTGCTAAAACGTGCTTTTAATAAAGGTTTCAGCAAGAGGTTCAGCGATTAGATAGTTTTTAGATTATGCTGGTATTCACTAAAAACGAACTGAAATGAACTCAAAAGTGAACTCAAAATATATTTTTAAATGAGTTTATTAAGTTTTTGTTTAACTTTAATTTAGTTCTTTACTCGGAATTATTATATTATTTGTAGTGAGACTATGGCGAGATGGTGGGTGTATTTTCTAATTTAGAAATACAATAATAGGGGATAATTCTACAATTGTTATAAGTCCAGAAATGGGAATATGATAACTGGTACAAAACACATTCTAATTTAGGAAGCAAACGAGGCACTAAAATGAAAATAATACTAAGTGACGAAAATAAAAAATTTCTAAAGGACAATAATTTTAAAATAGATTATCAACATAGTTATTCTGATGAAGAGTACTTAGATTTATTAGATGCACTATATTTTCAAGAAGTTTCATTTGTCGACATTGATGATAAAAAGTCAAGTCAATTTGCTAAAATTGCTGATATTGTAGCTGAACAAGGCGAAGAGTAAGCAAGCTTAATGCTTGCTTTTTATAACTAAAAACCATACCAAAAGCTGATCATAACATAATAAGGTGAAAAATTTTTTATTTAGACTTTATATTAAGATATCCATGGATTTTTAAAATATTTAACTTAATTCTTTCACAAATTACCATTTAACCTAACAAGTGTTTTAATTATTAAATTATAATTAAAAGTGTAATTGTGTAATTTACTGATTTGTATATCTAATAAGGGGAGTTTTGTATGGATAGAAATTTTGATCAAGAGCAAGTTTTAATGTTTGAGAAAATAGAAAAAATGTATAAGGATAATGACATTAATGCTGTTACTGATATTTGTACTAGTACACAATTAGAAATTTTTAGAAATGAAATTAATCTACTTAAAGAGCTAGGGTTAAAGAAAGAATTTAATATTTCTCATGATTTAAATGAAAGGGGTAATATAAGCACTGCTAGCTCTTCAAAAGAGGATGGAAAAGTCGATAGGCATATAGTGGTATCTTCCGGGAAAATTACTGAAATAATTAGTCAAGGAAATAAAAAGGTATATAAGAATAGAATCAAGAATGCGCTAATTACGATGTTTTTAATAAAAAGCAACAAAGTTTTTTCTTATGATAAAGATGCTTATAATCCTTGTAGAAACTGTGGTTCTGAGCTGAGAAGGATTGGTACAGGTTTTAAATGTGAATATTGTGAAACAGAGTATAAAAGTGAAGCAACAAAGTTAATGATTTCCAGATTCCAGTACAAGAGTGCTTTTAGAGGAATTTCCAATTTTTTTGTAGGATTTTTAATCTTATTCGTAATTGTTGCTTTGTATCAAAGTGGAATATTTATTGAGGAAATTCCAGATTCAGTTTTATTAAAAATATATCTAGCATTAGGTGCTATCTTAACTTTTTTATTTTTTATTTTATTTTTTATTTCGTTGTATAAAATTTTAAAATCTAAATTTACCGAGCTGAGAATTAAGAAAAAAGATAAAAACTTTTCAAATGATATTTTTATGCAGCATGTAACCGATTTAATCCAAATGAATCGTGAACACTTACACAGTGAGAAGAAAATCATTAGGGGTGTTGATGGTTATATGTATATAGAAAAATATAGAGTACACAATGGAAAAGAATATGTAACGGTTAAATGCATGTTTAATACACTCAATTTCAAGCCAAAAGGCTCAACGATAAAAGTTAAAGAGGGAAGAGAGAAATATGAATTTGATATCTATAGAGATGTAGATACAGTAAGTAAAGTTTATTATGAACCAGATCAATTTACATGTATTAATTGTGGAAGCCACCAGATAATAAAATATAAAAAAATCCAAAAATGTTCTTACTGTAATACTGAAATTGACATGTCAAAAATCGATTGGGTCTTGGTATAATTTATTTGATTTTTTCAATTGCCTTTTAGAATAATTGTTGCTAGAATTAAACAAAAATTTGATTTTGATTAGGATAAGGGAAATAGGTTAGAAGCCTATGCGGTGCCGCCGCCGTAAATAGAGGAAATAGATCAGAACCACTGCTACAAGCGGGAAGGGATCTACTTAGGATTTGTAAACAGATTCTCTCTATGAGCCGGAAGACCTCCTAGTCAAAGTGACAACGCAACGGGTCATTGCAAGTGTTACAAGAGTGGTAGAACTGTATACCAAGTTAAGTCTTGGGCCTCAGTGCTACGTTTTTGTACCTTCTGAACCTGTGAATTTTAGTCACAAGGAAAGGAAAGGTTATGAGAAAAAAACATTTTTTCACATTCGTTTTGTCGTTTGTACTGATTGCATTATTTTTTGTAGATTTTAAAGTACAAGCAAGTTCACAATCTTTGGAAGCTGCAGTAGATAAATTTAATAGCTATTGGCTATTAAAACCTGAGTTCAAAAAAGATAAGAACATAATAGATTTTGTTGAAGCAAAATTGAAGGGTGATGGCTTCACAGATGTAAAAGTATCCCTAAAAGAAAGTGTTTCTACACATAATAATTCAGCAAGTATTGATATTGATGGAAAACTAAATTACCACTTTATTGATCCTAATGTTAATACAAGTGCAGCAAATAGTGGAGTTTCTAATCTTCGTCCAGTATTTATTATAGAAAAAGACGGTGAAAAATTAGAGACGGAAGAGAAAACAGTACAATTGCGCTGGGATGAAGATAGAGTTCAAGCACTATTAGAAAATGAAGTAGATAAATATTTTGAAAATGGTCTAGAAGAAATTATTAAGCCTAATGAAAATCCACAAAATATTGTAAGTGATTTTAAATTACCAAAAGGACTTAATGATAAGTCTTGGTTAAATTCAACTTGGTCATCAGACTCTAAACAACTAAAAATAGATAAACTTCAGTCTGGGTTAGATAAGAATAATAAGTTTTATTCATATTATCCCGTAAAGGTAGAACAATCAACCACAGATGAAAATGTTCAATTAACTTTAAAAGTTAATTTTGGTAAGACAGGTGGAGAGCATATTAGATATGAAAAGACATTTGATCTACTTATTCCAAAACCAGTGATAGACTTAGATGAACTTAAGAAAGAAATGCAAGATGATATTGATAAATATTTTAATCAGAATGTTTTGAGTTACTTAAGTCCTAACCAAGATGAAACATTTGATCCAAAAAATGTTAAACATGATATAGGTTTGCCAAATTCAAGTAGAATAAGACGAGATAAAAAAGATTCTTCCGGAAATGTAGTTTCTGTAGGAATTAAGGATCTCTTTAAAAAGTATGTTACAAGTGGTAAAGGATTCTCATTCTTTAAAGTTGAAGATATATCAGATCCAAAGGATAATGTTGGTGCAAGTATAACAGGATCAAAACTGAGTATTAATCTTCCTAAAGATGGTGAAGCTCCTCATAAAGTACGTTTAACAATGACACTTAAACATAAAGATTATGATTTAGAAGTTAATAAATCCATTGAACTTATACTAGTACCAAGTGACTATGATGTTATTAAAGCTCAAATAGTCAGATATAAAAAGTTGATGGATTTAGCGAAAGAAAACATATTTAACGCTTTGAACAGCGACCCTAAAAATACACCAAATGAAGGTCCAGATAAAATTGTTCAAAACCTAAGTATGTTTGAAGAGATTCGCTTCAAAAACCCAGATAACCCTGAAGATAATACACTTGAGTATATTTACAGTTACAAAGAGAAAGTTGGTGACGGTATTTCACCAGCACCATTAGATAATTGGGAAGTGCAAGAGAAATATAGAGTTGCTAAAAGTAGTTATCCAGAATATCTAAGCCATGAAAGTCTAGATGTTAATAGACCAGAAAAAGATACAGAAGTAGTTTTAGAAATTAAGCTAACTACACCAATTATGGAAAAGTATAAGAACTATTTTGATGCGGATGATGATTCACAATTGAAAAAGGATTTGGATTCTTTATTCGATCAGAATTTGAATGTTAACTTAACTGTGCTAGGTAAAGTGGAAAATGAAGGTGGCGATGATAACAGTCAAGATCCGACTGAAGAGCCAACACCAGAACCTACTCCAGAGCAAACACCAGAGGCAACTGAACCAACAGATCCAGAGGTAACTGAACCAACTCCAGAACCTACTCCAGAGCCAGATCAAGGTTCAGGTAATGAAGACGAAGTTGAAGAACCGAGCCTTAAAGTTGAGACTAAGGAAGAGAACTTAGATTTGCAGGCTAGTTTAAAAAACAAAGTAACAGAAAATCTAACACTAACAGTTGAAAGAAAAAATATAAAAGAACTGGTAAGTGATAAATATATTTTTACAGAAGTATTTGATATTAATTTAATTACTTCTGCAGGCAAAAAAGTACAACCTGCTTCAACTCTAACAATTACCCTCAGACCAAGCACAGAACTTGAAGCTGATACTGTCTTAATTCATGAGATCATTGAAAATGGTGTAACAAGACAAGAAAAGCTTGACTATGAAATTACAGAAGATGCAAAAGGAAAACTTATTACCTTTGATGTCAATCATCTGTCTCTATTTGGAATAGGAAAAGTTGCAGATAAATCTGAAGCAGGAACTAATAATTCAACTGAGACCACTAGTTCAACCGCTACATCAGATATAAGTCCTGAAAGCACAGAAGAATCACAAACTACGTTAGAAACTAGTGCAAAATTAACAGAACCTACGACAACTAAAGATGCAAATGACAATAAAGGAACTACAGTTACAAATACTCAAGGCACAAGTGCTAACAAAATTGCAAATAGTCCTAAATCTACAGCGCAAGTACCAGCAGTTACTGGTGAAAAGGCAGCCATGCCAATGATAATTTCATTCATATTGCTAACAATTTCTGGAGCAATGCTTGTATTCAAGACAAGAAGAGAAGATTAATTGCTAATAGATAAATTTCTAATTGGATTTTACAGAGATGTAAAATAGTAATTAGAATTTAACTAAAGCTGTTAACATATAAAATGAAAAATACTCCTAGGATTTAAAATCCTAGGAGTATTTTATTGCCATTTTCCCTTTTTGAGATAATTTGTTGTGTTTTGTGAAAATTAACCCCGAAATATTATTAGACAATAATCTCAAGTAAAGGAGATTATATTTATGGTTAAACAAAAGAAAAGCAGAATTGGGTTTACATTAAGTTTGATTTTTATTTTCAGCTTAATTTTTAATTTATTACCTCTATCAAGAGTCAGAGCAGTATCTGTTGGAGATCAAGCTGTTATATATGCAGAATCAAATGGTAGAAAATATACAGATTTAAAATTTCCAAATGGAACAACTTTAACAGTAGAAAATGATACGTTTAGTAAGGCTGATGGAACTAGAGTTTTTTGTTTAGAACCTGTAGTTCCTGTTAGTAGTGGAAAAAATCACAAAGCTTATACAGCAGAAGATTCTTTGCTTTCTGGTACAGGAAAAGGCATATATTTAGGAGCTACCTCTGGTGCAGATAGAACTGTAACAAAAGCACAATTGGATCAAGCGAAACTATGGGTATATTATGGTTGGGATTCAAGTAAAACAAAAACAGCAGATGAATATAACGCAATTCAGGCAAAAATATGGCAGATATTCTGGGGTTGTAATGTTACCTGGTATCATACAGGTCCAGACGGTGTAAGTACAATTACAAACATATGGAGTAGAGTACAAAATCTAATTAATAGCCATGGTATTTTACCGAATTTATCTGGACAAGGGTACGATTCAACAACTAATACATTAACCTCAGAAGCAGGACAAACAGTTACTTTAAGAGATTCTAACAATGCTATAGGTAATGGTGTTGGGAAGTTACGTTTATGGAAAAATACCTCTAACGCTACTGTTCAAGTAGGAGATGGAACTTTAACTATCACAGCACCAGATACAGAAACAGCAGGTAGTCTAGAGTTTAGAAAGATTGAACCATTTAGACCAAATCCAACAAGTATTGTTTGGTTTGATGGATCAGGACAAAAACTTTTGGAAACAAATGACCCAGATCCACAAAATTTCACTCTAAACTTCAATTCTAAGCCTTTAACAGGAGAAATAGAATTTAGAAAAACAGGCGAGAACGGAGAGCTAATAGATGGTGGAGAGTTCCAATTACAGACAAATGAAGGCACTGTAATTAAGAATTTCACAACTACTGGTGGAATTGCTAAATTAACTGACTTAGAGCAAGGCACATATAAGATTGTCGAGATAAAATCCCCTAAAGGTTATGTTAAAGGTTCAGATATTACTGTAACAGTTACAGCAGGTGGCTCAGCTAGTGCAAGTATAGATAATAAACGTCAAGAATTTACAATAAAAATATTCAAGCAAGATAAAGACACTAAAAATCCACTAGCAGGAGCTAAGTTTGAAGTGGTAGATCCTAGTGACAAAGTTTTAACAACAGTTATTACAGATGAATCTGGTAAGGCTAAGACACTAGCATTAAAAATATTGCAAGACGGTAATTATATAGTTCGTGAAGTGGAAGCCCCTAAAGGCTATAAATCTAATAGTCAAGATATAACTATTAATATTAATGGAGATAGCTCTAATGTGGTTTTAGAGTATACTGCAGTTTTTGCTAACGAAGTTATAAAAGCACCTATCGTTGTACAAAAGTATGACCTAGTTAAAAGTTTAGATATTCCTAAAGAAACAAGCCTAGCAGGAGCTAAGTTTGAACTTATAGCTAAGTCTTTAGACAATCCAGAAAACACTCCATACAAAGTAGGAGATGTAGTAGACACTTTGGTAACAAACGAATCTGGAACAGCCAAGAGTAAAGATTTGTATCTAGGTACATACGAAATTAGAGAAGTGGAAGCACCAAAAGGCTTTGTTCTAAATACCAAGCTAGTAGAGTTTAAATTAACTCAAGACGGAGATAGAGCAAAAATTACTCAAACCACAGAGAATACCCAAGAACTAATAGCAGAACTTAATAAACAAGTAGAAGAATTAAATACTACATGGAAGACAAAAGAAGCGAAAAGAGAAGCAGAAGCTTTATTTGAGGTAAATAAACCACAAGTAGCAGACGGAACTATTAATTTTGCAGACCGTCATATTCTAGGTAGAATTGATCTCAACAAGGTTCTAGGAGAGTACTATCATAAGGTAGGAGATCCTAAGAAGCCAGAAGCAGACATCCAATTCGATATTTTAGATAAAGACGGAGAGGTTGTAGATTCAATCATTACTAATAAATATGGTTATGGTTCAAGTAAATATTTACCATTTGGTACTTATACCTTGAAACAAGTAACAGAAACAGAATTTTCATATAAGGTTGAAGATCAAGAGATAGTAATTGCTAAAGATTTATTCAACTACACCTACCAGTTAGAAAATAAAGAAGTAACTTCTAGATTAAGACTAGTTAAGTTAGATCAAGAAACAGGTAAACAAATCCCACAAGCTAATGTAAGCTTTGAGATTTATAAGAAAGATGATACAAAAGTAGTTCAAAATATTTACTATCCAGAACATAAAGAAATTAGTCTATTTAAGACTACAGAAGATGGTACAGTTGAACTTCCAGAACCTCTAGTAGCAGGAGATTACTATATCAAAGAAGTAGACTTCCCTAAAAACTATGTGGTTGAAGATACTAGAGTTGACTTTACAGTAAGTAGATCAATCGTAGAAAAGACAGAAGGAGTACTAGTAATTGACATCTCAAACAAACCTGCTTATGGCGAGATTGTAATTTCAAAAACAGGAGATTTTGTTAAGTCATTTGACGAAGAAACTGTATCAGTTTCAGGTAAAGAGTATAAAGTATACAGTCCTGTAATGGATAAAAGCTATTTAGCAGGTGTTAAATTTGAAATCTTAGCAGGGGAAGACATCTACTCTGGCGATGGCGAGTTGAAACATAAACAAGGCGATAAGATTAGTACCTTACAAACTAACGATAAAGAGCCTGTCAAGACAGATAAACTATACTTTGGTAAATATATTATTAAAGAAGTAGAAGCTCCTAAAGGATATGCAAGACATACAGAAGATTTTGTCATAGAACTAACACATAAAGAGCCTACTCAAGAGTTAATTAGTGAAAGCTTTAGCCTTAACAACCAATTACAAACTGCCAAGTTAAGTGTTAAAAAACACATGGAAGAATCCAAACACTTTGGAAGCTATGAAAAGGCTTTAGAAGGAGTTGTATTTTCTCTAGTAACTAAAGAAGAATTACAAGTTCCAAACTCTAGCTTAGAAGCAGATAGAATTGTTGGTATAGCACGACCAGATAAAAATGGAATGGTAAGTTTTGAGAAAATTTTACCAGGTAAATATCGTTTAGTAGAGTTAAGTACAAACAATGCTTATGAATTAGCAGAAGCAGAAGATGTAGAGTTTAGTCCAGCAGACGATAATACCTTAGAAACAGAACTAAGCCTAAAAGCTACTACTAATAAACTAAAAAATTACAACTTAGAGATTATAAAGGTTGATGCTGACAATCCTAACTTTAAACTACAAGGTGCAGTATTCGCTCTATACGTAAAACAAGGCGATAAGTATGTAGAAGTAGATCGAGGTATAACTGGACTTAATGGTGTACTAAGATTTGAAGGATTAAATTCAGGAGTATATTATCTCCGAGAGTTAGAGGCTCCTTTGACACATGTTAAGGAGAGAGCATTCTATCAATTTAGTACAGAAAATGCTACAGAGACAATTTATACAACATTTAAGAATTCAAAGACTACCACCGAAATTAGCAAAGTAGATATTGCTGGAAAAGAAATACCAGGTGCTAAATTAGAAGTCTTTGATAAAGACGGAAATGTAATAGATAGTTGGACTAGTAAAGAAGGTAAAATTCATATAATTAGAGGTCTAATTAGAGGCGAAACTTATACCTTAAGAGAAATTTTAGCACCAGCAGGATATGTAAAAGCTCAAGATATTGAGTTTACGGTGAATGAAGATGGCTCAACAACAAGAGTAGAAATGCTTAATGAATTGAAGCCTAAGATATCTACTACAAGTGATAGTGGTTTAATAAGTATAATCGCTGGTATTTCAATAATAGGTTTAGCTATAACTATAATCTACAAACGTAAGAGAATAGCATAATAAAAACAATAACAATAGAAATAACAAAGGTACTGAATTCAGCAGCCACGATATCAGTACCTTTATTGAATTTTATAAATAAAATAAATTATTTTTCTCTAGAAAAATCTTCTAGAAGACTATCATTTTCAAAGTAATTAATTTTTAAAGCCTCACGAACTCTTTCAGTTGTAGCCTTAGCCTTGGCATTAGCTTTAGCAGTTCCAGAACGTAAGATTTCATATACTTCAGGAATTCTATTTTCCCATTCTTGACGACGTTGACGAATAGGTGTCAATACATCGTTTAGAACATTAAATAAGAACTTTTTAATTTTGACATCACCGAGTCCACCTCTAGTGTAGTGTGCTTTTAGCTCGTCTAGATTACTATATTCTGGTAAGAATTTTTGGAAATCTTCATCAGTACAGAAGGCATCTAGGTAGGTGAAGACTGTGTTACCTTCAACTTGGCCCGGATCTTCAACACGGATATGGTTTGGATCTGTATACATGCTCATAACTTTCTTCTTGAGTGTAGCTTCATCATCAGACAAATATATACAGTTTCCAAGAGACTTACTCATCTTAGCTTGTCCGTCAGTACCTGGTAAACGTAAAGAAGCCTTGTTACGTGGTAAAAGAATTTCAGGTTCTACCAAAGTTTCACCATAAAGATGATTGAATCTATGAACAATTTCTCGGCATTGCTCTAACATAGGTTTTTGGTCTTCACCAGCAGGTACAGTAGTAGCATCGAAAGCTGTGATATCAGCAGCTTGGCTAATTGGATATGCTAAAAAACCTACAGGCATACTTTGACCAAAGTCACGCATTTCTATTTCAGATTTAATTGTGGGGTTACGCTCAGCTCTAGAAACTGATACTAAATTAAGATAGTAACATGTTAATTCATATAGGTAAGGGATTTGTGATTGAATACAAAATATTGATTTCTCTGGATCTAATCCTACACTGAGATAATCAAGGGCTATATTAATTATGTTATCACGTATTTTTTCTGGATTATCAGCATTATCTGTTAATGCTTGGTAATCTGCAATTAGTATATAAATTTCTGAAAATTCTCCAGTATTTTGCAATCTAACTCTTTCACGTAGTGAACCAACATAATGTCCAATGTGGAGTTTACCTGTTGGTCTGTCTCCGGTAAGTATAATCTTGTTCATAAAATCTCCTGTTCTAAATAATTTTATGAGAAATTATCGTAATTATTCTAATTTACTACATTATATTACAAGAAAATACTTTAGTTAAATATTAATTGAGTTTTAAATGATTTGAAGGGGAAAGCCTAAAAATGGAAAATTGTAGATTATTTTTCATTCGGATTAAGAAAGAAAAAGAAAAGAAAAAATTTGACCTATTACTAAAAAAAATCTATAATAAACGAGCTAAGCGCACATGTGAACTAACATTATTCAGCGCAAGAGAGAGGTGAAATTTATATGCCAGAGATTCATGTCAAAGATAATGAAACTTTAGATAGCGCTCTCCGTCGCTTTAAACGTTCAACCGCTCGTTCAGGAATTTTAGCAGAAGTTCGTAAAAGAGAACACTATGAAAAGCCTAGCGTAAAACGTAAGAAGAAAGCAGAAGCTGCACGTAAGAGAAAGAGATAATATGAGTAAATTAGCAGATAGATTATCAGAAGATTTTAAAGCAGCAATGAAAAATAAGGATAAAGACAGAAAAACTGTCATCCAAATGGTCAGAGCTGCAGTTTTGCAATACGAAAAAGATGAACAAGTCGAAGCTACAGATGGAGATATAATGAAGATCGTCGAAAAAGAGATTAAGAAACGACGTGAATTAATTACAGAAGTAGCAGATCAGAGACCTGAAGCAGCAGAAGAAGCAAAGTTTGAAATAAGTATCCTAGAAGATTACTTACCAGAACAACTTGATGAAGCTGAATTAAGAGAAATTATTCAGAATACTGTTAATGAAATTGGAGCATCTAGCATGAAAGATATGGGTCGAGTAATGAAAGAAGTTTTGGCAAAAGTTCAAGGTCAGGCAGACGGTTCAAGTATTAGTACAATTGTAAAAGAGATCTTAGGTTAATTTATAATTTGTAACTCGAATTATTAAATTGGGAGTCTTAATGAGGAAACCTCTTAAGACTCTTTTTTTATTTTAAATTATATGAAACTTAATGGTTAATGTTATTTAAATATAGATAAGTTAACCTTTACGAAACTTTATGTATGCTAGAATTAAAAAAGTAGATATAACAAATTATAGTTATTACTATAATCGCACATAAAATACTAATAAGCAGAGGAGCATGAGAATGAAAAAAGATTTAAAAAGCCCGCTATTGATAGCATATGTTAGTACAAGAGATTTGAAAAACTTGAAAGAAAGTGACGCTAAAGCAATAGATGTAATCAATATTGCTTTTGGGCATGTAGTTGAAGGCAATTGTGTATGGGAAGAGGCTAGCTCTGAAGTTGATAATGCAATAGAAAATATACGTTCAATTAATCCAAATATAAGATTTGTTTTATCAATAGGTGGTTGGTCTGCAGGTGGTTTTAGTGAAGCTGCATCAACTAAAGAATCTCGAGAAAAATTTGCAATAACGGCTAGAGAATTAGTGGAAAAACATAATTTAGATGGTATTGATATTGACTGGGAATATCCAGGTATTGGAGTAGCTGGAATTACAGCAACACCTGAAGATAAAGAAAATTTTACTTTGTATTTACAAGCTATTCGAGATGAACTAAACAAACTCGGTGATGATTATTTAGTAACTATAGCAGGTGGTGGTGATAATTATTTCTGTAGGAATACTGAGTTGGATAAAATTGCAGAAATTTGCGATTACATTCAAATTATGACATATGATTTACGTGGCGGTTTTACTCATGCTACAGGACATCACACTAACTTATTTGTTCCACAAAATGATATGAGTGATGTTAGTGTAAAAACAGCTGTAGAACAGTATCACAGAGCCGGTGTTCCTAAATCTAAAATTGTTATTGGTGTAGCTTTCTATACTAGATTATGGGAAGGTGTTCCAAACGCTGATAATGGTTATAACCAATATGCAGAGACTGTTGGTGGATATGGCCCTTCATTTGATGATCTTAAAGAAAACTATATAGATAAGGATGGATTCATTAGATATTGGGATGATGTAGCCAAAGCACCATGGTTGTTTGATGGCAAAACATTTATTTCATATGAAGATGAAGAATCTATTGCTCACAAAGTTAAGTACTTAGATGACGAAGGCTTACTAGGAGTTATGTATTGGGAATATTGCTTAGGCCGAGAAACAGACTTAACATTAGTAATTAGAGATGAGATTGATAAACTTAATTAATCTAAGAAATTTAATAAGTTGAATAATATAAACCCCAAAATATCCAATAAAAATAACTAAACTAAACCCTGAAGTCTAAACATGAAAAGTTGAAAGGATGGAAGGGTTTAATTATGCCTAAATTTATATATAGGAATTAACAGTAAAAACCCTGCAACCATCGGGGTTACAGGGTAAACTGGCGGAGAGGAAGGGATTTGAACCCTCGCGTCGCGTGAACGACCTATCGCATTTCGAGTGCGACCCCTTCAGCCTCTTGGGTACCTCTCCATAGGATAAATAAACTAAAACATCAAAGAGTTTCAAATAGCTTATTTTATCTTAGATTAAGTGGTAAATGAAGTCCTTACAATATATCAAATATCAATATATTGGCAATCTCCTTTGGATATTTAATATATATGATACTAAAGTCTCTGATGATTTTTAGCTAATTCAAGTCAACATCCAGCAAAAGATCTCGCGCAAAATTCCATCAAGAATCTGACATAAATCTAAAATCTAAAAACTAAAAACCAAAAACTAGAAGCTAATGTAACTCAGGATAACCTTGTTGACGTAATACCTCATACAGAACAATAGCTTCAGAATTAGAGAGGTTTAAAGAACGATAGTGCTCAGACATTGGTATTCTATAGCAACGGTCAGGATGTAAGGCCATCCAGTCTTCAGGTAGGCCAGCTGACTCAGAACCAAGAATTATTATTGCAGGTCTATCAATCTTCAACTCGCCAATATTTTTCTTAGCTTTAGTTGTGCAATAAATTGCTTGATACTCATTAGACTCAACTTTTTCTTCTAGGAATTTAGAAAATTCGTCTAAACTTTCCCAAACAGTTAGTTCAATATCTTGCCAATAATCCATACCAGCTCTCTTAATATATTTATCATCTAATGAGAAGCCTAGTGGTTTAACTAGGTGAAGTTCAGCATTTGCTATAACACAGGTTCTACCAATGTTTCCTGTGTTATATGGGATGTCAGGATTAACAAGCACGATAATATTCTTGTGTTTCATAAAAACTCCAATCAAAGTAAAATTTCAAAATAAATTACTTAAAGTATTTTCTAACTAAAGTAAGAATAAAGCAAGTAAAATGTGAAATTAATTTAGGATAAATATTCTTTTGTTTAAGCTTTACCATTAATCTTATGGTAGATTATTATATTTGTAATAATATAGATTCGGCGTGAGGTGAATAATGCTTAAATTTATGAAAAAAGTACCTGGAGGATTGCTGCTAGTACCAATGGTTATTAGTGCACTGATTAATACATTCTTCCCAGGATTATTTGAGATAGGTGGACTAACAGAGTCTTTATTTACTGGAAAAAGCTCAAATACATTATTGGCTTTAATTTGCTTTATAGCTTCCACAGGTTTAAGAGTTAGAGATCTAGGTAAATTGTTTAAAAAGCAAGGAGTTCTTTTATTATTCAAAGCATTTTTGAGTTTCTTAATTGGTTTTGCTTATCTTCAGATTTTTGGAGCTAGTGGTATTTTAGGAATATCTGCCTTGTCTATAATTATTGCAATGACCAGTATTAATCCTACCTTATATTTAACTTTGGTTGAAGATTATGGAACTCATGTCGATGAAGCCGCATTTGGGCTTATAAGCTTATTTTCAGTTCCAGCCTTACCAATGTTTATTTATGGAGCATCTCAAGGTATTAGGATAGATTGGATGGATATCGTTTCGATAATTATTCCTACTGCGATAGGAATTCTAGTCGGAAATTTAGATAATGAGATGTATGAATTTACTAAACCAGGAATTGGTATTGCTACAATTTTCTTAGGCTGGGCGTCAGGATCCATTATAGATTTTAAGTTGGCATTTAAATCTTTACCTCAAGGTTTAATTTTAGCAGTATTTTTGTATTTTATTTTAATGCCTACTTTCATTGCTTTAGAGAAATATGTACTCAAGTACAATGGAATAGTTAGTGTGGCTATAACTTCAGTTGCAGGTGTTTCTATTCCTTTCGCAAAAATAATTGCAGATCTTATTCCTGAGGCCAAAGAGTATGTTAGTTCGGCTACATCACAGATTGTATTGCTGGTGATTATTACAAGTGTTTTAACCCCATATTTTACTGGAAGAAGAGCAAAGAAATTGGGTATAGAGCAGAAGGATCTTAAGTTACATGTATAAGATATTTGCCCTTTAAAGAAAAAATGCTTTAAAATAGAGTTAGATTTCTAGATGTTATGTAATGAAATAGATTGAATATTTGTAGCAAAAATAAAGGAATTAACTATGAGTAAAATGTACCACATTGGCTTAGAAGATAGTTTAAATGTTAAATATGCTATCTTACCTGGTGATCCTGGAAGAGTAGAAAAAATAGCAGAATATCTTGATGAGCCTCAAAAAATTGCAGAAAGTAGAGAATACACTTCTTATGTAGGACATTTGGATGGTGAGAAGGTATTAGTTATGTCTACTGGCATGGGTGGACCTTCTACAGCTATAGCAATAGAAGAGCTTGCTCAAATTGGAGTCACTACATGTATAAGAGTAGGTAGCACAGGTGGAATTGATTTAAAGGTTAAGGGCGGAGATTTGGTTATTGCCAACTCTACAATAAGAATGGAAGGTACAAGTAAAGAATATGTCCCAATCGAATTCCCAGCAACTGCAAATTTTGAGGTTACTTTGACCCTAATTAAAGCAGCTCAAAAATCTAATAGAAATTTCCATGTTGGGACAATACACACTAAAGACTCATTCTATGGTCAACATTCTCCAGAGAGGATGCCAGTTAGTTATGAATTATTAAACAAATGGGAAGCATGGAAAAAAGCAGGAACATTAGCTTCAGAAATGGAATGTGCAGCCTTATTTACGGTTTCTCAAGTACTAGGAATTAGGTCTGGAGCCGTCTTACATGTACTCTGGAATAAAGATAGGGTAAAAGCTGGGATGGAAGATAATGAAACCCATGACATGAGTGAAGCGATTAAAGTAAGTATAGAGGCAATAAGACTACTAATAGAGTCAGATAAATCAGGTAAGAAAATTTATGAGTAAATCTGAGCTGAAAATATCCAAGAAAAATATAGAAGACCTAATTGCAGAAGCTTTGCATGCTAGGAATAGCGCATATGCTCCTTACTCGAATTATAAAGTAGGAGCAGCAGTTTTGACCAAGGATGGTCATATATATAGTGGTGCAAACATAGAGAATGCTTCTTTTCCTGCAGGTATTTGTGCAGAACGATCTGCTATGGTCAAAGCAATTTTGGAAAATAAATTAGAGTTTACAGCAATTGCTATTGTTGGTGCTCATGCGGAGTTAACTGAACCCACACAGTTTGCTTATCCTTGTGGAGTTTGTAGACAATTTATGGCCGAGTTTTTTGATCAAAATACTATGGTTATCGTTGCTAAATCAAAGACTGAATATAATGTTTATGAATTTGAGGAGATTTTGCCATTTAGTTTTGGGAAAAGTAATTTAGAAAAATAGATTTATTATGGAAACAAAAATGAGGTGAATATGAAAATTGGAATTATTGCAGCAATGCAAGTAGAAGTAAGAAAGCTTTTGGATAATATGGATATCCAAAGTGTTAAAAACCATTATGGTAGAGACGTACATATTGCAAATTTTAATGGCCTTGAATTATTTATAGGTGTCTGTGGAATAGGAAAGGCGAATGCAGCTAGTTTTACTCAATTATTAATTGATAAATATGATCCGGATTTAATTATAAATACAGGTATTGCAGGATCTTTGCAAGCAGGTTTAGGAACTTTGAGTTTAGTTATAGCAGATGAGCTTTATCAACATGATATTCCTTCAAGAATTTTAGCCTCTACATATCCAGGTGAAGGTGTTTCAGTTTTTGAAACAGATGAGGAATTAAGAGATGTTTTGGTGAAAAGTGTTCCTGAAGATGTTAATTTAAGGGTCGGTCCAGTAGCAAGTGGTGACAACTTTATAAATTCACAAAAATTAAAAGAAGAAATTGTAGATAAGACTGCAGCTCTTGCGTGTGATATGGAGAGTGCAGCAATAGCACAAATAGCTTTTGGTGCAGAGAAGAGATGCTTAATCATTCGATCAATTTCTGATGAAGCTGATGATAATGCTGATGAGATATATGATAATTTTGAAGAAGCTGCAGCAAATTTAAGTGTTGAAGTGCTATTACAATTTTTGAAGAATCTTTAATGAAAAATAAAGCAAAAACCCCTATGAAAGCTGGATGTCGCATTAATGCACATCTGGCGATAGGGGTTTTCTTTAATTATTTATTATTTACTTTAATTATTATTTGTTGAAATATCTTCGATAATAGCTTCAACTAAAGCTTCTCTATTTTTGAAGATAGTTGCCTTATCGTGAACTTTTCCATCTTTATTAACGTAAGCTAAACCTGTGACAAGCTTATTTATATATAAGAAATCATTTTGGAAAATATCTTTTCTCATTTCATCAAACTTATCTGTTCTGTCATTACCAGTTAATCTAATATCAGTATATAGTTGATAAATTGGGATATTACGTTCCCAGGCTATACCCATTTCTGCAGCAAGTCCTAGATCATAAGTGTCCATTAGAGCAATTAAATAATCTGATTCTCTTAGACGAGCATAATCAGCAAGTAGAATATCAGTACCACTAGCAAACCCAGCCTCTTTATCATTAATTTCTAGATTATCTGCAGGGTTATATATTTCGACTTTATCGCCTAAACGCTCTTCAATGCTCTTTTGTATCTCTTTTGCTTGCCATCTTTGCCCTTCAGTGAAGAGGTCACAACCTAAGTAAATTTTAATCATAATTTGCTCCTTTAAAATATTATTAGTTTTGTTATTATTTTTGATTCATCAATCTTGTTTGAACCAATTATTGAAAATACTCTTATGTTGCTTATTTCGACGATAACTACCTAATGCCCTGTCCATAAACTTTCTAGCATATTCTAATTGAGGAGGTAGAATTTCAAGTAATACTATATCTGGATACGACTTATTGCTAATTGCAGTCTTAGCATTGCTCTCTGCAAATTTAGTATTAACCAAATCTCTTTCTTCTAAGCCTCTAGTGAGGAGATTCTTAATTGCTTCATCTTTGTAGTACATTAAACTATCACCACGGCGTCTGTCGTCTAATAGAATGAAATTTTCAAAACGAATAGCCATAATATCCTGATTGATCATAGCAACATCCTCAATATCATTTAAGTATGATTCTAGGAAATTGCTTTTGGCAGGGTAGACCTGTGTTTGAGAAATGATTCTATCTTGGATATACCATGATTTATAGGTTCTGATTAAGTCACGGCTTAAGTATTTCCAAACTGCGTGATCCGGATGTTTTTGCAAGAAAACCTCTGCAATATATTTATATATATATAATTTTGGACCATTGATATCATCACGATTAGAAATAATCCTACTCAAAATTTCAGCAGCAATACCAGGATGCATATACTCTAAAGATTCACAGAGTATTTCAGCTTTTTTGTACAACACTAAAATATCTGCTTTGCGGAAAAATTCTCCAAGAACAGCACCACCAAAATTACTTCTTACTAATATTTGGTATACATAGATAAAAGTTTCTAAACCAGAATCAGGTGAGAGGTTATAGCTTTGGTTAATCTGTTTAACGATATCACTGACTAGAGCGGCATCAGATTTGGCCAGATTTACAACTTCACTAATCGCTCTATGGTTACTTGAAGGTTTGATATCACTTCTATTTGAGTCGCTAATAATTCTAGAATACATAAGCTCTAGTGTTTTTTGTATATTCTTATTAGGGAAGTTCCTTTGTAAAGTTGACCACGCAATAATATACATGCTCCAGTTCGCTCTTTGAATTGCAATTTGTTGTAAAGCTGGAATCAGATGCTCATCACGTTGATCCAATAACAACATGGCATGAAAAATATAGCGAACTTCCTCGCTGTTTAACTCATTAGCTAATCTAGGAATATCATATGAAGGGGTGGCAACAATCTTATCTAATAGTCTTCTGGCATCTTGATCAGTGATGCTTAGAGGTCTTTCCATAAGATAAGGGTGTCTTTCTCTACTTTTTCTTAAGCTGTTTGAAATTTTACTGTTTCTAAACTCATTCGCTAAGTCAAGTCCTGCAGTCTTGGCAGCACTAGTAGTTCTAGTAGCCATTGGTTGTTTAGAAAAAGCTTTGCTAGAGGCAATTTCAGCCCTTACTTCTCCGGCTTTAGTTTCGTTAGGAGATGAGTTGATTAAATTTTCATTAGAATCATATAAGTTTTGATCATCAAATGCGTTAGAGTTTAAAGCATAACGCTCGTAGTATGGGACATACATGCTCTCTGTTTTTCTGTCATTACTTGGCAAAAGTTTAGCAGATTTTTCTCTTGGTGGAGTAGAACTAAATACGTTGCGTTCATATTGCTTGTCATTTTTGTTTTCCATTGCGTCACGAGCGGCGGAAAATTTTTCTTCTATATATTCATCGTAGTTAGAAAAATTATCTTGCTCTATATCTTGGTTTTTATTGTTCTCAAGTTCTGCTAATTCAGCATTTGATTTTGCTATGTAAATACCATTCTTTTCATCATTTAAGGAAGAATTATTTGAATAATTTTGAGCAGATGAATCTTGAGAACCGTCTTCCATGAGAGGTGATTCCTTGACTTTTTCATTTGAAGAAATCATATTTTTATCGTTACTCAAATCAGGTTCATCATTACTGCTATTAAGCCATTCCTCAATGGGGAGCTGTTCATAATTTTCACTTTTTTTAGGATTATTCATCATAATGCTCCTCGTTGTTTTTATCGTTATTTACTAAGAAGATGTTAGATTTATCTTGTTTCATCTTATTATAATTCATTTTGTCTGAATTGTTTAGGCTACGTGCACGACGTTGTTCTTGATATTCCATTTCTGCTATCCAAGCATCTACACTGGAATTAATCTCAGAACTTGTGTCTATTAATCTATCACTGATTTCAGCTACACTACTGTCAAAATTTGCTAGTAATGAGATTACGCCTTCATTAATTCCACTTGTAAAATTCTGTACTGATGCATTTAACCCTTCATTTAAGGAGTTAATTTCATGTGCCACATCAATGTTTTGACGACTCAGTGCTTCAGTTTGATCAGCAAATAATAGTCCTAGTTCCTTGATATCATTCTTTAACTCTAAACTGTTAGAATTAGCGGATTCAAAGCGATCAATGAAGTTTTGGTTTTGTTCATTTATTTTTTCAGTTAGAACATTCATGTTGTTCTCAAATATACTTAATTGATCTTTAAGAGATTTAATAGAATCGCTTAAAATATATTCAGAATCTTTTTGGCTATCTGTGAGGTTTTTATTCAGTTTAGCTAATTCAGCCATATTTTCTGAAATTGAGTTTAAGTTATTAGTCCAAGATTTATTAGCAACTTTAAGAGAATCCAAGCTTTCTAATAAGCTGGACTGTAATTCACTGCTTTCTTTTCTATGTTGATTTATATTTTGTAAAGTAATTTCAGTAGATTTATTAGCTTCGTAAATGTTATTAGCAAAGTTCTCTAGTTCTTGATAGAAAGGTTGTAAATTTCTTTCTAATGAACTTGTAATTGCTCTACTGTAGTACTCACTAATTTCTTCAATACTCTCATTTTTTTCTGCAGCTATTTTTTCAGAAGCTAATTGCAAAGATGATAAGGTGCTGTTTATACTAGGCAAAAGGTTATCTTCCAATGAAACTCTAACATTTTCTCCAATGATTTCAGCAACTTTATTCTCTGATAAATCGTTAAGCATTTTACTAAATTCTGATACAGAATGAGACATAGAACGATCATAGCGGAAAAATGCTTCGATTAAAGCAGCAGTTCCGGCAAGTTCTCTAAAAACTGGAACCCTTTCCTTGATCTTTTCTGAAAGGTAGTTCAATGCTCTTTTTAAGTCATCTTTATTACGTAATTTAATTACTGACAATGTAAAAGCGATTATTAAACTAAGAAATAATGGTGTAGAAGCAACCATTAAAACATAAGTTTTATTATCACTTAAATTTAATCCTCCAAGTAGAAATGCGAGAAACATCAAAACGCCTATGGTTAGTATATAAAGCGGATACTCTAGTGTATAAGATCTATATTGGCTTTTGTCCAAGACTTTTTCTAAACTTAATACTTCGTCAGGGCTTGAAATCCATTGATCTTGGTATAAGTTATGAGAATCTTTTTTTAACTTAAGTGAAGCAGTAGTAATGAGAGGATACTTGCTTTTTTCTAGAATTTTATTTGTTTTTTCTAAGTTATCGATATGATATCTTTCTAGTTGTTCAACTTCTTGAGCCATTTCAATAACTTCTTTTACAAAATCTCTATGAAATGAGCGATTACTAATGAAACTATAAATCCCTACAGCTCCGATTAAAACAAGTGAAGCTAATAGTAGTAGCCAGTATACAGATGTAAACGCCAATACCAAGTTGAATTCCAGCATTTTTATTCCTCCCAAAATAGTAAATTATTAAATCTTAATTATATTTATTTAGAATATATTTTAGCAATATATGAAGAAAATTGCTTAATATAAATATAATTGATATAGCTAGGCTGTTTATGATAAAATTGCATTTGCGATTCGTTTGCATAAATTAAAGTTCGGACACATGAAGCTGAAAATAAATAATAAACCTAAATTGTAAGTTTGGAGAAAATATGAATAAAATTTTGGAAGTAAAAAATTTAACTTTTAATTACGCTGATACCATGGTATTTAAAGATATCTCTTTAGTCTTAGATGAAGAAGAGTTTATAGGTATTTCTGGACCTAATGGTGCAGGGAAAAGTACTTTGCTGAAACTTATCTTAGGTCAACTTAAACCACTATCAGGAGAAATCAGTTTGTTTGGTGAAAAAGTTTCCGATTTTAAAGATTGGCAAAAAGTAGGTTATATTTCACAAAAGATGGTTGATCTAAATGCTTCATTCCCAGCTAGTGTTTTGGAAGTTGTGCTCTCAAATATGTATAAGAGCATAGGTTTTGGGTTACCAGCTCGCAAAAAACATAAGGAAAAAGCTCTCGAAGTATTAAATTTAGTAGGAGCTGCTCATTTAGTTGACAAGAGAATTGGCGAACTATCAGGAGGACAGCAGCAACGAGTTTTCTTAGCCAGAGCATTAGTCAATGATCCTGAACTGCTAATTTTAGATGAAGCAACAAGTGGAATTGATGCACAATCACAAGATAAGTTTTATGAACTATTGCAAAATTTAAGAGAACAGAAAAAAATTAGTATATTGATGGTTTCGCATGACATGTTAAGAATACATGATAATGTAGATAAACTATATTATCTTCTTGGCGACAGTATAGAGCTATATGATTTACATAATGATGAAGATCATGAGAGATTAAATCGAATAATTCATGGTGCTCCACATTCTTTTGGTGAGCGCTCTGAAACCTACCATTCTAAAATGTATCATGGAAAAGAATAAAAGAGTCAAGAAGGTTAGAATTAATAAAATTTACTTACTAGGATAAGATTTGCTTACTAGGCAAGAAGAGGAAGGGAAAACGATATAATGTTAGAAATGTTGTCATTTGGATTTATGAGAACAGCTCTTATAGTTGCTTTGTTTATTGGAGCAGCCTCAGCCTTTATAGGACAGACTGTAGTTCTTCGTAGACAAGCTAATATGGGTGATGCTTTATCTCACTCAGCCTTGGCTGGTGTTGCTTTGGGAGTTGTTTTAGGTTATAACCCTACTTTATGGTCATTGGCAGGAACTTTAGTTGCAGCATTTATTTTAGAGTTTGTGCGAAGAATGTTTCCGCGTTATGCTGAGATTGCATCTGCGATTGTTATAGCGTTTTCAGTAGGTTTAGCAGGTATTTTATCTAATATGGCGGGTACTGGAAAAAGTTTCGGGTCATACCTATTTGGTAGTATTGTAGCTATTAGTCCTGCTGAACGAAACTTAACTATATTGATTTGTTCTATAGTAATTATAGTTTCATTACTATTATATAAAGAGCTATTCTTTATGAGCTTCGACTCAGAAGGTGCAAAATTAGCTGGTATTAATATAATTCTAGTTGATGTTATTTTTATTATAATGACTGCTTTAACTGTAGGTGTGGCTTCTAGAAGCGTAGGTACACTTGTTATATCTTCATTATTGGTATTACCATATGCTACTGCAATGCAGCTACACTTGAATTATAAAAATACTCTAATTGCTAGTGTCATTATTGGTTCAAGTTGTACTTTAGTAGGAGTAATAGTTTCTTATGTATATGGTTTTGCTCCAGGTGGTTCAATTGTAATATTGAGTGTCATTGTATTGATTGTACTTAGTATTTTCAGTAAAATTTATATGTCTATAAAAGCTAATAGTATGAATAATAGATCTTAGTGATTAAATTTTTTCTTTGGAAGAATATAGTAATTACAAAAATTAGCTCCAGAGGAGGTTTTCATGGGAAATAAAAAGTCAAGAGATGAAGCATTACAGATTCTACGTGAAAATAACATTAGAAGAACAAGTGCTAGAGTTTATATGTTAGAAGCAATGCAAGCCGCTGAAGTTCCATTGGATGCAAAAGAAATATTTGATAAAGTTGTAGAAAAAGTAGGTGAGGACTCAATTTGGTTGAGTACTATATATAGAAATCTAGAGGTTTTTGAGGAAAAAGAACTAGTCCATCAAGTTAGAATGCCTGAATCTGAGAGTATTTATTATCACCTGCATGAACAAGAGCATAAACATTATGCTATATGCAAGAATTGTCGCAAGGAAATTCACTTGGATTTCTGTTATTTGGATGAGCTTTCAGATAGTCTGGAAAGTCAAGGGTTCACTCCTAAATATCACAGACTAGAAATTTTTGGGTTGTGTAAAGATTGCAATACAAAGTCAAATTAGCATTGAAGGCCGAAAAATAAATATCAAAAAAAGAAAGTCACGTTTTCTTAAACGTGACTTATATTTTGTCCTTCATTTATTGATGTCAGAACTACACCCTTATTTTTGTCATAAATCCAATCTATAGCCCATTGAGACTCAAAGAGAAGTACTGGATTGCCAAGGTGATCTTCGACTAACAAAGTACTTGATGTCATATCTAAATCTTCTAGATCTTTACTTGGAGCATCTTTCTCGAATTTCACCCAGCGAGCGAAGCGATAGTTTAAATTACTTTGAACTAGTTCAACCTTGTACTCATTCTTTAATCGCTCACGTAAGACATCGAACTGCAAGACACCAACAACACCAACAACATAAGTTTCTGTACCGATGCTAGGTTCTTTATACATCTGAATAGTACCTTCTTGTGCTAATTGGGTCATACCTTTTATAAATTGTTTACGTTTGAGACTATCCTTAGCTTGAACTCTAGCAAAGTGTTCCGGGGCGAAACTAGGTATGGCTTCGAAGTTTACCTCTGCGCCAGCAGAACATATGGAGTCACCAATTCTATAAATACCTGGATCATAAATACCAATAATATCTCCAGCGTAAGCTTGGTCTACAGTCTTATGATCTTGAGCCATGAACTGTTGAGGTTGCTGTAAACGTATTGTCTTGCTAGAGTTTACATTGACAACTTCCATATCTTTTTCGAATTTACCTGAGCATATTCTAAGAAATGCCAAACGGTCTCTGTGTCCTGGATTCATGTTTGCTTGAATTTTGAAGATAAAACCTCTAAAAGCCTCATCGTTAGGATCAATTAAACCTTGATCGCTCTTACGAGGACTTGGGGAAGGACTCATTTTCAAGAAATACTGTAAGAAAGTTTCTACACCAAAGTTACTAATAGCAGAACCAAAGAACATTGGTGTCAACTCACCATTATTAATAAGTTCGAAATCCAGATCATCTCCAGCGATATCGAGAAGCTCAATCTCTTCCATTAAAGTTTCGTGGTACTCAGTTCCGAGAATTTTATCTAGCTCTGGATCTTCAATAGAGTTTACGCTGACTGTAACTCTACTGGCACCGTGGTCTTCATTTTCGTCATTAAATAATTCAACTTCTCTGGTACGACGATTGTAAACACCTTTGAAATCACCATAAATTCCAATTGGCCAGTTGAAAGGAAAGGCAGATATACCTAGAACTTTTTCAATCTCATCCATTAATTCAAATGGGCTTCTGGCAGCTCTATCCATTTTATTGACAAAGGTGAAAATAGGAATTCCACGCATTCTACAAACTTGAAAGAGTTTAATGGTTTGTGGCTCAACACCTTTACCACCGTCAATAAGCATGACAGCAGCATCAGCTGCAGTAAGTGTACGATAAGTATCTTCAGAGAAGTCCTGGTGTCCTGGGGTATCAAGTATATTCACACAATAACCTTCGTATTCAAATTGCATTACAGAAGATGTTACAGAGATACCACGTTGCTTCTCTATCTCCATCCAGTCACTAGTTGCATGTCTGTTAGCTTTACGAGCTCTAACAGATCCAGCTTCATGTATAGCACCACCGTAAAGTAAGAATTTTTCTGTAATTGTAGTTTTACCTGCATCCGGGTGAGAGATAATAGCGAAAGTGCGTCGTCTGTCAATTTCTCTATCAAGCTCTTGTTTTAATTTGTTTTTGTTTTTTTGTTCATTAAGTTCAGAATTCATTTTTATCCTCTTTATAATTAAAGTTATAGATCAGCACTAAGTGGCTATTTTTTACTAATTCTATCAAAAGTACTATAATAGAGTAAATTAAATTATATTCAATAACTTTAGTTATTCTAAAAATAGTCAGTGAAAAAATTATATGAAATTATTGAATTAAGGAGAAGTATATGGCAGGACATTCAAAGTGGAATAATATTAAAAGAAGAAAAGGTGCACAAGACGCCAAAAAAGGTAAAATTTTCACCAAGATGGGTCGTGAAATACAGGTAGCAGTCAAAGAAGGTGGAGCTAATCCAGACCAGAACAAAAGACTAGCTGACGCTATTGAAAAGGCCAAATCCTACAATATGCCTAATGACTCAATTAAGAGAAGTATTAAAAGAGCAAGTGATTCAAATAATACAGAAGATTTCGAAGCTATTACCTACGAAGGTTATGGACCTAATGGTGTAGCCGTTATTGTTAATGCCTTGACTGATAATAGAAATAGAACAGCTGGTAATATACGTCATATTTTTAGCAAACATAATGGTAATTTGGGACAAAATGGTAGTGTTAGTTTCTTGTTTGAAGAAAAAGGTGAAATATATATAGAAACTGAAAATCTTGATGACGAAGAGTTGATGATGCTAGCCTTAGAAGCTGGGGCTGAAGATATTAAGAAAATAGATGAAGCTTATCTAGTTGTTACAAGCCCAGAAAGTTATGCAGATGTTAAAAGTACTTTAGCAGATTCTGACTTAGAAATTGTAGAGAGTAGTGTAGGCCCTGTTGCAATGACTACTGTTGATTTGGATGAGGCTGATGCTGAGATTATGCAAAAATTAATTGATGATCTTGAAGATGATGATGATGTTCAAGAGGTTTACCATAACTGGGAACAAGATGATGAGTAAGATGCTGAATAATATAAATTTTTAATTCCAAAGTTGAATTACTAGTTAATTTAATTTGTTGTCTAATATTGGAGATTTTACGTGGCAAGGAAAAAAATTAGAAATATTAATTCTAGACAAAAAGAAATAAAACTTGATAAATTGTATCAGGATTTTTTGTCGCATAATAATTTGATCTCAGAGCAAGAGCTAGATATAGAATTAGATAAGAATAGAAATAATAGTAGGCCTAGTAAAGTTTTTAGCACTTATAGCAATAAAAAGACAGTTAATAAAATAACAGAAGAAATCGAAATTGAAGTTGAACCAGAAATACATCAGGAAGTTTCACATAAGGCTAGAAAAAGATCTTTTAGAAATCTTAGAAATGTATTTTTAGGACAAAAAGAAAAAGATTCCAGAAAAGAAGTTCCTGAGAATAGAAGAGAAAAGTTTTTTTCTGCAATTAATTCATTTAATCCTTTAACTAATATAGGCAATGAATTTTCACAAAGATTTACTCCCAAAAATTCTATAGAAAATGAATTGAAAAGAGAGTTGTTTAAGATCAATGTAATTGCTTTTGTTGGACCAGCTGGAACAGGTAAATCTTCTCGTGCTAATGAATTGGCAAAGCAAAGAAACATTGAACTTTTAATTGATGATGGTTTACTAATAGATTCAGGGAGGATAAAAGCAGGATCAACGGCAAAAAAAGCAGAAACTAGACTAGAATCAGTTCGACAAGCGTTGTTTATGGATGAAAGTGCTGCGCTGAGTATGAGAAGAAGTCTGGCAGATCTAAAACCTCAACGACTAATGATTTTAGGAACATCAGACAAGATGATATTGAAAATATGTGAGAATCTCTATTTACCTGAACCTGTTGAATATATTCGTATCGGAGATGTATCAACTGCTGAGGAGCAACGTCAAGCTAAATTAGCAAGGAAAACTCAAGGAAGTCATGCGATACCTGTTACCAGTATGGAGATTAAACATGAGTTTAGTGGATCTTTTTTTGATCCAATTAGAATTTGGAGAAAAAGATTCGGTGAAGTTGATAGAGTCGCAGGATATTCGGAAAGAACAATTGTTAGACCTACATTCAGTACGGTAGGAGTAAACGTCATGACTGATGAAGCTATAACTTCTATGGTGGAAATTATTACCAAAGACATAGAAGGTCTGGCTGAGGTCTTGGATGTAGAAGCGATTACTAATCCCTACGGAGCAATATTAAATTTGGAGATAAGTTTATTTTATGGTTATAACGCTCAAGAGGTAATGGTGCAAGTTCAAGATTATATAATCGAACAGGTTGAGTATTATACAGCAATTAATATTTTGAGTGTTAATATGAGTTGTCGCAGAGTTGTGCATGTGAAAGGAAAAGAATGGCTAGAAAAGAACAAATATATACAATTCCAGTAAATGATGCTTTTAATCAATTTAAGCTTTGTCCGATATGTGAATTAAGAGAAAAAAGAACGGAGAGTTTAATTGAGTACTATTTAGGTCCTTCATTGATGGAACCAGATAATAGAGTAGAGACTAATGAAAAAGGCTTCTGTAATGATCACTATTCAAGACTTTATAATTCTCAGAATAATAGGTTAGGTTTAGGTTTAATTACTCATACTTACATGTTAGAGCAGTACAAAGAGTTGCAAAAAATTTTGAAGAATAGTCATAAAAATGAATCATCTTTCTTTAATTTGAGAAACAGCAATAAAGATAGTTTACTTAGTGCATCTGAGAAGATAATGAATATCGTTAACACTTGTGCGATTTGTGATAAATTAAATCACACAATGAAAAATTATATTGATGTCATATTTTATCAATTTCAAACAGATAAAGAATTTAGAGAAAAGTTTAATCAAATTCAAGTCTTCTGTTTGCCTGACATGGCTTTGCTTTTAAAATATGCTGCAGAGTATTTGAAACAGGATGAAAGATCTGCCTTTGTAAATATTTTAGAAAATATCAACATGAAGAAATACAAAGACTTAGCAGATGAGGTTGAATGGTTCACACTAAAGTTTGATTATAGATATAAGGATAAATCATGGGGAAATAGCAAAACTTCTATTCCTAGAGCGATCAACACTAATACAGGCTTAGCTCCTCTCGAGAGGGAGGATCTAGATGACTAATAATGCAACTAGTAATCTCGAGAAAAAAGAAATACTCTTAGAAGATATAGATGAATATGCTTATTTGATAGAAGAAAGTGAGATTTTTATCGAAAACAAAGAAGACGATAATGGTAAAAAACTGTTTTATTGTAATAAAAATTTCATTGGAGCAGTTCAAGATGCAGAAAGTGAGAGACTACTTAAACAACTTATTTCAGACTTAGTAAATTTCGCAAATATAGATAATATTAGTATTAGATTCTTATTTGTCAGCGAAGCAGTTGAGCTTTTTGAATATATAGAATCAGAATTTGCTAAGGTGGAGCTTAGTGTAAACAGAAATGAAGTAGAAACTAATATTAAATTCTATTTTTCTGAGGACTCTTTAAAACATTATATGGATGAGAAATTATTAGATATAACTCAATTAAAAAAAGAAAATATTGAGATACTAAGTAGTCGAGCGATTGCAAGTTTATTAATGATTTCTGATGTCGTAACTTTAACTTAAGGTTTTAACTGTGGTATAATATTAGTGGTAATTTGTTTTGTTCTAAAATTTATTTCGAGATAGATATTACGTGAATTATGCTGTTTATTAAGCGTTTAGAAATCTGTTAATAGCAGGCTCGATTTAAGTATTTTGAACTATATGGATAGTATTTACATTTGAATTGGGAGGTGGAATGTGAGCAAAAAAAATCAAACATCTTTAATAGACTTGGCAGACTCTAATAATTCTTCTGCAGATGTTTTGAGAAAATTAAAGATCCAATTAATGACCATCAGTAGAATGAAAATTCCTAAGATTAAAATATATCATGGGCATGGTTTAAGTGCAGATGGTGATAATATTAGAAATATAGTTAGAGCGGAATTATTGGAACAAGCTCGCAAGGAAAGAATTAAAGCTTTTTGTCCGGGTGAAGTATTTGGCCCTTTCGAAAAAGAAGGTAGAAAAATTGTCGAGGTGGATCCTAGTTTTAGAGATGATGACGATTGGACCAAGAGCAATTCAGAGATTACAGTGGTTGCACTTTAATTATTTTTGTTAATTAAATTTAAAATGCTAAAACCTGAATAAAAATGTTTTATTCAGGTTTTACTTTTGTTTTAATTTGTGAATTTTAATATATAATAGATGCAATAATATTAGCTTTTTTATAGGCTAATAAATTTGATGTGAGGGTGGTTTTTCTAATGCTAGAAATTAAAAATTTAAATAAAAGATATTCTAAAGTTTATGCAAATAAAAATATAAATGTAACAATTCCTGATAATTCAGTAACATTGCTGGTTGGGCCTAATGGTGCTGGTAAGTCTACTTTAATCAAAAGTATTATGGGCTTGTTGAGTTATGATGGTGAAATAACAATAGATGGTTACAGTAATAAATCTGTTGAAGGTAGAAATTTAATAGGATATATACCTGAACTACCTCACTTATACGAAATATTAACAGTAGATGAGCATTTAGAGTTTATTGCTAGAGTCTATAAATTGGAAAACTGGAGAGAGCGTGCAGATGCTTTGTTGAGAAGACTAGATATGTATGAGAACAAGGATAAAATGGGCTCAGAATTATCTAAAGGTATGCAACAAAAGCTAAACATCATGGTTGCTCTTTTGCCAAAACCTAAATTTGTTTTGCTGGACGAACCAATGATAGGTCTTGACCCTAGAGCTATTGTTGAGCTAAAACATATGATTGCCGAGCTCAAAGCAGAGGGAACTTCTTTATTAATTTCTACACATATTCTAGATACAGTTGATGAGATCTGGGATAAAGTTCTAATAATGACAGAAGGTAGTATTGTAGCAGTAGCTGACAAAAAGCAATTAGATGAAAACAATGAAACACTTGAGGAACTGTTCTTCCGTGTTACTGATTTGGATCATACTGATATAAAAGTTACTACCAATGTAGAAGATTATCAAAACTTAGAAGTAGAAAACAATTCTGAATCTAGTGAAAATGAAGATAAGAATTAGAGATAGGGGTTAAGATGAGAGCAATAATTTATTTGTATAGAAAAAAAGCTATAGGTTGGCTAAGAAACAGTCTTAAGCACCCATCCCAACTCATAAGCTTAGTTTTTGTTGTTGGAATTATGGTCTTGAGTATTTTTAATGCGAAAAATACTCAGCTTTATGATATGTTTTCTGGCGAAAATGGGATTAAGCCAGATCAGGCAACAATAAATTTAGTAAACAATTCTATAACGATAGGTATTTGGGCACTTGTAGCAACTACGATACTCATAAGTTTATTTAACGCTGCCAAAAAGGGTGTTGCTCAATATTCAATGGCAGATGTTCAATTTATTATGACAGCGCCATTCAAATCACAAAATGTATTGCTATATGGAATGCTAAATAAATTTTTAGGTACTTTATTTTTAGGTATATTTATTGTTTATTTGGCACCACAACTTAAAGCGATAGGGTTTCAAGATTCTAGATTAGGATTTTTTATCTTTGGAATTATCTTGATATTGATTTGTGTTCAAGCCTGGAAACAAGCTATATATGTTCTATGCATTAACAATAAACAAGTAAACAAGGTATTAAAAATTTCAATAATTATGCTAGCGATGTTAATTTTAGGAGCTGGTCTAGCTTACTTCTTCCTAGCTAATGGTACAACTGAAGGTTTAGCCAATATGTTATCTAATAATATCTTGATTAGATATTTTCCACTATTAGGATGGGCTGCTAGTTTTATTGTAACTACTTTTAAGGGTGATTTAATTAATTTAATTTTACCTACAATTTTATTAATAGCATCAGCAGTATTATCAGTAGTTTACACATATAGTGTTGATGTTGATTTTTATGAAGATGCTACCAATGCAGCAAAAGAAATAGCTGATATTCAAGAAAAAGTGAAGAGCAATAAAACAGGAGTAGTGTTCAGTAGTAATAAGAAACACAAAGTTAGAGACAAAGGTTTGAAAGGTGGTAAAGGAGAGAGTGCATTTTTATTTCTACACCTTGCTGAAACACGCAGGAAGAAACCTTATTATATAGGAATTTCTACATTAATCTATACAGTAATTGCTGTAGTATTGTATTTCTTGTTAAAAGAAGAAGTTACAATGGGTTCTGAAATAAGTAGAGAAACCGTATTGTTTATTTTTATGGGTGCTTGTGCATACTTTATGTACTTTTTAAGTATGGCTAATCCTGTAATTTCCGATATGACTCAACCTTACTTCTATTACTTACCAGGAAAATCCTATAAGAAGGTAATTTATTCAAGTCTAACACCAGTCTTATATACCTTAATAGATGTTCTCCCAGCAATGATTATTTTATTTGCTCTATTTAGGATGAATATAATTGTTTTGTTGAGTGTATATCTCGCAATCGCAGTATTTAATTTCTTCTATATGGGATTACAAATTTATGTATTTAGCATTACTGGATCATACGAAGGTATTTTAGCTCAATTTATAATGCCCCTTATAATGTTAATTGGTATTGCTCCAGCAGTAGCAGGAATGATATTTACTGCCATGTTTGCTATGCAATATGGAGTTTGGTTGTACCTCTTAGGTATCTTGGCTGTTATTATATATATTCTTTTGTTCTATGCAGGAAGTGTTGCTGTAGGAGCTTGGAGACTAAATAAAGGTATAAGAGAATAGGAAAAAACTTTTTGTGGTTTAAAAACAATGTAAAAAAATGGGTATCAATAATTTGATACCCATTTTTTGCTGTAATTTGAGAAATAAAACTATATCTCTAATAATCTGTAAATTTCGTAATCTTTGAGAGCTTCACGGCCACCTAAACCACTTAGTTCGATAAAGAATGATGTGCCGACAATTTCTCCACCTAACTCTTCTACAAGCTTACAACTTGCATTTGCAGTACCACCAGTTGCTAAAAGGTCATCAACTAATAAAACTTTTTGACCTGGTTTAATAGCATCTCTATGAATTTCAAGGGTATTGCTACCATATTCTAAATCGTAATCAATGCTTAAAGTTTCTGCTGGTAATTTATTAGGTTTTCTAACTGGCACGAAACCTTTGTGAGCTGCAAAAGCTAATGCTGCACCAAAAATAAATCCTCTTGATTCAGAGCCTACAATAATATCAAAATCTAGATCCTTTACTTGCTCTAGCATTTGTCTAATTACTTCTTCAAATGCATCGGGATCTTTTAAAACAGTTGTGATATCAATAAATGTAATTCCTGCTTCTGGAAAATCAGGTATCTTTCTTAGTTTTTCTTCTAGATTCATAATTCCTCCTAGTAAGGTTTTCTAGTGAATCCTTACTGAATTATTATAGTCTATTATTTAAAATACTGCACCTAGTTCATTAGTTTTATTATTTTATAGTTATTGGTCAATTGGCTGCTTCTTATTAATAGAAGCTTTATGTCTATCTTTCTTGGCAAAGTACCATACTAAGATAATTCCAACTTGAAATAAAATAAAGACTTGTAAAAAACAAAGCATGAAAAAGTTTTGTGGTAAAACCTTTATAATTGGATCCGTACTTGGGTTAAATAGCCAAGCGTCATTATCAAAAAATACTTGATGAAACAAAATGAAAATCTTTTCAAAGAAGATACTTAGAAGAATAATTACTAGAATAGGTAGGAAGCTCAAAATTTTAAAGGGTTTTTCTAAGTTGTAAAAATGTTTTTGCTTGCGTAAATTAAATATAGCAACTCCAGCATATATTCCAGAAAGAAGCAGACAAATATAATTTAGATAAAAAAGATTCTTAACTTCATAGAAATGAAAGGCTCCAGATGCACTAGATGTGAAATCAGGTAAGTTAAATTCAGTTATCCATGGCAAATGTAAGTATTTTAATAAATATAAATAATTCTCTAGAATAGTGCTCAGTGACATATTAACTTGACTAGGAATATCTGAAAAATGTAGACATAATAAATACATCGGTATGTTCCAAATTGTCAAAGCAATACTTAATGTTAAAAAGAATATAAGTAAGGCAATTGTTGTCAATGAGAGCCGTACTCTAGAGAATATCTTATCCATTTAAAACCTTTCTTATTAGTTAGCTTAATAAGCTAACTTTTAATTATTATTTGCTGTATTCTTCATCCATTTTTTGTAGGGAAATTCTGAATATTTCAGATGCTTGGACGATTTCAGATAATTTAGCATATTCAAATTTAGCATGGCCTAAATATGGATTACCTGGGAAGTTTGCTCCAAAGGCAATTGTATTAGGTAATGATCTAGCGTAAGTACCACCACCCATACTCTTAGGAGTTTCATTCTCTCCAGTTACATCATTATAGGAAGCCATTAACAATTGTACTAAAGGATCTTCTGCTGGTCTGTATAATGCTTCTGAATGATAGTAATTACCTAGTTCAAAAGAAGTATCAGCGATTGCCGATTGAATTCCAGACAATACATCATCTAATTGATAGGTAACAGGATATCTTATATCAAGTGTAAACTCAGCCTGGTCATTAGCCAGTTCAAAGATACCGACGTTTAAAGTTAGCTCACCTGATGGTTCATCTGAGAAATCTATATTAAGTCCTGCTCCGTTATATTCAGTGTTTAGGACTTTAGCAAAATCTTGTAAGAATGGATCATCTACATTATTTTCCAGGCTTCTTTCATATGCTGCCATTAAGGCATATTGAATTGCATTCTTGTAGTTCTCAGGTGTAGATGCATGCCCCATAGAGCCTTCAGTTTTAATTTCTTCGAAGCTTCCGTCAGCTTTTTGGAATTTCAATACAGCTTCTCCAGGAACAATGTTTGGAACATTTCCAACTTTAGCACTGTAAAGTCTGTCAGTTCCTTCTGCTGGACGTTTACCATTATTTTTCCAATTTAATTCAACACGTAATATACCTTTTTCGCCATTGATTACTGGGAAGTCTGCATCAGCGGTGAAAGCAGCAACAGGGATTTCTGCATGTTTTGAGTAATATTCCAAACATTCAGATCCAGATTCCTCATCAGTACCGACAATAAGACGGATTCTACATTTAGGTTCAAAGTCAGAATCCATTAAACTCTTCATTGCATAAAGAACTGCCATTGCAGGACCTTTATCATCAACACTACCACGGCCAATTATAGTGTCATTATCTTCTGCGAAACGAGGTTCGAAAGCATCAGTCCATTCTTCTGCTGGAACAACATCTAAGTGGCATACAGCTGCAATAAGTGGAGCGTCAAGTGTTTCAGGGCCAAATTCTGCGTAACCTGCATAGTTATCAACGTTGCCAGTTCTAAAACCTAATTCCTCAGCCTTAGCTAAAAACCATGTCAAGGCTGCTTTAGGTCCCTCACCAAAAGGTGCGTCTGGTAAAGCTTCGCTTTTAACACTAGGTATTCTAATAACTTCAAATAAACTTTGAACAATATCGTCCTTATATTCATTCATTTTTAGATCATCTAAATTAATTTTACTCATAAAAAAATCCTTTCTTCTGTAATCTATTCTTTAATCCTCTTAAACAGATATTATAAAACAATTAAGCATAGATTTGCTAAAATAAAGAATATTAATGCCTAGAAAACTTTGTTAGACTATAATAGATATTAAGTTAAACTCAATTATTAATTTATATATGATTTGGAAAATAAAAATATAGGTGAAACATGTTAAGTTATAAAGTTAAAAAACAAACAAGACCTACTTTAAGTAATAATATTTTTGATTTCGATTGGTCACAAGCTGAAGAAGGAAAGATTAATAACCATCTTTGGCCAAGTAATAATTATGAACCTGAAACGATATTTTATTTTTTGTATGATGAGGAGAATTTGTGGGGATTATTGTTGACTAGAGGTGAACACGAATTAGACCCACGAGCTGAAGTAGAAGAATTTAAAGGAGCAGTACATAATGATAGCTGCTTGGAATTCTTCATGTCTTTTGAACCAGATAATAATTACTACTTAAACTTAGAAACTAATAGAAATGCTGCGATACATTTTGGTATTGGTGAAAATAGAGACGAGAGAGTACTTCCTGATAAAGAAGAATTGAATGGTTTAAATTTATATGCATTTAATTCAAGAGAGAATAAGATCAAAGGTGTTAATTTTGCATATGAGTGGGGTGTAGGTTTCTGTCTTCCAGCTAAGATGTTATTTGAGCTTTGGCATAAATATGCTAATGCGAGCGAAAGTTTAGATTCAACATTTTATCCAGGTCAAGTTATTAAAGCAAATCTCTACAAATGTGGTGATATGACAGCTGAGCCACATTATATGGCTTGGAATGAAATCGATACAGAAAACCCAGATTTCCATCGCCCAGAATATTTTGCGGACTTTATTTTTGAGTAGACTGAGGTGGATTAAGTGGAGCTATTTGATGCACTCAGAGCTAGAACGTCTGTTAGATCATATTTGTCAAAAGTACCAGACAATGATATTCAAGTGGATTTATTAAACTACTTGAATAATGTTCCTGTGCTTTTGCCTGAAGCAGACATCTCTATTGAATTATTAGCATATGAAGACCTATTTGATTATTTCCCGGTTGAAGCGAATCAGATGGTTAAGGCTCCATTGTACCTTGCGTTTAGAGGATCTTTAGATCTTTATCAAATGATGAATGTAGGATACTATGCTCAACATGCCGCTATTTGGCTAACAGGTAGAGGTTTAGGTTCTGTTTGGCAGAGTGGATTTAAAATTCGAAAACTTCAAGAAGATGAAATTATGGAGGAGATTAACTCTGCTAATTGGGATATCTTGGATAATGTGAATGAAGAGGAGAAGACTATCATACCAGCAGTTTTGGCTCTTGGTTATCCTAAGAAGAAAGCAAAGAAACCTGCTCGCAAGAAAAAACTAAAGCAGATTTTACTTACAGATGTAAAAGAGCTAAATAATAATGTTTTAAGCTTACTTGAGGCTGCTCGCTTAGCTCCATCTGAATATAATGCTCAGCCTTGGTATTATGCAGTAGAGGACAATAAATTAATACATGTATTCATAAAAGAGCCTCAAATGTTTAATTTCCCACAAAGACAAAATATGCGTCAATTAGCTATGGGCTGTGCTCTCGGAAACATGGAAATTATGGCTGCATTGAGGGGAATACGTTTAGAGTATGGTTTTGTAGATGACTTAACTGATTATGGACAAAGCTCTAAGAATTTATACTATTTAGGAACTATCCTAATGGAGAAAGTCTACAAACAGATGATGTTTGGTATAGATTATTAGAAAAACTGTAATAGGGACATGTCTCTACGAGCTAAGTTTTTGTATTCTATACCTCTTGCTTCAGCCCATTCACGAGCTCTTCCGCTGATAACAAGGCTAACATTTTGAGCATCTTTTAAATTAGCGCAACTATAGATAGCAAAGATTATTTTCAATTCTTCTTTGAACAAATTCACGTTTTCTATAGCCACCTCAATTGGATATGTATTCACTTGATTTAAGAAAAAGGCACTAGCTCCAACAGCTTTGGCTCCAAGAGCAAAGCATTTAAAGGCATCGTAAGGGGATTTAATACCACCTGATGCTATTATGTTAACTTGATCAATGTATTGTTGAGCTTCGAGTAAACTTGCTAAAGTATCGATACCAAAGTCGTCCAGGTAGGAGAACTCTTGAGATGTACGTCTACTATTTTCTATCTTGATAAAATTAGTTCCACCACTGCCAGAAATATCAATATTTTTAGATCCTAATTTAATTAGTTTTGAAATTGTATCACGAGACATACCGAAACCAACTTCTTTAACAATTACAGGAATATTTATATTATCAATAAGATGTTTTAGGTTTTCTGAATAATTAGAAAAATCCCTATCACCCTCAGGCATGACTAATTCTTGTGGTGCGTTTAAATGAATTTGCAATGCATCTGCTGAGATAATATCAATAATTTTATTGGTGTTTTCTAAACTTTGTTCTGCACCGACATTGGCAAGAATTATTCCATTTGGATTCTCTTCACGAATAACAGTATAACTTTTTATAGTTTCAGGTTTTTTTATGGCAGATGAGAGGGAACCGCTGGCCATTGCTAGTCCGCATTCACGAGCTAAAATTGCTAGTTTTCTATTTACCTCAAGTGCTAAATCACTACCACCAGTCATAGCGTTTATAAAAATAGGGAAGTCTAAATGTAAATCAAAAACATCGGTGCTTAAATCTATAGTATTTGCATTAACATTATTCAATGTTCTATGGACAGGCTTACAGTCCTCAAAGAAATTTACTTGTGAGTTGAACTGGGCACTTGCTTCACGAATATGATCATCTTTACGGTTGGATATATTATTACCATTGGTAGATGCAAATTTGTCATTATTTTTTTCTTCAATTGAATTAAACAATTTTTAAATCCCTTTCCATAGCTTGTGGCTTAAAACCTTAAGTCCAGTAGCTTCCCAGTTTTTCCTGACTTTCATTGCATTGTCATGGTTTGGACTAATGGCAATGGCGCAATCACCAGCTCCGGAACCTGAAATCTTAAAGATTGCAGATTCTGCTTCAGCGATTTCTTTAGCTCGGTCAAAAATATCTAAATTATAAGGTCTTAACTGTTTTGCTAGATGCTCGCTGATAAAATCAGCATTTTTTTTCAGATTGAGTGAGAAATCTGACCAGTTAGCAGTTTTGATTGCTTCTATTAAATTGAAGATTATTTTATTAGACTCTTCTAGAAACAATCTCATCTCAGATTCAGCAATTTCTTTCCCTTTGAGCTTTAATAAATCTTCTGTTGAACTTGCTTTTTCACTCCAAATTATTGATAGTTCCCATTCTTTTGGCAGTTCAATTGATCTTAATATTAATCCAGGCCAGTTGCTTTCAGCTAATAATTTAATTGAAGAAGATTCTAGTTTTTCATCGACAATAAAAGATCTATCGAAATTCTGGTAGTGAACCATTCCACTAAGTGATGAGGCCGCTAAGTCACCGAAAGATCCTAGTTTTTCAAGTCTCATTTGAGAAAGAGCAGCAAGTTTAAAAATTAACACTTGAAATTCGTACTGAGTAAAAAGTGAATCAATATTGAATAACATCAAGATAGATCTACAAGTAGCAACACTCGCAGCACCACTTGAACCAAAACCATATTTTTTGCCCGCACTATTCTGTAGGTCACTACTTATCTCAAGGGTAAGTTTTAAATTAGAAATATCAATATCTAATTTTTGAGCAACATAATTTAAACTTACTGTCATGGCTGAAGCTGTTAAGCTTAGTTCATTTTCATAGTCACCATTTATAATGACTTCTTTAGATTGATTTAATTCCCAAGAGTACTGGGAACCATCATTATCAATAATTTCACGAGTAGCACTTGCAAAGACAGATAACTCAATAAAAGCATCAACTGCAAATACTAGAGCAGATTGATTAGGAGAGACAACTGCATATTCTCCAGCTAAATATAATTTACCTGGAGCTTTTACAGTAATCTTTTGGCTTTCATTAATTTTTGCAATTTCGTTAGGCATTAATAATTCCAACTTTCTAGAGATTTTACGCCTGGTCCAGGCCTACTAATAATTAAATCTTTAGTAGGGAACTCTAACTTTAATAGCTCTTTTATTTGATTAGCATCAGCAAAGTCGCAAATGATTACAATATTTGGCCCAGCATCGATAGTAAAATGTAAGGCGTAACCTTGATCTCTTAGATTGTGTACAGCATTAATAGCTTTTAGTGTATCTTCATTGAAATAGAAGAAAGATGGTTGAGCAGTAATAGTAAGGCTATGCATTGCTAAAGCATTTTGTTCTGCAATTTCTCCTATTTTAGTAATATTTTTATCTTTAATTGCTTTCTTAATATCATCTAATGATTTTTTTGAATATTCTTTCCAGGCTGAATAATAAGGGGAGGTATCTACTGAAATTTGCATACCTTTTCTTGATGAAAATTTCTTGCGAGCACCAGATAACGCCATCGTTATTGTACAGATAGGGAAGTCAGCATTGTCAAAAGGTACTGCAAAACTTGTTTCATTAGAATTGCCTTGCTGCCACTCAACCAGGCCAGGATAAATACTTCGACAAGCACTGCCAGAACCTCGTCTAGCAAGAATTGATAATTCTCTATCTTCTAGATTTAAATTTAGCGCATCATTCAATGCTTTAGTTAAAGCTGCGTATGCTGAAGCTGAGCTACCAAATCCTGCTGCACTAGGCATGCTGTTGTGAGTTTCTACAATGCAATTTAGCTTAGTTTTGGCAATGACACGAAAGATATCAATAAATCTACTTATCTTATCAACTTCATTCTTATCTTGTTTATCATAGTTTAAATAGAATTCATCTTCTTTGAGATCATTAGAAAATGTAACTTTAGTGTCTGTATAAAAAGCATCTTGAGTTAAAGATAGACTATTATTCTGAGGTATATGAAGCTCTGAATCTATCTTTCCCCAATATTTAATTAAGGCTATATTTGAATGTGCCCTAGCTTGTCCAACTAAACAATTCACTGATATTACCAATCCAATCAATTTTTATAAATTTATAAACTTATAAACTTAATTTTAGCATATTCAAGAATTATTACAGCACTGAGCTAGTAAAGCTTGGAAACTTATTTGAAAATTATTAATTTAAAGAGCTCTGGTGGCTAAATTTACTTAATCTTGATGAATACTAAAGCTTATATAGACTAAATTATGATTGAATTTTTCATGTAAATGCTACTAAGAGGTATTGTCCAAGCATCTACACCAACTTTATTCTCAATAATTAAATTTTTAATATTTTCAGCTGTTTCATAATCCTTGCATAATACATAAAAGCAACCACCACGGCCACCACCGGTTATTTTGCCACTAGCTGCACCATGTTTCTTGGCAAAATTGATACCAAAATCTTGTTCAGGACTAGATACTTGAAGCCCTCTAAGTGCATTATGAGCTAAGTCAATAATTTCAGCTAGATTATCAAAATCAGTTTCTTCTTTTGAGAGAATTTCATAGAACTCATGTGCTAAACGATCTAAATCTTCTATATAAAATGAGCTTGCTTGGCTACGAGCATAATAGGGACTTTCATAATTCATTCTGACATCTCTGACAGCTTCTTTAGTTTGACCTGTAATTCCTGTGTCAGCAACTACAAGATAGTATGGAGTGTCAAAATAAAAAGTTTCTATTTTTTTGTCTCGTTGAAATAATAGTGGTTGGTTAAGGGTTATGAGTCTAGCATCAAGTCCACTAGGGTTTCCATGGCTGATTTTCTCACTAAGGTCTACATATGATAAAAATTCATCAACTGATAATTTAATATCTAGATAATCCTCAAAGGCTCTTACAAGAGCTACAGCTACTGCTGCTGAGCTACCAAGTCCTCTTTCAACAGGTATACTACTTTCAATATTAATGAGAAAATTTTTATTAATATTAAAATCTTTTTTTATTTTTGTATAAACACTATAAATATTCTCAATAAAATATGGAATCCTGTCGATTGTTCCAGAATACATTGAGCTATTAATTAGAGTCTTTCCTTGATTTTCATTTAATTGGACATAGATTTTGACAGCCGAAAAGGGAAGTCCTACAGATAATTTACCGTAAACAACACTATGTTCACCGATAAGTATCAGTTTACCTAAAGCAGAGCCACTACCACTTGTTTTAGTTTTTCTGGAATTATTATTCATATTAATCAGCCTTTCAAGTAGACTTATCTTGATAATTAAAATTTTACAATAGTAAATATTAAGTTTCAATTAACTGCGTATTTATGATTAAAATAATTTGTTATGTGCTTGAATAGTCTAAATAGAGTAAAATACTAATTGTCTAAAAACTTTGTTTACATGAATGGGATTTCTTATCCTATATTTAGAAAAGTGTAAGAGGTAAATATGCAATTTGAATATAGAACTGTTGAAAATTTAGCAAGGGCATTCATAAGAAAAACTCAAAATACAAGCCTGCTTTCATTCTATGCGGATAAAGCCAGCAGGAGCGGTTATGAAATTATAAAAGATACTCTTAAAACTTTTGAGAATTATGAAAAAATACATGCTGAAATTTTTTATATTAGACTGTTAGATAACTTTAATGCGGAAAGTGAATTGAAAAATATTTTATTAGACAACGTTGAAGTTAATTTGTCTACACTTGAGGTGTCGGATGACTTATTGAATTTAATAAATATCGAAGAACGAGCTGCTGAATTTTATCAAGACGCATCAGTTGACGCAGAAAATGAAGGCTTTTTGGAAATATCTAAATTATTTAAATATGTAGCTACTGTTAGTTTAAGAATAGCGGGTGAGCTGCAGGTTCTATATGATGAAGTTAAAGCTGATGTTGTTTTTGTGAAAGAAGATGTTAATAAGTGGTTGTGCTCTAAATGTGGTTACTTGCATTTGAGTTCACAAGCTCCTGAAATTTGTCCTTTGTGCAAACAAGCTAAAGCTAATTTTTATGTAGAGAAGTAGTTGGAGATAACTTTAAAGTTATGCTTGCAGAAGTAGGAACGAATTTATAAGAAAAATAGAATAAGTATTACTTGAAAATAGGATTGTTTTTGTTTAAAGTATTGATTGATAAGAAATAAGTAAAAACATTTGCATTTTAATTTTTTCTTTGGTAATATGTTCTAGCTTGATTTTTGAAAACGGAACAAAAATAGCGATGTCGGGGTGTAGCGCAGTTGGTAGCGCACCTGTTTTGGGAACAGGGGGTCGCAGGTTCAAGTCCTGTCACCCCGACCACGAAGAAAGCCTGTAGCCATAGAAGTTACAGGCTTTCTTATTTTTTGCGAAAATTTTTATCTCATGAGAAATATTTAGATGAAATTAATTAGCGCCTTATTATCTTAATGGATGCTATTAAAAATGGTAAATTGACGAAATAAATTATTATATATAAAATTAGTACAAATGATTTATGGGAATGAAGTTCTCCCGAGGGCAACCTAAACCGCTTATAATAGCTGATGACTTCTGCGAAATATGTCGCAGGAGTGTATCTTGCGATTAATGGGAGGAATTTATGTTAACATCATTATCTTTAATTCTTTTACTTGGTTTTGCATCAGGTTTTTTATTTGAGAAAATTAAGATTCCAAAAATTATAGGGATGTTGTTTGCTGGAATAATTTTAGGTCCATACGTGCTCGATTGGTTCGACCCTAAAATTTTATCAATTTCAGCAGAATTACGTAAAATAGCACTAATTATTATTTTATTAAAAGCAGGATTTTCTTTAGATTTGAACGATTTGAAAAAAGTTGGAAGACCTGCTGTTCTAATGTCTTTTGTGCCGGCGTCTTTTGAAATAATTGCCTATGTAATATTTGCACCTTGGCTATTGGGCATATCAAGAATAGATGCTGCAGTAATGGGAGCAGTTTTAAGTGCTGTTTCTCCTGCTGTTGTTGTTCCTAGAATGGTCAATTATATAGAGACAAATTGGGGTAGCAAAAAATCTATTCCACAAATGATAATGGCCAGCGCTTCCTGTGATGATATTATTGTAATAGTTTTATTCACAACATTTTTGGGTATAGCTCAAGAGGGCACTGTAGATCTAAAAGGATTTTTGAATATTCCAATATCTATTATTATGGGTATTCTTTTAGGTATAAGTGCAGGTTTTATTCTGCATTATATTTTTGAAAAAGCCTATTTGAATAATCAATATTTGAGAAATAGTGTAAAAGTAATAATTATTTTAGCTGTATCTTTACTTATGGTCACAGTAGAAGATATGTTGAAAGGCATATTATCAGTATCAGGATTATTAGCTGTTGTAAGCATGGCATGTGTACTAAAAATTAAAAGTAATACTAATGTATCTGAGCGACTTTCAGAGAAGTTTGGAAAAATATGGATTGCGGCAGAAATTATATTATTTGTTCTAGTGGGAGCTGCAGTAGATATTAGATACACATTGGAAGCAGGAAGTTCTGCGGTGTTATTAATTCTTTTGGCATTGATAGTTAGGTCATTCGGAGTATGGCTTAGCATATTAAAAACTAATCTATCCTGGAAAGAGAAGTTGTTTTGTGTGATAGCATATTTACCAAAAGCAACTGTCCAGGCAGCGATAGGATCAGTTCCGTTGGCTGTAGGCTTGCCAAGCGGGAATTTAATTCTGTCTGTTGCAGTAATGTCTATATTGATTACCGCTCCAATAGGTGCCGCTGCTATGGATAATAGTTATAAAGTTCTTTTGAAGAATGAATAGATTTTATTAAGATATTCAAATGTTTTAACACAGAAATCTATTGTTAATACAAGCTTTCTAGTAATTTATCCAAAGTGATTCTTTAATAAAGTAGAAATATTGTATGCTTTATTCAAAAACACCTACAAATTTGTCTAATTATTGTTTATAATTAAAGTATAAAAATCATGGAGTGATGAATGAAAAGGGTCAATGAAGAGTTAATTTTTGATGAGTATAAAGTTCATGAATACCTTGGTGCACATCATGTGGAAAATGATATTTATATATTTAGAGTATGGGCACCAAAGGCCAAAAGTGTTTCAGTCGTGGGAGACTTTAATGATTGGAACTCTAAAGACTCTCAACTAGAATTAGATCCGGAAAAAGGAATTTGGTCCGCTCAAATAGCAGGAGTAAAACCTGGAGATTGTTATAAATTTAGTGTCCTTGGAAATGACGATATTAACAGATTTAAAGCAGACCCGTTTGCTAGACAAACCGAATTAAGACCCCATGATGCCTCTGTAATTTATGCTCCGAGTGAATTTGAATGGGAAGATCAAGATTTTTGGAATGTAGAAGATATAGATACTACTAAAATCCCAATTAATATATATGAGGTTCACCTTGGTTCTTGGCAAAGAAAAGAGGATGGATCTTTTTACAACTATAAAGAAATTGCTCCAAAATTAGGTCAATATGTTAAAGATTTAAATTATACTCACATTCAAATATTGCCTCTAATGGAGCACGCCCAAGATGAATCCATAGGATATAGTGTTACAGGTTTTTATGCTCCTACAGCAAGGTATGGTAGCCCAGAAGATTTTAAGTATTTCGTTAATTATATGCATGGGCTGGGTATCAAAGTGATTATGGATTGGGTTCCTACAGGTTTTTCATTGGAAGATTATGGTTTGAGTATATTTGATGGAAGTAGTTGTTATGGTATTACAAATCATAATGAAAGTAATGAAGCCGTAACTGTTTTTGATTTCTCAAAGAAAGAAGTCAGAGCTTTCCTTTTATCGAATGCATATTACTGGATTTCTGAATATCACTTAGACGGATTAAAGTTTGATAATTTAGAGAAAATTATTAGCGAGAATGATTTAAAGAGTAATTATTATAATAATCATCAAATTGACTATCATAGCATGCAAGCAATTAACTTTGTGCTTGAGTTAAATACCATGATTCATGAAGAATTTAATGGAGTTCTTTCCATTGCTCACAATTCTAGTAACTTAAACAATGTTACTAATGTTGGAAAAGACAAGGGTCTAGACTTTGATCTGAAGTGGGATTATGGTTGGTTGAAGGATACCTTAGAGTACTTCATGACTCCATATGATAAAAAATCTGAAGTTCACAGCTTAATAACTTTCTCTATGATGTACAACTTCCATGAACGATTTATTCTACCATTATCTCATCAAGAGGTTATTCAGGGGTATGGCTCTTTAATTAGCAAAATGCCAGGAGATTATTGGAGACAGTTTGCTTCTCTTAGAACTCTAAATATGTATAGATTATGCCATCCTGGGGCAAAATTACTTTTCATGGGTGGGGAACTAGGCCAATTTGTTGAGTGGGATGTTAACAGTTCACTACAATGGTTCCTATTAGATTATGCAATGCATAAACAATTCTTAGCCTTTATAAAAGCTGCTAATGCTTTGTATCTAGATAATCCTGAGATGTGGGAAGATGATAAAACATGGAGTGGATTCACTTGGTTAAATAATGATGATGATAAAAGATCTACATACAGTTGGGTAAGGCGAGATTTGTCTGGAAATGTTGTTATTTGTTTATTTAATATGACACCAAATCCTGTAGATTCATTTAAAGTTGCAGTTCCGAAACGTGGAGCATATCAAGTTATTTTTAACAGTGACGATGCTGCATGGGGTGGTTCAAATTATAATATGTTGAAAAATATTACAGAAACGAATTTGCATCCAGATAATTTTAGTTTTGGTGAAGCGCTTTATGATTGGAACGCTAAACCTTATTTTGAGACAGATGAAACAGTTAATGAATCTGGTGTAAATGGTATAGTTTATTCAAGAGATATAGCGAATAAGAATTATAAGCAGTCTATTAAACTTAATCTGCCACCTCTTTCTGCAGTAGTTTTAAGACACGTTGCTGATGATCCAAAAGCACAACCATTATCCCCATGGCCTGATCCAGAATTAGCTTATCCAAAAGATTTTAATCCTTTTAATAAAGCTGCTGATGAAGGTTTTGAGCTTAATTAATAAAGTAACTTAAATAAAGAAAATATAAAAATATAGTATGGGCACGATGCCAAGGCAAACAAGGAGGTCAAAATGGCAAAGAAAAATATGATAGCAATGATTCTTGCTGGTGGTCAAGGCTCTAGGTTAGGTGCATTGACTAAGACTATGGCGAAGCCGGCAGTTCCGTTCGGTTCAAGATATAGGATAATTGATTTTGCGTTGAGTAACACAGCAAATTCAGGTATTGATACTGTTGGTGTTTTGACACAATACGAACCATTGGCGCTTAACACTTACGTAGGAAATGGACATCCATGGGATTTGGATAGGAATAATGGTGGTGCATTTATTTTGCCACCATATGAGCACAAAGAGGGTAGTGACTGGTATAAGAATACTGCTAACTCAGTTTTCCAAAATATTGGATTTATCGATAAATTTGATCCTAAATATGTTGTTATTTTGTCAGGAGACCACATTTACAAGATGGACTACTCCGATATGTTGAAGTCTCATTTGGAAAATAATGCTGAATGTACAATCGCAGTTCTTGAAGTGCCTTGGGAAGAGGCATCGAGGTTCGGTATCATGAATACTGATGAAAATGATGCAATCATTGAGTTCGCAGAGAAGCCAGCGGAGCCAAAATCTAATCTAGCTTCAATGGGTATTTATATTTTCTCATGGCCAAGTTTACGACAAGCTCTTATTGAAGATGAGCATAACTCAGAATCTTCACATGACTTTGGAAAAAATATTATTCCTAAGTTTATTGAAGAAAATAGACCAATTTATGCATACAGATTTAATGGTTATTGGAAAGACGTTGGTACCATAGCCTCAATTTGGGAAGGTAATATGGAATTAATTGATAATCCAGAACAACTAAGTTTGCGTGACTCAGATTGGAGAATTAACTCCAGAAACCCAGTCAAACCAGCAGCTTATGTAGGCGATAAAGCTAAAGTGGATGAGACTATTTTTACAGATGGGTGTCGTATATATGGTGATGTTACTCATTCAGTTCTTTCACACTCAGTAATTGTTGAGGAAGGTGCAAAAGTAATTGACTCAGTATTGATGCCAGGAGCAATTGTTAGAAGCGGTGCTGTGGTAGAGAAAGCTATTATAGGAAGTGAGTCAGAAGTCACTAAAGGCTGTGTAGTTGGTGGGGCTAATACTAAAGGTAATGACAAATATAAAAATGAATACTGTAGTAATGGAATTACTGTAGTAGCTCCAGGAATTATATTAAAGCCAAATTCAATAATTGAAGCAGAATCAATTGTTGAAGAACTAGAAGATATATCTGAAGCAGATTGTGTTATAGAAGAAATTAAGAAAGTTTAATAGGAGGGATTTATGTTTTTAGATGCAGCCGGACTCATCCTTGCAGATGATAGAAGATTACACTTAAGTGAACTAACAAGATTACGTGCTTTCGCTGCAGTTCCTTTTGCGGGTAGATTTAGATTAATTGACTTTGCTTTATCTAATTTGGTCAACTCCGGTATAACAAGAGTTGGGGTAGCGACAAGCAATAAATACAAATCTTTAATGGATCACTTAGGAACAGGTAGTGACTGGGATCTAGATAGAAGAACACAAGGATTGCATATATTGCCACCATATTTAGCTTCGGATAATTATTATGATGAAGGTGATGATTTAAAAGGTGCATTGGACTTTCTTTTAACTAGCAGAAATGAATACATTGTAGTTACTACAGCAAATAATATTTATAGTGCAGATTATTCCAAGTATTTCCTAAAACATGAAGAATCTGGAGCAGATGTGAGTGTTTTATTTAATAGAGAAGTACCAAATGACGGGATTAATTTAGTTTTAGACATTGATGAGAATGACAAGGTAACAGAACTTTACGTTAATCCTCAAGATAGAAGCGTAACAGCAAATAGTATTGGAGTAGTTATCCTTAAAAAGAGTTTATTAGAAAATATAGTTTCTAATGCAATCAGTCGAGGAATCCCAAGACTTACTCTTGATCTGATTTTAAGAAAGTATAATGAATTAGATATTAGAGCCTTTGAGTACACGGGCACAGTTCTAAGAATTAATACTGTTCAATCATACTTTGAAGCTTCTATGAAGATTTTGGATAAACAAATTAATAAAGATATATTCTGGACAGAGAATTTAGTGTACACAAAAGTTAAAGACGAGGCTCCAGCTTTTATAAGTGCAGAAGCGAAAGTTGAGAATTCATTAGTATCAGATGGCTGCTTAGTAGAAGGAAGTGTAAAAGACACAGTCCTGTTCCGTTCTACTGATGTTGGTGAAGGTAGTTACTTAGAAAATTGCGTGATCATGCAGGGCTCTAAAATTGGTAAAAATGTTAAGTTGAAAAATGTAATTCTAGATAAAGACTGTGTTATTAAAGATGGTACCGAACTACAAGGAGAGGAAAATTATCCTGTAGTCATAGGAAAAGGAGCTATTGTGTAATGAAAAATAAAAAAATTCTAATGGTTACATCTGAATGTGTACCTTTTGCCAAAACAGGTGGTTTAGCAGATGTCTTAGGAGTTTTGCCAAAAAAGATAAATGAACTTGGAAATGACTGTAGAGTTATTATGCCTTTGTATAGACAAATTAAAGAAAAATATATAGATGAATTGGAATTTATACGTTGGACAACTATCCACATGGGATGGAGAACCATGTATAGTGGATTATTCAAAAAAGAACATGATGGAGTTATTTATTACTTTATAGATAACGAATTCTACTTTAATACTCCTAGTATATATACTGACTATTCTTTCGATATTGAAAGATTTAGCTTCTTCCAAAGAGCAGTATTAGATGCTCTGGGAGATCCAATGGATTTTTATCCTGATGTTTTACACTGCCATGATTGGCAAACTGGTATGATTCCATGTTTGTTGGATGCACATTATAGACCAAATGGATATTTCTTAGATATTAAGACAGTTTATACAATACATAACTTGCAATATCAAGGTGTCCATGGCGTATCTCAAGTTGCCGATTTTATGGATTTACCTAGTTCCTATTTGACTGAATATGGTGTATTACATAATGGAGTTCCTAACTTTATGAAGGCTGGAATTGTATATAGTGACTTAATAACAACAGTATCTCCAAATTACGCAAAAGAGATAATGACTTCCTTCTACGGCAAAGGATTGAATGGAGTCCTTAAGAGCTTTGAATATAAGGTTAAAGGGATTCTTAATGGTATAGATATGGATTCATATAATCCAGAAACGGACCCAGATATTGTTAAGAATTATAATCTCGACACAGTATACAATGACAAAGTGGAAAATAAACTAGCTTTACAAAGAGAGCTTGCACTTGAAGAAAATAAAGATATTCCACTAATAACCATGGTTACTAGACTAGTTGATCAAAAAGGTTTGGATTTATTAATTAGAGTAGTGGATGAGCTCATGCAAGAAAATTGTCAGCTTGTAATTTTGGGTACAGGTGATGGTTACTATGAGCATGAAATGTACTTAGCTGAAGAAAGAAATAAGAAAAACTTCAGAGGATGTGTAATGTATGACAGTGCAATGTCGAGACGACTATATGCATCTGGAGACATTTTCTTGATGCCATCCATTTTTGAACCTTGTGGATTATCTCAAATGATATCAATGAGATATGGAACAGTACCATTTGTAAGAGAAACAGGTGGTCTAAAAGACACTGTAACTGCATATAATATAGAGACAGGCGAAGGCAATGGATTTAGCTTCCCAAATATAAATGCACATGACATGTTGTTCCTAATGAAGAAGGCTTTGAACTTATATCAAAATGATAGAAATAGCTGGAATAATATAATTAGGAATGGTATGGTTGGCGACTTTAGTTGGGATAAATCAGCTAAAGAATACGATGAATCTTATAATGAGTTGCTAGAGCAATAAAGTCATAAGAATAATTTAAGTAGAAAAAAGAGTGGAAACCTCAAGAAATTAAGGTTTCCACTCTTTTAATTTTTATACTTAGTTGTGGTTGTGACAGCTTACATAGTAGGCATAGGCATAAATTTTACGAACAGTAATGAAACTAAGAAGATTATTAGTCCACCAACTAAAAGTAGACCGATCATTTGTACTATAGAAATCAAAGTTTCTTTGACCATAAACATAGTCTTCTTACGACGATTGGCTTTGATCTTTTCAGGATCTGTTTCACGAATAGTTTTATTCTTGCCAATGAAATTACCACAGTTTATACAAACACTTCTATTATTATTTTCTGTTCCACACTTTTTGCAAATCATGATTACTCCTTCAAAAGAAAATACTTTAAAAACAAATAATTTATTATAGTTTATAATAAATTAAGTGTATTATCTATCTTTGTTATTTCTTTAAGTTATATCTTTGATTGTAATACAAAAAATATAAACTGATTTTTAATTTATTTGGAATTGAGTGGAGTAAATATGGATTTTAAGAAGAAAACTTTAGAATATTTAGTAGATGAATTAGATGTTGAACTGAGCGTTTTAGAGGAACTTATTGAGATACCTCCCCAAAGAGATATGGGAGACTTTGCTATCCCTTGCTTTAGGTTTGCAAAAATATTAAAAAAATCACCAGCAGTAATTGCTCAAGATTTTGCTGATAAATTAGATACACTTCCAGAATTTATAGATAGAGTAGAAGTTGCAGGACCATATTTAAATATCTTCCTTAATGTTTCAGTGTTTAATAAAACTATTACAAGCAATATATTAGAGTCTAATGATTTACTGAAATTCGATTGGGGCTCAGGTAAGATCGTACTTTTAGATTATTCTTCTCCAAATATTGCTAAACCTTTCCACGTAGGTCATGCATTTACAACTATTCTTGGAGATGTGCTTGCAAGAATGTATGCAAGTACTGGGTATGAAGTAGTTAGAATAAACCATCTTGGAGACTACGGAACTCAATTTGGTAAGTTAATTGTTGCATATGAAAATTGGGGAGACGCTTCTGCCTTAGAAGAAGATGCAATAAAAGAATTATTAAGAATTTATGTTAAGTTTCACGATGAAGCAAAATTAAATCCTGAACTAGAAGATCAAGCTAGAGCCAAATTTAGAAATTTGGAAGCGGGAGAGGCTTATGAATACGAATTATGGGAGAAGTTTAGAGAGTTTAGTTTAAACGAATTTAAGCGAATCTATAATCGTTTAGGCATGTACTTTGATAGCTATAAAGGTGAAGCTTTCTATATTGAAATGTTGGATAAAGTAGTCAATCTTTTGGAAGAAAAAGGAATATTAGTAGATAGTCAAGGTGCTAAGATAGTTGACTTGGAAGAATATTCCTTGCCACCAGTGATTGTTAGAAAATCAGACGGATCATCAATATATGCAACAAGAGATATTGCAGCTGCTTTATATAGACACAAGAGATATAACTTTGATAAGTTATTGTATGTTGTTGGTCAAACTCAAGAATTACACTTTAAACAATTATTTGCTACACTCAAAAAAGCTGGCTTTGATTGGGCTGACAATATGGAGTTTGTCGGATTTGGATTAGTAAAATTCCCTGAAGGAGTAAAGCTTTCAACCAGGTCAGGTGATGTAGTTTATCTTGAAGATTTAATCAATGAAGCTGTGAGTAGAACAAAGGCCGTTATAGAAAAAAACAATGAAAATTCTGATGATCCAATGAGTCAAGAAGAAATTGATAAGGCTTCAGAGATCATAGCTTTAGCATCTGTAAGATATACTTTCTTAAGAAATGGTAGAGAAAGAGATATAGTATTCTTATGGGACGAAATCCTTGATTATGAGGGCGATACAGCTCCTTACATGTTGTACTCTTATGCTAGAGCAAGAAGTATATTGAGAAAATCAGGTGTAGATGCAAGTGAATTAAAAAATGCAGATTTAAGCATACTATCTGAAAATCAAGAATTTGAATTGTTGACAGAAATAAATAATTTACCTGCAAGTCTAGAACAAGCGTTGAAACACAATGAACCATCTATATTTGCTCGCCAAGTTATGACGGTATGTAGAAGTTTCAGTAGATTTTATAATCAAGTATCGATTTTACAAGCAGATACTGAAGACCTAAAAATAGCAAGGTTAGCTTTAATTGAAGCTTTTTCAAAGACGGTAAAAGCTGCCTTAGCGTTGTTAGGTATTGATACAGTAGAACGTATGTAAAATTAAAATGGAGTTGTATGAAGAAACATTCTAAAAAAGAAGAAGCAAATTTAGATGAATTAGATTATATGATTCCGCAGGACTCAGGTCTCAAGTCAGATTACGAAAGTATCTTTAAGAGTGACAAAAAAGATGAACTGCTAAAAGATCTAATGAAAGTTGATTTCTCGAACTTGAATAGACATAAAGGAAATTCAAGTGATTTAGATCCGCTTGAAATACATAATAATTCCGAGAAAGATGGATTATTAGATTTAACACATGAAAGCAAGAATAGATCTAATAATAAAAATTCAAATGAGAATTTTGAATCTTCAAGAATCAAAAGAAGAGATGCTATAGTCTTTGGGCAATCATTGAATGGCTTATCAAAGGACTTTAACGAAGTTCAAAATAAGGTAGCTCATAAACAGGAAAAACAAAGTAAAAGCAGTAAGCGAAGAGAATCATTTGAAGAAGTTATAAAGGAAAGTTTCGATAATAGGGATCAAAGTGGTTCATCACTACTTGAAAATACTGAAAATATAATTGATTTTAACAATTTGAACTATGAGTTGTTTAATTTACAAAGCCTCAAAAGTGAAATCAGAAAGTATGGAGTTTTAATTAAACAAAGCAATAAAATTGAAGAAGCCTCAGGTTCATTGCGTAAAGTATTCTCACTTTGGGAGAATTATCAAGAAAACTTGAGTATAGCTAAGTTAAGAAGATTTTCTGAAGAATATGCAGGCATGAATTATGAGTATGAATATGAGACAAGATTAGCGAGCTACGATGAAATTAGAAATGAAATATACAAAGTTACTGTAGGTCTATTGGATAAAAACTTTGTACCTGAATTAGTAAAAGAAAATGGAAAGTTGTTCTTTTATAAGCTTAATAGTTTTAATTTACTAAATAATTTGCAAGATAAAACAAATATCAATAATTTAGATAGATTAGAAAAAGAGTTTATTAATTTTCTAGATGAATCTGATCTTTACGACATATCTAACAAATTTGTTGAATTAGGTATGAAGAGAATTAAGTTCGTTAGAGATTTAGGTTTTAACGATTACTATTCTTATGCGAAGATTCTAAATCTCAATTATAAGCAAGATTTAGGAGCATTAAAAGAAGTACTTAATAACATAAAGACTTATATACTACCAATATTCACAATGGATTTTGATTACTCTATGGAAAAATTTTCGAAAGAAGGCGAAAATATGCTTTCTGATTTTTATATAGATATGGATCAAGAAGAATTTTCAGAATACTATAAAAATATCTTTGGTGACTTAGATTGGGAGCTTCGTAATTTGAATGATGTATTTGCTTACATTAATGAAAATAGAATTCATCAAGTATTTTTCCCACAAACAGAACTTGCTATAACTAATTTAAACGATAAGAGATTAATTGAGTCTTTATTTTATGTGAGCAATAGAGCAATTGATAGACAAAGTAGAGGATATTTAGAGACCTTAGCTGACTTGAATTATATAAATTTAAGAATAACTAATGAGTTTAATAGCGAAGATAATTTTTTGGATAGCTTGCCTGTCAGCAAATTGTTTTGCATGAATTTATCATTAAATAATTCTATGAAAGCTATTTCTAACTTTGTTTATTTGAGTGGAAAAGCGTATTCACAGTTGTTGCGTTTTAGAACTAAATATAATAATCAAGTTTCTACTACGCCTACAGCTGAAAGTCTACATTTTATTGGCACCTCCATGGAGTTGATGACTCTTTCAAGGTTGAATGAATTATTTGATGAAAGCAATGCTAGGAAATATAAGAATTGGCGAATTCGCATGCTTTTATTAAGTGTTATCAATAAATCCTTTCTTATTGATTTTGAGATACAGTTTTATGAATTGTTAGAGGATGTTATTGAAAGACCTTTCATTGATGAGACTGAGTACAGACTTATACTAGATATGCTAGTCAAGAGAACCGATGAGCTGTGGGAATATTTACTTAAAGAATATCGACTCACGAATTATTATCAAGATAAAGATTTTCTTAGAGAAAATGCAATTAAGTATTTGGTTAAAGAGCCTTTTACTGGCTTAAATATGGCGATTGCGGAATTAGCTAGTGTTTTTATTATGCTTGAGTTTGAAGAAGATAGGGCAAAAGCAAGATATGATTTTGAAAAATTCTGTGCAGTTAGTGGACAGAGTTTATTTGATGAAGAATTAGATTTAGCAGGTATTGATAACCCAATGGATTTAGATAATCTGAAAAGCTTAGCATTTGCAATTGTTAATATATTAGAAAACTTGGAATCAGAAGAAAGTGAACAGAAGCAATAATGAATGGACAAAAACTACCTGATGAATTTATAAATAATATGCATGCACTTTTTGTCAAAGCTGATATGCAAGACGAGTGGGAAGATTTTTTGCAAGGTTTCGATAAGGATTGGACAAGAGCGTGGCGCCTACAAGTTGATAAAACTAACCCTGAGGCAGTAGCAAGAAATTTTGTAGCTGAATCTGCATTGGACTACGAAGTTGAGGATTATCTCAAGGAGGTTCCTTGGGCTCAAGATGGTTATTACATTCCGAAAGATGCTAAGCCAGGCAAGAGTTTGGCGTATGTTTTAGGGCTTTTGTATATTCAAGAAGCTTCTGCAATGTTACCCGCTGAAGTTTTAGCAACGAAACCAGGAGAGCGTGTACTAGATCTATGTGCAGCACCAGGAGGAAAGAGTTCTCAAATAGCTAAAAAGCTAAATGGGGATGGTTTGCTGGTTGCTAATGATATTTCTGAGTCTAGAGCAAGAATTTTGGCTCATAATTTAGAGCAACAAGGGTACGCAAATACTTTGGTTACTCATTTTGATGTAAATGAAGGGTTACCTGAAGACTGGTATGGTTACTTCGATGCAATACAATTAGATGTTCCTTGCTCTGGAGAAGGGATGTTTAGACGTGATAATCAGGCTATATCTTCATGGAGTGAATATGGTCCAGAATCTATTAGAAAAATTCAAATGCAACTTTTAAATGATGCTAGTGAATTACTAAAACCTGGAGGTCGAATAGCTTATTCTACTTGTACTTTTAATACATGGGAAAATGAAGAAGTTATAGTGGATTTTTTAAATACTCATCCAGAGTTTAAGCTTATTGATCCTCGTGAGTATATGTCGGGTAAAGATAATTTAAGAAAAGGAATAGTTATAGACGATAATTATCCTGAGTTGACTTCTGCAGTTAGAATTTGGCCACAAGATAACATGGGCGAAGGTCATTTTTGTGCATTACTAGTAAAAGATGAGAACTATCTTCAAGAAAGCTTGCCTGATAAAGCAAAGAAAATAAAAAAGAAGAAAAAAGGCAAAGACAACTCCAAGCTTAAAGGCTCCTCGATTAAGTTAGAGGATGCTTTAGAAGTATTTTGGCAGTTCTGTGAAAACAATAAAGACGGAAACTTTTCAGAAGAAGTTTTTTCTAGAGACAAGGAAAAATATAGAATAATTAATGAAAAACTCTATTTAATGCCCGTTGAATTTCCTGAATTAGAAGGTATTCATCTGCTTAAGAGTGGTTGTTACTTAGGCGATATTAATAATAAAGGTAAAAGAATGTCTTTTAATCCAGTGAGAACTTTGCTTTTACCAATTCCAAGCGAATATTGGAAATATAGATTAGAGTTAGATTCCTTTGATGAACGTGTTTATCAATTAATTCAAGGTGAGACTTTGTTCCTGGAAGATTCTGAATTAGAAGATTTAATAAATAAAGGTATTAAAGATCAAGAATATATAGCAGTGACGGTTGAAGGTTTACCATTAAGTTGGGTGAAGCTTAATGGAAGAGGACTCAAAAATTTATTCCCACGAAAGTTGATTAGATAAAATCTAATTTGTGTGACGTTAATAGTAATTAATATAAGATTTCAAAGGAGAAAACAATGCGAAAATGTTTAATAGCTAGTTCCAACGTTAACAAGGCTAGAGAAGTACAAGAAATACTGAAAGATTTTAATTTTGAGGTGCTAACAACACACGATGTAGAAGAGGAATTAGAGGTAATAGAAGATGCTGATAGCTTTACTGGAAATGCACTACTTAAAGCAAAAGCTTATCATGAAAGATATCCGGAATATTACATTTTGGCAGATGACTCAGGCTTAATGATCGAGGCTCTTGATGGCAGACCAGGTATATACTCAGCTAGGTATGGAGGAGATTTATCATATCCTGAGAAGTTTAAACTAATTTGGAGTGAGTTGGCCGAGACAGGTGTAGATCCAAATGAATGGAGAGCGAAATTTGTATGTGCTATTGCATGGTGTGAACCAGGAGTTTCGCTTTCGGGGGAAGTAGATGCAAGAGTGTTTCAAGGAGAGATGCATGGGATAATTTTAGACGAGGCTAGGGGAGAGAATGGATTCGGCTATGATCCAATTTTCTATCTTCCTGAATTTGGAAAAACAAACGCAGAGATATCTGCAGAGGAGAAAAATAAAATTAGTCACAGAGGAAGAGCTTTGAGTGAATTGCAGAAATATCTAAAAAATTAGTAAAAAATAAATAAGTTTAAATGCTTGTAATGCCAGTGTATTTATACACTGGTTTTTTTATGTCAGCTAATAAAGTAGGGTTTTATACAGTAAAATAGGGGTTGAGAGACTCTGTATATTAATTCAAGTTATGAATAAATATACATATGTGGAAGAGTTTAAATATACAAGAACGTGTATATCCGTGTAATAAAAAACCTCAATCCATGAGATGTGAACGAAAAATAAGTACTGATTCTACAGGGGAAGAACTTACAAAATCGATAGTTTTATGCTGGTTTTTAATTGCCTAACACTTGATGTGCTTGATTTTATATGTATTTATCTATAAATTTAAATAAAAGCTCTTGACCGTGCTTTTGCTTAATGATATATTACATTTATGTTACATGTACATTACACATGGACGGCTAAGTCTATGAAACATGGAATTATATAGATAAGTCTTGTGTTTGTATTAATTACAATTATTTATTGAACGTAGAGGAATAGATTTTGGCAAAGTCAGTGAATGAAATTATTAATAGTGATGAATATGTAAGTGAATACTTATTGGTGAAATCTTCAGCTTTACCAGAGGTCTATAATAATGTAATGAAAGTTAAGTTATTGCTGCAATCTGGTGAAGTTACTTCTGTTAATGATGCGGTAAAAAGAGTAGGAATGAGTAGATCTGCATATTATAAATATCGAGATGATATATCTGCTTGGGAGGATCCAATTGAACAAGATCTTATTACCATAGTTGTAAACTTCGCTGTAGAATCTGAAGCTCTGTCTGAGATTGTTATAATTCTAAGTTCAGAAGGAAATAAATTACTAAATATTTCTCAAAGTCTTCCAAGATCAGGTTTTACTGACGTTATGCTGTCTTGTAATCTAGGTGATGATAACAAAGATTTAGTAGCTTTGAGAAGAAGAATATCTAAAGTTCCTGGAGTTAGAAAAGTCGAATTTTTAAATGATTAAATCTATAAGTTTTACAAAGAAAATTGAAATGAGAAGCTTATAAAATGAAAACAATAATGGTTTATCAATGCGAATTAGGTAAGAAAATACCTTTGGAATATATTGGAAAAGTTAAGTATATTGGTGAAACTTTTGGTGTGGATTCACTAACTAACGGAAATACTTATTATATAGTTAGAGACGAGACTAACTATCCGAAAGTCGTTGACGATAGTGGTGAAGATTATATTTACAGTCTTCAGGCACCTGCTCCATTAGACGGAAGCTCAAAAGGTGGAAAATTTTACTATATAGATGATCCAACAAACTTTTTGTGTAATTATATGGATAAGTTTGAGAGTAAATATGAAATTAATCATAATTAGGAAACCAGTACAAATAGATAATTAGTCAATAAAAAGTGAATCTAAAGGGATTCACTTTTTTGTTGAAATGATTCTTGAAAAACAGACAATAACTGTATTTATTATATTAAATATTGTGCCTAATAAGCTGTTATAATTAGAATCTTTGTGATAAATTAATCAGCGATTAAAGTGATTTATTAGAATATTGAGATTAGAACAGAGGTGTCTATGTTTAGCTTGCTATTAGCAATTATATACTTAACTTTTATAAGTTTAGGTCTACCTGATGCTGTTTTAGGATCAGCCTGGCCATTAATGAGAACAGAGTTTGCTGTACCAATTGATTATGCCGGTTATATTCAGATGATAATTGCATTAGGTACTATAATTTCCAGCTTTTTTAGCGGAAAAACTATTGCTAAATTAGGTACAGCTAAACTTACACTTACAAGTGTAGCTGCTACGGCAATAGCTCTATTTGGTTTTTCTTTTAGCACTGAATATTGGCACTTGATATTATGGGCAATACCGTATGGTTTAGGAGCAGGTGGAGTTGACTCTGCACTAAACAACTATGCCGCATTATACTATTCAAGCAAACATATGAGCTGGTTGCATGCTATGTGGGGCATTGGTGCCTCAACAGGTCCTTTGATCATGACATTTGCCTTGCGTAATCAAGGTAGTTGGCAAAGTGGTTATAGGATAATTGGGGTAGCTCAGGTTCTTTTGACTGCCTTGATATTATTTTCATTACCACTTTGGGGTAGACAGTCAGATAATAGTAAGAGTAATCAGCTTCAGTCAGATGAACAGAACAATATCTCAATAATTAAAGTTATGAAGCTTCCTGGTTTCTGGTACATAATTATTTCCTTCTTTTCATATTATGCTTTGGAAACAACAGCAGGACTTTGGATAAGTAGTTATTTAGTTTATGCAGAAGGTTTACCAAAAGATGTTTCTGCTGGTTGGGCAAGCATATTTTACATGGGAATTACTTTAGGTAGAATAATCAATGGTTTCTTTACTTATAAGTTCAATAACACTCAACTAATTAGGGCAGGTTCAGCAATTGCTGGTGTCGGAATCATTAGTATCATGTTGCCATTTGGAGCTACCGGAAGTGCAGTAGGATTCATATTAATGGGCTTAGGTTTTGCGCCAATTTTTCCATGTATAATACACAATACACCATATTTTTTTGGGGAAAATAATTCTCAAGCAGTTGTTGGTGTGGAAATGGCTTTTTCCGCAGTTGGTAGCTTGATAATGCCTACTTTATTCGGAATAATTGCTGAAAGATTAACAATTAAATTATTACCATTTTATTTAGCATTCTTTTTGATATTATTAATAAGTACGTATGAGAAATTATATAGAGATCATCGTAAAAGAAGAAAAATAGCAACAATATAGATTTTAATATTTTTAATAATACGAAAGAGCTAGAAAGACATCATTGAAATGACAAAATCAATTTATCAAAAAATAATTGAAAATTTAGATTCAGAGGGGAAATTAACACAGCCTTTCTCAGTTTATGATATTGAGGCTGGATTAGATCCATTCGTCTACGATGGTGCATTTGATTCTGTATTGTTTTTGCATGAGCGTAGGATAAGAATTCTAGTAAAGCGACTGAATGTATATAAAGAAATTTGGAAGATGTTTAAAAGTGGTAAAAAAACATCTATAGATTTAGCGTGGAAATCTTTAGAGCAAGCACTTGCAGAAGATGGTACTTCAAAGGTTTTGGAAGTGCTTTTAATTGATCTTAAAGACTTGCAGCAAGAAGATTTTTATCCGCTTTTCCTTGAAAAAGTGAAGACAGCTTTGAAAGAGAGTAGAAACGTTGAATTGATAAAGTTTTGTCTTGGAGTTTTAGAATTAGAAGACGAGCTTGATGATGAAGTCAAAGCTGTTATATTTACCTTAGCTTTAGCTGATGAATTTACATTTTATGCAAGTTTGGTTATAAGCAATTGGGAAAACAGTGATGAGGTTTTGTTCAATTTGATAAAGAAAGTTAGTGCCTGGGGTCGAATAATGACCTTGCCAAAAATCAATTTAAAAAACATTGAGGTTAATCAATGGTTGTACGAAAAAGGTTGGCAAAACTTTGCAAAACCTGAATATCAAGCAAGTATTATTCTTGCTAATTCAGAGCTTACTAACTTATTAAATCTAAGTAATCTTAATGAAGAGAATTATGAGTTTTTGACTAGGATGTTATATTACTCTAGTGTGATTGAACCAGGTGTAGTTAGAATTTATAATACTTCATTGGATAAACAAATTGAAATATTAAAAGCATGGTTAAACGCATTTAATGAGTATGAATTAAACTACTTGAGTATCATTGTATTTATGCAGTTATATAACTCATATAGAAATTTGAAGTTAATGTTTGAGTCTATGAATCAGGAAGATTTCATGCATGAAGATGAAGAGAAACTTAAAGTGGACTTTACTTTTCTAGAAATATTCATGGAAGAGGAAAAGTTTGATGATCTTTTGGATTATTTCGAGGAAAGCTATAATTTTGAGTTGTTTAAATCGTACATCGATGAGTTAGGAGATAGGGAGAATGTATTATTTGCCCTGCAACTAGGAACTTTAGAGTTTGGCCCATATCTTGAAGATGCAATTCAAAGTGATCCAGTTTCATATTTAGAAGTATTAAAAATCTATGCAATTCAGGGACATCCTGATTTGACGAAAGTTCTAGATGTATATAGAGATATAATAGACCTAGTTAGTATTGCAGTTGGACCAAAGACTCCAAGATTTAGTTTACAGATGAGTGATAATGAAAAATTAATGACTGGAGTTCTAGCTGAGATAAAATACTCACCTAGAATTGGAAGTGACTTTATTATAGCTGGATTACAATCTTCTCATGAGAGTGTAAGACTATCTGCAGTTAACACACTCAGAAAATGGTTAAAGTTCTCAGAATTTAAACTTGATGATATTGATGAGGGACTTGAGGATTTAATATATTTAGTACTAGATTATGAAGATTTCCCAAATATAAGGAACTTATACAGAGAAATAGTTGACGAGTATGGGAATTAAAAGCTTAATTATATAAGGCTATTTTGTTTCGCAGAAAATCTGCTATAATATAGCAGAAAAGATAATTATAAAATTCTAGGAGGAATTATGAGTAAGCTTAAAGGTAACTTAATTTTTGGTCAATCAGGTGGACCAACTTCAGTAATTAACGCTAGTGCAGCTGGTGTATTTATTGAAGCATTGAAACACAGTGATACAATCGAGAATGTATATGGTGCACACCACGGTATAGCAGGTATTTTGAATGAAGACTTCTTTTTAATGAATGAAGAAGATAGTGAAGAATTAGAACTATTGAAATACACACCATCATCAGCATTAGGTTCAGTACGTTATAAATTAGCTGATCCAGCTAAAGATGACACAGATTACAAACGTATGCTTGAAGTATTTAAGAAATACAATATTCGTTATTTCTTCTATAACGGTGGAAATGACTCAATGGATACAGTTAACAAAATTTCACAATACATGGAAGAGCATGGTTGGGAAATGCGTGCAATGGGTGTATGTAAGACAATTGATAATGACTTAGTTGGTACAGACCACTGTCCAGGATATGGTTCAGCAGCAAAATATGTTGCAACAACATTGACTGAAGTATACCAAGATGCAACTGTTTATGATTCACCACAAATTACTGTAGTAGAAATTATGGGTAGACACGCTGGTTGGCTAGCAGCTTCAGCAGCTTTAGCTAGAGTTGCAGGTTTTGGTCCAGACTTAATTTATCTACCAGAAGTTCCATTCACAGTAGAGCAATTATACAAAGATGTTGATAAAGTTCTAGAAAAGAAAAATAAAGTAATCATCGCAGTATCTGAAGGTATTTCAGATGCAGATGGTGTATTCTTGGCAGAATCAATCGGTGCTATTGAAGTTGACTCATTCGGCCACAAACAATTGAGTGGTACTGGTGCTGTAGTAGAAGATCTATTGAAAGAAAGATATGATGTTAAGATTAGAACACTAGAGTTCTCCTTAATGCAAAGAGCAGCAGCACACTTGGCTTCAGCTACAGATATTGAAGAAGCTTTCAACTGTGGTGCAGTTGCAGTTAACGAAGCTGTAAACGGTAAGACAGGTTACATGGTAGGTCTAAAACGTAACTATGATACAGCAGCATATGACGTAAGTTACGCTTTAATTCCATTAGCGGAAGTTGCTAATGCTGAAAAAGCATTCCCAAGTGAGTGGATTAATGAAGAGGGTAATAACGTTACAGATGATTATATCGATTACGCATTACCTTTGATCCAAGGCGAAACAGAGATGCCAAAGATTAATGGTCTACCAAGATTTGCTAAACTTAAAAAAGTTCAAGGTGGTAACCCAACTAGTTACCTAGATAGAGCATAATTAGTGATTGCGTTATAAAAAATATTAAGTATTATTTCAAGCCTCAAAGTACTTTGAGGCTTGTTTATTTTAGCTAATTTTTCTCATTAAATTTAGTTAGTATATCAATATTTATATTCCATTAAAAGCTATATACTAAATATGTTGTTATTAGCTTTGCACATGTTTATAGATTTCACTTAAGTGTCTTATTAATTTTTATTATATTTCAAGGAAGTACAACTTGAAATATACTGGTAATAACGTCGTTGACAGAGAAAACTCGAAATTAAAGAGGTGATTATATGAAGAAGATTTTATTGCCAATAATTTTGACATTATCTATTGCGTTAGTAGCATGCAATAATACCACTATTAAACATAATAATTCTGATGCCAAGATGCCATATTACGAAACATTAAGTGAGCTAGAGGAATCAGCTGAGCAAATAATTAGGGTGAAAAAGACTGATGTAGAGACTCCAGTAATTAAGCGTTATGAAGGTCATCTTATAAGTGCTTGGACCTTCTCTGATGTGGAGATAATAGATGTTTACAAAGACATAAGCGATAGTTTGAAGATCGGTGATACAGTAAGTGTTTTAGAAAATGAAGCATATGACAAAGAAACTAACACTGTAGAACATGTTAATGGATATATTAAAATGGTGCCAGGCTACGAATACTTGTTGTTCTTGCGTGGATCCGAAGATGATAATGGAGATAAATATTATGTATCTCTAGGATTGAATCTAGGAGCTGTCTCATTACAAAATGATGGTAGAGAAGAACTGATTAATACTATTTCTGGTGAGTCGATTAATAATGAAACTGCTACAGATAAAGAAGTAATTTCTGAAATTAGAAATAAATACATTAAATAAAGGGCAGGTAGTATATTTCTAAACTAATGAGAATATTTATAATTATGCAAAATAAGATATAATATTTAGCCTCTTTGATGGATAATCCCATAAAGAGGCTATTTTTATAAGATAATAATATTTGCGGATAAATCTTCTGCTAATTGTGATACAAAATTTTCTAAAGGTGCTTCAACATTATTATATTGAATTTGTCCTTGCGTCATTTGAGCATTCCCTCCGCCACGAGCATTATATTCTTCTTTTAAATGTTTGTACCAGGATTCATTTGAAGAATAGATGTCATCTGTTTCGTGTAGAAAAAAATTAATATTGCCTTGATTCTCTATTAAAGCCAATATAGAAGAATTGCTTTCCATATTTTTGAACAGTAGCTTTAAGAATTTACTGGAGAATATATTTTCAGTAATGATAATAATACTGTTTTGCTCACTCTGGTTTAGAGCTTTGTCCCAGAGTGATTTAGCAGTATCCTCTATTAAGGTCTCTAACTCGGATACTTTATTCTCTAGACGTAAAACACCTTCCTCTAAATCAAGATAAGGCATATTCAAGCGTTGTACAAGTGCATTAGATATTTCTTGTTGCTCACGTACATATTTGTAAGCTCTAGTACCAGCTAGAAAAGTGATTCTTACACCGTTACGGTATTTTTCTACATTGGTACAGATAATTAGACCAATATCTCCAGTAGCTTTTACGTGAGTACCACAACAAGCACAAACATCTACATTAGGGATATCAATTAAACGCACCAAGTTATTAAGCTCTATCTTAGCGCGATAGTCCATGTTTTTTGCTTCATCAGCGGTGTAAACCTTAATATCTATAGGATTATTCTGCCAAACTATATTATTCGCTTGATCAACAATTTCTTGCATTTCTTTATAGCTTAGTGGACCGTCAAAATCTATGGTTGTGTATTCTTTGCCCAAATGGAAACCTACGTTCATATATCCGTACTTGTTATGAACTAAACCAGCTAAAATATGCTCTGTGCTATGTTGTTGAGAGTGGGTGAAACGACGTTCCCAATCAATTTCTTGGCGAATAGGAATATCGCTAGAAATTTCTTCTGCTAGGAAGTGGAAAATTAGTGGGTTTTCTTCTTCGGTATCACTTGCTTTAAAGTCATATCTGGTATCCAAAACTTTGTATGTTTTATTGTTTTTTAAATCGACAAATACACCAGTATCTCCAGGTTGGCCTCCGCCTTCTGGATAAAATACAGTCTCGCTTGTTAAAACTTTAAAGCGTGCACCACTCTGAGGATCTTTTTCTGATAATTCCTCAACATAAATTACATCTACCTCAGCAGTCTTACGGTAGGGTTCCAAATCGTATAATTGTTTAAAATCGTGAAAATCTTTACTCATGTGCTCTAGTATAACAAAAAGAGTAAATAACTAAAGCTATTTACTCTTTCTTTATCATATTAAATTGTTAATTAATATAACTAATAAACTAGTTATTTGCTACGTACTCATCAATTGACTTAATGTAAGCTGCTTTTTCTTCTGGGCTAATCCAGGAAATTTCAAATGAGTTCTTTGCTAATTTAATGATGTCTTCCTTGGAGAAGTCATATTTATCTGCTAAAGCACACATGTTTTCAGCTACATAACCACCGAAGTAAGCAGGGTCGTCTGAGTTGATCATGATTTTAACGCCTTTATCTAATAGATACTTAATCTCTTTAGACTTCATTTCAGTAACTTCATTAATAAAGCCGTTTGAAATTGGACATGAGGTGAGACCGATGTTGTTTTCAATTACGTAGTCTACTAATTCTGGTGATTCAACAATGTTAGTACCGTGGTCAATTCTATCAACATTGATTACATGAATTACGTCATTAATATGTTGGATTGAATCTTTTTGATCAATGTCACAGTGCATTGTTATTTTGAAACCTTCAGCTTTTGCTTTAGCAAATACTCTTTCAAATTTGGTTGGTGGGTTATCGTGTTCATCTGAGTCTAAACCGAAACCAATAATCTTTTCACGGTGATTCATAGCTAATTCAAAGTGCTCTAAAGCTGATTCTTCACTTAAATCTCTTAAGAAGCATAGAATAAGAGAACTTGTAATACCATGTCTTTCTTCAGACTCTTGAGATGCTCTGTAATAACCGTTAATTACGTCATCAAAGCTTACTCCACGAGAAGTGTGTGCTTGTGGGTCAAAGAACATTTCAACATGTTTGACACCTTCAGTTTTAGCTTTAGCCAAGTATTGATCTGCTAATTGATAAAAATCATCTTCTGTTTGTAAAACTGACATTCCTGAGTAATAAACATCCAAGAATGAAGGTAAGTCATTAAATTGATATGTAGATTTGATTTCTTCTACCGTAGACATACCAATTTCTACATTGTTTTTCTTAGCTAATTCGAGTTTTAGCTCTGGCTCTAATGTACCCTCAAGGTGTAAATGCAATTCGGCTTTTGGCAAACCGTAAATAAAATCACGTAATGACATAATTTGTTCCTTTCCTAAAACACAAGTGTTTCAATTGAATTTATAATTCTAATATACCACAAAAGACGAACTATTCAAGAGCTTATGCCTAAAATGTTCGGTAAAAGTTCGTATTTGGAGAAAAATTTAATGGTATTTTTACTTGTCTAAACTCACTAATTAAACAATATAGGTTATAATGTAAATAACAAAAACGATGGAGGATTTCGATGTTTGTACGAGAGTCAATTAATGAAAATGCTTATGTAGAATTATATTTGCTTGACACAATATATGACGACAATAGTCAGAAAGATAGCTTGCCAATTCTCTTGGTTCTTCCGGGTGGGGGATATAGATACACTTCATATCGTGAAGCACAACCAATTGCAATTGCAGCGAATAGTAATAATATGCATGCTGCTGTCCTTCATTATACGAATATAAAAGAAGATATAAACATTTCTATAGACCAGTTAGTTGAGGAAGTAAGAACTACTATTGAATTTATTTCTACCTTTGCAAAAGAAAAGTTTATAGATATGGATAAACTTAATGTTATTGGTTTTTCTGCAGGAGGACATTTAGCTGCAACATGCAACAATCGTTTAAACAACTTGATTAATAAAGTAGTATTGGCATATCCAGCTATTGGTTTTAGTGAAGTTGCAAATCAGTTATATTTAACAGACTTAGAGAAGCTAGATGAAGAGGGACAAGCCGCAGCAAAATTGTTTTTACAAGATCCAATTCTAGAAGTAAGTGATAAATGTAAAGATACTTTTATTTGGATGACTTATACAGATGATGTAGTTCCTGCTGATGGTGTATTGAAGTATGCACAGAAAATGAGAGAATTTAATGTTCCACTTGAATTGCATTTCTTCGGACACGGTGGTCATGGATTAAGTCTAGCAAAAGAAAATACTGCGGTATTTCCAGGGCAAGTAATACCAAGAATTTCTAGTTGGGTCGAGTTAATGGATTCTTGGTTAAAATTATAATAAAGTAAAAATATGTTAATTAATCAAAATATAATTAAGCATTAAGGAAAACAATTAAGTAGATAAAATTAAATCTGAGGAGGGCAATATGGGTTTAATTAAAGCAATAAGTGGCGCTATTGGTGGCGCATTTGGTGATCAGTGGTTAGAAGCTATTGAAGCTGATAACATGACAGATAGAACTATAATGGCTAAAGGTGTAGCTGTTAGAGCTGGCGATAGAAGAAGCAGTAACACTAGAGGTACTGAGGGTGTAATCTCTAATGGTTCAATGATCCATGTTTATCCAAATCAGATGATGATGTTGGTTGAAAATGGGAAAATTATTGACTATACAGCAGAACCTGGAGCATATAGAGTAGATAATTCTTCCTCACCATCCTTGTTCAATGGTCAATTTGGAGATTCATTGAAAGATACTTGGGATAGGTTCAAATATGGAGGAACCACTCCACATAAACAAGAAGCTGTATTTATTAACTTGCAAGAACTGAGAGACATTAAATTCGGAACTAAGAATCCTATTCAATATTTTGATAATTTCTATAATTCTGAATTATTTGTAAGATGTTTTGGTAACTACTCTATTAAGGTAGTTGATCCAATTTTATTCTATGTTGAAGTTGCTGATAAATCTAGGCAAAGACAAGATGTTGATGAATTAGGTGAGCAATTCTCATCTGAATTTATGACAGCCTTATCAACCTCTATTAATAAAATGTCAGCTGATGGATTTAGAATTTCACACTTAACAAGTAGAACACAAGAGCTAGCAGACTACATGAGTGATGCCTTGGATAAAACTTGGGAAGAAAATCGTGGTTTCGAAGTAAAAGCTGTTGGAATTAATGGAATTAGCTACAGTGAAGAGTCACAAGAACTTATCAACATGCGAAATCAAGGTGCTATGTTGGGTGATCCTACAATTAGAGAAGCTTATGTACAAGGTTCTATTGCTAGAGGTATGGAAGCTGCAGGTTCTAACGAAGGTGGAGCTGGCCAAGCTTTCTTAGGAATGGGAATAGGTTTGAATAGTGCAGGTGGATTTACTAACAGCGCCAGTGAGTTTAATAGAGCTCAATTAGAGGCTCAACAAGCTGCAGAGCAAGCAAAACAAAGTAATAATACTGCAGTAAATACTCAGGATATAGAGCAAGAAATTACAGAAAATTCAGATGGACAATTCGATTTGAATTTCTGCCCTAATTGCGGCAAGAATTTACCTAAGCCAAATCCAAACTTCTGTCCTAATTGTGGTGGAAAGTTGAAATAATCCAATTAGAGATCTATGAAACTGATATTTAGTTTTGTTAAATAAATGGAGAAGAATATTACAGAGTGGATTTTGAAAAGAACTTTGAGAGCAATGTAGATTTTGATGAAAAAAACAGCAGTGAGTTTGTAGAAACAATTGCTGGAACAAACTATAAGTGCCCTAATTGTGGGGCACATATAGTTTTTAATGCAGATGAACAAATGTATATCTGCGATTTTTGCTTGTCTAAATTTACTATTGAAGAAATGGATATTGCCACAAGAAAGAAACAAGCCGATATAGATAGACGTTTAGAAAAGAAAAAAGATATTAAGCTTGATAAAGAAGAACTTGAGGCAGAAGTTGTGCAAGCATACCATTGTGAAAACTGTGGTGCAGATGTAATTAGCACTGACACAAATCTAAGCTCTTACTGTTATTATTGTCATAGTCCGGTTGTGTTCTCAGATAGATTATTAGGTGAAAAGAGACCTGATGAAATTATTCCATTTAGCATTGGAAAAGAAAATGCCCAAGCAAAATTCTTAGATTGGGCCAAAAATAAAAGATATATACCAAAAGAATTTACTACAAAAGCTTACCTCGAGAATATGACAGGTGTGTATATGCCATATTGGTATTTGGATTCAGATATTGACGTTGATTTCATTGGAAGCTCTAGAAGTGTAAGATCCTGGAGAATAGGTGATTTTATTGAGACTGAAGTCACTGATTATAAACACATTAGAAAAGGTAAGTTTTATTTAAATGATGTCAATATAGTAGGTAGCGATAAAATTGATGTTAATCTACTAAATGGTATTGAACCATATGATGAGAGTGATATACAGAAGTTTTCAATGCCTTTACTGTCCGGCTATTTAGCTGAAGGTTTTACAGTTTCAGGTGATAAAGCTGAAGTAGAATTACAGCGTTATACTGATAATTATGCTAATGAGTTATTAAATAGATCCTTTGGATTCACCGGACAAATTGAGAGTATAAAAAAGGATTTTGATATCACTCAGCAATTACGAACCTATGTAATGGTACCAGTATGGGTGCTGACATATAAGTATGAAGATAAGATTTATGTCTATGCAGTAAATGGCTCTACAGGAAAGTCTTCAGGAGAACTACCACTGGTTAAGAAGAAGCTACTTCTTGATTCATTAGGTATAGGACTAATAGTTTTTATAATAATAGCTATTATTGCATTTTTGATTTTCAATTTTTAAAGGAGCTAGTGTGATATGAGTTTTACTAATTCTTTTAAAGCCAAAATTACCAAACTAAGCATTTTAGTGTTAGTTTTATTGTGCATTCTTATTGGTAGAAACGAATTATTTGCGCTGGACAATTCTAGTATAGAGGTCGAGGATAAGGCTGATCTTCTAAGTTCCGACGAAGAATTAAACATTAAAAATAGAGTTAAACAGATTCTAGATGATAACAATAAAGTATGGTATGTAGATATTTTTACCATTGATGATAGTCAAGGTAAAACAACAGCTACATACGGTATAGACAGGTATGAGGAAATAAATGACCCTGAGAATACTGGTAAAGTTTTAGATGGTTTTTTTATCATAATTGATATGGATAATAGAAACTATCATTTTGGTACCTTTGGTGAAGCTTTACATATCTTTGATGAAGATGATGTGGATAAATTATTGGATTCAATGTTTGATGGGGTTAGTTCAGGTGATTATTTTTCTGCTTTTAATGCAGCCTTAAATAAAGTAGATTCAAGGTTACAGCTAGGCGATGGATATAGTAAGGACAATTCGATAGCTCAAGTTAAGAACTATGACATTATTACTCCTTTATTTATAGCATTAATTTTTAGTAGTGGCTCAGCTATTATGTACTTCGGAAAAGTAGTGAAAGATTATGATAAATTTGAGAATAAACCTATGTTTAACTATGCGAAAAATTCAATAGCAGAGTACTCTGAATTTGAAGATATTATTAGTAATCGTCAAAGTTATAGAGTATACAGACCATTGCCAAGAGGTAACATTTCTAATAGTAGTAGAAGTAATAGTTATTCTGGTGGCTCAAGTGTGAGTGGTGGTGGCAGAAATGTTGGCGGTGGTGGTAGAGGTTTCTAACATTTCTGGTAGAGGTAGATTTTCCCAACACTTTCTGTGACAGTAGACGTTTCTCACCCTTCTGTTAAAATAATATCAATATAAACTTATATTTTAATTATTGAATAATAATGTTTTATAATATTTATTAGAGTTAAAAACAGTTATATGCATATTTAAAAGATCTACATGGTGGATGTGGACGTTGAGATATTATAAAGCATCTAATTAAAGACAAAAGTAAGAGAGTAATTATGACGAATTTTAAAGAAACAATGATAAATCTAGGAATAGATCCACAGGTTTTGCCACGTTCTTGGGAGACCTATTTTATTGCTGCTATAGATAAGTATAAATCGAACCCCGATAATAGAGAAAGATATCTCTTAACCTGGTATAGACGATATAATAAATGGCTAGATTTGGATCAAAATAAACTTAATGTTTTTGTTAGAGCAGGTAGTCGTATTCTTCAAAGTGATGAGCTCTATGACTGGTCCTGCTTTATTAGATATCTAATGTTTGATACTGAAATTTTAGATGAGAATGAAGAATTATTACATAATTTGATCCCGGAAAATGCTCTAGATGACTATCAAGGTTTATTTGTCTTATTAAGTTTTATTAGTGGTATTGATAAATCCTTGCAAATTTATAAACAATTAGGTTTGTCTGAGTATTACATACTAGATGTTTTCGCAATAATTGGAACTTTACTAGATGAATATTACGAGCAAAATGGTGTTTACGGTACAACGGCTATCATCTATTTGCCTAGATTAGCTAAATCATCATTGCATGTTTTTGACGGAATTGCTTTTGATATAAGCAAAACAAATTTACCTGGTGAAATTTATAGAAATAGTAGATCTGGAGAATTGTTAATGCTTGCAGAGGCAAACCAGATATATACTGAAGAGAATGTGAGAATTGATAAAGAGACAGAGCTAGAGATTAAAGCTAAGAGCAGGGAGAAGCAAGTTCTTTTAGATAAAAAGAAGGTGTCTGAAATTTCTACAGATGATCTAGAAGATATTTCGGATTTAACTTCTGATAATTCAGATCAGGTTAATGCTGATGAAAAAGACAAAATTCTAGATCAGAATTCTCAAGTTGTAGGAAACGTTATCGAGCTGCCAGCAGAGAATATGTGGCAAACGGTGCTTTATTCTACTAGTGATAATGACTTAGTTGCTAATAGTTTTAACTCTTTGGGTATTGTTGATAGAGTACCTAGAATTTTTGATAAAAGTTTTTGGGATTTAAAATATTCAAAAGATTCTATTGCACTGAACATATATGTTCCAGATATGAATAGTTTAAACTTGGAAAGACTTGTAAAAGCCTGTTTTAAAGCCTGGCATTATTTTGCAACAGATGAAGACATCGAGGAATTAGATGATGAAGTTAAGAGAAATAGTGATAATGAAAATATAATTTTTGATCTTTTAACTGATGAAATTACTGATTCTGATAATGTTATTAAGGTAAAAAATCCTGGAACATTAAGACCTGAATTATTTGTTTTTCAATCTCCAATATTAGGTACTGGAGTTATGGAAGCGAGTGAGAACGGTAGCGATATTAAAGATATAAATAATAGCTTTAGATTGTTTTCTTTGCCTGAGGCAAGAGATACTACTTTATTCGAAGTATTTGGAAAACAGGCCATGAATGAACCAGTAATTCTATGGGATGAAGAAACAGATTTACAGAAGATTTATAAGACTTTTGTGATTGAAAACAAACCTGTTAATATCGGTGGTGGATATTTTGTAATGTCTGATCTTGTAAGGTTGATTCAAGATGCTGAAGAGAAAAGAATTAAAGAACAAGAGAGATTAGAAAAAGAAAGACAGGAAAAAGAGCGTTTAGAGCAAGAGAAATTGGAACAAGAGCAATTGGAAAGTAGTATTTCTCAGACTGATACAAGCACCGAAAATATAGAAGAATTAGACGGTATTTAGATTAATTGATTAAACTTAATAATTATTTTTAACTAGGAGTATTTAATGGCGTTAAGTTTTAATGACATTGCAAATGATATTGATAAATTAAGTCCAATGATGCAGCAATACGTAAGTAATAAATTAGCAAGGCCTGACTGTATTTTGCTGTTTCGTCTTGGAGATTTTTACGAGCTTTTTTTTGATGATGCTGTTTTAATGTCTAAAGAATTAGAATTAACTTTAACCTCTAGAGATTGTGGTTTGTCGGAGAAAGCTCCAATGGCTGGAGTACCGTACCACTCTGTTGATAGTTATATTGATAAACTAATTGAAAAAAACTATAAAATAGCTATTTGCGAACAAATGGAGGATCCAGCCTTAGCTAAAGGTATTGTTAAGAGAGAAATCGTAAAGATTATAACTCCCGGTACTGTTACAGATATACATAATATTGATGAGAGTAAAAATAATTATTTATCAGCTATCTTCAAATTAGGTACTGCTTTTGCTATTGCCAACATTGATCTTACTAGTGGAGAGTTTAATGGAACTGAGATTATATATGGTGATAGTGAAATAAAACTTTATAACGAAGTGCACAGAGTTGCTCCAGCTGAGATTATTGTAGATTCGGAATTTATGGATTCAGAGCTAGCGAAAGTTCTTCAGAGTGAGAATTTTTATTTTTCTGTGATAGATTCTAAATATTTTACAGAGGACAATTATGATAAGTTTTTACCTGAAGAAAGTAAGGTGAATTCTATCTTAGATAAAGCTGCTCAAGGTCTATTAAGTTATATTGTTGATACTCAGAAATCTATACCTGATCATATTGGAAAACTAGAAATCTACCAGATCCAAGAGTTTATGGAAATGGGTGCAAGCGCTAGATCCAGCTTAGAAATTACTGAAACTTTAAGAGATCGCAAGAAGAAGGGTTCTTTGCTTTGGGTTTTGGATAAAACAGAAACCGCTATGGGAAGTAGAATGCTTAGGAAATGGTTAGAGCAACCGTTATTAGATCCTAATATAATTAATGAGCGCTTAGATGCTGTAGAGTTGGTTAAAGACTCATTTATTCTTAGACAAGAAATTAAGGAAGTTTTGAATGGAATGCATGACTTAGCTAGATTAGCAGGTAAATTGAGCATGAACCAAATAAATCCTAGAGAAATGCAAGCTTTAGGACAAACGCTTTCAAAAATTCCAGCGCTTAAGAAATTGGCAGAACAAATTGAAAGTAATTCATTAAGACAAATCATTGATAGTATTAATCCTTTAGAAGAAGTCGTAAATGTTCTAGATAATGCTTTAATGGAGACTTTACCGATAACTATTCAGGATGGCAATATTATTAAGACAGGATTTGATGATATTGTTGATGAGAATAGGGAAATTGATGAGCACGGTAGTGAATGGATTCTAAAATTAGAGCAAAAAGAAAAAGATACTTATGGCATAAAGAATTTAAAAGTAGGATATAACAGAGTTTTTGGTTATTTCATCGAAGTAACAAAATCTAATTTATCCTTGGTTCCAGAATATTACCAAAGAAAGCAAACATTAGCTAATTCAGAGAGATATATAATTCCAGAACTAAAAGATATCGAAGATAAGATCCTGGGAGCAAAGCAACGTTTACAGACAAGAGAATATGAAGTTTTTGTTGAACTAAGGTCATATTTAGCACAACACTTGGAAAGTATTAAGAAAAATGCTGAGTCTATTGCAAAGTTAGATGTTATCGTAAGTTTTGCAGAAATAGCAGAAAGAAATAATTATGTTCGTCCAGTAATATCAAGAGACCCAGTTATTAAGTTAAAGGCATCCAGACATCCCGTGGTAGAAAAAGTTTTGCCAAAGGCTGAGTTCGTTCCAAATGACGCTAACTTAGAAAAAGATTCTGAGGTAGTTCTTCTGACAGGACCTAACATGTCAGGTAAATCCACATATATGCGTCAAATAGCTCTAATAAATATAATGGCTCAAATAGGTAGCTTTGTTCCAGCTGAAAGTGCTGAGATTGGAATTACGGATCAGATATTTACAAGAATTGGTGCTTCAGACGATTTAAGCTCGGGACAATCAACTTTTATGGTAGAGATGAATGAAGTTTCATATATTTTAAACAATGCTAGCTCAAGGAGTTTACTTATTCTTGATGAGATTGGTAGGGGAACTAGTACTTATGATGGTTTAGCAATTGCGTGGGCAGTTTTGGAAAGAGTCTCAAATGCAAGACTATTAGGTGCAAGGACTTTATTTGCTACACACTACCATGAGCTAACAGATTTAGAGAAATCTATACCAAATATTAAAAATTATCATGTAGCAGTCAAAAAAGCTGACAAAGATAGTGAGATAGAATTTTTGCATCATATTGAGAGAGGTCCGACAGATCAAAGTTATGGTGTTGAGGTCGCAAAGTTAGCAGGCTTACCAAAGACAGTTGTAAATAGAGCTTATGAAATTCTTTATAATTTGGAGAGAAATTCAGCTAATAAAAATACTTCAAGAAGCAGGAGAACCAATGAAATAAATGGACAAATAGACATATTTAGTTCTTCTGTAGAGATGCAGAGAAATAATGAGATTATGGAAAGTTTAAATAATCTTGATGTGCAGAATATGACACCTATGGAAGCATTGCAAACATTATATAAACTGTCTGAAGAAGCTAAGAAGATGTAAGTTAATATGAGGTAATGAGGTAAGCGGAGTAAATTTTAAGATGAATGAAATAAGAATTTTAGATAAATTAACAAGTCAAAGTATTGCGGCTGGAGAAGTTGTAGAGGGCCCTAGTTCTGTAGTAAAAGAATTATTGGAAAACTCTTTAGATGCAGGTGCAAGCAGGATCTCTGTCTTTATTAAAAATGGTGGTAAAAATTCTATCAAGGTAATAGATAATGGTAAAGGCATGAGTGCAGAGGATGTTGAGTTAGCTTTTAAAGATCATGCCACCAGTAAAATTATTGAAATTCAAGACTTGGATTATTTATCAACTTTGGGGTTTAGAGGGGAAGCTTTACCAACTATAGCAGCAGTTTCAAAAGTTAAAATTGAAACTCGTCGTGAAATAGATGAAGTTGGTACAGAACTTATTATTGAAGGTGGAAATATTATTTCAAAAAGATCAGCTCATTGTAAACAAGGAACCAATATTGAAGTAAAGGATTTATTTTATAATACTCCAGCTAGATTTAAATTTTTAAAAACAGACCAAGGAGAAGCAGGTAAAATAACAGAAGTTATTCAGGAATTAGCTCTAGGGAATCCAGGTATATCATTTTACTTTGATAACTCTGGAAAAGAAGTTTTGCATACTCCAGGAGATAATAAAGTACTAAGTGTAATTTATGCTGTTTTTGGTGCTCAAATGGCGAAAGGTATGACAGAGATACTGGATGGGAAACCATCAGATTCAGTGAAAATTAGTGGATATATTGGTTTACCGGAAATAAGCAGAAAATCCAGAAGATGGGAATATTTTTTTGTTAATGGTAGATGCATTAAATCTCCAATATTAACTAAAGCAACTGAAGATGCCTACAAATCAACATTAATGACTCAAAAATATCCTGCTTGTGTTATAAATTTACAAATACCAGGTAATTTGGTTGATGTTAATGTTCACCCAAGAAAACTTGAAGTAAGATTTTGGAATGATAGTGAAATTTATCGAGCCGTTTATCATACTGTTCAAAACTCATTATTTACAGCCCTTAGACCTGCAACAATAGGCTTGGATGACGAGGATGCAAACTTATTTAATAAAGCTGATGAGTCTAGTTCAAGTGAAGTTAAAGAGACAGATAAACAAGATAATGATTTTACTTTTAACTCAAGCGAAAATAATGAAAATCAGTCAATTTCAACTGAAGAAGTAAAGAAAAATATTTTTTCTGAAACAGATAATTCAAATAGAATTTATTTTGATTTCGCAGGATTAGGTAGACCTAACTCCAATAACAGAAATCGCTCAGAAGAGAATAAACATGTAGGAACAGATACTGATGAACTTAATTTAAGTATTTCTGAAAGCCTGAAAAAATATGAGAACATTAAAAATACAAGCGAAGCTTATACTGAATCACAGCATGATAAATCTGATAAAGCCTTAGAACAAATAGACTTTGACGATAATAATGGTTTGAGCGACGATGAAATTAGAAGAAAAGAGTTAAAACAAGCTAGATTCGCAGGTGAATTATTCAAAACATATTTACTTTTTGAAATTAATGGAAAAGTAATAGTTATAGATCAACATGCAGCTCATGAAAAAATTCTTTTCGAAAAAAACTTAAAAGATTATGCTGAAAATCATAGAATTAACACTCAATACTTATTAGAGCCTGTGCACGTTAAGCTAAATCCTCAAGAAGAGATTTTTATACAAGAAAATCCAGATTTCTTTAATCAGTATGGTTTTGAATTGGATATCTTTGGTCCAGCAGAAATCTTGATTAGAGCAATCCCTATTGGACCTGAAATGGTGGATCCCGAAAAATCCCTCAGATACTTATTAGATGATGTATTAGAAAATGGTATAGATCAAGTAAATGGTGATAGAGAACTTATTTACCATATTATAGCCACTGCTTCTTGTAAGGCAGCTGTAAAAGCTCATGACGTCTTAGACCCTAGAGAAGTTGAGGAATTGAGGTCGTTACTCTTAGGTCTAGATAATCCATACCATTGTCCACATGGTAGACCTATAGTATTAGAAATAAGTAAATACGAACTCGAAAAGCTATTTAAGAGAGTAGTGTAGTTTAAGGTGGGAGGCAAATTTTGTCTAAAGCAATAATTCCAATAATAACTGGACCGACAGCTTCTGGAAAAAGCAGTTTTGCAATGGATTTAGCCAAGAGAATTGGAAATTCAGTAATAATTTCTGCTGATTCCATGCAAGTCTATAAGCATTTAAATGTTGGAACAGCTAAAGCTAGTCAAAAAGATAGAGTAGAAGTTGAGCATCTAATGTTGGATATTTTAGAATTGGATGAAAAGTTTACAGTGGAGTCTTTCCAAAAACTAGCTCTTGAGAATATTGATAAAGTTTTAGCTGCAGGGAGGTTTCCCATAATATGTGGAGGAACTCCTCAGTACATAACTTCTTTAGCTGAAGCTACTAAATTTAAACCTAGAAGTAATGACAGCGAATTAAGAGAAGCTCTTGAAAAACGCATGGAAGTAGAGGGTAGTGAAGCTCTATTAGCTGACTTGAGAAAGGTTGATCCTGCTAAGGCAAATGGTTTACATCCAAATAATAAGCGTAGAATTATAAGGGCTTTGGAAATAGCTTATACGACAGGAGAAAAACAAAGTGATTGGGATGAGCAAGCTGAGAGCCTAGACCTTGATTATGAATTTAAGGTTTATATGTTTGACTGGGAGAGAGATGTTCTCTATGAAAGAATTAACAAACGTGTAGATATAATGCTTGAAGAAGGAATTATAGATGAAGCAAAGATGCTTTATGAAGCTAATTTACCGGCTGATAGTACGTCTTTGCAAGCCATTGGTTATAAGGAGTTTTTCCCGTATTTTGCCGGTGAAATGAGCCTAGATGAAGCTATTACTGATTTAAAAAAATATTCTAGACGCTATGCCAAGAGACAACTTACATGGTTTCGTCATAAAAATTGGATTAACTATCTTGATCCTATGGCAACAAATAATATCGAATTAGTTTTAAATGATATAGGTATTAGTTAGTAGAACTTTTATAATATCTTGCTTATGTGAATTTATTTTATTTTTTAAATTGTGCATATATCCATTTGGAAAATATTAAATGTAATTTTATTATATGGTTACACAACAATCTAAGGAGTTGAAAAATGGATAGAGATTACAGGTATAAATATAATCGAGAAAATTTTAGAGATAGATATAAAATCAACAACAAAATATCTTTGCAAGATGCTTTTTTTGAAGCAGCTATTCAAGGTGGGGTAGAAGTTGAGATATTTATGAAAAATGAGTCTGTTAGGAAAGGTTACATTGCAGCTTATGATAACTGGTGTGTGCTAGTTTGGGATGGTCAACAGCAGTATTTAGTGTTTAAATCAGGGATTATGAGCATACGTCCAAGTGAGAATTTAAAATCAAATCTAAGTGATTTATATGAGCCTAACTCCAGATTTGCTTTTATAGCAGAAAGAGAAGCTAAGTATAACTAAAATAGTGGAGTAGATTAATATAAAAAGAAAGGCAGCTACAATGCATAGCTGCCAGATATATACTAGATATTTAAATATTATAGCCTATACTCTAGTTCTAATAAGTCCAACAACTTTTCCTATTATTGAACAATCTTCTCTATTGAAAGGAATTGGATCGAAATTATCATTTTCTGGGAAAAGATAAGGCTCTGAATTTAAGTATGCGAAACGCTTAACTGTAGCTTCTTCTCCAATGAGTGCGACTACTATTTCATTTAATTCTGCAGAGTTTTGAGGAGTAACTATAATTAGATCTCCATCATTGATTCCAATATTAATCATTGAGTCCCCACGAACTCTGAGCATGAAACTTTTATCCTTAGTTTGAGGGAAAAGCTTATCATCTAATTGAACTTGGTATTCAATATTCTCTTGAGCTAAGATTGGGTTACCTGCAGTTACAACACCAATAAGAGGTAGGGCAAAGGTACTATCAAATTGTGAGTTGTATTCGGAAGAATAAGAGTTTGTGTATTCTTTTGCTTTGTTAACTGATTTATTATCATCTTGATTTTGCGTGTTTGGTAGAGTGGAATTTATGTCATAACTTTCATTTTCAGTATGACTAACTGAGGTATCGTACTCTGGATTTATAGAGATGGCACGTCTTTTACCATCTGCATAGATGATATAACCATCTTCCTGTAACTCATTTAAATATTTATGAACAGTGGAAGTAGATCTGAGACCAACAGCGACAGCGATTTCTCTAACACTTGGTGAGTATCCATGGTCGTTAATGTACTTGGTGAGATAGCCTAATATCGCTCTTTTATTATTGCTTTTTTTGCATTCACGCTTACTCATTGATTTAACCTCACTTTTATTATTTAAGAAAATAATAGCATAATATCAAAATAAAAACAAACGTTCGTTTTAGCGGGATGCTTTTGTCAGGTAGTTATATTGAATAGAATATGTTTAAAATAATGCAGATTTAATGATATAATTGTAGTAATTTATAAGCTAAATACATAATTAATAGAAAGATTTGATTTTATCTGGTGAAGTGATTTATGACAGAGCAAAATAACAAAAACTCAAATTTTAATAATAATAAAGAAAGAGATAGAGAGTTAGGTCAATTTAAAAGACCTGAAAAACCTGTATCTAAAAGCTCATCATCAGATACACAAAATGAGAAGAGTTCCATTTATCCTAATGTGAATTCAAGCAATGCAAATGTAGATAAAGATAAAATAAGAAAAAATAATAATTTAGATGGTACTTCAGTTTTTAATTTTGGTGAAGAAGAAAAAGTAAAACCAATTAATAGAAATAAACAAGATGCTACTCAAAAAATAAACCTTGTTGATGTCAAAACTAGACAAAATAACAAATCTTCTGATTTTACACCAAGAAGATCTGAAGCAAATATTTCTAGAAGTAATAATGTGGATAGTAGGACGAAATCAATATCTAGTGCTGAAATAAAAAAATATTATCAAGAGAAGAGTGATAATAAATTCGCTACTAAAGATATTGAGATTACTTACAGGGATAGAGAAGCAGATAATGAACCTGTAATTAAGAATTTAGCTAAAATAACTATTTTGAATAGTGCTAAAAAAGATATACCTTTCTTCAATAGATTTAAAAGAAAAGGTCCAAACAAGATATATAGACTTAAAGGTTTTGCAAATAAAGAATACGCAAAACAGGTTAGAAAAAATAAGCAAAACTATATTAAATGGGCAAATAGAATCTTCTGGATTTTATTAGCTGTTACTTTATTGATAGTCTACTATTTTATAGATCCGATGGAAAGAATAAATGCCCTAAAACATATGCTGGGAATGGATTAAGATTTTACTTAATTTATACATTGAAAGCTAAAAATCCACATATATAAAATGTGGATTTTTTATTTATGATAACTGACTGACTACATAAGATTAATCATCTTCATTATTCTCCATACTTTCACCAGAAAGTGGATTTTTTTCAGCTGCACTTTGTAATTGCCTGTCGTCTAAGTGTGTATATATTTCAGTGGTTGCTACTGATTCATGGCCCAGAATTTGTTGCAACATTCTGATATCAACTTCACCATATTGATAGAGAAGAGTAGCTGCGGTATGACGAAGTTTATGTGTTGAATATTTTTTGGTATCAATACCTGCCTCGTCCATGTATTTATTAATCATTCTCTGAACACTAGTCTTAGCCAAACGATTACCTTGACGACTTATGAATAAGGCATTTCTTTCTTTAGTGTTGGTAGGTCTGACTGCTAGATATTGTTTTAGTGCATCACGACAAGCTTGGTTAAGGTATATGGTTCTTTCTTTATTTCCTTTACCTGTAACTTTCAATGTATGATCAGATATATCGTCAATATCAATATTTACCAGCTCAGATAAACGAAGGCCACAATTAAGGAATAGAGTTAGTATGCAATAATTACGTTCTGCAAAAGCATCAGTATCAGGATTAACTTGTTTAAGAAGGTCCTTACTTTGCTCAAGAGTTAAGTATACCGGTTGCTTTTTAGGAATTTTTGGAGACTCTAAATCAGCACTTGGATCTTGATCAATGTACTTTCTCTTTTTATGAATGTACTCAAAAAATCCTTTTAAACTACTTACTTTTCGGGCTCGATTAGCAGCAGAAGCATCTCTGTCTCTAGACAGCCAAGCTAAAAAGGCATAGAAATCTGATAGGATAATGCTTTGTAAGAAACTTTGATCAATATCACTTAAAGGAATTTCTTCAATTTCTAAATCTTTATAAGTTGCAGATTTTTGTTTTTTTATGAATCTAAAAAAAAGTCGTAAGTCGTATCTATATTCTCTTACTGTTAATTTTGAACGACCTTGTATCGCCTCCATATAAGCAAGGTATTCTTCAAGTATCGCAAAAGATTTTTCTCGCTCATCTAACTCTCGTTCCATAGTGTCTCCTAAACATTATTAATTTATATTATATCAAATGATAAATAGCATTGAATGAATTATAAAGGAACTTTTTTCTTGTCAATGTGCATAAATAAGAAGCCTTGGATATGTGCAAATATAACGAATTTGATATGATTGATAGCTTTACGTAACAAAATTTATAAAAAAGGCTAAACATTTTCAAAAAATAGGTGTAATATGAACATATAAATGTTAGCGATAACATTTTGAAGGGAAGGGATTATGTCAAGCTTAAAAGAAGTAGCAAAATTATCAGGAGTTACACCAATGACTGTATCTAGAGTCATTAATAATCCATCCTCCGTAAAAGAATCGACAAGAATTAAAGTCGAGGAAGCTATAAAAGAATTGGGATATGTATCCAATATTGCTGCCAAAAACTTAGTTAAAGGTAGAAATGGAGTTATATGTGTCAGTAATGGAACAGGTATTAGTTTATCTAATCCGTTCTCTATGTATTTTATTTCTGGTGTAAGTTCAGTTTTAAGTGAAAAGCATTATCCTTTTATTGTTGTTGAAGATTTTAGAGAGCATCAATTTTGTGATGGATATATTGTTACTGGTATAGATAACAAACAAACCAATGAATTGATGAAATTTGTAAAGCAAAATAAGAAACCATTTTCTTTGTTCGGGCACGTTGATTACGACAAAATTAACTGTGTAGATGTTGACAACAAAGCAGGCGCGAAACTAGCGATCAATAAACTTGTTGAAGCAGGACATAGGAAAATAGCAATTGTTATTGTTGATGAAGAAAAAGATTATGTAACAGATAGGATGACAGGTTATAAAGAAGCTCTAGAAGAAAATAATATTCCTTTTTCTGAAGATTACGTTATAGCAGTTGAAAATACTTCAAAAGGTGGAGAAATCTCATTTAGTAATATTAAGGAATTAATGGATGAAGGTATAACTGCAGTATTTTGTTCAACTGACACTATAGCAGTTGGATTAATTAATGCACTTAGAGCAAATGGATACAAAGTACCGAGAAATATTTCTGTAATAGGTTTTGACGGTTTAGGGCATAACTATTTAAGTAATCCGATTATAACAACTATTAGACAACCTATATATGAAGCAGGTCAAATATTGGCAGAGACTTTAATTGATACATTAGAAAATAAATCAGGTTATAAAAGCATAATGATTGAACCGGACTTTTTAGAAGGCCAGTCAGTGAAAAGGATAAAGAGGTAGGAGTTATGAAGAGTAAATTAAAATTATTTAAAAAGCAAATTGCACTTCAAAGTATGGTTGTTCCAGGAATAATATTTTTATTAATATTTTCTTATATACCTATAGCAGGATTAGTAATAGCTTTTATGGATTATGGAGTTTTAGATACAATAAAAACTGCAGATTGGGCTGGATTAGACAACTTTAAAAATGCATTTAGTGATAGATATTTCTGGCAAGCTGTTAGAAATACTCTAGGTATTAGTTTCTTAAAATTATTAATAGGATTTCCATTTCCGATTATCCTTGCAATTATGATGCAATTAATGGGCGAAAATAGATTTAAGAGATCAGTTCAAACTATTACTTATTTACCTCACTTTTTATCTTGGATTGTTTTAGGTGGTATGGTCATTAGCTGGTTCTCAGTATCAGGTATATTTAATCAACTCTTAGCTAGACTTAATTTATTAGATGAACCAAAGAACTATTTACTAGATAAAGATAACTATTGGATGATAGCAGTTATGTCTGATGTTTGGAAAGAAGCAGGCTGGAACACTGTTCTATATATAGCTGCAATGACTGGTATTGATCCAACCTTTTATGAAGCAGCGAAAATTGATGGAGCAAGTATTCTACAACAAATAAGGTACATAACTATCCCATCTATCAAATACATAATTTCTCTGAATTTAATTATGACTATAAGTGGCTTATTGGGATCAAACCTAGATCAGACATTGGTTCTTATGAACACACAAAATAGAAAAACAGCTGAAGTTATAAATTCTTATGTTTATAGAATAGGTATTGCAGAAGGTAATTTCTCATACTCAACAGCAGTCGGTTTAGCAGTATCTATAGTGTCATTAATTTTACTTGTAACAGCAAACTTTTTAACAAAACGACTAAATGATGGTAAATCAGTATTTTAAGAGGTCTAGTAAGAAGGTAATAATATGAATAAAACAAAGATTAGATTTAATGAAGAAACCATTACAAAGACAATTGCAGCGATTTTCTTGATTATTTTCTGTTTATTGATAATAATTCCAATCGCTAATATAGTTGCTTTATCCTTTAGTAGTCCAAGAACTATAGCAACAGGTGAGGTAAGTGTATGGCCAACAGAATTCTCACTCGAAAACTATAAAGTTGTTTTAAGAGATTCTAGTATTTGGCGTGCTTATTTGATTACTTTCGCAAAAACAATATTAGGTATAGTTACTCACGTTATTGTATGTTCTATGGTTGCTTATGGTTTAAGTAAGAGTGAATTAGTAGGTAGAAAATTTTATATTATAATTGGTACTATAACTCTATTTTTCTCAGGTGGTATGGTTCCAACATATTTATTAATGAAACAAATAGGTTTAGTTAATAATTTCTGGGTATATATAATTCCTCAACTATTAAGTTTCTATGATGTCATTATTTTGATGAATTTCTTCAGACAAAATCCTAAAGATATAAGTGAAGCAGCAAAGATAGATGGAGCAAATGAGTATACTACTTTGTTTAGAATAATTTTGCCAATATCTAAACCAGCGTTAGCTACTATTGCTCTCTTTAATGGTGTTTTCCAATGGAACGACTTCATGACGGCAAAGATTTATATAACAAATGAAAATCTATATCCAGTTCAATATAGATTGTATGAAATTATAGTTCAGGAACAGACCAAAAGTATGGTAGGTACAGGTAGCTATATTATGGACAGTTCATCCAGAGGTGTGCAATTAGCAACGATAATAATCACTACTTTACCAATAGTAATTATTTACCCTCTATTACAAAAGTATTTTACTAGTGGTTTAACCATTGGAAGTGTTAAAGGATAGAAGAAGTAACGTAGACGTTAGATGCAGAAAGAGAGAGGTGTAATATGAAAAAAACAACAACTAAAGTACTTAGTTTTATATTAGGTGCTACCTTATTACTAACATCTTGTGGAGGAGGAAATAAAGATGGTGGTAATAGTGAGGTTAAGGATAATGGTGAAAAGGCGAGATATGAGCTAGATGCAAATACTCCTGCCTATAAACTAGATAAGAAAGAAATGACTGAATTAGACTGGTATGTAAACGCTGACTGGTGGAATACAGACTGGGGTAATGACGTTGTTACAAAGAAAATCCAAGAAGAGTTGAATGTAAAAATCAACTTTAGAGTTGGTGATAATACAACATTAAATACAATGTTTGCTGGTGAAGATATGCCAGATCTTATAACTATTTTTGATTCAACATCAGACTTAGCTAGAGATGCTAATAAATGGGCTTTGCCACTTCAAGATTTAGCAGATAAATATGATCCATACTTCCATAAAGTAGCTTCAGAAGAAACTTTATCATGGTTACAACTAAATGATGGTAAAACATATGGTTACCCAGACTATTCAAATACTACTGAAGACTATGAAAGAGGAATGTTATTTGCAACTACTGCATTTGTCGTAAGAAAAGATGTTTACGAAGCTATTGGTAAACCTGACATGACAACTCCTGAAGGATTCATGGCAGCTTTAGAAAAAATTAAAGCAGAATTCCCAGAATTATTAACTTTAGGATTTACAGCTTTAAGCGCTGATAACGTAGCTTCTTTAGGTGCTCCTCTACAAAACTTGCTAGGAGTTCCAGTAGTAGATGAAAATAATAAATATGTTAATAGAAACTTAGATGAAGATTATTTGAAATGGATTAAAGTTTTAAATGATGCACATACTCAAGGTTATATTAATGATGACAGTTTCACAGATTCAGGTACAAACTTTGAAGAAAAAATTGCTTCAGGTCAATATGCAGCTGTAATTTGTGATGGTACTCCTCAAGTTTCAGGATTCTTTACAACTTGGATGCATGAGAACCCAGAAGGCATGTATATTGCTGTAGATGGTCCAAAGAGTACTGTTGGTAGAGATGTAACTTTAAGTCAATCAGGTATTACAGGTTGGATGCAATCATACATAACCAAGAACTGTAAAGACCCTGCAAAAGCTATTCAAATATTCACATATCTATTAAGTGAAGAAGGTCAAATCTTGACAACTTACGGTATAGAAGGTGAGACATACAAGATTAATGAAGAAGGCAAATATGAATTATTACCTGAAGTAAGCAAAATGCGTGATGAAAATAATGATAGATTCAAGAAAGAATATAGATTAGCTGAATTTATCTTCTTCGGTCACGATAGATATAAAGCTTTGAGTGATGACGCATATCCAGAGTCAATTAAACAAATGCAAGAATGGGGACAAGGTAAATTAAAACCACAATTTATTGTTGAGAATATTTCACCAGAGCCAGGAACACCAGAAGCTCGTAATTTATCAAATATTAGAGCAGAGTGGGCAACCTCATTAGTTTCTATGATTAGATCAAAATCAGATGATGAATTTAATAAGATATTAGAAGCATATAAACAAACATTAGAAGACAATGACTTTGAAAGTATTGAAGCTAAATTCAATGAAAATATTGAAAGAAATGCTAAGAAGTTAGGAGAGGGAAAGTAGAAAAGGAGCGGCTTGATGCCGCTCCTCTAAAAAAAATGTATAAAGGTGTTAATTTAGGAGGATGGTTAATCCAAGAAAGTTGGATGACTCCGGTCCCAGGAAAAGATAGAGAATGGGCAAACTTAGACACCATTAAAGCCCTTGAGAAGAAATTCACAAAAGAACAAGTTCAAGAACTTTTTGATACTTATCAAGATAATTGGATAACTGAATTTGATTTCAAAACCATATCTGAAGCAGGTTGTAATTTAGTTAGAATACCTTTTTGGTATAGGAACTTCATGGATAATGAATATGGTAATTGGATAACAGAGGACCATAATGATAATCCGGGTTTTAAAAGGTTAGATTGGGCAATAGAAATGGCAGAAAAATATAATCTTTCTGTTGTTTTAGATTTGCATGGCGCTCCAGGTGGCCAAAGTATGGACCATAGTTCGGGTACCTTGAAAGAAAATAGATTATATACTGACGAGAAATGCCAGCAAGCAATGGAAGACCTGTGGATTGCTATTGCAGAAAGGTATAAAGACAAAGACGCAGTAGTTCTATACGATATTATGAATGAACCTCAAAATAATTCAGGTTATGAAGGTGAGAATAGTTATGACCCTTGGGAGCCTAAATCTTGGGAGTTAAGCAATAAGATATATGACAGAATGTATCATGCAATTCGTAAGATCGATAAGGACACTAAAATATCAATGGAAGCAATTTGGCAGATATCAAATTTACCAGATCCGAAAACTTTAGGATGGGAAAATGTAGTTTACCAAATGCATCTGTATGATGATGATCAGCGATTCTTAGAAAATGCAATTAGTTTAAAAAATGCATGTGAAAAATATAATGTTGATCCGTACATTGGAGAATTCTCTAATCTGAATGGAATAAAAATTGCTAATGATTTAGGTATTAGTTGGACAACTTGGACTTATAAAGGTACAAACAAGAACTTAGATAATTTCTTCTGGTATTTTAGCTATGAACCTGAAAGCATAGATTTAGAAAAAGATTCCTTTGAAGAAATGAAAGAGAAGTGGGGAGAGATTCTTCAAACTGAAAAGAGTTTCAACTTACAGAATGGAACATTTAACATAATTTCTAAAGGATTAAAAGATTAATAGACTATTAGGAGAGTTATGGAAATTTCAAAAATTAGAACAACATGTATTAATGACAAAAAAGATACTGTTGTAAGTAAGATTGATGAGGCTGACATAGGCAAAGATGCTGAAATGAAAGTCTTGAATATCTTTCCAGATGTTAAATATCAAAATGCAAACTAATTTGCTGGAGCAGTAACAGATGCCGCCGCTGCTGAAACTCTATGTGAAATGTCTGAAAAGGATAGAGAAGAAGTATTGCAAGCATATTTTGGTAAAGATGGTATTGGATATAATGCAATTAGAACACATATAGATAGTTGTGATTTCTCATCAGAACAATATGAAGCTTCAAGTGATCCAGAAGATATTGATTTGGAAAACTTTTCTATTGAATATGATTTAAGATATAGAATTCCAATAATTAAACAAATCTATGAGATAAGTGGCAAAGATATACCAGTTTTGCTTTCTCCTTGGAGTCCGCCAGCTTTTACAAAGAGTAATGCAGAGAGGTCTCATGGTGGAGTATTAATTAAGAAATACTACGGGTACTAGGCAAAATATATAGTTCGTTATATTTTAGAGTACAAAAAGCTTGGTATTAATGTAAAAGCTTTGACTATTCAAAATGAACCAAATGTTGCTCAAACATGGGATAGTTGTTTGTTTAGTGCAGAAGAAGAAAAAGATTTCTTGGATAATTACCTCTATCCAGAACTTGAAAAGAATGATTTACAAGATCTTCATATTTATATATGGGATCATAATAAAGAAAGAGCCTTGGAAAGAGCTGAAATAACCATTGATGAGCAAAATATTGATAAAATTGAAGGTTTAGCTTTCCATTGGTATACAGGTGATCATTTCGATGTTCTGAGAATTTTAAAAGAGAAATATCCAGAACTACAATTAACTTTATCTGAATTCTGTGTTGAGTATAGTAGGTTTGATGATGATCAGCTTCAACATGCGAATATGTATGCTCATGAACTAATAGGAAATTACAACGCTGGTATGAATAACTTTATTGATTGGAATATCTGCCTGAATGAAGAGGGTGGTCCAAATCATGTAGAGAATTTTTGTTCAGCACCAGTCATGTATGATAGACAAAGTAAAAAGATCAATTATAACCTTACTTTTGATTACATATCTCATTTCAGCAAATACATTGAAAGTGGAGCTACAGTATTAGGTAGTTCATCATACTCAAAAGATTTAGAACAGTTAGCTTTAATGAACCCAAATGGAGAGATAATACTAATAGTTCTTAATCAAGCTGATAATGATCATGATATCGTAGTCAGAGTTAAAGGCAATGAAAACTTCAGTACAATAATTGAATGCAATTCAATCACTACATTTGTGATTAAGTAATCAATTTACTTAAAAGTTTTAAAAGCTATTATAATATGATATTTCGGGTCAGATTTATGTCTGGCCTGATTTTTTATATAGTTTAAATGAAATCTAAATAATAGGTACAATCAAAACCAAAAACGTACGCAGATTAAATGATTTAAAATATTAGATGTATATAAACTAACGACAATAAATATAGACTTGTATATAAATAGGGGGACAAAAACATATTTATCCACCTGTGCAAAATAGTAATTTTGTTCATGTCAGGGGGGTCTGAAGAGGGGTATTTGGAGAAAATGTGTCCGTGCTGTATATATAGATAAAATCAAGCTTATAATACATTTTTGATATTGTACTTGTGTTATGTACAAAGAATATTCTATTTAAATTAGTTTAAATATATTTGCTTTTAGTTTTATTTATATGTCCATTAGAAATTAATATAAATATTTAGATTAATTACATTGTTTATATCGATATATTGATTTTATGATTTCTGGAATCTTTTACGAAATATTCAAATTATCTTGAACCAAAATGGCGAATAGAAATTCTTATAATGACTTTATATATGATAAGTAAGTTTCTATTTGAAGTTTTGTTTTGAATATTACAAATATTAGGTTTATATATTGATTTAAAAACAAATAAGGATTGAGACAATAATTTAATATTAAATGATTAAATTATTAAAAGCAGATATTGTTTAGTGATTATTAGAATTATACTTGTACAAGTTCTTTATGATTAATATTTATTTGCTTAATGATCATTCACAGATTCTATACGCACTACTTGTTAGTTAGAATCTTTTATGCACATAAATTTCCACGAAGTTCCTTATTTTGTTCAGCTCACAGCAAGGAATTCTGATTAATCCACATAGTTTTTAATGTTTGTAAATATTTTGTTCAGCTCAAATGTTGAAAATCATATATATTGTGGAAAATAAAAATACCAAGAACTTAATTGTTCATCTGCTTAGGTATACTGTTTATTTAGTATAGAAACATGTATTTACTATATGAGTTATAGTCTACAATACGAAACGCATAGTCTTCATAGTAAAGACTTAAATACTCGAAGCATAAACATAAATCCTATCCACAAAAACACAAATAAAGAAAATTGTATTTGCGGAGTCCGTCACCTGAACTCATCCATGACTAGCGCACAAGTCCATACGAATAATATTATTACAGTAATATTACGGTAATAAACTGCTTTAATGATAGCATTTAATAAATTAAAAGCAATACCTCTATAATAATTAATTAGATTTTCTAAGAAAGAAAAAGCCCAACTTATTTAAAAGTTGGGCTGAACTTAAATGTTATTTAAAAACTTAATAGTTATTTATTTACTCACTCACCTGTGCAAATAAAGTTTTGACTTACTATTAAGCTCTCCTCTTCTCTACTCCATGTTTTGTAAGAAAGTAACATATACTTGATAGCAATTATACATATCTAATTTATGTGAAATTTCGAATGGAGCGTGCATACTTAATACTGGAACACCGCAGTCAATTACTTGGATACCACGTTTAGATTGTAGATGAGCGATTGTACCGCCACCACCTTGATCTACTTTACCAAGTTCTCCTGTTTGCCATGGAATGTTATTTTCATCTAATATGTGTAATATCTTAGTGTAGTATTCGGAGTTCGCATCATTTGAACCAGATTTACCACCGCTACCAGTATACTTACTGAAGGCTACACCTTTACCCATGTGTGGTGCATTTGCACTTTCGAATGCATAGCTAAAGGTTGGGTCATATGCTGCAGAAACATCAGAAGAGATCATGAATGAGTTTTCTAATGCTTTAACGAATGCTAATTCATCATATTCACCTTCGGTTTTTACAAATAATTCTATAAAGAAGTTTTCGTAAATCTGAGATTGAGCACCAGTATTGCCATAGCTACCAATTTCTTCTTTATCAGTTAGCATTGCTACAGCTGTTCTCTTAACTTTGTTTTGGGCTGCAATAGCTCTTAAAGCTGGGAATGAACAAGCACTGTCATCTTGACCATAACCTGTTACGAAGCTTCTATCTAAACCTAAGTCACGAGCTTTATTAGCTGGAACAATTTGTAATTCTGCTGAAACTAAATCTCTCTCTACAATTCCATATCTTTCGTTAAGAATTTGCAATACTGCTAATTTGAAACGACTACTTACATCTTTATGAGGGATAGGTCTACCACCAACAAGAACATTAAACTCTTCACCTTCTACAACTTTTGAAGCAGGTTTAGAGAGCTGATCTTTACTCAAATGGATTAATAAATCAGTAAACATAAAGACTGGATCGTTCTCATCTTCACCTATAGAAAAATGAACTTGAGTACCATCTTTTCTTTGAACTACACCGTGTAAAGCTAATGGCATTGTTGTCCATTGATATTTCTTAACACCACCATAATAGTGGGTTTTAAAGTAAGCCATACCGTTATTTTCGAAAAGAGGATTTGGCTTTAAGTCAAATCTTGGGGAATCTATATGTGAACCCAAGATATTAAAACCATCTCTAACTGACTCTTCACCAATAACAGCAGCCATCAAACCTTTACCATGAATGTTAAAGTAAACTTTGTCACCTGGCACTAATCTTTCTTTACTCGCAACATCTACAAATCCTAAGTTGCTTAATAAGTTAATACCAAATTTAACTGCTTCACGTTCAGTTTTGGCTTCATCTAAATAATTCTTGTAGTCTTCACCGAAACTGAATGCATTTTGTAAGGTTGATGCATTATAAACATCATAAAGATAAGGATATTCATTACTTAACTCTTTTTCTAATCTCTTACCTTCACTTAGATTTTCATTACTTGCATCATCATTAACATCTTGTGATTTAAATAATTGATGTAAGTCTTCTACACTCATTGTTTCAGGTTTTTCAATTTTATCAAACATAAAATTACTCCTTAATTTCAATAAAAAAGTAGTTACATTCTACCATATTTACTCTTTATCTGCATATGCAGATTTATTGTTAGAGCTTGTATTTTTGTTTCGTCCTAGGCGTTGCTTAATGAAGTTTAATCTCTCGTTTATAGTTTTTTCGTACCCATTTTGTGTTGGTTCGTAATAAACTTTACCTTTTAATTTTTCTGGTAAAAACTCCATCTCAGCAATACTGTATGGATAATCATGTGCATATTTATATCCATTACTATAACCTAAATTGCTCTGCATCTCATCGATAGGAGCATTGCGTACTGCAAAAGGTATTTCACCAGTATTGCCAGATCGAACGTCTGCTAAAGCGCTATTAATGGCATTATAAGCTCTATTAGACTTAGGGCTAGTAGCAACTGCAATTACTGCTTCAGAAAGAATAATCCTAGCCTCTGGCATACCAATTCTGCTAACAGCTTCCCACGCTGAAACACAAATACTTAAAATTTGAGGATTTGCTAAACCTACATCTTCTGCAGCACAGATAACTATACGTCTACATATAAAATCTAGATCTTCTCCCGCTTCTAGCATTCTTGCTAAATAGAAAACTGCTGCATCTGGATCTGAACCACGCATAGATTTAATAAAAGCGCTAATAGTATCATAGTGCTCTTCCCCACCTTTATCGTAGCGGAGGGTTTTCTTTTGGACGCAATCCTCTATGATTTCTTTAGTAATAAATAAATTATTATCTGAGTCTGTGTCAGTGGTTTTGTAAGCTAGTTCTATTGCATTTAAGGCAGATCGAGCATCTCCATTACTTACATTTGCAAGAGAATCTAAAGCTTCAGGGTCTATATTAATAGTCAGACTAGGATCTTGTTCCTGCAGTTTATCTAAAGCATTTTGGACTATAGTTTTTACATTAGAGGCAGTTAAAGGATAAAGTTGAAACACTGTAGAACGAGAAAGTAAAGCTTTGTTAACTTCAAAATATGGGTTCTCGGTAGTAGCTCCAATTAGAATTAATGTACCATCTTCAACATGTGGTAACAAAGCATCTTGTTGAGCCTTATTAAATCTATGGATCTCGTCAACAAAGATTAGCATTCTACCACTTGGATTTAATAGATAGTTTTTGCTTTCATCAACTATCTCTTTTATGTCTTTAATTCCTGCAGTAACAGCATTAATCCTCTTGAAATTACTAGATGTTTCATTAGCTATAATCCTAGCTATAGAGGTTTTACCAGTTCCAGGAGGACCGAAGAGAATAATAGAGTTAATTTGATCAGCTTCTATCATACGACGTAAGAGCTTACCTTTGCCTAGTATGTGTTCCTGACCTACAAAATCATCTAAAGATTCTGGTGCCATTCTATAAGCTAATGGTTTATTGTTTCTCATAAATACCTCCTTCCCTTACAACTTTATAGTTTTTTAGTAGCCTTCTTTTTAGTTAGCTCGTACTACTGTAATTAATAGTTATTATTCATTAATACTAAGATTATCTAATTCATCCTTTTTGGATACAAGCAGAGTCTCGATTTTATTCATTCCATCTTCGACTAAAGCATCCATATCTAAGTTACGTTCTGCAAAAATAGCATCTTCAAGACTAGGTCTTGTCTTAGGGTGTTTGGCAACAAAAACTGTACAACAATCTTCATAAGGAAGTATAGAAGTTTCATAGGTTCCGATAAATTTAGCTAGGTTAACTGTCCAATCTTTGTCCATACCGATTAGTGGTCTATAAACTGGCATATTGCAGACTGCGTCAGTACACATAATAGCCTCAGCGGTTTGACTTGCTACTTGACCAAGACTTTCACCTGTGATCATGGCAGTACATTTTTGTTTTCTAGCTAATTCTTCTGCAATTCTAAACATAACTCTTCGCATGACTATAGTCATCATATCTGGAGAAACATTTTTCTTAAGAGTTATTTGAATATCAGTAAAGTCAACTATATGCATCTTAATTCGACCTGTGTACTCACTAACAATTCTAGCTAGTTCAATGACTTTTTCTTTAGCTTCGTTTGAAGTAAATGGGAAAGTATGGAAGTAAATTGCTTCTATTTCCATACCTCTAGAAGCCATTTGGAAACCTGCTACTGGGGAGTCAATTCCTCCTGATAGTAGTAACATACCCTTGCTACCGGTACCAACTGGTAGACCTTTTAAACCATCATGTTTTTCTGTATACATGTAGGCAGCATCTCTTATTTCGAGGTAGACTACAAAATCAGGTTCATGCACATCAACCGATAAATTTTGGTTGTTTCTTAAAATATGTGCACCTAGATTTCTTGATATTTCTGGAGACTCTAATGGGAAGTTTTTATTTGCACGCTTACTCTCTACTTTAAAGGTTTTGTATTTGCTATTTTTAGATAATTCTTTAGCTACCAATATATCAGCAGCTTTCTTCATATTATCAGTATTAGTTTCAAATTTAATGACTTTACTTGATGAAACTATTCCAAAGACCTTACAACTAATTTCTAAAGCTTTTTCAATATTGTGAGCTTCAGCAGCTTCACTATCTCGAGGTTCAATCCATATTCTACTTTGAGCAGAATATACTTTATAGTTTGCGATCTTTTTTACACGCCAAGATAAGTTACTAATAACCTTATCTACAAACTTGCGTTGGTTTAGTCCTTTAAGAGATATTTCTCCAACTCTAGCTAAAATAAGTTCTTGGTACTCTAGACCAGAGTTTTGATCAATTTGTGTATTAGCATTTGTGTTTAAATCTTTAGTAGTGTTTTCCATGTTCTTTCTCCATTATTATAAATTACTCTTTTATTATGTATTATTTTACATACCCCAGTCTATCATCTGTTGTATGACTTTACGCATAGCTTTAAGAAGTTCTTCAGCCTCTTCTATTGTGTTAGATGAATCTAAACTTATTCTTAGAGTACCTTCTGCTTGTTTCCTATCCATATTACAGGCAGTTAATACATGTGATACTGCTGCTGATTTAGCATTGCATGCGGAAGACGTTGATACGTAAACACCTTCAGATGCTAACATGTGAAGCAAGGTCTCTCCTCTATACTTAGGGAAACTTATACTTAAGATATGGGGTATTGCATTAGGAAAGTTTATAGTAGCTCCAAGACTTTTTAATTCAGGTACCAAGAAATCTCTAAGCTCTGAAACTTTAGTATTATTCTCTTCAAAGTTTGTATATATAGATTTAGCAGCTTCAGTCAGTCCAGATAATAATGGCCAGTCCTCAGTTCCACTTCTCCAACCATTTTGTTGTCCACCACCATGAATTAGTGCTTCAGGGTAAGTTTGAGATCTAATATAAAGCAGACCTGTACTTTTTGGTCCATGTATCTTATGACCACTAAATGAAGCAAGATCTATATCTAATGAATTAAGGTTTAATTCTACTTTGCCCCATGACTGTACTAAGTCGGCATGGATAAAAGCTTGTTCAGCATGTTCACGTACTATTTTAGATATTGCATTTAAATCTTGAACTACTCCAGTTTCATTATTGGTATGTAGTATTGATACAAGAAGAGTTTTGCTATCTAAATGAGATTTTAGTTCATCTAAGTCAAGTAGACCATCTTTATTAGGTTTAAGGAGCACAACTTCAGCTCCTTTAGCTTCAAGAAATTTTAGTGTATTTAGACTTGCATCGTGATCAGCGGCGGAGGCTATTATTTTGTTTAATCTATGACCATATTTAGTAAATAACCCCTTAAAGGCCATATTAGTGGACTCAGTAGCACCAGATGTCTGAATTAATTCGTCAGGAGTGCAATTGAGAGTTTTAGCTATTTCTATATACGCATTTTTTATTTTCTTTTCTACATCTTTTGCTGCATCATAAAGAGATGCTGGATTATAATAATCTCTTTCCATAGATTTACTTATAGTAGTTATAACTGAATCTAATGGTTTTGTCGTTGCAGCATGATCAAAATATGGCATCAAATGCCTCCCTTCTTAAGAGTAATCTTAATATAAATCCCAATTGAAAATTTCACAATTAACTATTTCTTGCTCATCGTTCCAGTCAACAGTTGCTGCTAATAATTGTTGTGGAATATCATTTTGATTTTGGTATGAAGCGAAATGATTCAAGGTTTTAATTACTTTAGCTTGTTTTTCGTGAGTAAATTGTGCTTTGTTTCCCCCAAAGCGGTCATTAATATTTCTAGCTTTTACTTCTGTAGCATATAATACACCCTCTTTAAAAGTGATTATGTCTATCTCGCCTACATTATGTACAAAATAATTATGAGCTAATATAACATGTCCGCTTGCTTTTAATTTTGAGGACACAAAACGTTCAGCCTTTATGAAAGCTTCTAAGTCATTTTTATTATATGTAAAAGCGAATCTTCTAAGTGCCTCTCCCATTAGTTATTACCTTTCTTCATATACCAAGACTTTAAAAAAGTTCTTCTGTGAACAGGACTTGGTCCGAATTTATCTAAAGCTTCGTAATGTTTCTTGGTACCATAACCCTTATGCTGAGCAAATCCATATTCTGGATATATTTCATCTATTTTAAGCATCTCTGCGTCTCGTGCAGTTTTTGCAAGTATAGAAGCTGCAGCAATACTATTGGAATTGGCATCACCTTTGATTAAACTTAGTTGCATTTCAGGTGCGAAGTCCTTTAATGTAACTGCGTCAGTCAAAATATAATCAGCTTTTGTGGATAATGAGTTTAAGGCATCAGTCATAGCTTTTTTTGTTGCTTCTAATATATTTAATTCATCAATACTCTCTGCTTCAACTTTAGATATAGACCAAGCTAGGGATTTTTCTTTAATCTCTATTTCTAATAAATTACGTTTTTTCTCAGATATCTTTTTTGAGTCATTTAACCCATAAATTTTTTCATTGGGGTCTAAAATTACAGCGGCGGCATATACAGGGCCTGCAAGTGGTCCTCTCCCCGCTTCATCTACTCCGGCTACATATGAGTATCCAGCAGCAATTAATTCGTTTTCATGAGTATTCATAATCTCGTAACGTTCAATATCTTTAATTTGAGTTTTTGTAAGAGGCATGAATGATATCATCTCCATTTGTTTATTTTGTATTGGTTAGTGAAAATCAAATTGATTTAATCAGCATCTAGTTCAGATAAATAATTAATATGCTCAAAATCATAGCTTATATCAGGTTGTTCTAAACTAATTCGCCCTATGGTTCCATTACGATATTCAGTTAGAAGCATTTTTGCGAATCTAGTTTCATCAACTTTACCGCCAGACATTATTGCTCCACGTTTACGAGCAGCTTCTAAATATATATCATATATGTGATTATCTAAATTATTTATCTTATAGCGCTGTATTAATTCTTCAGGATATGTAATAAGCAACTGCTTAAACAAAAAGTATGCGACTTCTTCTATGGGCAATAAAGAATCTTTGATGGCACCGGTTGCAGCTAGTCCTAATTTTTGTTCATAAGTTTCTAATTTTGGCCACAAAACTCCTGGCATATCTAATAGTTCTACGGATTGGTCATTACTTTTTATCCATTGAGGTCCACGAGTGACACCTGGACGGTTAGAAGTTTCAGCAGCCTTTTTTTGTGCAATGTTATTTATTAAGGTAGATTTACCTGTATTGGGAACACCTACTATCATGATTCTAAGTGGGATAAAACCTCGATTTGCTTCAGCTCTTTTTTTGAACTTATCTTCAACTAAAGCACTCGCCTCTTTTAGAATTTTATTGGCAGAATTATTATCTTTAGCCACACTTTCAATAGCGATAATGTTCTCTTCTCTAAGTTTATTTATCCAAGATTGAGTGACTTCAGGATCGGCAAGGTCAGCTTTGTTCAATATTAATATCCTATGAGTTTTATCGCCCAATAGCTTGCTTAATTCAGGATTTCTACTTGATCTAGGTATACGGGCATCGGAAGTTTCAATAACAACATCTACTTTAGCCATATGTTCTTTTATATTTCTAAGAGCTTTGGCCATATGGCCTGGGAACCAATTTATTTGCACTTGTTCTTCCTCCTTCTGTATCTAAATCTGCGTTCTAAAATAATAACATATTCGAGCTATATTTACTTTAATCTAGCACTCTAAATCCTTGTATAAATGTCATTTTTACCACAAAAAGTAACACAGCATAAACTATATTAATTTTGAGGATGAGTGATAAAGATGAAATAAAAAAAGGTTGCCCGTGAGCAACCCTTTTTGTATATCCTAAATTACTTACTATTTTTTAGTGTTTAGTTTTTCTCTTAGGCGGGCACCTTTACCAACACGATCACGTAAGTAGTATAGTTTAGCACGTCTGGTAACACCTTTACGAGCCACTTTTATATCGGCAATTTTTGGTGAGTGTACTTGTAAAATACGTTCTACACCGATACCGTATGCTAAACGTCTTACTGTAAATGTCTCTGTAAGACCTTTACCATCTTTAGCAATAACAGTACCTTCAAATACCTGAATTCGCTCACGAGAGCCTTCTGTGATTCTTAATGAGACGTGAACGTAGTCACCAACTTCGATTACTGGTAGATCAGTTCTTAATTGACTTTGTTCTACTGCCTTGATTAATTCGAATCTGTTAGCCATTTTGAAAATCCTCCTCTCCTCGCCGGACGTTCTTGATCAAAATATCAGCGGACCACCCTTAATTACAACTCCAAGAGTTTAACATTATATAAACAGTATTGTCAAACGCTTTTTGCCTTTATTTAAAGCTTTTAAGCTATATCTGTATACATTGAAATAAATGTAATATTATTGAAATTATTCAATATTATTATTCTTCCTAAAATTTGCTAGACCTTCTAAATCTTCATCTGATAAGTCCAATTTTTGGAATAAATCAGGACGCTTAGTTAATGTTTCATTTAATGCATCATAATACTTAAATTCAGCAATTAACTTGTGATTACCGGAAAATAAAACTTCCGGAACTTCTCGATTAAGCCAAGATCTAGGTTTAGTATATTGTCTAGATTCTAGTAAACCGTGATAATGAGACTCATCTTGCATCGCTTCAGCATCTGCCAAGAACCCTGTAAGCATTCTGCTACTTGCATCAATTATGGTTAAAGCACCGAGCTCACCACCTGATATAACAAAATCTCCTATAGATACTTCAAGATCTACACATTCATCTATGAATCTTTGGTCAACACCTTCATAATGTCCACAAATTAAAATTATTTGATCATATGTAGAAAATTCTTTAGCCATGTCCTGGTCAAAAACTTTACCTTTTGGTGATAAGAATATATTTAACCTTTTGCTTCTACTGCTATCTTCTGCTGATTTTAATGCCTGATACAAAGGTTCTGCACGCATCAACATGCCTCTACCACCCCCGTAAAGAGTATCGTCCACATGTCCATATTCATCTATTGCAAATTTACGAATGTCATGAATTTTGCAGCTTATTAAGTCTCGATCTTGAGCCTTTTTCATCATGCTGCTATTAACATAATTTGAAATGATTTCCGGGAAAAGAGTTAAAACATCAAATTGAATTTGTCCAGTTTTAGCGTCACTTGCTTCTGCACTTTTAGTTGAAGTTTCGCTATTTATAATAAGATTTTCAGAATCAAAGCTATTCATAAATTTCTAATAAACCCTTTGGTAAATCAAGTATGATAGTGCCATTTTCAAGGTCGACGGCTTCAGTATATTCTGGTATAGCTGGAACGAATAAATCTTTTTTACCTTGTCGTTTAATTACAAAAAGATCAGATCCAGCACCATCGATAATATCTGTAATTTCCCCCAAAACATTTTGAGAAGTATCTAAAACTTTCAAATTTAATAAGTCTGAAACAAAATACTCACCCTCAGATAAATCATATGACATATCACGAGTGATAGATAAATAAGAGCCTTTTAATTGCATAGCAACTTCCCTTACATCTATACCACTTAACTTAACTATGGTATTACCATGGCCACGCAAGTGCTCAATTTTGTAAGGACCAGTAATTTTGTCACGTTTACCTTCACTGACAATATAAACATGTTCAAGGTCACTTAAACGATCAGCTTTGTCTGATAGAATTTTGACTTTGAATTCACCTTTAATTCCATGAGCTCCAGTAATTGCAGCAACGTAAAATATATCTTCAGGATTAATATGCATAATCTGCTACTCTTCTTATCTTATTCTTTTGATTAATATATGGATAATTAAGCTATTTTCGCCTTATATAGCTAAAAATAAAATTAAGTTGTCTTAATTGTAAGAGCTATAAACTCTTACAATTAGATCAACTCAAATCCATAAAAAATTAGTCAATAATATTTACTGCAACACGTGCATCAATACGGCTTGCTTTAGCTTTAAGAATAGAACGAATTGCTTCAGCTCTACGTCCACCCTTACCAATAACTCTACCCATATCTTCTGGAGCTACTTTAAGTTCAAGCACAATTGTATTGCCATCTATAGTAGGGTTAATTTCAATGGAATCTACATCCTCGACTAAAGCCTCTGATAATGTTTGCAATAATGCTTGTAATTCTTTAGTTTTTTCTTCCATTATTCAATTACTCCTGATTTTTTCAATAATGCTCTAGCTGTATCTGTTGGTTGTGCACCATTAGCTAGCCATTTCTTTGCAGCTTCAGCATCAATATTGATTGCTGCTGGATCTACTAATGGATTGAATGTACCAATTTGCTCGATGTAACGACCGTCACGAGGTGCACGAGAATCAGCTACTACAACTCTATATTGAGGGTTTTTCTTTGAACCAACTCTTTTCAATCTGATTTTTACTGCCATTATTTTTTCCTCCTATTTAAATTTTTATAAACAATAATGTTAAATCTGAAAAACTAAAAACCACCTAAGCCTTTAAAAGGATTAAAGCCTCCAAAACCTTTGCGCTTCTTACCCTTTTTGCCTTTTCCGGTAATTCCCATCTTATTCATCATTTTCAACATTTCATCATATTGTTTAACTAGTTTATTAACTTCTTGCACAGTACGACCTGAACCACTTGCGATTCTTTTACGTCTACTAGCATTAAGTAATTTGACATCAGCTCTTTCAGCTGGAGTCATTGAGTAAATGATAGCTTTTGTATAGTCTAGTTGTCTGTCATCTACATCAATTTCGTTTAGTTGCTTGTTAGATATACCAGGTATCATACCAAGAATATTCTTCATTGGACCCATGTTTTGAATTTGATCAAGCATATCTACCATATCATCTAGTGTGAATTTATCTTCTTGTAATTTTGCTAAAGATTTTGCAGCTTTATCCTGGTCAATTTCTTGTGTTGCTTTTTCAATAAGTGAAAGTACATCACCCATACCAAGAATTCTTTGAGCCATTCTATCTGGATGGAATTCTTCTAGAGCATCAATTTTTTCACCAACACCAACAAATTTAATAGGCTTGCCAGTCATCTTGTAGATGGAAAGTGCAGCACCACCACGAGCATCACCATCTAACTTAGTCATAATAAATCCATCTAGACCAATTTGCTCGTTGAATGCATTAGCTACGTTTACAGCTTCTTGACCTATCATTGCATCAACAATAAGTAAACGCTCATCAGGATTTACAACAGAGTTTATTTCTTTAAGTTCATCCATCAATTCAGCATCGATAATAGTTCTACCGGCTGTATCAACAATTAAAACATCGCACATTAGATATTTGGCTCTATCTAATCCACGTTGTGCAATTTTAGCTGCATTTTTTTCTTCTGGTTCTATATATACAGGAACATTAATTTGTTCTGCTAATATCTTTAGTTGTTCTTGAGCTGCAGGTCTATGGGTATCTACTGAAACTAAGAAAGGTTTTTTGCCTTTTTTACTTAGAAATTTTGCCAATTTAGCAGCTGTAGTTGTTTTACCAGCACCTTGTAGACCATAGAGCATAATAGTAGTAAAACCGCTTGGGCTAAACTCAAGTTTGGTGCTACCTTCTCCAAGAATTGCTTCTAATTCTTCGTTAACTATTTTAACTATCTGTTGTCCTGGAGTAAGGCTGCTTAGGACTTCCTCACCTTTTGCTTTTTCAGCAATTACTTTAGTGAATTCTTTGACAACTTGGTAGTTAACATCAGCCTCTAGGAAGGCTACTCGTATCTCTTTTAGCATTTCTTTAATATCTTGCTCAGTAACCCTGGACTTGCCACGGAATTTAGCTGTTAAATCTTGTAGTCTATCTGATAAGCTATCAAAAAGTGCCATTTTACCCTCCTCCTTAGAAACTTTTTTCTGTTTTTCTAATTATATTGATTTAGTGTTTGTTCTATTAAAGAAATAGCATCAGTATTAAGATTTTTCTCAATTAAATCTTTTACTTGTTCCAAAACATTAGCTTGTTTCTTTAATGTTTTATTCATAGCTAAAACTTCTTCATAGTGTTCTAATTTTTTAGTACCTAGTTTCAAGCTATCATATACAGCTTGCCTAGTTATGCCTAAAATTTCAGCTATTTCAACTATTGATAAATCTTCATTTAAATATGAATTTATAACCTCTCTACTTCTGTCAGGTAAAAGTTTACCGTATAAATCAAATAGTAAAGTAATTCTTGTCATATCAAATAATTTTTGCTCTGATTTATCCATGAAGTATATTCTACTAAAAATAAAAAGCATGTCAAGTGTTTTTACTTGACATGCTACAAATTGTAAAGTGCAACATAAACTGAAATTGTTTTTTGTACAATGTTAATTGTTTACGCTATGGCTAAATATTTACTATTTGCACTGTTTCCTTCTAATACTTTCCTTGGGTAACTATTAATAAATTCCTCTAATTTATTTATTTCTCTCTGTGGTATATCTTTTAGTTTTGTACCTTTAGGAATAAAATATCGGATAAATCCATTTAGATTTTCATTGCTTCCTCGCTCCCAAGATGAGTATGCATGCGCATAATAAACACTAGTTCTATATTTCTCACTATGTATAGATTTTTCCATGCTTTTCCAGTCTTGAAACTCTGCTCCATTATCTACCGTTATACTCTTAAACTTTTCTCTAAATGCTCTTGCTCCTAGTTTTCTTTCTATAGCATTAAGCTTCTTTACTACAGATTCTTGTCTTTGCGTATTTATCTTTAAAATAATGCATTCTCTTGTACATCGATCTACAAGTGTCAATAAACAAGTCCTATCTCCCTTACTAGACTCTATACAATCCATCTCCCAGTGCCCCGTCTCTGTACGCTCTTCTATAGCTTTTGGTCTATGGTTTATTCTCTTCTTATCTGGTGGAGATAAGCGCTTTTCTATATAGCGTTTTCTTTGTCTAGGTTTATTTCCTTTACGTGGAAGGTCTTTCATTGTTACTTCTAGGAAGACTTCTTTTTCTACATAGTTGTAAATAGTTCTAGTACAAAGTCTTTTATCTGTAGGCCAGCCAACTCTGTCAAAATACATTGTTATTGCTGCTGGAGAGAATTTAAGATTATTTATTCTATTCATCTCTTTTCCTATTAGCATGTTTTCTATTATTTTGGCTAATATATGGTCGTTACTAATCTTTAAAGATGGTCCTTTATTACTCCAAGTTTTTTCTACTGTTTTCTGAGCTACTACAGAGGAATATGCTGTGTATTCTTCTAGCATAGAATTCTTTTGTTTGACTTTACCGCGTTTTAGTTCTCTAGATAGAGTTGCTTCACTCCAGCCTAATATCTTTGCTAACTCTTTTTGATTTAATTTATCTTTTTTAGGTCGCTTCAAATTCTCATTATATAAATACTCTAGATGCTTTCTATCTTCTATTGTTAAATGCTGACCTGCTTCTCTTTTCCTGATATAATGTAATTGGCTCATACGATCCTCCTTTGTTTCGTTTTTCCAATTAACATTGTACAGGATTGTTTGAGCCTTTATTATTTCAGTTTATTTTACAACTCGCCTGACATGCTACAAATATTTAAATTAAAAAATTTACATTAAGAATTTTTTACCCAATCATCTGGTAGTAAAGAATCGATAAAGAAATTTGGATCAAATTCGACTAAGTCCTCTGCCTGTTCACCTAAACCAGCAAAATAGATTGGTGTTTTAACTATATCGCTAACTGCTATAACAACCCCACCTTTGGCACTACCATCTAGTTTAGTAATAATGAGTCCAGTCACGTCAACTATTTCCTTGAAAATATTAGCTTGAATGACAGCGTTTTGACCACTAGTAGCGTCTATAACTAATAAAGTTTCTACATTAGCTTCTGGAGCTTCTCTGTCCACTACACGACGAATTTTAGCTAGCTCGTCCATTAGATTTTTCTGATTATGCAGTCTTCCGGCGGTGTCTACTATCAATATATCTGACTTTCTTGCTTTGGCAGAGCTTATAGCATCATAGACAACAGCAGCAGGATCATTGCCTTCTTTTTGTGAGATTAATGGTGTGTTTGTTCTTCTGGTCCACTCTTCTAATTGTTCTATAGCTGCAGCTCTAAAAGTGTCAGCAGCGCACATTAGTACAGACTTACCTTCATTTTGATAACGGTAAGCAAGTTTAGCGGCTGAGGTAGTTTTACCAGTTCCATTCACTCCCACCATTATTATTATATTTAATTTACCATCTTCAATTTTTAAGGTTTCCTTTTCCCCCAGTATCTCGCTAAGATTATTCTTTAGAGTACGAAGTACGAAGTCACTTTTATTATTGGCTTTAGCTTTCATTTCAGATTTTAAATTTGAAATAACCTTATCAGTTGTAGTTACTCCCATATCAGAAGCAATCATCAACATTTCAAGTTCATCAATTTCCTCTTCGTTGAAAACACCAAAGGCTGCAGCAATACTATTAAATGTATCGCCAATAAAATCTCTGGTTTTTTTTAAACCATTTTTAAATTTATCAAATAATCCCATAGTTTCTCCTATCAATTATCCTATCTTGTTTAATATCTTTTGTTAATCTAAATCTAATCCAGCAAGCTGAACATTTTTATCAAGATTTAAAGAAATAACTTTTGAAACACCTCGTTCAGGCATAGTAATTCCATAAATTGTATTTGCTGACTCCATTGTTCCTCTTCTATGTGTAACTAATACATATTGGGTTTCTTTGGAGTGACGGCTAATATAATCTGCAAATCTAAAAATATTGGCCTCATCCAATGCAGCTTCAACCTCATCTAGCACACAGAATGGAGCAGGATTCAACTTTTGTATAGCAAATAAAAGTGCAATGGCTGTTAAACAGCGCTCTCCACCAGATAAGGAAAGGATGTTTTGGACTTTCTTTCCTGGAGGTGAAGCAATAATATTTATCTCACTATTTAGAATATCGTTTTCCTCGCTTAAGCTTAATTCGGCAAAGCCTCCAGCGAATAGTTCTTTAAACACAGTATTAAATTGCTCATTAATAAACTTAAAAGCATCAGAAAATTGATTTTTCATCTTGTCGAGAAGATACTTAATCAATTCTTTAAGATCTTTTGCTGCTAACTCAACATCTTCTTTTTGTTTAAGTGTAAATTCATAACGCTCATTAACAGACTTGCTTTCTTCAATTGCTTGGATGTTAACTTCACCTAAACTTTTAATTTGTTTGCGTAGTTTATCAATAGATGTTTTAGTACTATCTAAATCAAGATCATCTCTATACCATTTGTCCTTGTCGGCAAAAGTTAGATTGTATTCTTCCCAAAGCTTAGAACGTTGATCCATTAAGTTGGTTTTATTGTTCTCTAGTTTTTGTTCTAATCTACCTTGTTCCTGGCCGAGTTTGGTCAGGTAGGAACTGACAGTATTAAGATTTTCACTACTGCTTTCAATGCTATTGTTGGCAAGTTCAAGATCAGCCTTAAGTTTCTCTATTTCTTCTAGTAATTTTTCTTCAACACTGGTTTTCTCAGTTAATTTGTTGTTTTCTTCGACTATCAAGCTATCTAGTTCAATGCTTCGGTCAGCATTACGTTGCTGTGTAGTGTTTTGTTTTTCTATAGAATTCAGCAATTCACTTTGCTCTGCAGTTAAACGTTTGAGTATAAGCTCATTTGAGTTTTTTTGTTCATTTAACTTTGCAAATTGAACTTCAACTTGTGACTTAAGAATAAACAAATCTTCTTGCTCTGCTTTTCTTTTATCGAGATTTGCTTCAAGGATTTCTAGTTTTTCTTGGATATCTTTAGAGTTGGATTTTAAGACATCCATTTCTGCAAACTTCTGGTTAAGATCACTTGATTGGGTAGATTCTTGCTCTGCAATATGATTCAAGTCACTTTGATTTTGCGCAAGTTGTGAATCTATTTTTGCGATAGATTCTTGGTTTTGTTCGATTCTTAAATTAATTTCGAATAGTTTATCTTTTTCAGAATCTATACTATTTTTTAAACCTTCTAATTCATCTTTGTTTTTTTCAAACTTTAAAGTGCTGTTTTGAATTTCTTCGCTCAAAGTATTTAATTCTTTTTCATTCTTTGAAATTAAGAATTTGAGATCACTAATAACACGTTTACGACCAAGTAAACTAGATGTCTGATTATTAGATTTATTAGAGCCACCACTCATTGATCCACCGGTATTCATTAAGTCTCCGTCTAAACTTACTATTCTTACTTTAAAACCAGTAGATTTAGCCATATTAACAGCATTTTCTAAAGTATCAGCAACTACCGTCCTACCGAGTGAATAGCTGACAACATTATCAATTTTGCTATCATAGCTAATAACATCACTAGCGAGTCCTAGATAGCCTTTTAAACGACTTACTTTGTCTAGTAGATGATCTTGAATATCATTTGCATGTATTTGATTAATTGGTAAAAATGTAGCTCTACCGAGTTTATCTTTTTTCAAAATATTAATCATTTCTTGGGCGTCACGCTCAGTTTCAACAACTATATTTTGACTGCTAGCACCTAAAGCATTTGAAATTGCAGTTTCATATTCTTTTGGAACTTTTAACAAACTTGCGAGTGGGCCAAGCACGGAGGTATGACTATCTTTAATTTTATTCATTAAATTTTTAACAGTATAACTATATCCTTCATAGCTGTTTTGTAAGCTTTCTTGAGTACTTAATTGGTATTTACTTTCATTTAAGCTATTTTGAATGTTGTTAGCTGCAGTTATTTTGGCGTTTAAGTTATTCTCGAATTGCTCTTGTTCAATAGTTAATTCATTAAGTTTATTTTGAATTTCTTGAATAACATTATTAAGTTCAGTTTTATCAACATTTAACTTAGAGAATATACTCTCTAAATCTGCTAGTTCATTCTTTAGAGTTTCTTCCTCTTTATGTAAGATAAGTTTATGCTGTTTTAAAACTTCCTGATTTGTTAAATCATTTTGTAGATTTTTTTCTGCTATAGAAATCTTTGCTGTGATCTCGTTTAATTGACTCTTAAAAGCAGTAATTTCTGCAATATCATTTTTAGAAGCACTTTCTAAAGCACTTAGTTTAGAGCTTTTTTCTTGGAAATTATTTGATGTAGTATCAATTTCTAGGTTGATACCAGAGAGAAATTCTTCAACTTTAAGTACCTCTTCTTCAATATCTTTTAGTCTAAGATTAGCAGACTCATTATCAGCAACTTGCTCTTCATTCATAGTGGTTATGCTGTTTAACTCTTGTTGGTAAAGTGCAAGTGCTTGTTTAGAATTACTTATAATAGATCTATTTTCATCAAGATTATTATTTAGTCCAGATATTTGGTGATTCAGTAGTTGAATTTGCTCCCTGCTTGTAGCAGATTCCTCTAGAATCTTATTCTTCTCAATTTCTGCTAATTCAATATTTTGAGCATTAGACTTGATAGAATCTTCCAAATTTTTCTGAATTTTCTCTTGATTCTCAATTAAATAATAAAGATATGCTAAATCTAATTCCTTAAGTTCTTCTCTTAAGTTTAGATATTTATGTGCTTTTTTTGCTTGTCTTTCTAACGGTTCCTTCTGTTTAGAAATCTCAGCTAGAATGTCATTTATTCTTATTAAATTTTGTTCAGTGTGTTCCAGTTTTCTACTGGCTTCTTGATGGCGTAACTTATATTTGCTTATACCACTAGCCTCATCAAGCATTTTTCGGCGAAGATCAGATCGGCCACTAAGAATGCTATCAACACGACCTTGACCTATCATTGAGTAACCATCTTTACCAATACCGGTATCTAAAAATAGTTCAGTTATATCTTTCAATCTACATACATTATTATTTAAAAGATATTCGCTTTCTCCATTTCTATAAATACGTCTAGTAACATGAACTTCAGGATATTCAATATCAATACTATGGTCAGAATTATCCATGACAAGGGTTATTTCAGCAAATGATAAAGCTCTCTTATTTTCGGTACCTGCAAAGATTAATTCATCCATCTTATCAACACGCAAATTCTTGCTGGATTGTTCACCAAGAACCCAACGAATAGCGTCAGTAATGTTGGATTTACCACTACCGTTAGGACCAACAACTGCAGTAACTCCCTCATGGAATTCAATTACCGTTCTGTCATAAAATGATTTAAATCCTTGCAAAATAAGAGATTTTAATTTCATTAATTATCTTTCTCCTTAATCTTATACTCATTCAGAAAGTTACGAGCAGCACTTTGTTCTGCCATTTTTTTTGAATTAGCTGAAGCTGGAGTATACCTTATTCCTTTATATTCAACAGAAATTGTAAATGTTTTGTCATGTGCAGGTCCTGTTTCAGACAGTAAGACAAAAGCAACTTGAGGCAGATTCTCTTCTGCTTGTAGAACTTGATAAAGTTTGCTTTTATAGTCATAAACTAAATCACCAGATTTAGCATAATCATAAATCTGACTTAACACATTATTGACGAAACTCTTACTAGCTTCCCAACCGCCATCAATAAATATAGCGCCTATAATTGCTTCCATTGCGTCTTCAGAATTTGAAGATTTGTCTCGACCGCCAGTTTTCTCCTCACCTTGTCCAAATCTTAAATGATTTTGTAAACCAATAGATCTAGCAACTTTTACTAAACTCTCTTCTCTAACTGTTAAGGATCTAATTTTAGTCATTACTCCCTCAGCGAAATTAGCTTCATCAAGGTAAAGTTTTTCAGAAATAATAGCTTCAAGAACAGCATCCCCAAGGAACTCTAATCTTTCATTATCTTTTGTTGTTGGGTCATTACTTTCGTTAGCGAATGAAGAATGAGTTAAAGCTTCAACTAATAAATTTATATTATTAAATTCGTAGGAAAGATATGTTTTTGAAAAATTCTTATAATTATCAATTTCCTTTTTAGACAAAGACATTTTCTATTCAGCTCCTACAAAAATTTGTTAAAAAAGCGCCTCTATTAAAGGCGCTGTCTCAATACATAATAATCTAATAATGATTAATTGTAAAAGTTATCTTTAATATAATTTACAACGTCTGCTACAGTTGAAATCTTTTCTGCATCCTCATCTGGAATTGAAACTTCAAACTCTTGTTCTAAAGTCATGATTAACTCAACTATATCTAGAGAGTCAGCATTTAAATCATCAATGAAGCTAGCTTCCATTGTAACCTCTTCAGGTTCAACACCTAATTGGTCTACTAAGATATCTTGTACTTCTTTAAATATTTCTTGTTGTGTCATTTTATATCCTCCTGTGAATAACTATTAGGTTAAATAGTTATTATCCTTGTTAAATACTATATATTATAAATGTGAACAAAATATAATGTTTTGATACAATTTAAGATTCTAACAGAAAATTATTCAGTGAGTACTGACTTATTATCAGTAATGTATGTTAAACCTGATAAAATTGTGACAATTACAGTTATAACAAGTGAAACATTAATTAATAGAGTTAAAGTACTAGTAAAAGCATTAATACCAATATTTACTATCAAAATATGTTCAATCATCAAGGCAATTATAACTACCATCTGTAGTGTGGCTTTTATTTTCCCAAACATTTTTGCAGATACAATCACCCCATTGCTAGCAGCAATGGTTCTAACTCCAGTAACAATAAATTCTCTAAATAATATGATGATAGGAACCCAAGCAGTTAATCTACCAAGAGCTGCAAATGCAATAAAAGCTGAAATAACTAATAATTTATCTGCAATAGGATCTAAAAACTTACCTAAATTAGTAACTAGATTTCTCTTCCTTGCGATATTGCCATCAAAAAAGTCGGTTAAAGATGCAACAATAAATATTATAACTGCAAAAAACATTCCATATTTGTTTAAAAAGTTATTCCAAGAATCAGCACCAGAAATAGGTATCATAAAAATTAACATAAATGGTATTAGTATAATTCTGAATGTAGATAATTTATTAGGTAAATTCATAATAAAACCTCTCTAAAAAGTTATGTAATTATAATACTACATATCAGAAATATTAGTTTCACTTATTAGCATATTGATTTAAAAAGTTAATACAAAAATCATCAGTGAAGCCTCTATTATTAGCTTTTCTAACTAATTTAACTTTTAAATTATATTTTTCATTTGGCTCTTCAGTATCAACATATTCTTGAAACAAAGAAGAAAATTTATTGGCAAAAAGCTCAGCTAATAAAACTTTATCACTAACATTACTTTGTAAATAAGTTTCAATTATATCCTCTTTAATGCCAAGGTTTTTCATTCTTCGTCTAAGAGCGAGATGACTCTCTGCTTTAGAATTACGTCTGGATTTTATAACAAATTCAGCCATCTCGTTATCAGATAGATAGCCATCTATATCAAGTTGTTGTAGAACTTCATCAATAATATATTTAGGGAAATTATCAGCTGCTAGTTTTTTCTGGCATTGTCCTGTACTTCTAGTACGTAATGCTAGATACTGAATAGCAGCTGTTCTACATTTACTTAATAATTCTTGTTTTTCTGTATCTTCATCAGATTTTTTTATTTGATTATAATCCCAGTATATCATCGATTAGATCTTCTTCGCTCTTGCCTTGTCCATCAGGAACTTCAAAGTTATCAATATCTTCTGTGTTTGTAGAAGCGTCAGAATCATCATCTTCTTCAAAATCATCCAAGTCATCTTCAAGAATTCCGTAAGCTATTCTAACTTTTGTTGATATTTCTTCAAGAATTTCTGGATTTTCTTTAAGCCAATTAATGCTGTTTTCTCTACCTTGAGCTATTTGCTCATCGTTATATGAGTACCAGGAACCAGATTTTACAATAATATCTTTCTCCACTGCAAGGTCAACAATGTCACCAATTTGAGAAATACCTTCACCATAGATTAGGTCGAACTCAACTTCCTTGAAAGGAGGTGCCAATTTGTTTTTTACAATTTTGACTCTAGTTCTATTACCGTAAGCATCTTTACCATTCTTTAAGGTATCAATTTTACGTACATCTAGACGAATTGAGGAGTAGAATTTCAAGGCACGTCCACCTGGAGTTGTTTCAGGACTTCCGAACATGACACCTACTTTCTCACGCAATTGGTTAATAAAGATAATTACAGTTTCAGACTTGCTAATTATACTTGTCAATTTACGAAGTGCTTGAGACATAAGTCTAGCTTGCAAACCGATATACTGATCACCCATTTCACCATCAATTTCTGCTCTAGGAACAAGTGCTGCAACAGAGTCAATAACAATTACATCAATGGCTCCACTTCTTACAAGTGCTTCAGCAATTTCTAGGGCTTGCTCTCCGTTATCTGGTTGAGAAACAATTAGATTGTCAATATCAACACCTAGTTTTTCTGCGTAACTAGGATCTAATGCGTGCTCCGCATCGATAAATGCAGCAGTACCACCCATCTTCTGAGCTTCAGCAGCTACATGCAGCGCTACTGTGGTTTTACCAGATGATTCAGGACCATATATCTCAATAATTCTACCAGTAGGTAATCCACCTATACCTAGAGCTACGTCTAATGAGAGAGATCCAGTTGGGATTGTTCTTATTTCACTTGGATTAGTATCATCACCTAGTCTCATGACAGACCCTTTACCAAATTGTGTTTCAATTTTCTTAAGAGCAGCGCTAAGTGCTTTATCTCTCTCTTCAAAAGCTATGTTACTAACTTCTTCTGTGGATTTACCTTTTTTCTTTTTAGCCATGTGTACCTCCATTACTTATCGAACAATTGTTCTTATTTTACTATAAGTATTTTTATTATACAAGCGAATAATTTCTATTATTTCTACAAATAGTTACAAAAGTACTACAAATACAACAATTATAATTATCCTTTAGTCTTCTAGAAAAGACTTTAATAAAAGATAGTAAGCAGATTGACAAGCTTTATTTCTAATTTTTTGTCTATCACCAGTAAACTTGAACTCTTCAACAATATCTTTATGCCTACTAGAAATAGCTATATAAACTAAGCCGACTTCCTTCCCTTCGCTTGGATTTGGACCAGCATTGCCGGTAATTGCTATACCAAAATCAGAATTAAATCTTAATTTAGCGTTAGTAGACATTGCTAATGCAGCTTCATTGCTTACAGCTCCATGTTCTGCAATTAAAGATTCAGGAATTCCAAGCATCCTAACTTTAATATCATTATTATAGGTAACCATGCCTCCTAAGAGAACTTCTGAGGCCCCACTAATATCTGCTATTTTTGAACTTGCTAGTCCAGCTGTACAACTTTCCGCAAAAGCTATTGTTTGCTTATTTTCCATTAATTTATTAAAAACAGTTTCTACTAAATTATAAGAATCTTTACTGAAAATATAATTACCTAACCTAGATTCAACTATTTTCACAGTGTCATATAATTCTTGTAAGTCAGAAGTTCTTTTATGTTTATATGATACTCTAATAACTAATTCATCAGGGAAAACATAGGTAGCAACACTAGGATTTTGCTTTGTAGAAATATCTTCTAGAGCCAAGAATGCAACTGATTCACTTAATCCAAAAGCTCTTAAATAGACATTTTCAATATCATATTCACTGTGCTCTTTAATAAATTTCTCAGCATAGTTTTCGAACATAAAAGTATTTTCTTTTGGTGGTCCAGGTAAAAGCATAATTAAGTTATTAGCTCCAGCAGCTAGATCTGCATTCTTATTTTTCATAATAACTCCAGGAGCGGTGCCTTTATCATTCGGGAGAATAATAGACTCTTCAGGAACATAGACTTGTTTGTAATTAAGATTTTTATTATCTATATCGATAATACCGTTACTCTCTAAGTAATAATTTAATTTTTCTAATTCACTTTCTGAAATAACTAATTTGTTGTTTGTTAATTTACTCGCTACTTCAAGAGATATATCATCGGCAGTAGGTCCTAAACCACCAGTGATAATAACTAAATCAGCTCTAGATAAAGCTAATTTTAGGGTTTCTATCAAACGTATTTCATTATCGCCTACTGATTGTTGGAAGTAACAATTAATACCTAGATTAGATAATTTCCTAGCCAAGTATTGGGCATTACTATTAAGCACTTGTCCAAGTAGTATTTCAGTGCCTACCGTTATGATCTCAGCAGTTTCTATCTTGAAATCTTTATCTACAAGTAATTCATTATCATTATTCATTTAAAGATTCTCTCTTCGTAAATAGCAATTTAAAGTATTACTTAACAGCATAGCTATTGTCATAGGTCCTACTCCCCCTGGTACAGGAGTTATTGCATTAACTTTAGGTTCAACAGAGGCGAAATCAACATCTCCAGTTATTTTTCGTCCACCTAGCCTATTAATCCCGACATCAACAATACATGCATTTTCTTTAACCATATCTGCTGTTATGTAGTTTGCCTTTCCTATGGCAACTATTAAGATATCTGCTGATTTAGTAAATTCACTTAGATTGTGTGTGTGTGAGTGACATACTGTAACAGTTGCATTTTCTCGTAAGAGAAGTTGAATTAAAGGCTTACCAACTATATTACTTCTACCGATAATAACAGCATGTTTTCCATCAATTTCAATGTTGTTGTTTTTTAATAAGTGAATTATTCCATTGGAAGTACAAGCGATTGGTGCATCTTCACCTAGACTCAATTTCCCTACATTTATAGGATGCAATCCATCAACATCTTTTTCAGGATTAATAAGGTTTAACAGGTCTTTTTCATGCTTTTTTAAAGATTCTGGTAATGGTAATTGTAATAAAATACCATCAACACTATCATCATTATTCAAATCCTCAATAGCTGATTTTACATCTTCAAAACTAGAATTATCAGGAAGGTTAATTGTTTTAGACTCAAAAGCACACTCAGTTGCAGCTTTTTCTTTTCTTCCTACATATATCAATGATGCAGGATCTGCTCCAACTAATATTACTGCAAGTTTAGGAGGTCTTTTACCTGAAGCTCTTAATTGCTCAGCTTTCTTGAGCAAGTCATCTTTTATTTTTCTTGATAAAATTTTTCCGTCCAATAAAACAGCCATTAAATTAACCTCTTCTCAATAAACATTACTAAAAGTGTTTAACAGTTTTAATTCTCATTATTCCAAGCATCAGCTTTTATCAAGGCCCATTCTTCGGAACTTATAATTATATTTCTTGGTTTACTTCCGGCATGGGGACCAATATAACCTTTAGCTTCCATTGCATCTATTATTCTACCTGCACGTGGATATCCAATGTTTAAACGACGCTGTAGCAAGGAAACTGAAGCATATCCATTCTCTACAACTAAGTCTACAGCTTCGTTAAACAATTCATCTTCTTCATCGTCTGATTCATCATCATTGAATCCACCTGACTTTGTACTGACAATTTCTTGAGCTACTTCTTGGTCGTATGTATCGAGACCTTGAGATTTACAAAAATCAATAACTCTTTGAACTTCATGATCATCTAAGAAGGCACCTTGTCCACGAGTTGGCTTAGAATCACTTTGTGGGAAATATAGCATATCCCCTTTACCTAATAACTTTTCTGCTCCAGATGAATCTAAGATTGTCCTAGAGTCAACCTGCGATGATACAGCAAAAGCAACTCTTGAAGGAATATTAGCTTTGATAACACCTGTGATAACATCAACCGAAGGTCTTTGGGTAGCGATGATTAAATGAATACCAGCCGCTCTAGCCATAGCTGTTAAACGAGAAATAGAATCTTCAACTTCTTTTGGAGTTGTCATCATGAGGTCGGATAACTCATCAATGATTAAAACAATATTAGGAAGCTTTTCTTCACCTTCAGACTCCATAATTTCATTGTAACTATTCATGTCTCTAGCTTTTTTTTCGGCAAAAAGACTATAACGTCTTTCCATCTCCTGGACTAGCCAGTTAAGTGTATTAGCTGCTTTGGTTGGGTCAGTAACGACAGGAGCTAATAGATGAGGTATTCCATTATAAATAGACAGCTCAACTACTTTTGGATCAATTAATAAAAGCTTTAGATCTTCAGGTGAGCATCTATATAGCAAGCTGATTAAAATTGTATTAATACAAACAGATTTACCTGAACCAGTAGCACCAGCAATTAAGAGATGTGGCATTTTAGCTAAATTACAATAAATTGCTTGACCTGGAATATCTCTTCCCAAAGGTACCAATAATCGTTCTTTACGTTCAACATATTTTGGATTATCAATTAAGGATCTCAGACCTACAGTAGCAGTACTTTCGTTAGGGATCTCTATACCTATTGCTGATTTACCTGGGATTGGAGCTTCAATTCTGACAGTAGTTGCAGCTAAAGCTAAAGCCAAGTCATCAGATAAATTTACAATTTTACTTATTTTAACCCCAATTCCTGGTCTTAATTCAAATCTTGTTATGGATGGTCCAGTAGTTACATGTATAACAGTTGCCTCAACTCCAAAACTTGATAAAGTTTGTTCCAGTAGCATCGCTTGTTCTTTTATAATCTTCTCGGTAGCCCCTTTTTGTTGCACAGGTCTAGCTTCCAAAAGATTATAAGGTGGGAAAACATAAGGTTTGTTTACAGGGACAACTTTCTTAATTTCCTTGTCTGCACTATTTTCATCTGATATATTTTTAGCTTTTTCTTCTTCTTTCACTCTATTAGAGTTTGTTTTTTCAGAGACTTTGTTAACCGAGCTATCCTTAGCTAAATCAGAATTAGATCTGTTAGATTTTAAATCATCTTTTTTATGATTGAGCTCATGTTCAATTGTTGTGTCTATATCTTCATTATCATTTGCTAACAAGAAATCAGAGTTTTTACTACTAATATTATGATTATTATGATTCTCTGATAAGCCATCAATAGTAAAGTCTGAAGTTGAGTTAGTAGTTTCAGGAAATGCAGTATTTTGATTATTAGTAAAATCACGTACTGGTTTTAGTTTTATATTATTTGAATTATTATTCGAAATTTTATTTTTTCTTGCTTCATTATCTTGTTGAATGATAAAGTTTGGAGCAACATAGGTCTTATCTGAGTTAATTATATGGCTTGGTATTCTTTCGCCTGCATTATTAAAGTTAGCGTTTGCACCTAAATCATAGTTAGGAACGTCTTTACGCATCTCTTCATTTCCATGGTTATTAAAATCACTCATGTATGAGTCAATATTAAAAGATTTTCTTTGATTCACTTGACTCATATTTGTATTGACTCTTTGTTGTAATGATTTAGTTTCCGCAGGTTGAGCCTTAGGGAACCCTTTATCGTAATAATTATCTTGCCTTTCTTGATTAGATATCTCTTTAGTTCTTGCATTAAATTCAGCTTTTCTAGCTCTAGATTCTTTAATGCTTGCATTAGTATTTCTAATAGCTTTTTTACAAAAATCTACAATTGCATAAATAATAGATAATATGGTGAGCAAAATTCTTGATATAGAAAAATTACCTATGATTATAGCTTCTATAATTATTGTAGAACTTAAAATGATTATTGCACCAGCATATCCAATAATTCTTTGAAGTCCCAAAGCAATAGAGCCACCAATGATTCCGCCGGACAAGTCAGCAGTGATGCTAGTGAATGTTTCAGGACTCTTGCCCATGAGCCAAAGTGTAGAGAATGAATTTAAAACAGTATATTTCCCTTCGCTATCAACACTTAATGATTTAACAACCTCTGGTTTAATAGAGATAGAATGAATTAATGCTGAAAGTAAAATCAATAATAATAGTAAATTATTAATTCTTATTTTTTTAGCTTTAAAGAAATCTTCAAGGAAAGTAGATATGGCTAAAACTAAAAATAAAAGTGGTAAAGCATATGATATTGGTCCCAACAACCCTCTACCTACACTAACTACAAAATGTCCTAAAGGTCCACTACTAACACTTGGTATATAAAAAGCTACACCAGTAAATAGAGATAGAATTAAATATATTAATCCTATTATTTCTCGAGCTTTATTATTTGTATTGTTTTGTTTTCTAAAATACTCTTCTCTATTTGTCATTTATTTCAACCATTCTATTTATTTTCACTAAAACATAGTAACTCTCATAGCAACTCTATTTTTATTTAAGATTTCTTTTTATCCAAGCAGTTTGCAATGCTATGATTGTTTTAGCATCTTTAATTTTACCGAGTTGAATCATTTTAATTGCTTCTATTAGTGGATATTTTTCTACTTGTACAAATTCACCTTGGTCTAGATTCTGTTCAGTTCGAGAAAAAGTATCCGTATAATAAATGTATATTATTTCATTAGAATAACCAGGAGTAGGATAAATTTCTGAAAGTAATTCTATGGAATCAGTCCTTAATCCACACTCTTCTTCTAACTCACGAATTGCGCAAATTGCAGGTTCTTCACCTTTTTCTAATTTTCCTGCTGGAACTTCTAGAGTGAAATCATTTACTGCGATTCTATACTGACGTACTAAGTAAACTTCTTCTTCAGGAGTTAAAGCAACTATGCAGGCACCACCATTATGTTCGAGAATCTCTCTGTTTTGAATGAATCCATCCTCTGTTTCAACTTCTAATTTAAACAAATCTAGAATTTGGCCATTATAAATATTTTTTCTATTTAATTCAGTTTCTTTTTGCATGACTCACCTTACATATTATTATTAGTTTTAAAGTCTTGTACAGCTTTTACAGCTAAAGCATCTGCCCTATTATTATACTCATGATCGGAATGACCTTTTACTTTATGAAAACTAGTTTGGTGTATTTTCATTTGCTCATCAAGTTTTATCCAAAGGTCTTGATTGCTAACGGGATCTTTGGCAGCATTTTTCCAGTTGTTGCGCTTCCATGAGCTTAACCAATCATTATTAATTGCGTTAACAACGTAGGCACTATCGGAATATACTTCGACCTTTACTGGAAATTTAAGAGCTTGTAAACCATAAATTATTGCAGATAATTCCATACGATTATTAGTTGTATGAGCTTCACTGCCGCTTAATTCTTTTTCATAATCGCCAAACTTAAGTATAGCAGCCCATCCACCTACACCAGGATTACCTGAGCAAGCTCCATCTGTATAAAGCTCAACTATTTTCTCGTCCACAAGCGCCTCCTTCAGTATTTTCAAGTTTATTTATAATATCCTAATTATCTTACCATTTTTGCCTCTATTCTTCGACGCTTTATTAAATTAGCGGTTGGTATAGTTTACATTGTATTCGACGTCTAGAACAATTAAAAAATATAAAGAAAATATTACAATAAATAGGCTTGAAAGCATTAGTTTTGTACTAAATAAAAAGGACTGTGCTAAACAGTCCTTCCTAATAAATGGCAGGGGAGACAGGATTTGAACCCGCAACCGACGGTTTTGGAGACCGTTGCTCTACCGTTGAGCCACTCCCCTATTTATATTGCTTAAGAAAGTATAGTTAAGCTTTTGACTTTTGTCAAATAACTTAACCATACTTTTGTTATAAATTTTACTTTAATTTTATATTACTTTTTCTTTCTTATACGGAATGCTCTACTGTTGTAGCCACGCAAGGAAATAGCAAAACGTCCCTCTTCAAGGTTTTGCCAGCTATTAACACCTGCACTAGGTCTTTCGGTACCACCACCATAATCTACCCAATCGGTATTGATTACTTCTTCAACAATATCGTAACCATAAAGATCGAAAGCATAAAAATCATGAGTTTCTCCACTAAAGTTGAATATGAACCAAAGCTTCTCATCACCATCACCTCTTGTGAAGGCGTAAACTACACCCATCCAGTCATCAACAATAGTCCAATGATAATTTTTGTCATGGAACTCTTCCATATATAAAATCTCTTCATCACGATATAGTTTATTAATGTCGGTAAAGAATTTATAGAAGGTTTTATGATAGTGATATTCCAATAGAGGCCAGTCTTGTTCACGCTTTTCATCCCATTCACGGAATTGTGCAAACTCATTACCCATGAAGTTTAACTTTTTGCCAGGATGAGCATACATGTATAAGTACAAGGATCTTGCTTGTGGGAATTTCTCATCATAATTTCCATACATTTTATCAATAATAGATTTATCACCATGAACAACCTCATCATGTGATAGAGGTAACATAAATTTTTCACTATAGAAATACATCATGGAGAAACTAATTTGGTTGTAGTGGTTTCTTCTTTCCCAGCTAGGAATTGCGAAGAAATCAAGAGTATCATTCATCCAACCCATATCCCATTTATAATGGAAACCTAAACCACCATGTTTTACGTCATTAGTTACTCCTGGATAATCAGATGAGTCTTCTGCGATACGCATAACATCAGGATGCTCTTTTTCTAGAATTTCATTAAATTGCTTAATAAAATCAATGGCAGCGTCATTTACACCTTTATCTTTTCTTCCTTGATAGTAAAGTAAGTTACTTACAGCATCAATTCTCAATCCATCAATATGATATTCTTCGAGCCAGAAGGTTGCGGCAGAGTTTAAAAATGATCTAACTTCACCTTTCATAAGATTAAAGTTAAGACTTCCCCACTCGCTATATCTCAAATCATTAAATGGATATTCGTAGAAAGCTGTACCGTCATAATTTGCAAGACCATAGTCATTAGATGGAAAATGTACAGGAACAAAATCCATTATTACTCCAAGATTATGCTCATGCATTACATCAACAAAATATTTAAAATCATCTGGACTACCGTATCTAGATGTTGGTGAAAAATAGCCTAAAGGTAAATAACCCCAAGACATGTCCAGAGGATGTTCTGCAAGTGGCAACAACTCTATATGAGTAAATCCAGATTTCACACAATAATCTGCTAGAGGTTTAGCAATCTCTCTATATGTATACCAATTATCGTGAGCATGATTGATTTGAACACCATCTTCAGTATAGTCACCTAGTTCATGTACCTTGGTACGCCATGATCCTAGATGAACTTCATAAACTGATACGGGTCTATCCTTAAGATTATTGCTCCTATTAGCCATCCACTCAGCATCATTAAATTCATAATTATCTGTTTGATGAATTACAGATGCAGTATTGGGTCTAAGTTCTGACGCAAATGCATATGGATCAGCATGATCTACTGCCCCACCATGAGGTCCTTCTATTCTATATTTATAGCAATCGCCAGGTTTGGCACCTTCAACATATAATTCCCAAACACCATTAATTACATCCATGGCTTGGTTTTGCCAATTATTAAAATCTCCGATTAAAAAAACTTGTCTAGCGTTTGGAGCATGTGTTCTGAACTGTGTTCCCTTACCGTCATAATGAGCTCCAAAGAAATTAAATGCTCGAAATTCTCTCCCATATTGGTACAA